>NZ_JBGCCU010000002.1:0-600000 GCF_041261445.1 Catenulispora sp. EB89
GGAATCTTCTGATTCGTCAACTTCTCAGCGATCTTCCGGATCACCCACTTCGCCGGGATCCGCAACAACCGATGCGACCCCATCTCCGCCCTACGAGCCCCCACCACCTGATCGATGTCCGCATCGAAATCAAGCATCTCCACCAACTCGGGGATCCGCTCATTCGGATACGACATATCCGCATCCGTCCACACCACGATCTCACCCCGGGCCATCTTCGACCCGATCCGCCGCACCGTCCCGGCCCCACCGTTCCGGTTGAACGCCACCACCTTCACCGACGGATACTCGATCTCAGCCTTCCGCAACACCTCCAACGTCCCATCCGTGGAGGCATCATCGATCGCCAACACCTCATAGGGGTACTCCGTGGCATCCAACGCCGCGCAAATCCGCTGGATCTCCAGCAGAACATGCGCCTCCTCGTTGTAACACGGCAGAACCACACTGACATGGGGAGGAAGCTGCTCGGGCTCCAAGGATCCAGCCCCTTTCATCAGGCATGGTGCGGACTCGTCTCGAGTAGGGGAGATCAGTCTCCGCGAGGACTCTTAGAGTTTCGTGAAGCCCGTCAAACCGAAGTAAAGAACGCGTCAGGGCCTCCGAGACCGGATACCCGGTTTCGGAGGCCCTGATCACTTCGCGTCCTCAGCTGGTCAACGGCCTCTTCCGGCCAGCGCGTTTCCCGCCACGGAACGTATGTTCGTCGTCACTTCAGGCGATCACAGCTCGACGGTCGCGCCCTTGGCGGCCGAGTCCAGCGCGGCCTCGGCGACCCGCACCACCTGCAGGCCCTGGCGCATGCTGACCACGCGCTCGCGGCCGCCGTCGACGTCCAGGACCGCGTCCCGGAACGCCTCCAGCTCGGTGCGCAGGGGCTCGGGCTTCGGGATGGCGAAGCGCACCATGTCGCCCTCCGATACTCCTCGGAAGGCTTGCATCGCCTCCCAGGTGGGGATCGTCGGGGCCGAGGCGTTCGCGTAGAACGTCAGATCGGCGGCCAGCGTGTCGGCGACGAAGCAGCCCTTCTCGCCGGTGACGATGGTGACCCGCTCCTTCATCGGCGAGAGCCAGTTCACCAGGTGGTTGACCACGGTGCCGTCGGCCAGCCGGCCGGTCATCGCGATCAGGTCCTCGTGCTCGCGGCCCGAGCGGTACGCGGTGTGGGCCGAGATCGAGGTGTAGGGCTGCCGGGTCACCCAGGCCGTGGAGTCGATGTCGTGGGTGGCCAGGTCCTTCACCACGCCGACGTCGGCGATCCGGTTCGGGAACGGGCCCTGGCGCCGGGTCACGACCTGGAAGACCTCGCCGAGCTCGCCGTGCTCCAGCCGCTTGCGCAGGTTCTGCAGCGAGGGGTTGAAGCGCTCGATGTGGCCGACCGCGCCGACCAGGCCGGCCCGCTCGAAGGTCTCGGCGAGCTGGGTCGCGGAGTTCACGTCCGGCGCTAAAGGCTTCTCGATCAGGGTGTGCACGCCGGCCTCGGCCAGCGCCAGGCCGATCTCGGTGTGGAACACCGTGGGCACCGCGACCACCGCGAAGTCGATGCCCGCGGCGATCAGCTCCTCGACGTTCCCCAGCACCTGGCGGCCGTTGGCCACGCCGTGCGCGTCGCCGCCGGGGTCGGCGATCGCGACCAGTTCCACGCCGTCCAGCGAGCCCAGCACCCGGGCGTGGTGCCGGCCCATCATGCCCAGGCCGATCAGGCCCGCGCGCAGCTTCGTGCCATTCGTGCCGCTCACAGCGCGTTCACCCCGGCCACGATCCGCTCCAGCTCGTCCTGGGCCAGGGTCGGCATGACCGGCAGCGACAGCGCCTCGGCCGCCGCCTTCTCGGTCTCGACCAGCTCGCCGGCGACGCGCGAGGCGACGTCGGGGCGCTGGAAGGACGGCAGGCGGTGGATCGGGATCGGGTAGTACATCCCGGTGCCGATGCCGCGCTCCTTCAGCCGCTCGGCCAGACCGTCCCGGCCACCCTCGACCTCGTCCGTGACCCGGATCGTGTACTGGTGGTACACGTGCTCGGCCCCGGCAACGACCGGCGGAACGCCGACGCCCTGCAGGTGCGCGTCGAAGTACCGCGCGTTCTCCTGACGCTGCTTGGTCCAGGCCGCCAGCTTGGTCAGCTGCACCCGGCCGACCGCCGCGTGCACGCTGGACAGCCGGTTGTTCAGGCCGATGACCTCGTTCTTGTACCGCTCCTCCATGCCCTGGTTGCGCAGCAGGCGGACCTGGCGCGCGACCTCGGCGTCCGGGGTGACGACGATGCCGCCCTCGATGGAGTGGATGTTCTTGGTCGGGTACAGGCTGATGCACGCGGCGTCGCCGAAGGTGCTGATCGCCTTGCCGTCCAGCGTGGCCCCGACGGCCTGCGCCGAGTCCTCGATGACCTTCAGGCCGTGCTTGCGCGCGATCTCCATGATCGCGCCCATCGCGGCCGGGTGCCCGTACAGGTGCACCGGCATGATCGCCACGGTCCGGTCGGTGATCGCGGCCTCGATCGCGGCCGGGTCGATGTTGAACGAGTCCCGCTCGATGTCCACGAACACCGGCACCGCGCCGACGATCGCCACCGAGTTCGCGGTCGCCGCGAAGGAGAACGAGGGCATGATCACCTCGTCGCCCGGCTTGACGCCCAGCGCCAGCACCGCCAGGTGCAGCGCGGAGGTGCCGGAGTTCACGGCCACACAGTGCAGGCCGTCGACCAGCGCCGAGAACTCCTGCTCGAAGGCCTCGACCTCGGGGCCGGCGGCGACCTGGCCGGTCCGCATGACGCGCACCACGGCCTCGATCTCGTCCTCGCCGGTCACCGGCCGGGCCGGGGGAATGAACGGGAGCGTCATGCCTTCTCCTTCAGAACACCGTCGATCTCTACGTACTCAGAGCCGTCTTTGGGGCACACGAACAGACCGTCGCCGCGGTCCTCCAGCGGCTCGCCGGCCTTGCCGACCCAGCGCAGGCGCCTGGCCGGGACGCCGGCCACCAGCGCGAAGTCCGGGACGTCCTTGGACACCACGGAGCCCGCCGCGACCAAAGCCCAGCGGCCGATGGTGACCGGCGCGATGCACACCGAGCGCGCGCCGACCGAGGCGCCCTCGCGCAGCGTGACGCCGACCGGACTCCAGTCGTGGGCCGACTTGGGGGTGCCGTCGGCGTTCACCGCGCGCGGGTAGTGGTCGTTGGTCAGGACCACCGCCGGGCCGATGAAGACCCCGGGCTCCAGCACCGCCGGCTCGTAGACCAGCGCGTGGTTCTGGATCTTGCAGTTGTCGCCGACCGGCACGTTCGGGCCGATGTAGGCGCCGCGGCCGATCACGCAGTTACGGCCGACCCGCGCGCCCTCGCGCACCTGGGCCAGATGCCAGACGCTGGTGCCCTCGCCGAGCTCGGCGCGGTCGTCCACGTCGGCGCTGGGCAGGATCCGCACGCCTTCCCGGCTACCCTGCTTCTGTTCAGTCACTCTCGGTTCTCCGGCGATCGTACGTGCGAGCGGTCGGGTCGCGGCCCGCTGGACCGTGGGCACGGCGACCCACTATGGCTTTAGAGCGTCAGTGCTTGACCAGCCCGCGGATCTCCTCCGCGAGCTTGTCGTACGGCGAGGCCCCGGTGAGGTGCTCCGCAGCCCACTTGCGGGCGTTGTGGCGCGCCTGTTCCAGCTCGTCGTACTGCTCCGACCACCGCCGCAGCGTAGCCGACGCGGCGGCGGGGTCCGCCACCACCTCGCCCGCACCGGAGGCGGAGATCAGCTCGGCCATCCGCGGCAGCGGTGTCGCCACCACCGCCAGGCCGACGGCCAGGTACTCGTACAGCTTGCTCGGCACCGCCTCGCGGAAGGCCGGGGTGTCGTCCAGGAGCACGAGCCCCGCCCACGCGCCGTCGGCCAGCGCCCAGGCCTTCTGAGGGTCCAGACGCCCGTGAAACCTGATCCGGTTGCGCACCTGCTCGCTGGACGTCGCGTGCCAGGTGTCCAGCCAGGCCTGGTCGCCGGGCTGCACCGGGCCGACCACGTCGAGCTCCCAGGTGTAGGTGCCCTCCACCGCGGCCAGCATCGCCTGCAGGCCGCGCGAGCGCCGCACGTCGCCGATGTAGATGGCGCGCGGGGCGGAGTGGTCCGGCTCGCCGGCGGCCGGCAGGAAGGAGAAGTCCGGGAGGTTCTTCACCACCAGGCGGTTGCGGCCCTTCAGCGGCGGCACGTGGTCGTCGGCGACCACGGTGATGTTCGCGCGCTTGGTCCAGAACGTGCAGATCCGGACCGCGAAGGTGGCCGCGCTCTTCTTCCACGAGGCGCGGGCCCAGGCCCGGTCCTTGAGCAGCTTCAGGTAGTCCTCGTGGACGTCGGCCACGACCTTGCGGCCCTTGAACCAGCGGGCCAGCGTCGCGCCCGGGACCATGTCCGGGTCGACGGTCAGCAGGACCTTGCCGCGGGCCTTGAACGGCAGCGTCAGGTCCGCCTTGAGCCGCTTCTTCGCCGAGCGGGAGCCGAGGGTGCGCACCAGGCAGTCGGCCGGGCCGGCCTCGGGGAGCCCGAGACCGACCACTTCGACGCCCAGGCCGGCCCGGCGCAGCGCGGCGGCCAGGCGGTGCAGCCGCGCGTCCGCCACGTCGTGCCCGCCGGTGATGATCGACACGTCAATACTGCTGCTGTTACTGCTGCGGTCAGCGGCCATGCCTTGCTCAGACGTCCTCTCCGATGGCCTTCTGCAGCGCTTCCTTGGTCTTCTCGGCCTTGGCCGCGAGCGCCTGGTCCTCCTGGACCTCCTTGGCCTCGGCGGCGGCCTTCTTGGCGTCGGCCGCCTCGCGGTCCTTGCGCTGCTGCTCGATGTAGGCGTCGATGACCTCGTCGGGGTCGCCGCTCTGCACCAGGTTGCCGTGGTCCATCCAGATGCAGTGGTTGGACATGTGGCGGACCGTCTCCAGGCCGTGCGAGACCAGCACGATGGTGCGGGCGTTCTCGCACAGCTCCAGCATCTTCTCGGTGGCCTTCTCCTTGAACCGCGCGTCACCGGCGGACAGGGCCTCGTCCACGAGCAGGATGTCCGGGTCCATGTGCACGCCGACCGCGAAGGCCACGCGCGCGTACATGCCCGAGGAGTACGTCTTCATCGCCCGGTCGATCGCGCCCTCCGAGAGCGTGTCGAGGTCGGCGAAGTCGATGATCGCGTTTTCCTTCTCGCGGATCTGGTCCTTGGACCAGCCCTGCGCCAGCCCGCCCAGGACGATGTTCTCCCGGCCGGTGAGGTTCTGGTTGAAGCCGACGCCCAGGGCCAGCAGCGTCGACACCCGGCCGCGCACCTCGACGCGACCCTGCGTGGGGGGCAGGATCCCGGAGAGCGCGCGCAGCAGGGTGGACTTGCCGGCGCCGTTGTGGCCGATGACGCCCAGCACGGTGCCGTGCGGCACCTCGAAGGAGACGCCGTTGACCGCCTTGATGACCTTCTGCTCGACCTTCTGGCGCTTGGCCTTGCGGATCAGCGCGGCCTTCAGGGTCGGGTTCGCCTCGGCCTTGGTGCGGTAGTACAGGTGGAGATCCTCGACCTTGATGGCCAGGCGGGGCTCCAGCTGCTTGTCGACGAGCTTGGCCGCCGGCTGCTCGATCGGTGCCGGGGTGGCCTCGGCGGACTCGGCAGACTTGGCGGTGTCCACGGTCTCGACGGTTTCAGAGGCGGACAGCGAACTCACGCTCCCTCGACATGAAGTACCAGGCGCCGACGACCAGGGCGACGATCGCGAACACGGCGCCGACCAGGATCTCGGTCAGCTGCGGGTTATAGGAGGCGGCGGCGTAGAAGTGGCCGTTGATCGTCCCGCCCTTCCAGAACGGCCGCGGCCCGTCGCCGACCAGCGCGGTGTTCCAGGAGTTGATGATCGGCGAGAACGGGTCCCACTTGTAGACGGCCTCGATCGCGTGCGGCAGCTTCCCGGCCGCGACCTCCGACTTCACGTAGGACAGCGAGAACAGCACCGGGGTGATGTACATCCAGATGCGCAGCACGTAGGGCAGCAGCGTGGACATGTCGCGGAAGTACAGCGTCACGGCCGCGAACAGCAGCCCCAGCCCGAAGCTGAAGACCGTCTGGATGATGAAGATCGGGATGATCCACAGGATCCCGACCGCCACCGCATGATGCACGAAGATGTAGAAGCACGCGTAGACCAACAGCGTCGGGAAGTACGTCAGCATCGCCGTGAACGTCGTCGACAGCGGCAGCAGGATCTTCGGGAACGACATGTTGATGATCATCTTGCCGCCGCCGGTGATCGAGCTGGCGGCGAACTGGATGACGTTGCGCGTGTAGAAGAACGCGAACAGGCCCGTCAACAGCCCGACGAAGTGGTTCATCGCGCTGGTGCCGGCTCCGCTCTGCCCGCCCAGCACGCTGGTCAGCAGGAAGTACACCAGCGCCAGCAGCATCGGGTTCAGCACCAGCCAGAACTGGCCGAAGAAGCTGTCGAAGTGCTGGCCCTTCAGGGTCGAGGACGCCATGTGGGTGGCGAACTGACGCCGGGCCCAAACGTCCCGGAAGTACGGTCCCAACTTGGGCAGCGCGTATCGGTAGGGCTCGAAGACGTGAACCTGCTCGGTCGCGCGCGGAGGCTCGGGGGTCTTCGTCCGGGTCTCCTCCACGGATCCCGTCTCACTGGTGGCGGTCGCCACTCTCACACTCCACTTGCTTTAGGTTGCACCTGTTTGGGGGGTCAGGGTTGTGCTGTAGATCGGTCACACTATCGGGCAACGCTTTGCGGTCCGCCGAATGTCCCCGTGGTTACACCCTAAGCGTTCGGCTCATCCGTCTCACCGAACGCCCGGACCCCCGTCCGCGGTTCCGGTTCCCGCCCGAGCAGTCGCGCGTAGACCCCGCCCAACACCTCGGCCTGGCCCTCCCAGGAGTTGGCCGCCAGCAGGTCGTCAGTGTAGCGGGACGCGTAGGCGGGCCGGTCGGCGAGAACCTTGGCGACCGCCTGAGCGTACTCGTGGGCGTCCTCGGCGGTGAAGACCTCGCCGTTGCCCAGCTCCCGGGTGAAGTCGGCCATGGCCTGCACGTCGGAGACCACGATCGGCAGCTTGGCGTGCATGTACTCGTAGTACTTCGTGATCAGCGCCACCTCGTGGTTCGGGGTGTGCAGGATCGGGATCACGCCGATGTCCGCGGAGGCCAGGTACTGCGGGACCAGGTGCGGCGCGACGTAGCCGACCATGTGCAGCCGGTCGGCTACGCCGAGTTCCTCGGCCTGCTTCTGCAGTGCCCGGGTGAACTCGGTGTCGGCGCCGCGGACCACGGCCACGTGCACGTCCGGCAGCTCCGGCAGGCCGGCCACCATGGTCGCGATGCCGCGCATCGGCGAGACCGCGCCGGAGTAGACGAGCAGCGGGACGTCGTCGGCCAGACCGCAGGCCTTGCGCAGGCTCGGCGCCTCAGCGGAGTCCGTATCGCCCGATTCGCCATGTTCGTCACCGGGGACGTGCAGCATCGGCGCGTTGGCCACGACGCCGGGCGTCTCGGTGAGGTGGTAGCGCTCCTGCAGCCACTGCGCGAGCAGCGGGGAGACCGTGATCACCGCGTCGGCCTTGCGGACGTACTCGCCCTCCAGGCCGACGTAGGCCAGCCGGCGCTGCTCGGGCATCGAGACGCCGGCCACGAACTCGTGGGCGTCGTAGAGCACCTTCGGCCGCGTGCCCTTGCGCCCCAGCTTGTCGGCGACGCGCACCGCGATGCCGGGGGTGTGCATGTCGTGGGCGTGGATCAGGTCCGGCTCGAACTCCTCGATCAGCGCCGACCAGCTCGACTCCAGCCACAGCAGGTGCCGGGCCGTGCGCCGCCAGTCGCCGTCGCGGAAGTAGACCTTCCAGAGCATCTCCTTGGCGCGGTGCTTCATGCTGCCGTCGCCGGTGCCGGGCTCCTTGATGCGCTGCACGATGCGGCGCCGCGCCTTGTAGTCCAGCGACGACGCGAACGACAGCGCCCGGAACGGCATCAGCCGCAGGCTCGGCGCGCCGTCGTCCTTCAGCGGCCACTGCGCGATCTGCCACTTGTTGTGCAGTCCGGTGCGCACGACCTGCGCCGCGCCGATGTAGGCCGGATCCGATGGACGCCCCTTGCGGTTCGGCTCGTAGCCGAGCAGGAGGACGTCGTAGCCGGCCTCCGCGGCGCTGTATGCGGCTTTCTGCACCCGCGAGTCCAGACGGACGTCGTTGGCGACGAGCATCGCCAGGCGTGGGCGCCGAGCACTGGGGCGGCGGTCGTTTGTCACATGGGAATGCTAGTGGGGCGGCGCCCCGGGGCGGGAAAGCCGCCACCATGCCGGACGGGTGACCCCGGCTACCCGCGGCTCACGGGCGTCTCCCGGGGCACGTAGACGTCGATCCAGGACCCGGCTGTGAATCGTGCCGCAAGTCGGTAACGGCTCATGATCGCCCGGTACGCGGCCGCCTCGCCCGGGTGGTGCGCGGGATCGGCGAGGAAGCGGCCGGCGGCGTGCTCGGTGAGGATGAGCGCCCGGGCCCGGACCCCCGGCCGGTCGGTCGCGAAGGTGAGCGGCACGAGGTGGTAGCGCGCGGGGTCCAGCCAGGGGCCGTAGCTCTCCACGGCGACCGGCGCGTGCCCGGGGACGTGCGCGGCGACCCACGCCGCGGCCTGGACCCGCGAGTGCTCGTCGAGGCGGGGGTAGAGGCGGACGGCGGAGGCGAGCGGGAGGAACGCCGCCGCCACGGCCACGGCCCCGGCTGCGGCGCCGGCCGCGGCGCCGACGACCCGCCGTCGCGTCCACGGGGCGGCAGCCGGGACGACAGCCGGGACGACAGCCGAGACGACGGCCGGCACGGCCACGCCGGCGAGGACGGCGAGCGCCGGGGTCAGCGGGACGAGATTGCGGTCGAAGCGGACGGTCATCACCGCCAGGAGAAGGAACTGCGGAATCACATAAGCGAAGACGATGATCAATGTCCTGCGAATGAGCTCGGTCGCGCGGAACAGCGCGACGAGTGCCACCGCCACGGCGGCCAATGGCAATGGCTGATCGCGGAAGAGGGCGCCGAGGTAGTAGCCGGGTGCGCCGCCCTGCGCACCGACGTGGCCATCTTGATAATGGACGGCTTCCGATCGCACGCCGTCCAGAACGGAGAGGGGGTCCGTGAGGATCCCCGGCGTGGTCAGCGCGAACACCGCTGCCGCGACGGCGGCGGCTTGCGCGATTCGGATCACCGGCTTGTCGCGCCGGGGACTCAACACATAGGCGACAACTACCGGAAGAGCTGCGACGGCCGCGTATTTGGCGCCTAATGCGATCCCCACGCCGAGACCGCAGAGAAGGTCTCCATAGCGCGCGTCACGGAGAACCCGAGTAGCGCCGTACAAGGTAAGCGCTACGGCGAGCCCGACATATACGTCCGGCGTCGCGTAAACACTGTTGGCTGCCGCTAAGGGGGAAACCGCTACGGTCGCCGCAGCGACGGCGGCAGCGATACGTCCCCATCGCTCCGGCAGCTCTGCCGCCTTCAGTACTTCCCGTACGGCGGCCCACACCAGTAAGCAGGTGGCTACCGCGGCGAAGACTCCGACGAACCGGACCGCCACGATGAACGCGCGGGCGTCCGTGTGGGCCACGCCGAGGTTCTCGATGCGCATCGCGCCGTGTGCCGGTACGTGGATCCCTACCGCGCGGAAGGCGGTCGTCACTCCGGCGATCACCTCATAGAGGAGTCCCGGGTAACGGTAGGTGTGCGCGTTCAGCATCCCGTCCGACGCCATGCGCAGCCCGACGGAGATGTTCAACGGCTCGTCCGAGTTCCCGTCTCCCGGCAGCGCGGCCATCACCAACGGCACCCGCAGCGCCAGGGCGAGCACGGCCACCGCCGCCGCCAGGGGGTCGATCCTCCGCAACGCCATTCGCATGTCGGGTCAACGATCGACCGGGGTGGTCGGAAACGCACTGACGGTCACATATGGGTTCACAACGCACAAGAGGTGCGCTCCACATATAAGAGGTGCACCCCGCTGAGAGTTTCAGAGGGGCACACCTCCTACAGCCGGGTGCCGGGCCGGCCACACACTCAGTTGTGCAACGGACTCCGGCGGTCCTCGAGGTCGTCGAGCCCACCCAGGAGCTCGTACCCGTAGGGGCCCTCGACCCAGTCCACACTCCAGTCCTCCAGCATCGGCGAGGTGGTCAGGGCGCGCCGCACCAACGCGGTCGCGGTGTCACGGACCGAGTACGGAACGTCCGGATCGGACGCGAGGTACAGTCCGGCCACGAGGCGGGCCGGGAAGACGCCGGCTTCGTCGACTACTACGTGAGCGTGCTCCAGGGCGCGGGGAGAGTCGCCGGAGACCGCCTGCAGGGCGTAGCGGAGAGTTGCCGCTGCCAGACCGCGGTCTCCCGCGAAGCCGGCGCGCTGCACCGCAACCATGATCAGATCCATGATCTTCCTTTCTCCTTTTCAGCTTCCGCCGAGCTCCCAGCAGCCCCCACAGTCCGTCGTGACGACCCCGGCGGCCGTGGCGGCCGCGCTGGTGACGGAAGCGGTGGGGGCGGCGGTCTGCCGGGCGAGAGCAGGGACGGCCGGTACCGCGACAAGGGCGACCGCAGCCGCGGCGCCCATGAGGGCATGCTTGAATCGAGACACGGCGAATCCATTCTTCGGGGCGGGTTTTCAGGGCCCGAACAGATGCGTGGGGCGGGCCGTTGCGCCTGGATCTGGCGCCGGTCTGAGTCTCGCCCGGGGCGGGTGTCGCGGGGAATGGAGCAGGCCCGTCCGCCTTAGGACAGGCCGGTCCCGGCCAGAGTCCGGCCACAGCCCGCCCGAAGCGCGGCCACAGCCTGTATCCGGAATGGTGCGGTATCCCCCTTGATCGCCAAGGGTCCTGCTGCGAGCATGGGTCCGGCACGGGAGACCGGATATTCCAAAGGGGGTGTGCCGTGCTTGGTTCGCTGGGGCTCGATCCGCTTGCACAAGCGGTCTACAGCGCGATGCTCGCCGACCCTTCAGTAGGTGTCCGCGAGCTGAAGGAGCGTCTGGGCCAGGAGGAGGACCGGATCCGGGACACCCTGGACCGGCTCGTCGAGCTGGCCCTGCTCCGCCCTTCCCGCGATCAGCCCGGCGAGTTGTACCCGGTTTCGCTGGTGGCCGGGATGCAGCGGCTGGTACAGCGGCAGGAGGAGGAGCTGGCCGCCGGGCGCGACGCCGTGGCGGCGGGCCGGGCCGCGGTGGCGGACCGCCAGCCGGCCCAACAGCTGCTCGGGCTGGACGCGGTGCAGTCCGAACTGGAGCAGCTACTGGCCGGAGCCACCGTCGAGGTGCTCTCGATGGTCCCGGGCAGCGCGGTGCGAGCGGCGACCCTCAAAGCGGCAGAGTCGCTGGACGAGGACATGACCCGCCGCGTCCGCTCCCGCATCCTCTACCACTCCACGGTCCGCCAGGACCCTGCCACCATCGCCTACGGCCGCTGGATGGCCGAGCGGGGCAGCGAGGTCCGGCTCTCCCCCTCCGTGACCCGCCGCCTGCTCATCGTGGACGGCAAGACCGCCGTCGTCCCGCTCAAACCGAACGAAACCAGCGTCGGCGCCCTCTGCGTCCGCGAACCCGGGCTGATAGACCAACTCACCGCCCTGTTCGAACTGATCTGGACCGACGCCGTCCCGCTGGGCATGCCCGCCAAGTCCGATTCCCCGGCCGGCCTGACCCCCACCGACAACCACCTCCTGCGCCTGCTCGCCGACGGCCTGACCGACGAAGCCGCAGCGAAGCGCCTGGGCATCTCGGCACGCACGGTGCGCCGCATCATGGCCGATCTGATGGTCCGCCTCGGCGCCGAGAGCCGCTTTGAGGCCGGGGTCGAGGCGGCGCGGCGCGGCTGGCTCTGAAAAATCGGCGCTGCTGACCTGTGTGTGGGTGCTGGTGGCTGGGTGTGGGTGGCTGGTGGGTTTATAAGAGCCTTTTTACGGCTTCGCCCAAGGTTTGGTGACCTCGCTGGGTGGCGGCCCACGACACGCGACCGCCGCCCGCCCGCCTGACGCGTGCGCAGTGACTCGGACCCTCGCGCGGTCGTGAACGCCCCAACCAGAAGCGCCAAAAAATCCGGTCACCAGATTGCGGCTTCCGTAACCGCCCGGATACAGCTCATGAGCGGACGTGAGACGTCCGCCGCACTCACATAGAGTTGGCGCGACGCTGCGTCGCTTCGGCGGCGCGTGGCGGGATTCGACGGGATTCGACCAGACGGAGTCATCATGCACGTAGTCGTCGCCGGCCAGGGGTACGTCGGCCTGCCGCTCGCGGTCCGCGCGGCCGAGGTGGGGCACCGGGTCGTGGGCTACGACGTGGATCCGCACCGGGTGAAGCAGCTGGCGGCCGGCGAGTCGTACGTCGAGGACGTCGCCTCCGAGCGGATCCGCGCCGTGCTGGACTCCGGTGCCTACTCCGTCACCTCCGACGCCGCCGCGCTGGCCGGCTTCGACCTGGCCGTGATCACGGTGCCGACGCCGCTGCGCGACGGCGTGCCGGACCTGAGCTACATCGAGTCCTGCTCCCGCACGCTCGGCGCGCATCTGCGTCCCGGGGCGACCGTGGTGCTGGAGTCCACGACCTACCCGGGCACCACCGAGGAGCTGATGGTGCCGATCCTGGAGGAGCTCTCCGGGCTGGCCGCGGGCCGCGACTTCCACGCCGGCTTCAGCCCCGAGCGCATCGACCCGGGGAACCAGAACTGGCCGTTCGAGAAGACCCCGAAGGTGGTCTCCGGCGTCGACGCGGACTCGCTGGCGGTGATCAAGGGCTTCTACGACGACCTCGTCGAGACCACGGTCCCGGTCTCCGGGCCGAAGGAGGCCGAGCTCGCCAAGCTCATCGAGAACACCTTCCGGCACGTCAACATCGCGCTGGTGAACGAGATAGCGATGTTCGCCAAGGCGCTGGACGTGGACGTCTGGGAGGCGATCGGCGCCGCGGCGTCCAAGCCCTTCGGCTTCATGAAGTTCACCCCCGGCCCCGGCGTCGGCGGGCACTGCCTGCCGATCGACCCGTCGTTCCTGTCCTGGAAGGTGGAGCGCACGGTCGGCGTCCCGTTCCGCTTCGTGGAGCTGGCGAACGACGTGAACAACCACATGCCGGACTACGTCGTGCGGCGCCTGATGGAGGGCCTGAACGCCCGCCGGCAGACGGTCAACGGCTCGCGCGTGCTGTTGCTGGGCCTGGCGTACAAGCCGAACACCTCCGATGCCCGCGAGTCGCCCTCGACCCGGGTCGCCGAGCTGCTGCTGAACCTGGGCGCGCAGGTGCGCGGGGCGGACCCGCACGTGGTCGACGACATCCACGCCGACGCCCGGCTGGTGCGCGTCGAGGCCGGCGCCGAGGAGATCGCCGCGGCCGACGCGGTGGTCCTTCTGGCCGACCACGCAGAGTTCGATTACGACCTCGTAGCGAAGCACGCGAAATATGTCCTCGACTGCCGGAACCGGATGGCCGGCCCGAACGTCGAAGTGTTGTAGGACGCGCGACCGCGCCGGCGTTGTGGGGCGCCGAACCGGTCGCCGTGACACGGGTCGAGGCCCGGCTTCCCCAGTGGGGTGGGGGGCCGGGCCTCGACGCGTTTTCCGTTGTCCTTCCGGTGTTTTCGACTGGTCAGCGTTCTTGGCTGGTCGTGTTCTCAGCTGGTCAGCGCCTCACTTGGCGGCGGCCAGGCGCTGCACGGCCTGGTGCGCGATCTGCCGCACCCACGCGTCACCGCCGGGGATCGGCTGGTCCGCCGACGAGCCGCCCGCCAGCACGTCGAAGGTGATCAGCTTGCCCCCGACCCGGATGGCGACCGTGACGCCGCCCCGCTCCCCGGCCCAGTGCTTGATCCAGGCCTGGTCGCCGAGACCGGACAGCGGCTCGGACTTGGCCTTCGTCTGCTGCGTGGACTGGTCGTAGGCGGCGAGGCCGGTCTGCGCGGCCGAGGCGTCGGCGAACGTGTAGACGCCCTCGTTGACCAGGAACTCGCCGTCGCCACTGGAGATCGTGCCGCGGAACATCATCCCGGAGACCGCCGTGGCTCCGATGATCTGGCTCTGGCCCGACTGCCAGGCGTCCTGGGTGTCCGCCCCGAAGGACGGTCCGAGGTCCGCCGGGGCGAACAGGAAGCCGTCCACCGGCTGCGAGACCGGGAGCGGCGCGGACGAGGGCACGGACGAGGGCACGGACCCGGGCGCCGAACCGCCGGTCGGCGGGGAGGTCGGCTGCGTGGTCGCCGGCACCGGCTCCGGAACGTCGGTCCGCGGCGCGTTCCGCACCCGGTCCGCAGCCTTCTTCGACACGGCCGTCAGCCAGTCGGCGGACACCCCCCACACCGCCTCGGCGGACTCGGGCATGAGCTCGTTCACGACGACGACCTGTCCTTCGAGGACGACGGCGCTGACGGCCATGGTCGGACCCCCGTAGTTCCGCTGCGTGAACATCGCGTCCCCGGCGCCGCCGACGTCCTGGAAGGACGACACGGCTCCAGCCCCGTCCCGACACCCGCCGGCCTGCGCGGCCGACCGGACCTCGGAGAAGGCCGCCTTCGCCGAAGCCGCGTCCGGGAACTGGTACAGATGCTCGCTTTCCACGATCCCGTTCTCCTTCGAAGAGGGGTGGGCGAACTCCCGCTGGGCCGTGGAGCCGACGACGGAGACCGGCGCGATCGGCGCGCAGAACAAGCCCCGGAAAGGCCCGGGCGGCCCGACGGTCCCCGCGGTGGTGTAGTCGGGGCCCAGATCAGCGGGCTGCATCAGGGCCTCGCTCACCTTCACGTAGCGGCCGGGCGCGGCCGTGGTGGACCGGCCGGCGGTGACCGCGCCCGGGCCGGGGGCCGACCTCCCGGTGGCCAGCCCCGCGCTCGTCGCGGCGACCGCCGCCGCCACTATCGCGACGCCCGCGGCCGACGTCGCGGCCACCCGCCGGCGCCGCTGGTGGCCGCGCCGGCGCACGGCCGCGCCGGGGCCCGCGTATCCGGCCCAGGCGCGGCCGTCCAGCACGTCGGCCAGGACGCCGCGGAAGTCGTCGTTCATCTCGTCGCCGATGGTGCTGACATCGCCGGTGTCGCCGGCGCCGATGCCGCCGATGCCGCCGACACGGCCGATGTTCGTCTCGCCGATGTTCGTCTCGCCGCCCACACCGTCGTTCCTCATCGCGTCCCTCATCTCAGGCATGCGTCATCTCCCAGCCCTCGGTCCCGGCCGGGTCGGCCAACAGCCCGGCGAGCGCCGCCCGGCCCCGGGCCAGCCGGGCCTTGACCGTGCCCTGCGGTATCTCCAGCGCCTCCGCGACCTCGGCCACCCGCAGCCCGCCGAGGTAGTACAGGACCAGCGCGGCGCGCATGCCCTTGGGCAGCACGGCCAGCGCGTCGCGGACCGCGATCGCGTCCGCGGACGGCGGCGGCAGGTCCGGCGGCACGCCGTGCCGGGCCATGGCGCGCAGGCCCGCGGTGTAGTGCCGCCAGCGCGAGATCGCCAGCCGGTAGGCGGTGGTCTTGACCCAGCCCACCGGGTCGGCGCCGTCCCGGGTCAGCCGGTCCCACCGGGTCCAGGCCCGGGCATAGGCCTCCTGGACGCAGTCCTGGGCCTCCGGCAGGTCGCCGATGACCAGGTACAGCTGGCCGATCAGACGCGGCGCGGTGGCCGCGTAGACCTCGTCGAATTCACTCGGCGACGCCAAGTGCCGCTCCCCTCGGTGCGATCTTCGGGCAGCCACGATGCTCGTGCCCGCCCCCGGTTCCGAGCACTGCACGCGCTCAGCCCCGATCGGGTTGCATGCGGGCATGTTCTACAGTTGCCGGGTCAGGCAGCGGAACGAGCATGGACGGCGGCAGCCTTGAGGATCATCTGCGTGGCGGGGGCCCGCCCCAACTACATGAAGATCAAGCCGGTCATGGACGCCCTGGAGGCGCGCGGGGCCGAGGTGGTGCTGGTGCACACCGGCCAGCACTACGACGAGGCGATGAACGACGTCTTCTTCCGCGACCTCGGGATCCGTCCGCCGGACCGCTACCTGGGCGCCGGATCCGGGAGCCAGGCCGAGCAGACCGCGCGCATCATGCTGGCCTTCGAGCCGGTGGTGGCCGAGCTGGCGCCGGACGCGGTCGTGGTGGTCGGCGACGTCACCTCCACCGTGGCCTGCGGCCTGGTCGCAGCCAAGGCCGGGACGCTCCTGGCGCACGTCGAGGCGGGCCTGCGGAGCCGCGACTGGTCGATGCCCGAGGAGGTCAACCGGGTCGTGGTGGACCGGCTGTCGGACTACCTGCTGGCCCCGTCCCCGGACGCCGTGGACAACCTGCGCGCCGAGGGCTACCGCGAGGACCAGGTGCACCTGGTCGGCAACGTCATGATCGACACCCTGTTCGCCAACCGCGACCGCGCCCTGGCCGCCGGCGCCCTGGAGCAGCTGGCCCTGACCCCCGGCGGCTACGGCCTGGTGACCCTGCACCGCCCGGCGAACGTCGACTCCCCCGAAGCCCTGGCCCCCCTGGTCGGCGCCCTGACGAAGGTCGCCGAGGAACTGCCGCTGATCCTCCCGGCCCACCCCCGCGCCGCCACCGCGCTCCGCGAGCTGGTCACGACCGACCGCATCCGCCTGATCCCCCCGGCCGGCTACCTGGACTTCGTGGCCCTGCAGGCCGGGGCCCGCATCGTGCTCACGGACAGCGGCGGCGTACAGGAGGAGACGACGGCCCTCGGCGTCCCCTGCGTGACACTGCGCGACAACACCGAGCGGCCGATCACGGTCAGCGAGGGCACGAACATCCTGGCCGGGCTCGACCCCACCCGCATCGTCGAGATCGCCCAGCGGGTGCTGGCCGACCCGCCGCCGCCGCGGCGCCCCGCGCTGTGGGACGGGCACGCCGGGGACCGGATCGCCGAGGTGCTGTTGAGCGGCGGGAGCGCCGCTACGCGGCTGCGGCCCACGGATCTGGCGTAACGCGCTTCACAAGAACACAGCAGTCCCCGCCACCCGACCTGTGGCGGGGATTTCGCGTTTGCGGGGGCCGTACCGCACCAGTCAAGGTTCTGCTTCGAAACCGCTTTATTGTTGACTTGTCGCGAATATGCCGCAATCTTTGATATTGCTCGGCAATACACGGGGAAAGAGGCGCCGCCGAGGCGCCAACGGGGGTGAGCACACGTGTCCAGCACGACGTTCGACAATTCCGTCTGCCCTGTCTGTCTGGCCATGGGGGACGAGCACGACCGCTCGGAGCGTCCTGCGGAGCTGTCGCAGCGTGAGCAGGAGGTCTTCGCACTGCTGGCGTCCGGGCCGTCGAACAAGGACCTCGCCGAGGAGCTGCACCTGACGGAGCGGACCGTCAAAGCGCACATCGCCAGCATCCTGCGGAAGCTGGCGATGTCCCGACTCCAGGCGTGCCTGCTGGCACAGGCCTACCGGCACGCCCGGGTCTGCCGATCGGAGGACTGAACCGGACTCAGCTGTAGTAGAACGCCGGCCCGCACGCGTAGTACGCGGACAGGTCGGGAGTGACGAAGCAAGCCTGCAGGCTGTGGACGCCGTCACCGAAGTACTCGGAGGCGCCGGCCGGGAAGATCTTCGAACCGCCGCTGTTGTGGTTGATCTGCAGGATGCCGATCCCGCCGCCGCCGCAGCCGCCGTATCCGGTGGCGTAGGCGTAGTTACTGCTGGTCGCGACCAGGTAGGCGTCCCCGCCGCAGGCGTAGACGTCGCTGCCGGAAAGGTAGCTGCCGGCGAAGGCGTCGGTCGTCCCCATCGCCAGGGCCCCGGCCGCCGCGGCGGCGACGATACCGCCCTTGACCTTCTTGCTGATCCTCATCGTGTCTCCCCTTGAACGAAGTTCGGTGGTCGACTTCCAGGACCATTCCAGCCGAACCGCGCCGGGACGGATATTGTCCTCGGGGACATAAATCAGGGCCCTCATTCGCTCACGAGGACCCCGGATCCGCGCGACGTCAGGCCGCCGACCCGCCGCCGGCGTGGGGCTCCACCACACACAGCCGTCGGCCGTCCCGTTCCGGGGAAATGAGGATCTGGCGTATCGCCTGGTGACACGACGTGTACCGGACGCCGTCCCGGGCAACCCTGGTCGGCCGCGTGACGATCCATTCCCAGCGGCCGTTGTTGCCGATGCCGTGACACCGCTCGTTGCCGTGTTCGTCCAGCTCCATTCCCATAAGCTCGGCGAAAGATGCTGTGACTAGACGGCCGCCGCGCCGTCGCTCAGCCGCTACGGCTTGCCGGTCAAAGCCGCTACCCCTTGCCGGTCACCTCGCGGTACAGCCCGAGCATCGTCTCGGCCTGCCCCTCCCACGAGTACTGGCGCAGCGTCTCCTCGCTGTAAGCCTTCGTGTACGCGGCCGGGTCCTTGAGCACCTTGCGCGCCGCCTCGACGAACGACGGCACGTCGCCGGCGGTGTAGACC
This sequence comes from Catenulispora sp. EB89, assembly GCF_041261445.1. Classification (NCBI taxonomy): domain Bacteria; kingdom Bacillati; phylum Actinomycetota; class Actinomycetes; order Catenulisporales; family Catenulisporaceae; genus Catenulispora; species Catenulispora sp. EB89. The sequence goes on from NZ_JBGCCU010000002.1 coordinate 18,395, forward strand.
TCGCCGTTGCCGAGCTCGCGGGTCAGTTGCGAGGTGGCCTTGACGTCGCTGGCGACCACCGGGAGCCCGGCGCTGATGTAGGACCAGAACTTGGTGGTGATGGTGAGCTCGTGCAGCGGGATGTGGAGCAGGGTGTCGATGCCGACGGTGGCCGAGCGCAGGTACGCGGTCAGCTCCTCGCTGGGGACGTAGTCCAGGAGGTGGAAGCGGTCTGCGACGTCCAGCTCCCGCGCCCGCGCCAGCAGTTCGGCGACGTAGCCGTCGCGGCGGCCGACCAGCAGGGCGGCGTGCACGCCTTCGAGCTCCGGCAGGGCCTCGACCACGGTCTGCAGGCCGCGGACCTTGGTGACGCTGCCCGGGTGCACCAGGAGCGGGACGTCGGCGGCCAGGCCGAGGGCGCCGCGGACGCCGGGCACGTCGTCGCCGGAGGCGGCCAGGTCGGCCAGTGCCGGCATGTTCTTGACCAGCACCGGGGCCTTGCGGCCGGGGAACTTCGCGATGCCGTGGAACTCGACCATGGCCTCGGCGTAGCCCTCGATCGGGCTCATCACCGCGTCGGCCAGCGGCAGGTACTTGGCCTCCTGGGCGGCCATGGCCGGGGCCCAGGTCGGGTTGTCGCGGGTGTCGCCGGCGAAGAACTCGTGGGCGTCGTATATGACCTTCACCGTGCGGCCCCTGGCCTTGGCCCGGGCCGCCGCACGTACCGCGACGCCGAGCATCTCGGCGTCGTTGGCGTGTATCAGGTCCGGCTCCAGCTCGTCGGCGGCGCGGCCGAAGGAGTCCTCGAAGTCGACCAGGCGCGGCTGGGCGTTCCACACCGCGCCCTCGCCGCCGCGGCGGACCCGCAGCTTCTCCAGCGAGGTGCTCGGCGAGTCCTGCACGATGTTGTAGTTGTGGTCCAAGGCCTGCTTGCGGGCCGAGATCCAGTAGCCGGCGGCCTTCACGCCCAGCGACTTGGCCGCCAGCACCGCTCCGTCGACCAGCTTGGCCGCCGGGTTCAGGCCGTCGGCGGACCGGCGGGACAGCAGCTCGCGCTCGACCGCCAGGTTGGACTGGCGGATGCGCTGGCGCTGGTGCTTGACCTTGCCGAGCTCGACCGTGGAGTAGGCGATCAGACCGCTGACACCGCTGCGGCGCGGGTGGTAGGTGCGGTACTTCGTGGCCGCCATGCTCTCGGCCGGGCGCAGGATCGTCACCTCGCCGAACTGGGACTCCTCACGCTTGCCGCTGCGCGAGCGTCCGACCAGGTAGGTGTCCCAGCCGGCCTCCGCCGCGGAGCGGGCCTCCTTCTGGACGCGGGAGTCCCCGTCTATGAAGTTCCCGACCAGCATGACAACGCGTGGGCGCACATCAACGCGGCGCTGGTCGGGAGTGGTCACTGTTCCTCCGGGGGCAGGTGTGGACTGGCTCGGATTCTAGCAACGGTAAATATGACCTTCACCCCGACGGGGATATGGCGGGATGCGGCCGGGACACGTCCTCAGCCGCGCAGCCACGGCTCCAGCGCCGCGGCGGACTTGCGGCCGTCGTGGTACTCGCGGACGAACGCCCGGCCGGTCGCGGCCACGGCGCGCGCCTTGTCTCGGTCGGCGAGCACGCCCTCGATGACCTCGGCCAGGGAGTCCGGGTCGGCCTGGAGCGTCGGGATCTCGGCCGGGACCCGGTCCCGCACCCGCTGGTCGATGTTGGCGATGCTCACCCGGCCGGCGGCCATCGCCTGGCAGGTCATCACCCCGTAGTTGCCGATCACGAAGTGGTCCAGCACGATGTCCGCGTCCTGCACCACGCCGACCAGCTCGGCCTGCGGGATGTGCTCCAGCCGCCGGTACTCGATCAGGCCGCGGGACTCCAGGTCGCGCAGCGTCGGCTCGATCAGGTCCGAGCCCTTCATGAACGGCCGCGACGGCGCGTGCACGACCACCGGCACCTCGCGCTCCAGCGGCGTGCGCGTCCCCTCGGTCCACTGCTCCAGGTCCACGACCACCGGCAGCCAGGTGGCGCGCGGGACGTCGTCGATCAGGTCCGGGGTGGAGACGAAGACCGGGCCGTCGAACTCCTCGACCCACTTGGCCATCTCGGCGGTCTTGCCCCGCAGCACCTCGGTGAGCTTCTGGTCCTCCTCGCTGACCGGTGCGCGGAACGGCGAGAACTTGTAGAGCTCGATGTGCCGGTCGGGCGAACGGATGTCGGAGCCGTGGAACAGCAGCGCGGTCCGGATCCCGGCGCGCCGCAGCTCGGGCAGGTCGTCGGCGAGCTGGCCGCCGTTGAGCCGGCCCAGGACCGCCAGGCCGCTCTCGGACAGGACGTGCGTGACGGTGTCCAGGGTGTCGGCGACCCGGCCCAGGCCCCACACCGGGTCGACCCAGTCCTTGTCCTCGGCCTTGATGTCGGAGCCGTAGGCGAAGGCGTAGCTCTTCTTCTGGAGGTTGCGGGACGGGATCCCGGCGTGCTCCCGCACGGCGACGGCCCAGGCGTGGCCCATGCCGGCGTTGTTGTTGGAGCCGATGAGCAGCGAGGTCTGCGGGCTCTTGGCGGCCGGCTGCGCCTGGCCCGGCGCCACGGCGGCGCGGCCGAGCTTGGCCACCGCCTTCTCGGCGGTCTTGTCGCAGGCCACGACGACGTCGGGGGCGAAGGCGTCGAGATACCGGCCGATCTCGCCGGCGACGTCGGCGGCGGACCAGGTCGCGGCCGGGTTGCCCAGGGCCTTGCCGCGGGCGTTGCGCGTGGTCAGGACGGCCTTGCGGCCGAGCTTGCCGAGGGCGCCGGGCGCGGAGTCGAAGGAGGTGCCGACCCGGACCTCGACGACGTGCACCCCGCCGCGCGACGGATCGGGCTTCCGCTTCCCGAACGCCGGCGTGAGGAACAGGACGCTGTACCCGGCGGCGAGGAGCCGGTCGGCCTCGGCGCGCGCGGCCGTGGCGGCGGCCGCCGGGGCCGCGGAGACGACGGCGGCGCGGCTGCGCGCGGCGGCGGGCTGGTCCTGCTCAGACATGGCTCGGCGGCTTTCTGGTGGGGCGGGCTGGGGCGCCGCGCCGTGGTACGGGTCGCACGAAGCAGCGCCGCCACGTTAGCCGATTCGGGTGAGGCGGGTGGGGTCGACGGCCGGTCCGCGGCGGCCGGATGGGCGAGTGCACGCCGGGGCTTGGCTCGCCGCAGTCGGCCAGCTCGCTGCCGGCTGCCCGCCGCGCAGGAGCCAACAGCCCTGCACCAAGCCGTTCGCACGCCGCCGCCGCGCACCAGCGCGCCGCTAGCCGCGGGCGACGCTCCCCGCCACCTCGGCGGGGTCCGGGCGTGAGGTCGGCACCCGGCCGCCGCCCTCGCCGTCCCCGTCCTCCTCGTCCTCGCCGCTGTCGCCTCCCGCGCCTCCCGCGCCGCCCGACACCGGCCGCAGCCCGCTCACCCGTTCGTACACCTCCAGCAGCGCCGGCACCTGCCGCTCCCAGCTGTGCGCCGCCAGCATCTCGTCCGTGTAAACCGCCGCGTACCGCTCCCGCTCCGCCGCGACCTTGCGCACCGCCGCCGCCAGGCCGTCGACGTCGTCGACCTCAAACACCTCGCCGTTGCGCAGCCGGCGGGTCAGCTCCCCGGCCGCCTTCACGTCGCTGACCACCACCGGGAGGCGGGCGCCGATGTAGGACCAGTACTTGGTCGTGATCGTCAGTTCCTGCGTGGGGATGCGGCGCAGCGTGTCGACGCCCGCCGTCGCCGAGGCGATGAAGTCGGTGAGCTCCTCGACCGGCACGTAGTCCAGGACGTGGAACCGCTCCGCCACGCCGAGGCGGGCCGCCAGCTCGGCCAGCTCCGCGACGTGCCCGGCCCGCGAGCCGACGAGCAGGGCCAGGTGCGCCTCCGGCAGCTGCGGCAGTGCGCGCACGGCGGTGTCCAGGCCGCGGATCGGCGTCACCGAGCCCGGATACACCAGCAGCGTCGCCTCCGGCCCCAGTCCCAGCCGCCCGCGCAGGCCCGGGCCCCGGCCGCCGGGCACGCTGAACGTCGCGGCCTCCGGCATGTTCCGCACCACCGTCGGCCGGACCGCGAGGCCGTGGTGCTCGACCAGCTTGTCGGCGAAGTTGTCGACGGCGGTCACCACCGCGTCGGCCATCGGGATGTACTTCGCCTCCTGGGCCGTTATCACCGGCGCCCAGGTGACGTCCTCCGGCCGGATGTCGCCGGCGGTGTACTCGTGCGAGTCGTAGACCACCGCGACCCGTCGCCCGGCGCCCCGCGCCCGCACCGCCGCCCGCACCGCGACACCGAGCATCTCGGCGTCGTTGGCGTGCAGCACGTCCGGCATCAGCTCGTCGGCCATCCGCCCGAACGAGTCCTCGAAGTCCGCCAGCCGGGGCTGCGCCGCCCACGCCGCCGCCTCACTGCCCCGCCGCACCAACAGCCGCTCCAGCATGCTGCTCGGCCCGCCTCCGGCCGCCGCCGCGTAGTTGCGGTCGAAGGCCTGCTTGCGCACCGCGATCCAGCGCCCCCGCAGCCGCACGCTCAGGACCCGAACACGCAACACCAAACGCGCCCCCAGCACCTCGAGCGCACCGGCCCCGTCCGCGACCCGCCGCGCCAGCAACTCCCGATCCGCGCCCAGATCCCGCTGCCGCAACCGCTGCCGCTGATGCCGCGTCCGGCTGAGCTCCGCCGAGCGATACGCGACCAGGCCCCGAACGCCCCGCCGATGCGGATGCGAGGCGCGATACCGCGTGGCGGTCATGGTCTCGGCGGCGCGCACGACGGTCGCACCGCCCAGCGCGTACTCCTCCCGCCGCCCGCTCGGCGACCGCCCGACCAGATACGTGTCCCAGCCTGCGGCAGCGGCGTACCGCGCCTCCTTCTGGACGCGCGAGTCGCCGTCCACGAAGTTGCCGACCAGCATGACGACGCGGGGTTTGTGGTCGCTGGGAGTCATCGTGCCATTGCATCATGGTGACGCGGGAAGGTTCGGGGACCGGCGCGCGGGTTGCTCAGGGCTTGCCAGGGAAGATGGTGATTACTCGTTCGAGCGGAGCTCATGGGCCGAACGGGTGAATTAGAGGAAAAGAAAGGGGCTGATCCCCGATGGGTTCACCGGATGATGGCAGGCGAACCGAAGGAGGTTTCGACTTGAACTCCATCTTGTACACCTCCGATCCATTCACCACCAAAGAGTTCTTCGCCCTCGATGTGGACGAGAAGCTCAAGGTGGAGCTCTTCGGAGGTGCACTGGCCGTGAGTCCTTCACCAAAGCATTGGCACGGGCTTGTCTCGCTCAAGCTCCGTGATGCCTTGACCACAGCGCTGGGCGAGTCATTTATTGTCTACCTCGACCTCGACGTCATCGTGGATGAGGAGAACGTCCCCCGCCCAGACGCCTTCGTCGTACGCTCCGAGCCGTACGACCCCGATCGCGTCACGGAAGCCGCCGACGTACTGCTGGCCGTCGAAATCATGTCGCCGGGCTCACAGGTGAACGACCGCCGTATCAAACCCTCGCTCTACCGCGACGCCGGCATCCCGTCATGGCGCATCGAGCGCAGCGGAAAGCACCTCGTGCTCTTCGAAATCCCGCTCAGTGGCGAAGAAGTAACTCACCTCGACCAGGTCACCCTCAAAGTCGCGGGTATCGATGTCCCGATCGACCTCGAAGCCATCGCCCGCTACGCCCTCGGCGGATAGCCCTACTTCAGCTTCTTCCGCAGCCCGCGATAAGCCCGGTCCGCCTTCCGCACCGCCAGATGCAGCCCCGGCCGCTCCTCCAGCCGGTCCCGCCGCGTCAGCCCGGGCAGCGGCTCGCCGTTCGGGCCCAGCTGCGCGCGCAGGCGCTCGATCTCGGCCTCCAGCTCCCGCACCCGCTTCTTGCCGGTCGACTCCGGCCACTCCGGGTACGCACTGACCACACGCCCCCGCTCACGCGTGTACGCGGCCAGTAGCTGCGCCGCCACCACCTTGCTGTCGTGGCGCTGCGTCACCCAGGTCAGGCCCTCGGCGCGCAGCCGCGTGCGCTCCGCCGGGTCGCCGGCCAGTTTGCGGACCACCTCGGCCAGCGTGGCGCCGGTGGCCTCGACGATCGGCACCTCCGACACCGGCGCGCCGGGCATCGTCTCGCGGGCTCGGACGCGCTCGTGGATGTGCGCGATCGCGATCGCGCCGCTGGCCATCGCCTCGCAGGAGACCACGCCGTGGTCGCCGATGGTCAGCGAGTCGACCACCAGGTCCGCCTTGGCGAACTCCGCCTTCACCTGGTCGCGGGTCAGGCCGGACAGCGGGCGGTAGACGATCACGCCCTCGTCGTGCAGCGGCCGCAGGGCGGCGTCGACCAGGTCGGAGCCCTTCGTGGCGCGGCGGGAGGGCATGTGCACCACGACCGGGACGGCCGGTTCGGAGCCGCGCGCGGTGTGCCAGGCCGCGACGTCCAGGGCCAGCGGCACCAGCTCGGCGTCCGGGACGTAGTCCGGCAGGCCCGCGGTGGAGACGAACATCGCGTCACAGAAGCGGCGCGCCACCGAAACGCGGGCCAAGATGGCGTCCTCGTCGACGACGGCGCCGGCCAGATAGGAGTCCGCCTCCCGCTCGGCGTGCACCGACGGCAGCCGCACGTCCGAGCCGTGCCAGTGCATGTAGACCCGCTTGCCGAGCGAGCGCAGGAGCGGCAGGTCCCACAGCTCGGGCAGCACCGGCTCCCTGGCGTCCAGCAGCCCGCGGCCGTACTGCAGGTGGAACACGTCGAACCCGTGCACCGCCTCGTCCAGCGCCTGCCACCGGTACATCGGATCGGCCAGCAGCCGGTCCTGGTCCCACTCGCGGTCCGGCCGCAGGCCGAACGCCGGCTCGCCGAACGACCACACCTGCGCGTCCACGCCTTGCGCGCGCAGCGCCTTGGCCCACTCGGACGGCTGGCCGGCGATGTCCCTGGGGGCGTACAGGACGCGGAGCTTCGACACGGACCGACCCTACTGCTCCGGCCCGGGCCGGAACCACTCCGGAACCACTCCGGAACGACTCGTCAGTCGCCGCGCGGGGTCAGGCGCCCGTAGATCCCCTTCAGCACCTCGGAATCGGCCTCCCAGCTCAAGGCCGGGGCGGCCGCGCGCACGTTGACCGCGTAGGTCGCGTAGTTGTCCGCGACCTCCTGCAGCGCGGCGGCCAGCGAGGCCGCGTCGCCCGGCGTGTACAGCGCGCCGAGCTTGTGCTCCTCGACCACGCGCCGCAGTTCCTGCACGTCGGTGCCGACCACCGGGACCCCGGCGCGCACCGCGTGGAACAGCTTGTTCGGCATGGCCAGCCGGTGGTTCAGCCACTTGTCGGAGTGGGTGACAAGCGAGATGCCCAGCTCCCGCAGCAGCGCGTCCACCTCGTCCACCGGACGCGCGCCGACCACCTCGGCGGCCTTGGAGTCGTAAGAGCCCAGATACGTGTCGTCGGCCGGGCCGGCGATGACGATCCGCAGCGGCTTCACCAGCTCCGACGCCCCGGCGATGGCCTCCAGCTCGCGGAACGGCGCGATGCGGCCCGCGTATACGGCTCCTGACACCGACTTCGGCGGGTCCACCGGACCGCCGGCGGGCATCGGGAAGGTGTTCCGGACGACCTCGACGTGCCGCCAGCCGTACGCCTCGTGCAGCGCGTCGGCCACGCCCTGCCCGACGGTGATCACGGTCGCCGCCCGCGCGCCCCACGCCTGTTCCTGCCTGGCTTCCCGGCGCTTCTGCAGCGGCGTCGGCCGGCCGACGCGCGGTCGGCCCTGCCACAGCTCGTGCGTGTCGTAGACGAGCGGCACGCGGTGCTCCTGCGCCAGCTCCACGCCGAGCGGCAGGGTGTTGAAATCGTGCGCGTGCACGACGTCGAACTCCTGCCCGGCGGCCAGCTGCCGGGCGTTGGCCCGCCACCCGGCGAACGCCGAGTTCCGGTGCTGCGGCAGCAGCAGCCAGCGCGCGGCCCGCAGGTGCGGCGGCAGCTTGCGGCGCGCGCCCAGCGATTCGGCGCCCTCCTTGCGGAACGCCGACCCGGCGCCGACGCTGGCCACCGTGACGCCCTCCGGCGGCTCGTAGCCGGTCGAGACGTCCTTGCCGATCACGTGGACCGCGTGGCCGGCGCCGGCCAGCGCCGCGGCCTCGCGCATCACCCGGGTGTCGGTGGCGACGTTGGAGATGACGAGCATCAGGATGCGCATGCGCGGCTACTTCTTAGGGGTCTTGGAGGATTTGCCGGTGGCCTTGGCCAGCCGCGCGGGGGAGGTGAGGAAGCCGTAGCCCCAGGAGCCGTGCATGGTGGCCAGCACCAGCGGCAGCCGGGCCCGGACGCCCGCGGGCAGGCCGCGGGACTCGTAGAGCGCGCCGGCGGTCAGCGCGCCGAAGTAGCCGGCGGGGATCACGAAGCCGAGCGCGGCGATCCCGGGACCGCCGGTGACGCCGGCCAGCCCGACGACCGTGCCGGCGGCGACGGCCAGCAGCGCGCCGGGCGGCGCGAGGTAGCGCAGGCTGGCGGTGCCGGCGTGGGTGCGCATCACGACGCGGCGCCAGCGGCCGTACTCCTTGTACTGCTTCGCCAGCGCCTTCAGGTTCGGGCGCGGCCGGTAGGTCACCGACAGGCTCGGGTCGAACCAGATCAGCCGGCCGGACTCGCGGATCCGGTGGTTCAGCTCCCAGTCCTGGGCCCGGGTGAAGTGCTCGTCGTAGCCGCCGAGCTCGTCGAGCACGTCGCGCCGGAAGACCCCGAGGTAGACGGTGTCCGACGGGCCGCTCTGGCCGCCGGTGTGGTTGGGGGCGTTGCCGACGCCCAGCTTGCTGGTCATGGCGCGGGCCACGGCCTGCTCGAAAACGGTGACGCCCTCGGCGCGCATGACGCCGCCGACGTTGGCCGCACCGGTCTCTTCGAGGAGCCGCACCGCGGTCTGGACATAGCCGGGGACGAGCTCGCCGTGGCCGTCGACGCGGACCACGATGCCGTGCTTGACCTCGGCCAGGGCCGCGTTCAACGCGGCCGGGGTACGGCCGGTGGGGTTCGGCACGCTGCGCACCCGGGGGTCGGCGGCCGACAGTTCGTCGGCGACCTCCTGGGTGCGGTCTGTACTGGGGCCGATCGCCAGGATCAGCTCCATCTCGCCGGGGTAGCCCTGGGCCAGGACTCCGTTGACGGCGAACGCGAGGTGGCGCTCCTCGTTGAGGACCGGCATGATCACCGATACCGGGGGCCAGGCGGTCCTGGTCTCCTCAACGGATCCCGCGGTGGGTGCGGAGGGTTCTGAGACGTTCATCGTCGGTCAGATTACCGGCCTACTCTGAACCCTCGGGGCAGATGCACGGACTGCGACCATCCGGTGACCAAACAGATCTTCAGTCGACGGCATGTCCGGCCGCCCGCAACGCCGCGACCGCCCGCTCGGTGTCGGATTCGGGCACCAGCACCAAATCGGCGTGGAACGTGGAGGCGACGAACACCGGCACCGCTGCCGCCGCCAGCGGCTCCAGCAGCGCGGCGAGCATGCCCGGCAGGTTCAGGCCGTGCGCCGTGTCGCCGCCGTAGAGGGCGCGCCACAGCTCGGCGTCCGCGCTCTCGTGCTCGACGACCTCGCGGACCACGGTCAGCCCTTCGGGGGCGCGGACCTGCGCGATCCAGCCGCTCGGCGGCGCGACGGCGGCCGGCAGGTGCTCGACCGCGAAGCGTCCGGGCACCAGGCGCAGGCGCTGGGCCCGCTGGCCGGCGGCGCTCACCGGGCGGCCTCGGGGCTACTCGCCGGGCCGCTCGCCGGGCCGCTCGCCGCGGCCAGCGCGGCCTCCTCGGCGGCCCGTCCCGCCTGGTCCCGCCCGGCCTGGTCCCGCGCGGCCTGGATGGCGCGGCGACGCGCCAGCCGGTGGCTGCGCCGGATCTCGGCCTCGCCGTGCCGGCGCCGGTCCAGATCGGTCTCCAGCACCAGCGGCGGCACCGAGCGCGGCTGGCCCTTGTCGTCGACGGCGACGAACACCAGGTAGGCGCTGGCCACGTGGCGCGGCGCGGTGCCGGCCTCGTTCCAGGGCTCGGCCATCACCCGGACGCCGACCTCCATCGAGGTGGCGCCGACCCAGTTCACCTGCGCGTAGGCGTGGACCAGGTCGCCGACCCGGACCGGGTTCAGGAACTGCATCTCGTCCATGGCGGCGGTGACCGCCGGTCCGCCGGAGTGCCGCCCGGCCACGGCCCCGGCGACGTCGTCGACGAACTTCATGACCACGCCGCCGTGCACGGTGCCCAGAAGGTTCACCTCGGTGGGCCCCATGATGTGGGACAGCATGGTCCGCGAGGCGGCGGTGGTGCGGGGCGCGGGCCCGGGGGTGCTGCGCGAGGCGTCATCGGTCACCCCTTCAGCGTAGATCGTCCCGGGACGTGCCTCGATCCGGGCATCGGTCCCGAAGTGCGACCGGACGATAGCGCCGGTGAGACCCGGGTAAGGGGGCTATCCACGCCGCGCTCCCAGGGACAAAATCGCAGGGAGCGGATACTAGACAGGGGGCGTCCGGCATGACACACAACATCTCCGCGAGACGCGGGGCGAAGATAGCGGTTTTCCCGGCACTGGTGCTCTTGATCCTCGTCGCCGCCTTCGACAACCAGTGGACCCGCCACTGGCGCGACGGCAGGTCGGCCGAGGGCGGCAACGCGATGCACAGCTGGATCGCCGGTCCCGTCAGAGGGCTGAGCGCGCTGGCGTGGCGGGCGACCAAGGAGGCCGGCGAGCCGGCCCGCGTCTTCTTCGGCATGATGGCCGAGCCGGTGATCACCGTGGTCCTGACGTTCCTGCTGCTGATGGTGGTCTGCCGCGGCGTGGCCGCCCGGCGCGGACGCTGGACCCTGTTCCTCGGCTCCTGGTTCGTCACCGGCCTGGCCGCGGCCGTCGCGCTGATCGCCGGTTCGGCCATCGCCGGCACCGGCATCGCCAACGGCGTCACCGACGGCACCGGGAACACGCAGTTCGGGCGCGGGGACACCTACTACACGCTGATCGCGATGGGCCTGGCGTTCGGGCTGTTCGCGGGCTGGCTGGTCGGGTTCGTGGCGGTGCTGGTCTACGGGTCGACGGAGCTCTCGGAGCCGATGAGCACGACCCAGGAGTACGAGGCGCCCTCGTACGCCGACTACACGTCGTCGGCGATGTCCTCGGCGGCGCCGTCGTTCGGAGCGAGCTCGAGTGAGGACTACTCGTTCACGCCGACGTCGCCGTACTCCTCGGGTCCCCCGGTGCCCACCAGCGGGAGCGGGGGCTACGGCGGCTATGAGTCGGAGCCGACGAGCACCACGACGGAGCTCACGCCGCCGCACGAGAGCGACCCGTACGGCGGCGCGCGGCCCTACTGAGCGCTCTCTAAGTGCTCTGAGCGCGCTGACTGCTCAGTCCTCGGCCGGGCCGTAGACGACGTGCAGGGTGCCGGACTTGAAGACGTCGCACTTGATCAGCCGCAGCTTGATCGGCTCCTCCAGGTCCTCCGGCCACACCCGGAGGCCCTGGCCGAGGGCGATCGGGTGGATGAACAGGTGCAGCTCGTCCAGCAGTCCGGCACCGAGCAGCTGCCGCACCACCGAGACCGATCCGGACACCGCGACCGGGCCGCCCTCGCCGGCCTTGAGCTCGCGGACGAAGTCCAGCAGGTCGCCCTCCAGCTGCTCGGAATTGCGCCAGGTGAGCTCCAGCTTCTCGTGCGAGACGACGATCTTGCGCGCGTCGCCGAGAATCCTCGCGAACTCCAGGTCCTGACCGGCCTCCTCGCGGGCCGGCCACGCGGCGGCGAAGCCGTCGTAGGTCGTGCGGCCGAACAGCAAGGTGTCGGTGAGCTGCTCCGTCACCGCGGCGCCGAGCTCGTCGCTGAAGTACGGGAAGTGCCAGTTCTGGGGCTCGGCCACGACGCCGTCGGCGGCGGAGAAGAAGCCCGCGGTGATGGTGCGCATGATCTGACTCCTGTGAGGTCCTCGGTGCCTTCGACGGGCTCCGTGTCGGTCGCTTCACAGGGTCAGACGGAGGCGCGGCGCCGAACTCATCGCCGCCCGGCGCGGATTTTCCGCCACGTTTTCGCCGCGACGATGAATCGCGGCGCCGGAGCGGGTCTGTCATGGCGTGGGACGCATCGAGCGGTACGACGTGTCGTCGATCGAGCAGCCGACCAGGGCGGACCTGGAACGGCTGGCCCGGCGGCGGCTCGAGGCCCGGCGCCGGGGCTGCCGGCTGGTGCTCGTCGGGGTCGGCGAGCGGCTGCGGCTGCTGTTGGCGCTGACCGGGTTGGAGGAGGTGTTCGTGATCGGCGGCGCGGCTCCGCCGGAGGAAGGAGCGGAGCTGGAGCCTGACCGCTGAGACTGAGCCCGACAGGCGGGCTCAGGCCGGCGTGCCGTCGGCCCGGAGCCGCGCGGGCATGCCGAACAGCGGGAACAGCCGGTCGGTGTCCAGGTAGCTGCCGATGCCGGCCAGCCGTCCGTCCCGGATCTCCAGGATCATGATCGCCCACGGCGTGAACCCGTCGCCGTCCTCGGCCGGACGGTACTGCGCGAACGCCGGGGACCCGTTGGCCTCGACGGCGAACAGCCGCGAGCCGCGGCAGCCGCCGCCGGCGCCGTTCCACCAGGCGCGCAGTTCGTCGACGCCCCGGAGCCACAGCTGGTAGGGCGGCATGTTGAGCGAGACGTCGGCGCGCAGGAGCTCGGTCAGGCCGTCGATGTCGAAGGACTCGAAGGCCTTGACGTACTTGCCCAGGAACTCGCGCTGCTCCTCGTCCAGCGGCTTGGCCGTGTCCCCGCCGGCGGCGCCGTCCTCGGCCAGCGTGGCGCGCGCCCGCTGCAGCGCGCTGTTCACCGAGGCCACCGACGAGTCCAGCAGTTCGGCGGTCTCCGCCGCCGACCACGCCAGCACCTCGCGCAGGATCAGCACGGCCCGCTGCCGGGGCGCGAGCTTCTGCAGCGCGGCGACGAACGCCAGCCGGATGCTCTCCCGCCCCACGGCCACCTCGGCGGGGTCCCCAGCGAGCACCCGCTCGTCCGGGATCGGCCCGACCCAGATGTTCTCCTCCAGCTGCGCCAGGTTCGGCGCGGTCGCCGACCCCGGCGAGCACAGGTCCATCGGCCGCGCCCGGCGCTGCGCCGCCGGCGCCATGTCCAGGCACACGTTCGTCGCGATCCGGTACAGCCAGGTCCGCAGCTGCGACCGCCCCTGGAAGCCGTCGAACTTGGACCAGGCGCGCAGCAGCGTCTCCTGCACCGCGTCCTCCGCCTCGAAGGCGGAGCCCAGCATGCGGTAGCAGTAGGCGGTCAGCTCGCGGCGAAAGGGTTCGAGCTGGTCGGCGACGGCGTCGCGGTCGATGGTCGTGGACACGCTTTTCACCCTAACCCGGGGTTCTGACAGCCGGGGCGGTCCTCGACGAATCCGGGACGGCGAAACGCGCTGATCACGGGCCCGGCAGCGGATGGCCACGGGCCCGAGGGCGCCGCGCTCACGCCTTGTCGAGCAGCCCCGCGTCCCGTCCCACCAGGGCCGCCTGCACCCGGTTCGCGACGCCGAGCTTCGCCATCACCCGCGACACGTGCGCCTTCACCGTCGCCTCGCTCAGATACAGGTTCTTGCCGATCTGCGCGTTCGACAGCCCGCGCGCCACCTCGGCGAGCACGTCGCGCTCCCGCGGCGTCAGCTCCGCCAGCAGCTTCACGGCCTGCTCGGCGCGGTCCGCGACGCGCAGCCCGGTGTAGTGGTCCAGCAGCCGCTTGGTCACCGGCGGCGACAGCATCGCGTCGCCGCGCGCCACCACGCGCATCGCCGAGATCAGGTCTCGCGGCGGGGTGTCCTTGAGCAGGAAGCCGGTGGCACCCAGGCGCAGCGCCTCGAAGATGTACGCGTCCAGGTCGAAGGTGGTGAGCATGACCACCGGCGGCGGGTCCGGGGTGGCCTGCACGCGGCGCAGCGCCTCCAGGCCGTCCACCCGGGGCATGCGGACGTCCATCAGGACCACGTCCGGGCGGTGCGCCGCGAGGGCGTCGACGACCAGCGAGCCGTCCTCGGCCTCGGCGACCACCCGCAGGTCCTCGGCGGACTCCAGGATGGTGCGCAGGCCGGCGCGGACCAGGCTCTCGTCGTCGACGAGCAGGATGCGGATCATGCGGCGGGCTCCGGGGAGGGGATCAGGCGAGGGGCGTCCGGGTCGGCGGTGCGGCCGGCGCGGTCCCTCTCATCATCGGTGACGCAGGCCGTTCCGGCAGTCGGCCCCGTGCCGCGCTCGCGGCTCGCCGGGGACACGATGACACCGTAGTCCGCCTCGTCCTTCGCGTCGGCCTGCGGCCACGGCAGCCAGGCCAGCACCAGGAAGCCGCCGCGCAGCGTCGGGCCGGCCTCGAACGAGCCGCCGGCGACCTCCACGCGCTCGCGCAGCCCGGCCAGGCCCGAGCCGGCACCGGGCAGCGAGGTGCCCACGACCCGCGGCGCCTGGTTCTCCACCCGCACCTCTAGGCCGATGTCGGGCGCGCCGGAGAGCCGGACCGTGGTGGCGGCCGAGGCGGCGTGCTTGTGGATGTTGGTCAGCGCCTCCTGGACCACCCGGTACGCGGCGCGGCCCACCGCCTCGGGCACCGGGGCGTCCAGGCTCAGGCTGCTGTTCGGGACCAGCCGCACCGACACCCCGGCCGCGGCCGAGCGCTCGACCAGCTCGGCGATGTCCGCGAACCGCGGCTGCGGGGCCAGCGGGGCCGAGGTGTCACCGCTGGCCAGCACGCCGAGCACGTCGCGCAGGTCCTCCAGCGCCGAGCGCGCGGTCTCCCGGATCAGGCCGGCGGTCTGGCGGGCGGCGGCGGGCTCGGGGCGCTCGGTGATCTCCAGGCCGCCGGCGTGCAGCGCGATCAGCGAGATCCGGTGCGCCAGGACGTCGTGCATCTCGCGGGCGATCCGGGTCCGCTCGGCCAGCCGGGCGGCCTCGGCCCGGACCTCCTGCTCGGCCTCGGCCCGCTCGGCGCGCTCCTGCAGGCCGACCAGCCGATCGTGGCGTGCGCCGAAGTAGGCGCCGAACAGCACCAGGACCAGCACCCACAGCACGTTCACCAGCACGTCGGTGAAGGTCAGGTCGCCGTGGTTCTCGATCGCGGTCTGGGCCAGGAAGGCGGCGCCGCCGAGCGCGGTCAGGCCCCACATCACCCGGTCGCGGCGCTTCACCGCCAGCGCGAACAGCATCATCGCCAGCGGGACCGACACCTGGCCGATCACGGCCAGCGGCATGGTCAGCACGACGACGCGCTCGGTGCGCGAGCGCCGCCACCACAGCGCGACGGTCCCGATCAGCGCCATGGAGCCCTGCAGCGCGGCCATCGGGAGGTCGTGCTTGTCCACGCCGTCCGTGTACAGGTCCGTCAGGCCCTCCAGCAGGGCCAGCGCCATGACCGCGATGTCGCGGGCGCGCGGGAGCCAGGCCGGGGATTTCACCCCTTCAGCGTAGGTCGGGTGCGGAACGGCGCACGTCCGACTTTCGTAGGGGAACGATGGGGAACTAAGGCATCATGACCGCGGACTCGGCCGGCCGGCCCACCGGCGCGTATCTCGGCGCCACCGCCGCGGAGCTGGGGCACACCACCCCGCAGGAGACGGCGCAGGCCGGGTCGGCCAGCGCGCGCAGTTCCGGCGGCGCGGCGTGATCATTCTCACCCCGCGCGAGCTGGTGCTTTCCGGCTGGTCCGGGCAGTGCCGGGAGGAGGCCCTGCGGCTGCGCCGCGAGGACATCGTGAGCGTGGACGCGCGGTACACCGAGCTCTATGGGAGGTTCGTCGGCGGGATCCTCAACGCCGGAAAGCCTTTGATCCTCAGCACCCGCACGGAGGGAGTGATCTACCTGTTGATCGACTGGAAAGAGTTCACCGAGACGACGCGCGACCGACAGTGGGCGGCGGATATAAAAGCCTGGCTGGCTTCCGATCCGCTGGACACCGCTGCGAAGGGCACCGCCGATGGCGACTGAGGAAGGCGCGGCGGTCTCGATCGACGACATCGCCTACGACGCGCTGCTGGAGTGGATCGCCGACGAGGTCGCGCCGTTCGTCGGCCAGGGCCGCGTCGCCGACTACATCCCGGCGCTGGCCCAGGTCCCGCCGGACCGGTTCGGGATGGCCCTGGCCACGGTCGACGGGCACCTGTACGGCGTGGGCGACTTCCGCGAGCGCTTCTCGCTGCAGAGCATCTCGAAGGTGTTCACGCTGGCGCTGGTAATGGCCGGCGACGCCGGGGCGCTGCGCGGCCGGGTCGGGGTGGAGCCCTCCGGCAACGCGTTCAACTCGCTGATCCAGCTGGAACTGGAACGCGGGATCCCGCGCAATCCGTTCATCAACGCCGGGGCCCTGGTCGTCACCGACATCCTGCAGACCCAGACCGGCGACGCGGCCGGCGCGGTCCTGGACTTCCTGCGCACCGAATCCGACGACCACACCGTCACGATCGACGGCGTGGTCGCGGCCTCCGAGGCCGAGCACGGCGATCTGAACCTGGCACTGGCGCACTACATGGCCTCGTACGGGAACATCGAGAACCCGGTCGGTCTCACCGCCGAGCACTACTTCCGGCACTGCTCGATCTCGATGAACTGCGCCGAGACCGCCATGGCCGCGCTGTTCCTGGCCCGGCACGGCGTGCGCGCCGACGGCACCCGGCTGCTGCCGGTGCTCGGCGCCAAGCGGGTCAATGCCCTGATGATGACATGCGGCGCGTACGACGCCGCGGGCGACTTCGCGTTCCGCGTCGGGCTGCCCGGCAAGAGCGGGGTCGGCGGCGGGATCGTCGCGGTGGTGCCGGGGCGGGCCGCGCTGTGCGTGTGGTCGCCGGCGCTGGACCCGCACGGGAACTCGGTGGCCGGGGTGGAGGCTTTGGACCGGTTCAGTGCGGCCACCGGGTGGTCGGTGTTCTAGGCGTTACCCCGACGACAGCGGCGCCACCGGATCCGCAAGGACCCGGCGACGCCGCTCCGCTGAAGAGAACGCGGCCCGGGCTAGCCGAACCGCCCGTTCACGTAGTCCGAGGTCCGCTCGTCCCGCGGGTCCTCGAACAGCTGCCGCGTCGGCCCCGCCTCCACGATCCGCCCCGGCGTGTCGTGCGTGGCCAGGAAGAACGCGCAGTTCTGCGACACCCGCGCGGCCTGCTGCATGTTGTGCGTGACGATCACGATCGTCAGCCGCCCGCGCAGGTCGGCGATGGTCTCCTCGACCCGGCGCGTGGACGTCGGGTCCAGCGCGGAGCAGGGCTCGTCCATCAGCAGCACGTCCGGCTCCACGGCCAGCGAGCGCGCGATGCACAGCCGCTGCTGCTGGCCGCCGGACAGCGCGCCGCCGGGCGAGCGCAGCCGGTTGCGCACCTCGGTCCAGAGCCCGGCCTGCGTCAGGCTGGTCTCCACCAGCTGGTCGCGCCGCGCCTTGCCGGCCTTGATGCCGGCCAGCTTCAGGCCGCTGACCACGTTGTCGTAGATGGACATCGCCGGGAACGGGTTCGGGCGCTGGAACACCATGCCGACCCGGGCCCGGACGTCGGCCGGACGGCGCCCCGGCGCGTAGATGTCGTCGCCGGCCAGCAGCACCTGCCCGGCCAGCTGCGCCGACTTCACCATCTCGTGCATGCGGTTCAGGATCCGCAGGTACGTCGACTTCCCGCAGCCGGACGGCCCGATCAGCGCCGTCACCTCGCCGGGCTCCATGGCCAGCGACACCCGCTCCAGCACCTTGTGGTCGCCGAACCAGGCGGACAGGTCGCGGGTCTCCAGGCCGACCAGCCGGCCCGGGCGGCCGGCGCCCGGGTCCCGGCCCGCGCCGGGGTCGTCCGGACCGCCCGGGACGGCCGGCAGCTGCTCGGTCGGAGCGTCCGCGGTCGAGGCCGTCGCCACGCCGCCGTACTCGTCTATCTCGGTCATCGTGGTCCCAGATTCAGTAGAGGTTCGGCAGCAGGACGGTGGCGTTCTCGTACACGCACCACAGCAGCGCGGCCAGCACCGGCGCCATGGACAGGTACGCGGCCCGCCGGTTCCACACCACCGCGAGCGCCACCGTGGCCACCACCGCCAGGGCCAGCGCCAGCGCCCACAGCTGCAGGGCCGGCCAGGCGTCGGTGTCGGAGGCCAGCGGCTTGTCCAGGTCGGTGCGGGCCCCGGTCTGCCCGGAGCCGGCGTCGGCCGGGCCGTCCAGCCGCGCGCCGACGTAGACGGCGTGCGTCGGGATCCACGTCGAGTCCCCGGTGGCCAGCACCAGCCGGTTGGGGAAGGTGTCGGCGACCGGCTTGCTCCCCTGCCCGAACGCGTTGACGGTGTAGGTGTAGGTGCCCTCGCCGGTGGTGACGGTGATCTTGTCGCCGATCTCCAGCTTCGGCAGCCCCGCGAACGGCGCGCCGAACGTCCCGCGCCGACCCATCAGCACACTGACACCGGGCTGCCCGGGCAGCACCGTGTACCGCACGTGCCCCGGCCCGCGCGCCAGATCCGCGCCGGTGGTGCCCTCGACGACGACCGTCTGGTGCAGCCCGAGCCGGGGGATGTCCAGGATCATCAGCGGTGCGCCGTCGGGCGCCGGCCCGGTCGGTGCAGTGGCCTGGGCGAGCTCGCCGGCGAGCGCCCGGTACAGGTTGGCCTGGCTGTGCTGCTCCTGGAGCCCGCTCAGGCCGAACGCGTAGACGCCCCAACCGAGCAGCAGCACCGCCGCCAGGCTCGCGGCGGTGGAGGCCATCCGGACGGCGCGCAGACCCCGGCCCTCGCGCAGCCCGGCGCGCAGCGCGGCGAGCGACGGCCGCGGCACGGCCGGCTCCGCAGCGGGCCGCGGCTCGGCGGCGGCGGCGCCGACCTCCGGAACGGTCTCGGTCTCGGACTCAGACTCGACCTTCGGGACCGCCGGCGCGATCGGCTCCTCCGCGGCCGGGTCCACGGCGGGTTCCGCGGTGGGCGCGGTCATCTGCCGCGCCCCTTCTCCTCGCCGCCGGACTGGGACACCCCGGTCATGAACGCCGCGTCCCGCTCCGCTGCCGCGAGCTTGCGGCGCCGCACCAGCATGCTGCCGAACACCGGCGGCACGATCACCACGGCCAGCAGTTCCAGCGAGGTGAGGC
This sequence comes from Catenulispora sp. EB89, assembly GCF_041261445.1. NCBI lineage: Bacteria > Bacillati > Actinomycetota > Actinomycetes > Catenulisporales > Catenulisporaceae > Catenulispora > Catenulispora sp. EB89. Next base: position 37,431 of record NZ_JBGCCU010000002.1, read on the forward strand.
CGGCCATCAGCTTCGGATCACGGTGCTGGGGCACGTCGGCGACCACCGACGCGGCCCCGCCGACGGACCCTCCGCTGTCACCGCCGGTGCTTCCCGAGCTGTCGGTGGGCAGCCCGGTCAGCGGGTCGACCCCGCCTGCCGTGCCGCCGCCGGTGCCGCCGGCGGTCCCGCCGGTGGTGGTGCCGCCGGTGGTGGTGCCGCCGGTAGTGCCACCCGTCGTCCCGCCGGTGGTCCCGCCGCTCGACCCGGACGAACCACCGCTGGACCCGCCGGACGTCCCACCGCTCGTGCCGCCGGTGGTCCCGCTCTTCTTACCGCCCGACCCGCCGGTGGTACCGCCGGTCGACCCGCCCGAGGTGCCGCCGCCGGTGCCGCCGCCGACCGTGCAGTTCAGCGGCGCGCCGGCCTTGTCGCACGGGCTCGGCTGCGGGGCGTCGACCAGCACGGTCAGCTGACCGGCGGAGTTGAACGTGGGGTTCTGGCAGTTGGCCAGGGTGTTGGGATCCACACCCGTCGCCTGTCCGGGGACGTGCGACAGCTGCAGCATCCCGCCGCGCACCAGGTTCCGCGGGATCGGCGAGTACCCCAGCCGGTCGGCTTCGGCCTGGCCGGCGCACAGGATGTAGGCGGCGTACTTGGACAGCGCGGCGCCGTGGTCGGTGCTGGCGCGGGGCAGTGCGGGCAGCGTCCCGGTGTCCCTGGGCACGATGATGTAGCTGTAGCTGGAGATCGGGTAGGACCGCGGGTCGGTCATCGTGTAGACGCCGTCGAGGTTCTGCTGCAGGTAGTTCGGGTCGCTCGGCGACGTGGTGTCGTCCACGCCGCGGATCTTGGCCGCGGTCAGCGCGATCGCCACGTTCGACGCCGTCGGGATCGTGTAGTACCCGGCCGGGTTCAGCACCTTGACGACCGGCCAGTTGTTCAGCTTGGCGTACGCGTACTCGTCGTAGCCGATCGCGCCCTCGCCGGTCGGGGACATGATGAAGTTGGCCACCACGTCCGAGCCGTTCTCGCTGTGCATGTTGCTGGTCGGGGGCGTCGGGAAGAACTCCGTGTAGTCGCCGCACGGGACGCCGTTGATCGAGGTGCAGTAGGCGTCCCACTGGGCCTTGTGCGTGTGCTCCATGTACCGGGTCCACTGCGCGGTCGCACCGGAGCCGTCGGAACGCACCACCGGGGTGATCGGCTCGTGCGGCAGGTTGCCCGGGTACTCGGCCTTGATCCGCGGGTCGTCCCACATCGTGATCTGGTTGGTGAAGATGTCGACCAGCACGTCCGGGGACAGCCGCAGGTTCGTGACCTGCTTGCCGCCGATGTGCAGGTTGTACATGAAGGTGGTGCCGCCGGCGGTCACCGGCACGTAGGAGTAGCGCCACGTCGGGTTCTCGACGGTGCCCTGGCCGTTCGAGTGCTGCGACTGGCTCAGGCCGGCGTCGTCCACGCTGCGGAAGGGCACGTCGGTGGCGGTGAAGTCGTCCAGGCCGTTCGTCCAGTCGGTGCGGCCGGCGGCCGAGCCGTTGGGGGCGTAGTTGATGTTGATGCCCAGCGGCAGCACGTCTCGGCGCCACTGGTCCAGCGCGGGCCCGCTCCAAGAGGAGCCGGAGCCGCTCAGCGCGGTGTCGGCGTGCGCCGGGGTGGCGGCCGGCAGCCCGGCGGTGGCGGCCAGCGCCGCGACGCCGACGGCGGCCGCGAACAGAAGCGGATTTCGAAATCTCAAGGCACGTACTGTCTTCACGAGGCGGGCTCCGGTTCCGGATGGATGACGGCTGGGGCGGCGGGCACGGGGCGCTCCGCCGGCGGCCGGGACTCGACAGTCACCGCCGCCACGGCCCGGTCGCGGGCCATCTGCCGCAGACGGCGCCGCGACAGCTCTCCGGGCCGGCGGCCGCCCGCGATGCGCGCGGCGACGAACAGGATCATGACGATCGTCATCAGCGCCAGCGCGGCGCCGAAGGCCCGGACCTTCATGTCGGCCTGCGGGTAGCGGACGTAGTTCCAGACGTACAAAGGCAGGCTGATCTGTGCACCGCTGAAGGGATTCGCGTTCTTGCGCGGGGTGAAGCCGGCGGTCAGCAGGACCGGCGAGGTCTCCCCCACCGCACGCGCCATGCCGAGCAGGATCGCGGTGGTCAGACCGGAGCGCGCGGTGGGCAGCACCACTTGCCAGACGGTGCGCCACTGGCTGCCGCCGAGCGCGTAGGAAGCCTCGCGCAGGGTGTTGGGGACCACCCGGATCACCACCTCGGAGGCGCGGGTGACGATCGGCATCATCATCACGGTCAGCGCCAGCGACGCGGCGAATCCGCTGCGGTCGAAGCCGAAGGCCAGGATCCACGCGCCCAGGACGAACAGGCCGGCGACGATCGACGGCAGCGCGGTCATCGCGTTGACCACGGTGCGCACCGGCTGCGCGAGCCGGCCGCCGATCTCGGACATGAACACCGCGGCCGAGATGCCCAGCGGCACCGCGAACAGCGTCGCCAGGCCCAGCTGCTCCACCGAGCCGATCATCGCGTGCAGCACACCGCCGCTGTTCAGGCCGTCCAGCGGCCCGGTCTTCTGCATGTCGGTGGTCAGGAAGTTGCCGTGTCCCAGCACGTCGGACCCGCGCCAGGCGACGTAGGCGATCTGGTCCGCCAGCACAGCCAGCACCAGCAGACCGGCGCCGGTGAACACGGCGGACGCGAGCTTCTCGCGCACGTGCCGGGCCTCCCACTGGGTCCGGGCGATCCCCCAGTAGAAGGACAGGAACGCCAGGTACCAGCACAGCCAGAAGCCCAGGGCGCCGGAGAAGGGCATGATCCGCTCGTACACCAGCCAGACCAGCCCGAGCGCGCCGGCCGCGGCACCGGCCAGGGTCCCGACATCGGCCGCGGTGACCGAGCCGGGCCGGACCTGGACCTGGCCGGCGTTGTCCAGGTAAGCGGTGCGCGCGCCGGAAGCGGTGGGGTCCACAGTGAAACTCCGTCCGGCGGAGTCGACGTACGTCATGGCGGCGTCAAACCTCTCACTCATTGGTCGCGGCGCCGGAGCGCGAGCGCGAGATGACCGCGGCCGCGACCAGGTTGACCAGCAACGTGATCGCGAACAGCACGAGCCCGGCGGCCATCAGGGCGGACAGCGCGAGCTTGTCGGACTCGCCGTAGCGCAGCACGATCAGCGAGGAGATGGAGTTGGCTCCGGCCTGCAGCGGATGCGTGGTGATGACGAACACCGGCGAGATGATCAACGCCACCGCGATGGTTTCACCCATGGCCCGGCCGAATCCGAGCATCACCGCGCCGATCACACCGCCCTTGCCGAACGGCAGCACGACGGTCCGCACCATGCCCCACCGCGTGGATCCCAGGGCGTACGCCCCCTCGCGCTCCCCGACCGGCGCCTGCGAGAAGACCTCGCGCGACAGCGAGCAGACGATCGGTATCACCATCAGGGACACCACCACGCCGGCGATGAACGCCGACTGGGTGTAGGAGGCCGCGATGCCGCCGTTGCGCACTTTCAGGAACGGCAGCACACCGCCCAGATGGGTGGCCGCCCAGCGCTCGATCCCGATGATGCGGGGCGTGAGGAAGAACAGCCCCCACAGGCCGTAGACGATGCTCGGGACCGCCGCCATCAGGTCGATCAGCGAGATCAGGGCCCGGCGCGCCCCGGAGGGCGCGTACTCGGAGATAAACACCGCCGCGGCCAACGCCACGGGCACCGCGATCAGCAGCGCGATGCCCGCGATGATGATCCCGTCCAGCAGCACCGCGCCGACACCGAACCGGTGCGCCGCTGTCTGCCACCGCTGCTCGGTCAGGAACGACCAGCCCGTGGCGTGCAGAGCCTGCGCACCCCGGGTGGCCAGGAACAGCGCGATCAGGCCCATGATGGCGAACACGGACAGACCGGCGGCCCGGAAGACCACCCGGAAGATCCGGTCCCCCCGGGAAACCCCGGGGATGATGTGGATCGGCGTCTGGTCCCCGGCGGCCGGATCACTCCCGGAGCCGGGATCGGACGGCGGCACGGGCGGTGCGCCGAAGATCTCGTCGACGAGGCCCTCGGCCCCCGCCGGACCGGCGCCGGCCATCGCCGGCCGGCGCCCCGTCGAAGCCTGCACCGCGCTCACTTCCCGAAGCGGCGCTTGGGCCGCGGCAGTCGCAGACCTCTGACCCGCGCGCCGAGTCCGCCCGGCGCCGACAGGAACAGCGCGGCCGGACCCGCGGCGACCAGCACCAGCCCGATCACGAGCAGGATCGGCAGGACGAGTCGGCCCGGCCCGGCCTTGTCGGCGGTCGCGTTGCCCACCGCGGCCGCCGCGGTCGTGGAGCCGCCCAGGCTCCGGACCGGACCGCTGCTGCTGACGGCGCCCTTCGAGGAGGAACCGGTCAGGCCGCTGGTGACGCCCCCGCCGCCGGCACCGAGGGTGCTGGTGAGGTAGGACACCGAGGGCGTGCCGTTCTTCGTGACCGTGACCGGCGTGACCACCAGGCTGCCCGAGGTGGTCGGCGAACCCGTCACCGTCGGACCGGAGCCCGTCACCGTGGTGGTCGGCCCGGGGCCTCCCTTGGGCCGGATCGCGGCGATCGCGACCCCCGCCTGGTTCTCCTGGGTCGGGGTGTTCGCCACGTAGCCGGGCGCGAGCTGGCCGGGCGCGGTGCCCGGCGACTGGCCGCTGCGGTTGTCGGTGACCGCGGCCAGGAAGTCGGCGATGTGGGTGGCCTTGGCGTCGGAGACACCCGAGGTCGGAGCCATCGCGTAGGCCGGCATGGTCAGCGGGTACGCGGCGGTGTCACCGGCGTAGGCGGTGTGGGCGACACCCCACGGCAGCGACTGCGTGCCGGTCTTGGGATCGGTCACGTAGTCCAGGGCCGCGGACGCCATACCGGGAGCGGTCGGGCTCACGTAGGACCCGGCGTCGTTGAGCAGGGACGCGGTCGGCAGGCTGAAGGCGGCCGCGCGACCGGTGTCCATGATGGCGATCACGCCGCGGGAGCCCAGGTTCTCCGCCGCGCACTTGGGGTGCCCGCCGGTCACGTTGGACAGGTAGCCGGCACCGACGCACGTGGGCGTGGCCGCGAGCAGGTGCCGCAGCACGTCGTCGAGCCCGTCCTGGATCGGGTTCCACTCGAAGCTCTTGAGCACGCCGTAGTCCCGGGAGGTGCCCTGGGGGTCGACCGGCTGTCCGGTCGCCGGGTCGATCGCGCGGCCCGTGGTCGGGTCGATCGGCTCGCCGGTGGAGTCCTGCGGAACCAGGTTGTCGATCGGGTAGGGGTAGACCGACGTCCGGTACTTGGTGTCGACGTGCATGCCCCACTGGTCGGGCGTGCCGCTGAGGAAGTCCCGGGCGTTCTTGTCGGACATGATCCAGGTCGTCAGCTGGTGGACCATGTCGGTCTTGCCGCCCATGACGATCGGCAGCGTGTCCGGGCCGGACAGCCCCGGGCACACCGGCCAGGAGAAGGCACCGCCGGTCGGGTTCAGGGCCAGGAACTCGGGGTCGTTGTACAGGCACGTGGGGTTTCCCGCCACCGACTGCACGTCGGCCTTCTGGCCGGTGAACGCCTCGAGGTCGTAGGACTGCGTCAGCAGCTTGGCGAGCAGCCGGGCGTTGAGCTTCATGTTCCTGATGGGCAGATGCGTCACCGGATCGTCGACGGCGAATGTGATCGCGATCCCGTCGTTGGCCAGCGGTACGTAGGTGTAGGGCCGCGCGCTGCTCGCCGCCGGATCGGCCGGCAGCGACGTGAACGCCACGTCGGCCCCGGGACCGCCGGTGAGGAAGTCGGTGCGGGCCTGCGGTTCGGTGAGACCGCTGGCGTAGTTGACCGTCACCGGGTTGTTCCCGGCCAGGCAGGAGCCCACCACCCACTGCGTCAGCGCGCGGTCGAGCATCGGCATGCCCTCGGCCGAGATACCGGTCGCGCTGGCGGCGCAGGCGCCGGGCACGGGGGCGAAGGAGATCGGGACGACCGTGCGGTTCTGCCAGGCGCACTGCTCGCCGCCGGAGAAGTTGAGACCGTCGAGGGAGTCGAAGGTCACGTCGGACGCCTCGTTGCCGCCCTGGACGGAGCTGGGGACGTCGAAGTCGTGGGCGTGCGGCCCGTTGCAGTTCGGCGAGAAGTCGGGGGTGCCGTTGCCCAGCGGGTCGCCGCCGTAGTTCGGCTCGACGACGATCGAGCACTGATGGGTCGCGTCGCAGCCGAGGGTCGGGCTCTGGCTCGCGGTGTAGACCTCGAAGTCCAGGCTGCCGGTGCCGTCGCCGTTCGTGACCGCCGCCAGCTCGTTGTTGGGGAAGTCCGGCGCGTTCAGCCCGGTGGCCACCGCGTTCTGCTCGAAGCCGTCGACGGTGCCCGGGGCGGCGGTCTGGCCGTAGTGGTTGGACCCGTAGCAATCGGTGATCTTCGGGTTCGTGCCCTTGCATTCGTAGACGACCACCGGATAGGCGACCGTGTTCCAGCCCGGGGCCGCGCCGACGACGACGTACGAGCCGCCGGTGCTGGGGGTGAACCCGGTCCAGGACACATGGACCACCTGGTCGACCAGGTTCTGCGTCTGGGAGACGGTCACGGTCCCGTCGGGACCGGTCGTCTGCGTCGCCGGGAGCCACACCGGCGGTCCCTGGACGGTGACCGACGTGGCGTCGGCATGCGCGACGGCGGTGGTGTGCGCACCCGGAGGCAGCAGTACCAGGGCGGTCATGAAGGTGACCGTCCAGGCGAATACCGCGACGGAGTAGGCCCTCAGGCCTTTGCGACGCCGGGCTCCCGCTTCACGGGGCGACATAGGGAGGTACCTCCGAGATCGAAAATCAGGGGACGCACATCATTGGCTCGCCCGAGGGCGACCAACGCCCGGCCACAGAGCGGCCAAGGCGGAAACGCTGGCCGACCGCGAGTCGGCGCCGAGGGGAAAAAGCGGCGCTCGGCCCGCGGTCGGTGACGGGTGGGGCGTCTTCAGGAGGCCGGCGTGTAGCTGACGTTCAGGGAGCCGACGGTCTGCCCGGCGGTGAAGAAGGTGGTGTGCAGCGCGCTGTCCAGGTACGCGGCGCCGGCCGAGTCGAGGACGGCGTCGCCGTTCAGCGTCTGCGGCGTGGTGCCGATGCCGCTGCCGATGGTGTTCAGGCCCAGGTCGAACAGGGCGACCGGCGCGGTCGCGCCGTCGGGAACCGCGGCCAGCGCCTCGGTGTCGCCGCCGAGGGTGACCTGGTGCAGGCAGACGATCCGGCCGGTGCGGGCGTCCGCGAACGCCAGCCCGCCGCCGAGGGTGACGGTGCCGGTGAACCGCGCCAGGTCGGCGTTGCCGCCGGTGACCGGGAAGGTCACGGTGGCGCCGGTGGTGCTGTTGTAGCTGCCGGTGGCGGACGGGAGCGGCACAGCCGCGATGCCGGACTGCAGCGCCGAGGTGATGAAGGCGTTGGAGGCGGTGAGGGCGACGGTGCCGGAGGCCGGGGTGCCGGTGGCGCTGGCGGCCGGGAGGGCGAACGCGGTCGCGGCGAAAGCGGCGGCGGCGGCGAGCGAACGCACGGCGATGCGGTTCATGGGAACTCCTTGATTCTGGGACGGGAAAAGGAAAGACCGGGCCCGCCAGCTCGTCCGCGGACGGTCCGACGGGCCCGATCGTTACTTCAGGTACTTCGGGTGTTTCAGGTGCTTCAGGTGCTCAGATCAGTACGGATCCGATGCTCAGTCGGGCACAGAGCCCTGCTGATGTCAGATACCGGCCTGGGGCGTACCGCAGCCGCTGCCCAGCTTGTGGAAGCCGAAGCTCGTGACCACGGCCTGACCGGTGGTGCCACACAGCCAGCCGCCGGTGGTGCCGTTGTTGCGGCCCAGCAGGCCCTTCAGGCGCGGGCCCTCGGTGGCGTCGGACCAGTCGCTCTGACGCACGACGTGGTAGACGCTGCGGGTGTAGGTCCCCGACAGAGCGCTGTTCCAGTCCTGGCTCGCCGTCAGGATCTGCGCGGTGGTGTCCAGGGTGCGGACGGGGGACAGGTAGCCGGGCAGGTCGCTGCCGCCGCCCTTGCTGTCGTAGGCCTGGCCGACGTAGTGGCTCAGGGAGTACGGGTAGATGACGTCGGGGTCGTTGAACACCGCGTCAGTGCCCTCGTTCTCCTCCGGGCCGTAGGACTCCCAGCACGGCTCCGTCGTCGCCGTGATGCCCAGCGCCTTCAGGAAGAACGCGCGGGTGCCGGAGCTGGCCTGCGGGAGGTAGACCTTGATGGTGTCGGTGGAGGCGGTGTGGTTCGTGGGCAGGCTCGCCCACGTGGTGTAGGTGCAGTTGTAGATGCCGGTCAGCTCCGCGCTGGTCAGCGTCTTCGGCCCGTTGGTGTCGGCCGGGGAGGTCGAGGTCGGGGTCTTCGACGACCAGCCGACGCCGTCCACCGCGAACGGGATGAACCAGTCGGTGGAGCCGGTGTTCGGGCCCCGCGAGGAGCGGGCGATGTCGACGGTGGAGTTGGTGGTGGCGTTCAGCTCGGTGATACCCGCACCGGAGCCGTTCGGCCGGGCGATGCTGCCGGCGCCGGACTTCGGCGTGATCGAGGCGGAGCCGGTCGCGTCCCAGCTGTAGTACTTGCCGGTGCCGTCGGCCAGGCCCGGGTAACCGCCGGTCCGGTCCGACGAGATGCCGTTGTCGAGCGCCTGGATGGTGTCCGAGCCGACCGACACGATGTCGGTGGAGTTCGGGGTGACCGTCGGGTCGGCCGAGGCGGTGCCCATGGACGCCGCGACGACGCCCAGGCTGACCGCGGCGACCGCCGAGGTCATAGCAAGCTTACGGGTGACAGAGCGCATTACTTTCCTCCTGCAAGGGGGACTGGTCCTTGCGGGAATGACATTCGCCGAACGGCTCCGTCCCGACCAGGGTTCAAGGTCTTTACGGCCCGCGGCCGAGCGCGCCGCGCCCCGCACAGATGTGCTGCTGAGGGGGTGTGTGAGGACCCTGAAACACAGCGGGGCGGAACCCGGTGTGCTTCCGGCAGTGGCGCGGTAGTGCCGTCTTCGGGGCCCCGCGTTCATCTCCGGACGTGCCGGTAGCCGCACTCGTCGGTGATCTGGTTCCATCCGCGCACGGTGCCGTCGAAAATGCGCTGAAGGTCGGCGGGGCTCAGAACGCGCGGGGCGTCGCCGCCGGCGTACGCTGTGGGCCCCCGCATTCCGGGACGTATTCAGTCATCCTCCGATGAGTCGGTAACTGCGTACCGACCACCATCACCGAAGGCGACTGATCGTCACAGCCCCCTCACCCACGGTCGCGGAAGCGCGCAAAGTCGCGCACGGGTACCCGCGAGCGGCGAACGGGCAGACCACAGCACACCCGCCGACCGCTCCCCCGCGGTGTCGCCCGCACCACGAGTGTTTCCCTCAGTACCGTCCCGGCGCCGTCCTGGACACGCCTCGTTCATCTCCCGCGGCGGGCGAATCCCGACAGGGCGTTCAGGAATCCGGTCGCTCCGCCGCGGCACTGGTCCGGGCGGAGGTAGCCGCGGGCGCTGCGGGCCACGATCACGCCCGCGCTCATGCCGGTGCCGGTCACGCGCACCGGCAACGCCGCCGACCACCACCAGTCCGGACCGTCGGCGTCCCGGCCCAGGCGGATGCTCAGGGCGTCCCGGTCGGCGACCAGTTCGCGCCAGGCCGCGTCCAGGGCCTCGTCGCTGCGGTAGGCGCCGGCGGAGCGGGCCAGGGGGCGGCCGTTCGCCGCCAGCAGGACCCAGACCAGCTCGCCGTCGCCACCGCGCACCACCAGCGCTCCGGGCATCTCAGCCGTCGGCGGCCAGCAGCGCCAGGAACTTGGCGACCGCGATCTGGCAGGTGGCGTAGCGCTCGTAGGACCGGATCGACCTGGCCAGCGGGGTTCCGCTCGGGGACTGCAGGACCCAGGTCCAGCCGGCTCCGTCCTTCACATGACTGATGCGCGCCGACAGGTTGGGCGCGTCGCGCCGTAAGCGGGAGTAGGCCCGGCGTGCCTCGTCCGCGGCGGAGTACGCCGGGGCGGAGATGGCCACGATCCGTCCGTTGCTCGCCTTCGCCCGCCAGCGGTAGCGCCCGTTCTCAGCGCGGTCCACCAGCACCCGTCCGCTCTCGTCCCGAACAGTGTCCATGGCATTCCGCCCAACACTCGAGCTCAATTTTGAAGGTTCTCGAGCGATCAATCTAGGCGTGCTAAGCAAACCAAGCGCCGGGAAACGTCCGACCATGGACATCTGTTCGCCTACCCGTTGCGCCTTAGTCGCTTACGAGGCGTGATCACCTGTCAGAGCACTGAATCACCGGTGAGGAGCGCCCGGCCCGCGAGCCCCAGTCAACCGCTTCAGCAAACCGCCCGCCACCCGCCGTTCGGCCGTTCACAACCAGCCGAACCGGCGGACACCGAGCGAAGCCGGGCGCACACCCGGCGCGACCGATTGCTCGGCTCGATCACGGGTATGGCGGCATACCCGCAAAGAATTGGTGCTTTCACGGGACCGTTCCTCATAGCATCGACGTCTACGCTGGCTTGGTTCGACAGGACACCCACCAGATCGGAGACACACGTGCGGATCACCGTGATCGGCACCGGCTACCTCGGTGTCACCCACGCCGCCTGTATGGCCGCCCTCGGCTTCGAGGTGATGGGGCTGGACGTCGACGTGGAGAAGGTCGCCGCCCTGGCCTCCGGCCACGTCCCGTTCTACGAGCCCGGGCTCGAGGAGCTGCTGCGCGAGCAGATCGCCGCCGGCCGGCTGTCCTTCACCTCCGACTACACCGAGCTGGCCGAGTGGGCCGGCGACGGCGCGGTGCACTTCGTCAGCGTGGGCACACCGCAGAAGAAGGGCGAGTACGCCGCCGACATGGTCTATGTCGACGCCGCGTTCGAAAGCCTCGCCCGGGCGATCGCGCACCAGGGCCGCTCGCTGCTGGTCGGCAAGTCCACGGTCCCGGTCGGCACGGCCGGCCGGATCGCCGAGCTGGTCGCGCAGCTCGCACCGAACGCCGAGCTGGCGTGGAACCCCGAGTTCCTGCGCGAGGGCTGGGCGGTGAAAGACACGCTGCACCCCGACCGCCTGGTCATCGGCGTGCGGTCGGAGCAGGCCGAGGCGGACCTGCGCCAGGTCTACGCTCAGCTGCTGGCCGAGGACGTGCCGCTGATCGTCACCGACTTCCCGACCGCCGAGCTGGTCAAGGTCTCCGCCAACTCCTTCCTGGCGGTCAAGATCTCCTTCATCAACGCCATGGCCGAGGTGTGCGAGGCGGCCGGCGCCGACGTCATGCAGCTGGCCGAGGCACTGTCCCACGACCCCCGCATCGGCGGCCGCTACCTGGTCCCCGGTCTCGGCTTCGGCGGCGGCTGCCTGCCCAAGGACATCCGGGCGTTCATGGCCCGGGCCGGCGAGCTCGGGGTGGACCAGGCGCTGGCCTTCCTCAAGGAGGTCGACGCCATCAACATGCGCCGCCGGGCCCGGACCGTGGACCTGGCCCGCGAGCAGTGCGACGGCTCGCTGCTCGGCAAGCGCGTGGCGGTCTGGGGCGCGGCGTTCAAGCCGGACTCCGACGACATCCGCGACTCCCCCGCCCTGAACGTCGCGGCGTCCATAAACCTGCAGGGCGCGCAGGTCACGGTCTACGACCCGAAGGCCACGGACAACGCCCGGAAGATGTTCCCGACCCTGTCCTACGCCGACTCGGCGATGGAGGCCGCGGACCAGGCGGACGTGATCCTGCACCTCACCGAGTGGCAGGAGTTCCGGGACCTCGACCCGGTGGCGGTCAGCGCCCAGGTGCGCCAGACCAGGATCATCGACAGCCGGAACGCGCTGGACGCGGCGGCCTGGCGGACCGCGGGCTGGACCTACCGGGCCCTGGGCCGGCCCTAACGGACCAGCTCGGACTCACTAGCCGATCAAGGGCGGGCGCCGCGAGGCGACCCGCCCTTCTTTACATCTCTTTCACCGCGGTCCCGCGTTGTAAGACATCCGAGCAATCCCACTACCGCTTAGAGAAACTTACCCGCCGTAGCATTGGTAGTGCGCGCAACCTAACTTCTCACAACAGGGCGGGTTCCCCATGACCAAGCAGGTTGAGAAGGTAGACCGGGTCATCATCCGTTTCGCCGGCGACTCCGGCGACGGTATGCAGCTCACCGGTGACCGGTTCACCTCCGAGACCGCGGCGTTCGGCAACGACCTGTCGACGCTGCCCGACTTCCCCGCGGAGATCCGGGCCCCCGCCGGGACCCTGCCCGGCGTGTCCGCGTTCCAGCTGCACTTCGCCGACCACGACATCCTCACCCCCGGCGACGCGCCGGACGTCCTGGTGGCGATGAACCCGGCGGCGCTGAAGGCGAACCTGAAGGACGTCCCGCGCGGCGGCACGATCATCGTCAACACCGACGAGTTCACGCCCCGCGCGCTGACCAAGGTCGGCTACCCCGCCGACCCGCTGGAGGACGGCTCGCTGGACGGCTACAAGGTGCACAAGGTCGCGCTGACCACGCAGACCGTGAAGGTGCTGGAAGGCCACGACATCTCCCGCAAGGACGCCGAGCGGGCCAAGAACATGTATTCGCTCGGCCTGCTGTCCTGGCTCTACCACCGGCCCACCGAGGCCACGGTGGCGTTCCTGGAGAAGAAGTTCGCCAAGAAGCCGGCCATAGCGGCCGCCAACGTGGCGGCGTTCCGCGCCGGGTGGAACTACGGGGAGACGACCGAGGACTTCGTCGTCTCCTACGAGATCGCCCCGGCCCCGATGCCGAAGGGCACCTACCGGAACATCCACGGCAACCTGGCCCTGGCGTACGGCCTGATCGCGGCCAGCCACCAAAGCGGGCTGCCGCTGTTCCTCGGCGCCTACCCGATCACCCCGGCCTCGGACATCCTGCACGAGCTGAGCAAGCACAAGAACCACGGCGTGCGGACCTTCCAGGCCGAGGACGAGATCGCCGGCATCGGCGCGGCACTCGGCGCCAGCTTCGGCGGGTCGCTCGGGGTCACCACCACCTCCGGCCCCGGCATCGCGCTGAAGGGCGAGACCATCGGCCTGGCGGTGAGCCTGGAGCTGCCGCTGGTGATCTGCGACATCCAGCGCGGCGGCCCGAGCACCGGCCTGCCGACCAAGACCGAGCAGTCCGACCTGCTCCTGGCCATGTTCGGACGCAACGGCGAGGCCCCGGTGCCGATCGTGGCGCCGCGCTCCCCGGCCGACTGCTTCGACGCCGCGGTCGAGGCCGTGCGGATCGCCGTCACCTACCGCACCCCGGTGTTCCTGCTCTCCGACGGCTACCTGGCCAACGGCTCGGAGCCCTGGCACATCCCGGACGTCGCCGACCTGCCGGAGATCGCCCCGAACTTCGCCGCCGGCCCGAACAAGGTGCTCGAGGACGGCAGCGAGGTGTTCTGGCCGTTCCTGCGCGACCCGCAGACCCTGGCCCGGCCGTGGGCCGTCCCCGGCACCCCGGGCCTGGAGCACCGGATCGGCGGCATCGAGAAGCAGGACGGCACCGGCAACATCTCCTATGACCCGGCGAACCACGACCTGATGGTCCGGACCCGCGCGGCCAAGGTGGCCGGCATCGACGTCCCCGACCTGGAGGTGGACACCGGGCCCGATGCGAATTCAGGCTCCGGCGAGGCGAAGGTCCTGGTCCTGGGCTGGGGCTCGACCTACGGCCCGATCCAGGCCGCGTGCCGCCAGGTCCGGCGCGACGGGCAGGCCGTCGCTCATGCGCACTTGCGCCATTTGAACCCCTTCCCGGAGAATCTCGGGCGCATACTGAAGGAGTACGACAGAGTGCTCATCCCCGAGATGAACCTCGGGCAGCTCTCCATGCTCATCCGCGCCCGCTACCTCGTGGACGCGGTCGGCTACAACCAGGTGCGCGGCCTGCCGTTCAAGGCGGCCGAGCTGGCCGGAGTGATCAAGAACCTGATCGGGTCGGACGCGGTTGCCCAGGAAGAAAAGGCGGGGGTCTGAATGCCGGAACTTCTGAAACTGACCACCAAGGACTTCAAGACCGACCAGGAAGTGCGCTGGTGCCCCGGCTGCGGGGACTACGCGATCCTGGCGGCGGTCCAGGGCTTCATGCCGTCCCTGGGCATCTCCCGGGAAGACATCGTGTTCGTCTCGGGCATCGGCTGCTCCTCGCGCTTCCCGTATTACATGAACACCTACGGGATGCACTCCATCCACGGCCGCGCCCCGGCGATCGCCACCGGGCTGGCCGCCTCCCGGCCGGACCTGTCGGTGTGGGTGGTCACCGGCGACGGCGACGCGCTGTCCATCGGCGGGAACCACCTGATCCACGCACTGCGCCGGAACGTCAATCTGAAGATCCTGCTGTTCAACAACCGGATCTACGGCCTGACCAAGGGGCAGTACTCGCCAACCTCGGAGCAGGGCAAGATCACCAAGAGCACGCCGTACGGGTCGCTGGACGCCCCGTTCAACCCGGTGTCGCTGGCCCTGGGCGCCGAGGCGACCTTCGTGGCCCGGACCATCGACTCCGACCGCAAGCACCTCACCTCCGTGCTCCAGGCCGCGGCCGAGCACCAGGGCACGGCGCTGATCGAGATCTACCAGAACTGCAACATCTTCAACGACGGCGCCTTCGAGAACCTGAAGGACAACTCCGTCCGGGACCGGCACCTCATCCGTTTGGAGCACGGGCAGCCGATCGCGTTCGGACCGGACGACGAGCGCTACGGCATCGTGCGGATGCCGGACGCCACGCTGAAGGTGGTGCCGCTGGAGCAGGCCGGGGATGCCGTGCTGATCCACGACGCCCACACCCCGGAGCCGGACCTGGCGTTCGCGCTGTCCCGGCTGCCGGACCCGGCGACGCTGTCCCCTACGCCGATCGGGGTCTTCCGGGACGTCACCCGGCCGACGTACGACCAGCTGATGGCCGACCAGCTCGACGACGCCGCGCGCACCCTCGGCTCGGGCAAGCTCGACGAGCTGCTGACGGGGTCCGACACGTGGACGATCTCGTGAGAGGTCGATGACACTCCCCCGTTCGGCCCTGCCGAGCGATGAGTTCGACCGTGATGCGACAGTCCTGGTCGCAAACGCAGAGCTCATGATCGTGAACGCCCCTTCCCGCGTGCGGGCAGGGGCGTTCACGCGGGCGCAAACGAAATGCAAACGCCCTCAAGTTGGATGATCTGATCTCCGAGGTGATAGGACAGACCTTCGGCATGGGCATAGGGACCATGTTGGTCCTTTGTATCCCGCCGAGATGAGGCAACTTGCGATGAGCAGAACCAGCACGGCCGCGCCGAAGCCGGCCGGCGCGGGGGCGAGCGCGGTACCTGTCGCGGCGCCCGGGGCCCTGGCCCCGGACGTCAACCTTCCCGAGAGTCTCAGCTACCGCGTCAAGAAGCGTCTGCTCGGCCAGCCTCTGGTGAACGACCAGCTGCACGGCGAGAAGCTGTCCAACCCGGTGGCGCTCGGCGTGCTGGCGCCGGACTGCGTGTCGTCCTCGGCGTACGGCACCGAGCAGATGCTGACCCAGCTCGTGCCGTACTTCGGCACCGTGGGCTTCATGCTGGTCATGCCGGTCACCGGGGTGATCCTGGGACTGCTGCTCCTGCTCACCCTGTGCTACCGCGACGTGGTGCGGCACTACACCAAGGCCGGCGGCGCGTACGTCGTGGCCCGGGAGAACTTCGGGCAGAAGGTCGCGCAGATCGCCGCGGTCGCGCTGCTCATCGACTACATCGTGACGGTGGCGGTGCAGATCGCCGCCGGCACGGACGCCATCGCGTCCTGGATGACCTTCACCTTCCATGTCAACATCGACAACTGGAAGATCTACATCTCGGTCTTCGTGATCATCCTGCTCTGCTTCGGCAACCTGCGCGGCATCCGCGAGGCGGGGCGCTCGTTCGCGGTGCCGGCGTACTTCTACATCGTGATGGCCGGCGTGACCGTGCTGCTCGGCCTGGTCAAGCTGGCCACCGGCAACCTGGCGCACTCCACGAGCGTGCACGACCAGGCGAACGGCGCGCTGCACCTGGGCGGCTACACCGGAACGCTGTTCCAGGTCACCGCGATCCTGTGGATCCTGAAGGGCTTCGCCAACGGCGGCTCCTCGCTGACCGGCCTGGAGGCCATCTCCAACGGCGTGTCGGTGTTCAAGAAGCCGGCCGGCAAGAACGCCGCCAAGACGATGATCTGGATGTCCACGGCGCTGGGCTCGCTGGTGCTGGGCATCTCGATCCTGGCCTGGCAGCTCAAGACCGACCCGTACAGCAGCGGCAACCCCACGGTGCTGGCCCAGATCACCAAGCTGACCTGGGGCGGGCACGGCTTCGGGACGGTGATGCTGACCCTGGTGCAGCTGGCCACGGCGCTGATCCTGTACACCGGCGGCAACACGTCGTTCAACGGGTTCCCGTTCCTGACCTCGTTCGTCGCCGAGGACAACTTCCTGCCCCGGCAGTTCCTGGTCCGCGGGCACCGGCTGGCGTTCTCCAACGGGATCATCGTGCTGACGATCCTGTCGCTGGCGCTGCTGATCGGCACCGGCGGCAACCTGACGTCGCTGGTCGCGCTGTACGCGATCGGGGTGTTCACCGGCTTCGTGATGGCCTCGGCGGGTCTGTTCAAGTACCACCTGTCGCGCAACGAACCGCACCGCCTTTGGAAGATGTTCGTGGCCGGGTCGGCCTGCGTGATGTCGTTCGCGGTCGTGGTGATCTTCGCGACGGTGAAGTTCACCGAGGGCGCGTGGATGGTCGTCATCGTCTTCCCGCCGGCGGTGTTCGGCCTGATCCAGCTGAACAAGCGCTACCGCCGCGAGGCCGAGGCACTGGCCAAGGCCCCGGCCTCGGCGGAGCTGCCGACCCGCACCCAGACCTCGATCCTGGTC
This sequence comes from Catenulispora sp. EB89, assembly GCF_041261445.1. Lineage (NCBI taxonomy): Bacteria > Bacillati > Actinomycetota > Actinomycetes > Catenulisporales > Catenulisporaceae > Catenulispora > Catenulispora sp. EB89. Next base: position 54,270 of record NZ_JBGCCU010000002.1, read on the forward strand.
CTGGTCGACTCGGTGGACCTGGCCGTGATCAAGACCCTGCGCTACGCCCGCTCCCTGCGCCCGACCGAGGTCCGCGCGGTACACCTGATGGTCGACAACCTGTACGCCGAGCAGCTGCGCAACCAGTGGGACGCCTCCCAGGCGGCGGACATCCCGCTGGAGGTCATCGAGGTCCCGGACCGCCGCATCCGCCGCGCGGCGATGGAGCTCGCGGCACGCGAGACCTCGGACAGCTACGAGGTGACCGTGCTGCTGCCCCGCCGCACGTACTCCCCGGTCGTCGGCCGCCTGCTCCACGACCGCACAGCCGACCGCCTGGCCGAAGTCCTCTCGACCCTGCCGCACGTGGTGGCCACGATCGTGCCCTTCGACGTGGTCGAGGCCATCGAGGAACTGGAACTCGCCGAGAAGGGCCGCAAGAGCAAGGTCCGCGAAGCCGAGGGCACCGGAGCCGCCAAGCCCCGCTCCACGAAGAAGATGCTCCTCGACGCCGAATGCGCCAGCATCCCCGACCCCGGCCACGGCGTCCCGGTCCCCCTGACCCCGATCGGCACAGTCCAGTGGCGCCAGCGCGCGGCGGTCGAGGGCCGCATCCGCTCGGTGGCGGTGTCCCCGGTGAAGGGCTCCCCGGCACTGGAAGCCGAACTCTACGACGCCTCCGGCGGCATCACCCTGGTGTTCTACGGCCGCCGCTCCATCCCCGGCATCGAGCCGGGCGCGAGCATGCGCGTCGAGGGCATGGTCGGCGAGATGGAGGGGCACCTGGCGATGGCGAACCCGACATACAAGCTGCTGCCGCGCGAGTACGGGGATGACGAGTAGCGGGTGGTTGTGGTGAGGCGCCCTTCGGACTTCGGTCCGGGGGCGCTTTGCTTTGGGGCGGGGCCGGCCTAGCTGCCGCGGGCGGCGGGGGGCGGCGGCATGAGTGCAGCTCGACAGCACGGCAAGTGCACGGCAGCAGCTGGCCAGCCACCGAGCACACAACCCTGGCATGGCGCGGCGGCACTCGGCAGCGCAGCGGCACTCGGCAGCGCAGCGGCACTCGGCAGCGCAGCGGCACTCGGCAGCGGCTGGGCCGGCCGCCGAGCGGGGGGGCGGGTGTGCGTGTGCCTTGGCGGTTGCGTTGGCGTTGGCGTTGGCGGTTGGCGTTGGCGGTTGGCGTTGGCGTTAGCGGCGGTACTCGGCGTCGGCGGCGCGCAGCAAGTTGTCAGCGGGCAGGCCGCGCGCGGCCGTAATAGCCCAACCCCTGATCCACCTGTGACAGGAGCAGTTAGCCGCCCTATCCTTCCCTCATGGCAGAGAGCGGGAGCGCCGCTGAGCAGCGGCTCGGGGTGGGGTTCGGGGTCGCGGCTTATGGGGCGTGGGGGTTGTTTCCGCTCTACTGGCCGTTGTTGGAGCCGGCGGGGGCCGGGGAGATTCTGGCGCACCGGATGGTGTGGTCGTTGCTCGCTGTGGTGGTACTGCTTGGTGTGCGGCAGGTGCCGGGGGGCGCTGCGAGGTGGGGGTGGGTGCGGGAGTTCGTGCGGGCGCCTCGGAAGGTGGCGATTCTTGCCGGGGCCGCCGCTGCCATTTCTGTCAACTGGTTCGTCTACATCTGGTCCGTGAATCATGGGCACACCGTTGACACCGCGTTCGGGTACTTCATCAATCCGCTGGTGACCGTGCTCTTCGGGGTCTTCCTGCTGCGGGAGCGGCTGCGGCGGTTGCAGTGGGCCGCGGTGGGGGTCGGTGCGGTCGCGGTGCTGGTGCTGGCCGTCGGGTACGGCAAGGCGCCGTGGATCGCGCTGGTTCTGGCCGGGAGCTTCGGGACGTATGGGCTGCTCAAGAAGGTCGCGGCGGTGCCGGCCGCGGAGGCCATGGCGGTGGAGTCCGCGCTGCAGTTCGTGCCCGCCGTCGGCTACCTGGTGTGGCTCGGGACGCGGGGCACGCTCGACTTCGGGCACCACGGGGCCGGGAACACCGCGCTGCTGATGCTCGCCGGGCCGGTCACGGTGGTGCCGCTGATCTGCTTCGGGGCGGCCGCGAACCGGCTGCCGCTCTCGGTGGTCGGGCTGCTGCAGTTCCTGGCACCGATCCTGCAGTTCCTGTGCGGGGTGCTGGTGCAGCACGAGTCCGTGCCGCCGGCGCGCCTGGCCGGGTTCCTGATCGTCTGGCTCGCGCTGGTGCTGCTGACGGTCGACGCGCTGCGCACGGCCCGCCGACGGCCGGCTCAGCCCGCTCAGCCCACGTCCATGTCCACGTCCACGTCCGACAGCGCGTCCAGCATCCGCGACAGCACCTTTACGCAGGCGTCCACGTCGGCCTGAGTCAGGTCGCCGCCGCCGATCTGGCCGAGCAGCCCGTGCTCCCGCGCGATCACCGCCTCGATCGCGCCGCGGCCGGCGTCGGTGAGCCGGATCAGCGACGACCGCCGGTGCGCCGGGTTCGGGATCGCCTCGACGAACCCGTGCTCCGCCGCGTCGTTCACCATCCGCTGCACGAACTGCCGGCTCAGCGCCTGCGCCCGCCCCATCTGCGGCACGGTCATCGGCCCGCCGAGGCGCAGCATGTCCAGCACCGCGCGCACCCCGGCGCCGACGCCCTCGACCGCGTCGCCGAGCTCCACCTTGCGCAGCACGCGCCGGTACAGCGGCCCGACCAGCAGGTACACCTCGGCCAGCCGGGACGCCAGTTCCTCGGGCGGGAGCGGTTCGTCGGTCATGGCTCCAGTATGACACCTAGGTTGCCAACCTCCAGAGAGAATGGCACCTTAGGTGTCATGAACGAGATCACTTTCGCGCCTCTCCCCGACGGCGGCCGCCTTGCCTACCGTGACGAGGGCACCGGCCCCCTCGTCGTCCTCCTCCACGGCGGCTTCCTCGACCACCGCCAGTGGACCGCGCAGCTGGCGACGCTGCCGGCGCGCTACCGCGTCGTCGCCCCGGACGCCCGCGGCCACGGCGACAGCACCAACGCCGAGGCCCCCTTCCGCCACACCGACGACGTCGCGGCCCTGATCCGCCACCTGGACGCCGGACCGGCCGTCCTGGTCGGCGTCTCGATGGGCGCCGCGACCGCGACCGACACCGCGCTGGAGCACCCCGAGCTGGTCCGCGCCCTGGTGGTCAGCGGCGCCGGCACCAGCGAGCCGGAGTTCGTCGACGACTGGACGCAGAAGACCCTGGACGCGGTCTGGCCGACGCTGTTCGCCGGCGACGTCACCGGCGCCCTGGAGGTGTGGAACAAGTTCACCGTCGGCCCGCGCCGCGTCCCGTCCGACCTCGACCCGGCGGTCCCGGCGCTGGTCGCCGAGATGACCGTGAAGACCTGGATGAAGCACACCGCCGACGAGCGCGACTGGTCCACGCACGCCGCCGACACCTGGGCCCGCGCGGCCAAGCTGACCATCCCGGTGCTGGCCGTGATCGGCGGCTCCGACTCCGACGACCACCGCCACAACGCCGAACGGCTCGCCGACAGCGTCGCCGGCGCCCGCAAGGTCACGATCGACGACGCCGCGCACTACCCGAACATGGAACACCCGGCCGAGTTCGACGCGGTCCTCACCGAGTTCGTCGACGCCCTGGCCTGAAGGGCGGCCCAGGGCCGGGGCATCAAGGCCGAAAACAAAGCGCGCCGACGACACCAGTCGTCGGCGCGCATCGCGTATCCCGTATAGCGAATACGGAAATGCTCAGGTAGTCCGCGAGATCACCACGTCGCACAGCGCCCGCATCGCTTCCTTCGCCGGCACCTCCGGCAGCGGCTCCAGCACCGCCTTCGCCTTCTGCGCGTACCCGCGCACCACGTCCCGCGCCTGCCCCATGCTCGGGTGCGCCCGCAGCAGCCCCAGCGCCTCGGAGAAGGCCGCGTCGTCGCTCGACAGGTCGGTGCGCAGCAGCTCCTGCAGCCGCGCGGTCTCGGGGTCCGCGGAGCCGTCCATCGCCAGCGCGATCAGCATCGGCAGGGTGTGCACGCCCTCGCGCAGGTCCGTGCCCGGCGTCTTGCCGGACTGCTCGGACTCCGACTCGATGTCCAGCAGGTCGTCGGAGAGCTGGAAGGCGACGCCGAACAGCTCGCCGAACTCCGCCAGTATCTGCTCCTGCTCGGCGGTGCAGCCGGCGAAGATCGCGCCGAACCGGCCGGAGGTGGCGATCAGCGAGCCGGTCTTGCCCGCCAGCACCTCCAGGTGGTGGTCCACCGGGTTCTGGCCGTTCTTGGGGCCCACCGACTCCGAGATCTGGCCGCTGACCAGGCGCTCGAAGGTCTCGGCCTGGATCCGCACCGCGTCCGGGCCCAGCTCCGACAGCAGCGTGGAGGCCCGGGCGAACAGGAAGTCGCCGGACAGGATGGCCAGCGAGTTGTCCCAGCGCTGGTTCGCCGAGGCCACCCCGCGGCGCAGCGCCGCCTCGTCCATGACGTCGTCGTGATAGAGCGTGGCCAGGTGGGTCAGCTCCACCACCACCGCGGCCTCCACGATGCCGGGGGCGGCCGGGTCGCCGAACTGCGCGGCCAGCAGCACCAGCAGCGGCCGGGTGCGCTTGCCGCCGGCCTGGGCCAGGTGCGAGGTGATCTCGCTGATGTAGGCGTGGTCGCTGCGGGTGTAGTTCAGCAGCACCTCCTCCACGCGGAGCAGGCCGTCCTTCAGAGCCACGGTCAGGCCCTCGTCCTGCTGCATGGCGATGCCGAAAGGACCCCAGCCCTGCGTCGTCTCTTGAAGCGGCGGGGTCAGCGTGCCGGGAGTACTCACTGCGGCGGCCTTCCAGGTCGGGGCGGTGGGGGCGGGTGGGTCGGGGTCGCGCTCGTTCGTCACAGGTGCTTCACATGTTCGTCCTAGGTTATCTGGCAGCACTTTCGAGGGTGAGGCGCCCCGGCCGGTCAACGTACCAGCGGCCCCCTCATACTCCCGAATACCGCAAAAGATGCCCCGGATCACCGAAGTGACCCGGGGCATCGCGGTGCGTGCAGACGTTACTGCACGAAATACGCCGCCTTGTCCGCAAGGTCCAGAGCCATCTGCGGGACGACGCCGAGCGCGATCGTCAGCGCCACCGAGACGGTGAGCGCGATCGTGGTCATCGGCGAGGGCACGACCACGACCGGCCCCGCCCCCTCCTCGCGCAGCGGCTCGCTGAAGTACATCAGGACGATGACACGGACGTAGAAGAACGCCGCCGCCGCCGAGGCGATCACACCGACGATCACCAGCGGCCAGGCGCCGCCGTCGATCGCCGCCGTGAACAGCGCGAACTTCCCGGTGAAGCCGGAGGTCAGCGGGATGCCCGCGAAGGCCAGCAGGAACACCGTGAAACAGGCCGCCAGCAAGGGCGAGCGCCGCCCGAGGCCGGCCCAGGCCGACAGGTCGGTGGCCTCGCCGCCGACCGTGATCGAGTCGTCGTCGCCGCCGTCGCCGGCCTCCGATCCGCCGCGCACCGACTCGCGCACCAGCGTCACCACGGCGAACGCGCCGATCGTGGCGAAGCCGTACGCCGCCAGGTAGAACAGCGTCGCGCTCACGCCCTTGGTGGTCGTGGACACGATGCCCAGCAGGATGTACCCGGCGTTGAGGATCGCCGAGTACGCGAGCATCCGCTTGATATCCCGCTGGGTGATCGCCAGGATCGCGCCGGCCAGCATGGTCAGGATCGCCACGCCCCACAGCACCGGCCGCCAGTCCCAGCGCAGGCCCGGCAGCGCGACGTACACGATGCGCAGCAGCGCGCCGAACGCGGCGACCTTGGTGGCCGCGGCCATGAACGCGGTGATCGGGGTCGGCGCGCCCTGGTAGACGTCCGGGGTCCAGGAGTGGAACGGCACGGCGCCGATCTTGAACAGCAGCCCGACCGCCAGCAGCGCGATCCCGACCAGGACCAGCACGTCCGAGTGCGGGGCCGCGGTGATCGAGGCCGCGATGTCCGACAGCCGCACCGAGCCGGAGTAGCCGTAGAGCATCGCGATGCCGTACAGGAAGAACGCCGAGGAGAACGCCCCGAGCAGGAAGTACTTCATCGCGGCCTCCTGCGACAGCAGACGGCGCCGGCGCGCCAGCCCGCACAGCAGGTACAGCGGCAGCGACAGCACCTCCAGCGCCACGAAGGAGGTCAGCAGGTCGTTCGCGGCCGGGAACAGCAGCATGCCGCCGATCGAGAACAGCATCAGCGGGAAGACCTCGGTGGTCCGCAGCCCGGCGGTGTCCGCCGCGCGCTCGCCGCCGGAGCCCGGCGTGGTCGCGCCCTGCGCGGTGAACGCGTCGAGGTCGACCATCGCGGTGCCGCGCTCGGCCACCAGCAGCAGCGCCAGCACCGCCAGCGCCAGGATGGTGCCCTGCAGGAACAGCGTGACGCCGTCCACCGACACCGCGTCGGCGGCGGTGGTCTCGGCCATGCCGTGGTTGGCGATCACGAAGCCCAGGGCCACCAGGACTCCGGCCAGCGACACCGCGACCTGGGCCCAGTAGCGCCGCGAGCGCGGCAGGAAGGCCTCGATGAGGATGCCGACCGTGGCGGCGCCGAACACCACCAGCATCGGCATCAGCGCCCGGTACTCCACCTGCGGCGCCGTGAAGGTGCTCACCGTCGCGGAGCCGGCGCCCGGGGCCGCCGGGCTGCCCGGCGCCGCGGCGAGCAGACTCGTCAGAACGCTCACTTCTGGTCCACCTTCTCCGAAGTCTGCGTCGCGTTCAGAGCCGGAGCCGGGTCCTGCTTGTGAACGTGTTGCAGAGTGGTGTTGACGGAGGGGTTCACGACGTCCAGCACCGGCTTGGGGTAGAAGCCCAGGCCGATGATCAGCGCGATCAGCGGCGCCACGGCGATCACCTCACGCGTGCGCAGGTCCTTCATGCCCTCCAGCCCGGCCTTCAGCGGGCCGGTCATGGTCCGCTGGTAGAGCCAGAGCACGTACAGCGCGGCCAGGATGATCGCGGTGGTGGCCACGATCGCCACCGCCTTGTACCGCTCGAAGGTGCCGACCAGGACCAGGAACTCCGAGACGAAGGAGGACAGGCCCGGCAGCGCCAGCGAGGACAGCCCGGCGATCAGGAACACGCCGGCCAGCTTCGGCGCGACCTTGTTCACGCCTCCGTAGTCGTCGATCAGCTGCGAGCCGCGCCGGGAGATGAGGAAGCCGGCGACGATGAACAGCGCTCCGGTCGACAGGCCGTGGTTCACCATGTAGAGCGAGGCGCCGCTCTGGCCCCGCGAGGTCATCGCGAACACCCCGAGGGTGATCAGCCCGAAGTGCGAGATCGAGGTGTAGGCGATCAGGCGCTTGATGTCGGTCTGGCCGATGGCCAGCAGCGCACCGTACATGGTGCCGACGATCGCCATCCCGATCACCAGCGGCGTGAAGAACTTCGAGGCGCCGGGGAACAGCTCCAGGCAGTACCGGAGCATTCCGAAGGTCCCGACCTTGTCCAGCACGCCGACCAGCAGCACCGCCGAGCCCGGGGTGGCCTCGGCGGCGGCGTCGGGCAGCCAGGTGTGGAACGGGAACAGCGGGGCCTTCACGGCGAAGGCCACGAAGAACCCGAGGAACAGCGCCTTGGCCAGGCCGGAGCTGATGCCCAGCTGGCCGGAGCTCACCGCGTTGGCCAGCGTCTGGAAGTCGAAGGTCCCGGTGCCCAGGTGCTTGCCCGAGGCCACGTACAGGCCGATCAGCGCGGCCAGCATGAACAGGCCGCCGAACAGCGAGTACAGCAGGAACTTCACCGCGGCGTAGGACCGCTGCGGCCCGCCGAACCCTCCGATGAGGAAGTACATCGGGATCAGCATGGCTTCGAAGAACACGTAGAACAGGAACAGATCGGTGGCCGCGAAGACCCCGATCATCATGGTCTCCAGCAGCAGGTACAGCGAGAAGTAGGCGCGTACCGAGCGGCGGCCGTCGACCTGCGCCTCGTCGGCGTCGTTCCAGGCCGCCAGCAGCACCACCGGCATCAGCACCGTGGTCATCAGGATCAGCACCAGGGCGATGCCGTCGACCCCGAGGCCGTAGTTGATGTTGAAGGCCTTGATCCAGTGGTGGCTCTCGATGAACTGGAACCGGGCGCCGCCCTTCTTGAACTGCGAGGCCATCGCCGCGGCGATGCCGAAGGTGGCGACGCTGAAGGTCAGCGCGATCTTCTTGGCGGCCTCGCTCCGCTCCTTCGGCAACGTGGCCACCAGCGCGGACCCGACCAGCGGGACCACGCCCATCGTGGTCAACCAGGGAAAGCTGCTCATCTCCATCTCTCCCTTAGAGCTTCGCGAAGAGGATCGCGGCGACCAGGGCGGCCGCGCCTCCGAACATGGACAGGGCATAGGAGCGGACGAATCCGGTCTGGAGCCGCCGCAGCCGGCCCGAGGTCCCGCCGACCAGCGCGGCCAGGCCGTTGATCGCCCCGTCCACGCCGCGGTTGTCGGTGTAGACCAGGGTGCGCGTGAGGTACTGGCCGGGCCGCATCAGCGCCGCCTCGTTGAAGGCGTCGCCGTACAGGTCCTTGCGCGCCGCGACGGTGATGAAGCTGCCGCGCGGGGCGACGGCCGGGACCTTGCGGGTGCCGTACTTCACGATCGCGATCGCCACGCCCACGGCCACCGCGGCCAGCGTGATGATCGACAGCGTCGTGGAGTTCAGGCCGCCGGGCAGCTTGCCCTCCTCGCGCGGGCCGGTCACCGGCTCCAGCCAGTTCACGAACGCCGAGTTCATCGAGAACAGGAAGCCCGCGGCCACCGAGCCGACGGCCAGCAGCAGCATCGGCAGGCCCATGGACAGCGGCGACTCGTGCGGGTGCGGCTCGTGGCCCTCGGCGTCCTCGACCCAGCGCTTCTCGCCGAAGAAGGTCATGATCACCATGCGGGTCATGTAGAAAGCGGTGATCAGCGCGCCCAGCAGGGCCGCGCCGCCGAGGATCCAGCCCGAGGTGCCGCCCTTGCTGAAGGCGGCCTCGATGATCTTGTCCTTGGAGTAGAACCCGGAGAACGGCGGACAGCCGATGATCGCCAGGTAGCCCAGGAAGAACGTGCCGAAGGTGATCGGCATGTACTTCCGAAGGCCGCCGTAGTGGCGCATGTTCACCTCGTCGTTCATGCCGTGCATGACCGATCCGGCGCCGAGGAACAGCCCGGCCTTGAAGAAGCCGTGGGTGACCAGGTGCATGATCGCGAACGCGTAGCCGATCGGGCCCAGGCCGGCGGCCAGGATCATGTAGCCGATCTGCGACATCGTCGAGCCGGCCAGGCTCTTCTTGATGTCGTCCTTGGCGCAACCGACGATCGCACCGAACAGCAGCGTGATCGCGCCGACGATGGTCACCAGCAGGCGCGCGGTCGGCGACAGGTCGAAGATGGCGTGCGAGCGGACGATCAGGTAGACGCCGGCGGTCACCATGGTCGCGGCGTGGATCAGGGCGCTGACCGGGGTCGGGCCCTCCATCGCGTCGCCGAGCCAGGACTGGAGCGGGAACTGCGCCGACTTACCGCAGGCGGCCAGCAGCAGCATGATGCCGATCGCGGTCAGCATGCCATGTGAGGCCTGCGGCGCCAGGCCGAAGACGCCGGCGCTGTTGGCGGCGAAGTCCTTGTACGGCTGAGCGCCGCCGAAGCTGAACGTCCCGAAGGTGACGAACATCAGCATGATCGCGATCGACAGCCCGACGTCGCCGACGCGGTTCACGACGAACGCCTTCTTCGCCGCGGCCGCCGCGCTCGGCTTGTGCTGCCAGAACCCGATCAGCAGGTAGGAGGCCAGACCGACGCCCTCCCAGCCGACGTACAGCAGCAGGTAGTTGTCGGCCAGCACCAGGACCAGCATCGCGGCCAGGAAGAGGTTCAGGTAGCTGAAGAACTTCCGGCGCTCGGGGTCGTGGCTCATGTAGCCGACCGAGTAGATGTGGATCAGCGATCCGACACCGGTGATCAGCAGGATGAAGACCACCGAGAGCTGGTCGAGCTGGAAGGCCACGTCGGCCTGGAACGGGTTCTGCCCCGTCCCGGGCACCGGGACCCAGGAGTACAGGTGCTGGTGCATGGTGCGCGCGGCGCCGTGCTTGCCGAGCATCGTGAAGAACAGCCCCGCCGCGAGGGCGAAGCTGCCCAGCGCCGTCAGGCACCCGAGCAGGTGCCCCCAGGCGTTGGTGCGCTTGCCCCCCAGGAGCAGGAGCGCCGCGCCGAAGAGCGGCAGTCCGGGGACAAGCCAGATGAGACTTTCCATTGCTTACTCGGCCCGCCTCTCAGTACTTCAGCAGGTTCGCATCGTCGACCGAGGCCGAGCGGCGAGTACGGAACACGGACACGATGATGGCCAGGCCGACCACGACCTCCGCCGCGGCCACCACCATCGTGAAGAAGGCGATGACCTGACCGGTGAGGTCGCCGTGCATGCGGGAGAAGGTCACCAGCGACAGGTTCACGGCGTTGAGCATCAGCTCCACGCACATGAAGACCACGATGGCGTTCCGGCGGATCAGCACTCCGAAGGCGCCGATCGTGAACAGGAGCGCCGACAGGAACAGGTAGTTGGCCGGGTTCATTCGGCTGCTCCGTTCGTCGAGGCGTTTTCGAGTTCCGGAGCGTCGCCCTGGTGCGGCACGGCCATGTTCTCCCGGGTGACCGCGGTCAGGCCGACCGCGTCGCGCACCGGGGTGCGGGCCTGCAGCGTGGCGTTCACCGAGTCCTCGGCGACCGAGCCGTCGGGCAGCAGCGCGGGGATGTCGACCGCGTTGTGCCGCGCGTAGACGCCCGGCGTCGGCAGCGGCGTCATCCGCTTGCCGGTGCGCACGCGCTCCTCGACCAGTTCCTTCTGCGACTTGCGGGCCACCAGGCGTTCCCGGTGCGTCATCACCATCGCGCCGACCGCGGCGGTGATCAGCAGCGCCGAGGTGACTTCGAAGGCCCAGAAGTACTTGCTGAAGATCAGGTCCGCGAGGTTCTTGACGTTGCCGCCGCCGGCGTTGGCCTGTCCGGCCCCGACGAAGGTCCCCAGCCGCGCGTGGCCCAGGGCCACCATGACCAGCACCGCGAACGCGACCGCGGCCAGTACCGCCAGCTTGCGCTGGCCCTTGATGGTCTCCACCAGGGAGTCGGCGCTGGAGACGCCGACCAGCATCAGCACGAACAGGAACAGCATCATGATCGCGCCGGTGTACACGACGATCTGCACGACGCCGAGGAAGTAGGCCCCCTGCGCCAGGTAGAACATCGCCAGGCAGATCATGGTCATGGCCAGCGAGAGCGCCGAGTGCACAGCCTTCTTGGAGAAGACCGTGCCGAGCGCCCCGAGCACCGCCACCGCGCCGAGCACGTAGAACTGGAAGGCCTCGCCGTCGGAGGTCTTGCTCAGTCCGGCGGCCAAGGTGACGCCCTGCTCGGAAAGAGCGAGCGGAAGGCTCATCACGCGTCCTCCCCGTCCGGATCGGGCTTGGCCGAGCTGCGCTGCTGCGGGACGGTGCCCGGCGCGGCCGCGGTGACCTTGCCCTCGTAGTAGTCCTGGGCGGACATGCCCGGGAAGATCGAGTGCGGCGATTCGACCATGCCCTCGGTCAGCCCCGCCAGCAGCTCGTCCTTGGTGTAGATGAGGCTGGCCCGCGAGGTGTCCGCGAGTTCGAACTCGTTGGTCATGGTCAGCGCCCGGGTCGGGCACGCCTCGATGCACAGCCCGCACAGAATGCAGCGCAGGTAGTTGATCTGGTAGACGCGGCCGTAGCGCTCACCCGGGGAGTAGCGCTCCTCCTCGGTGTTGTCCGCGCCCTCCACGTAGATGGCGTCCGCCGGGCAGGCCCACGCGCACAGCTCGCACCCGATGCACTTCTCCAGGCCGTCGGGGTGCCGGTTGAGCTGGTGCCGGCCGTGGAACCGCAGCGCGGTCTGCTTGGGCTCCTCGGGGTACTGCTCGGTCGTCCGCTTCTTGAACATCGTCGAGAAGGTGACGCCGAACCCCGCGACCCCGGCGAGCGGGTTCTTCGGCTTCTCCTTACCGGAGTAAGGGTTCTGCTCGTCAGACATCGGAGTCTCCTGCTTCCAGTTCGGTGGCCTCCACCACGGCGCCGACCAAGGCCGCCCGAGGACGGCGCGGCGTGAACGCCGGCAGCTGCTGGCCGGGCAGCGGCGGCACCGGGAACCCGCCGCCCATCGGGTCGAACGGCTTGGCCGCCTCCGCGGCCTCCTCCGCCTTCTCCAGAGCGCTGGTCTGCCGGTAGCGCAACTCGCTGACGATCCAGGCGATCACCACCACCGCGGCCACCGGCCCGAGGATGTAGACCAGATGCGAGCGGTTCAGGTCGCCCTGGTTCTTCAGGGTCCGCACCACGGCCACCGCGAGCAGCCAGACCAGCGAGGCCGGGATCAGCACCTTCCAGCCCAGCTTCATGAACTGGTCGTAGCGCAGGCGGGGCAGCGTGGCCCGCAGCCAGAAGAAGAACAGCATGAAGACCACGAGCTTGATGACGTACCACAGCACCGGCCACCAGCCGCTGTTCGCGCCGTGCCAGACCGAGACCAGCCCGAACGGGGCGTGCCAGCCGCCCAGGAACATCAGCACGGCCAGCGAGGAGACGGTGACCATGTTGACGTACTCGGCCAGGAAGAACAGCGCGAACTTGATCGAGGAGTACTCGGTGTGGAACCCGCCGACCAGCTCGCCCTCGGCCTCGGGGAGGTCGAAGGGCGCGCGGTTGGTCTCGCCGACCATCGACACCACGTAGATGACGAAGGAGGGCAGCAGCGGCAGGCAGTTCCACCAGCTGTGCTGGCTGTTGACGATGCCCGAGGTGCTCATCGTGCCGGCGTAGATGAACACCGCCACGAAGGACAGCGACATCGCGATCTCGTAGGAGATCATCTGCGCGGTGGAGCGCAGACCGCCGAGCAGCGGGTAGGTCGAGCCGGAGGCCCAGCCGGCCAGCACGATGCCGTAGATCCCGATCGAGGTCGCGGCCAGCACGTACAGGATGCCGACCGGGAGGTCGGTGAGCTGCAGCGGCGTGCGGTGGCCGAAGATCGACACCTGGTTGTTCGCCGGGCCGAAGGGCACCACGGCGATCGCCAGGAACGCCGGGACCGTGGAGATCAGCGGGGCCAGGATGAAGACGATCTTGTCCGCCGCGGTGGGGATGATGTCTTCCTTGAGCATCAGCTTCACACCGTCGGCCAGCGACTGGAGCATGCCCCAGGGGCCGGTGCGGTTGGGCCCGATGCGCTGCTGCATGTAGCCGACGATCTTGCGCTCGAACAGGATCGCCATCAGGACCGTGACGACCAGGAACGCGAAGACCGCGACCACCTTGATCAGGATCAGCCACCACGGGTCCCGGCCGAAGAACGAGAGGTCCTCGTAGTTCGTGGGAGTGGTGGCGTCGGCCGCGAGCGGGCCACTGGCCAGGTGCCCGAATACCGTCAGGGCGCTCACGCGGTGGCCTCCACTTCGGTCGCGGCGCGTGCGATCTTGACCAGCGAGCCGGTGTCCGCGCGCAGCGCGCGGCGGACCTTCGAGCCCTTGGAGTTCGTGGGCAGCCACACGACGCGGCCGGCCAGGTCCTCGATCCGCAGCGGCAGGGTGATCGAGCCGTGCTCGTTGGAGACGGTGACCAGGTCGCCCTCGGCGGCCTCGATCTCCGAGGCGGTCTCCTTGCTCAGGTGGACCGCCGTGGGCTTGCGGGTGCCGGCCAGGAACGGCTCGTGCGCCTGCAGGGACCCCTCGTCCAGCAGCAGGTGCCAGGTGGCCAGCACGGCCTCGCCGACCGCCGGCTTGGGCAGGTCCGCGGCGGTGCCGGCCAGCGCCGGGGTCTTCTCCCGGTGCCACAGGCCCAGCCGCGCCAGCTCGTGCCGGGCCGCGCCGACCGTGGGCAGGCCCAGGTGCACGTCCATGGCGTCCGCGATCCGGTCCAGCACCCGCAGGTCCGGCATCTCGCCGAGGCCGGCGGCCTGGACCGCGTCGGCGTCCAGCGCGGTGTCGAAGGACCGCGCGCGGCCCTCCCAGTCCACGAAGGTGCCGGACTTCTCGGCGACCGGGGCCACCGGGAACACCACGTGCGCCCGCTCGGTGACCGCGCTGTGCCGGAACTCCAGCGAGACCACCAGCGGCACCCGCTCCAGGGCGTCCAGGAACGCCTGCGGGTCGGCCGTGTCGTAGGGGTCGACGCCGGCGACCACGAGTCCTGCGATCCCGCCGAGGACCGCGGTGTCCACGATCTGGTCGGCGCCGCGCCCGAAGGCGCCCGGCAGGTTGGCCACGCCCCAGCGGGCGGCGACCTCGGTCCGGGCCTCGGGGTCGGTGGCCGGGCGGCCGCCGGGCAGCAGGTTCGGCAGCGCCCCGGCCTCCAGGGCGCCGCGCTCGCCGGCCCGGCGCGGGACCCACGCCAGCTTGGCGCCGGTCACCCCGGCCAGCTTCACCGCGGCGGTGAGCGCCCCCGGCACGGCCGCGAGCCGCTCGCCGACCAGGATCACCGCCCCGGGCTTGCGCAGGTCCTCGGCGGTCTTCAGGCCCGCGGCGTCCAGACCGGAGTCCGGGCCGCCGTCGGCCAGCGCCGCCAGGAACGCCGGCTCCGTGAGCGGCGCCGCCTTCAGCAGCGCGCCCTTGAGCTTGCTCAGCCCGCGGGTGGCGTAGGGCGCTATGGCCGAGACCGCCAGCTTCCGGGAGAGGACGTTCTTGCGCAGCCGCAGGAAGACGATCGGCGACTCCTCCTCCGGCTCGAAGCCGACGAGCAGCACGGCCGGGGCGAGGTCGAGGTCGGCGTACGTGGTCGCCAGGCCGGAGCCGGCGACGTAGGACGCCAGGAACTCGGCCTCCTCCTCGGAGTGCGGCCGCGCCCGGAAGTCGATGTCGTTGGTCTCCAACGCGATCCGGGTGAACTTCGCGTAGGCGTACGCGTCCTCCATCGTGAGCCGGCCGCCGACCAGCGCGGCGGCCCGGCCGCGAGCGGCGTTCAGCCCCTCGGCGGCGAAGGCCAGCGCCTCGGGCCAGGAGGCCGGACGCAGCTCGCCCGACTCGCGGTCCCGGATCAGCGGGGAGGTGATGCGCTTGGCGGCGGGGGCCTGCGAGTACTGGAACGCCCAGCGTCCCTTGTCGCAGTTCCACTCCTCGTTCACCTGCGGATCGTCGGCGGCCATCCGCCGGGTGACCTTGCCGCGCCGGTGGTCGGTGCGCAGCGAGCAGCCCGCCGCGCAGTGCTCACAGGCGGTCGGCGAGGAGACCAGGTCGAAGGGCCGCGACCGGAACCGGTAGGCCGCGCCGGTCAGCGCGCCGACCGGGCAGATCTGCACGGTGTTGCCGGAGAAGTAGGACGCGAAGTCCTGGTCCTCGGCCACCGAGATGCCGACCTGCTGCTCCGAGCCGCGCTCGATCAGGGTGATGAACGGGTCGCCGGCGATCTGGTCGGCGAACCGGGTGCAGCGCGCGCAGGACACGCAGCGCTCGCGGTCCAGCAGCACCTGGCTGGAGATGTTGATCGGCTTGGGGAAGGTGCGCTTGACGCCCTCGAACCGGGACTCCCCGGCGCCGGTGCTCATCGCCTGGTTCTGCAGCGGGCACTCGCCGCCCTTGTCGCAGACCGGGCAGTCCAGCGGGTGGTTGATGAGCAGCAGCTCCATCACCCCGCGCTGGGCCTTCTCGGCGACCGGCGAGCTCATCTGGGTCTTGATCACCATGCCGTCGGCGACCGTGGTGGTGCAGGCGGCCACCGGCTTGCGCTGGCCCTCCACCTCCACGATGCACTGCCGGCAGGCGCCGACCGGGGCCAGCAGCGGGTGGTCGCAGAACCGCGGCACCTGGGTGCCGATCCGCTCCGCGGAGCGGATGATCAGCTCGTTCTTCGGCACCTGGATCTCGACGCCGTCGATGGTGATGGTCACGAGATCGACGGGAGGTGGCGTAGGCACCGCCACCTCCTTGCCGCTGTCAGCGGAGTTCTGAGTGGTCACGGTCATGCGCTGGTCCTCGCGAATGACAGCGGGCCGTCGGCCCACGCGGTGGACAGGGACGGGTCGAAGGGGCACCCGCCGCGTTCGAAGTGCTCCAGGTACTCGTCCCGGAAGTACTTGAGCGAGGACTGGATCGGCGCGGCGGCACCGTCGCCGAGGGCGCAGAAGGCCTTGCCCACGATGTTGTCGCACAGGTCCAGGAGCTTGCCGAGGTCTTCCTCGGTGCCCTCGCCCTTCTCCATGCGCTTGAGGATCTGCACCAGCCAGTAGGTGCCCTCGCGGCACGGCGTGCACTTGCCGCAGGACTCGTGCGCGTAGAACTCGGTCCAGCGCAGCGCCGCGCGGACCACGCACGTGGTCTCGTCGAAGATCTGCAGCGCCTTGGTGCCGAGCATGGAGCCGGCCGCGCCGACGCCCTCGTAGTCCAGCGGGACGTCGAGGTGCTCCTCGGTGAACATCGGGGTCGAGGAGCCGCCGGGGGTCCAGAACTTGAGGCGGTGGCCGGGCCGGACGCCGCCGGCGTAGTCCAGCAGCTCGCGCAGCGTGATGCCGAGCGGGGCCTCGTACTGGCCGGGGTACTTCACGTGCCCGGACAGCGAGTACAGCGTGAAGCCCGGGGACTTCTCGCTGCCCATGCCCCGGAACCAGTCGACGCCGTTGCGGACGATCGCGGGAACCGAACCGATGGACTCGACGTTGTTCACACAGGTGGGGCTGGCGTAGAGCCCTGCGACGGCCGGGAAGGGAGGACGCAGACGAGGCTGTCCGCGCTTGCCTTCCAGGGAGTCCAGCAGCGCCGTCTCCTCGCCGCAGATGTACGCGCCGGCGCCGCCGTGCACGGTGAGTTCGAGGTCGAAGTCGGTGCCCAGGACGCCCTTGCCGAGGAACCCGGCCTCGTACGCCTCGCGGACCGCGGCCTGCAGGCGCCGCAGCACGTGCAGCACCTCGCCGCGCACGTAGATGAACGCGTGGCTGGCGCGGATCGCGTAGCACGCGATGATCACGCCTTCCACCAGCTCGTGCGGGTTGGCCATCATGAACGGGATGTCCTTGCACGTGCCCGGCTCGGACTCGTCCGCGTTCACCACCAGGTAGTGCGGCTTGCCGTCGTTCTGCGGGATGAAGCCCCACTTCATGCCGGTCGGGAAGCCCGCGCCGCCGCGGCCGCGCAGTCCGGAGTCCTTGACGAGCTGGATCACCTCGTCGGGGTGCATCCGCAGCGCCTGCTTGACCGCGGTGTAGCCGTCGCGCCGCTGGTAGCCGGCGAGCGTCCAGGGCTCGGAGTCCAGCCAGCCCCGGGACAGGACGGGGGTGAGTTCGGGTGCCATTACTCGGACGCCTCCGTGGTGAGCGCCGGACCGGTGGGGGTCCGGCCCTGCGAGACGAGCAGACCGGCCAGCGTGGCGTGGCCGGCGGCGCCGCCCCCGGCCACGGCGCCCTCGCGCGGGTCCTCGAACCCGGCCAGGATCCGCTCGGCCTGCTTGAAGGTGCACAGCGCGGGGCCGCGGGTGGAGTGCACTTCCTTGCCCGCGCGCAGTTCGTCGACGACCCGGACCGCCTTGTCGGGGTTCATGTCGTCCAGGAACTCCCAGTTGACCATCATCACCGGGGCGAAGTCGCACGCCGCGTTGCACTCGATGTGCTCCAGCGTGACCCTGCCGTCCTCGGTGGTCTCGTCGTTGCCGACGCCCAGGTGCTCCTTGAGCGTGGCGAAGATGGCGTCGCCGCCCATCACCGCGCACAGCGTGTTGGTGCACACCCCGACGTGGTAGTCGCCGACCGGGCGCCGCTTGTACATCGTGTAGAACGTCGACACCGCCGAGACCTCGGCGGTGGACAGGCCCAGCTTGTCGGCGCAGTACTCGATGCCCGCCGGCGAGACGTAGCCCTCCTCGCTCTGCACCAGGTGCAGCAGCGGCAGCAGGGCCGAGCCGGACTGCGGGTAGCGCGCGACGATCTTGTCGGCGTCGCCGTCCAGCTTCATCAGGTGTTCGTAGTTGCTCAACGGTCCACACCACCCATAACCGGGTCCAGGGAGGCGATGGCGACGATGACGTCGGCCAGCTGGCCGCCCTCGCACATCGCCGCGGTCGCCTGGAGGTTCGTGAAGGACGGGTCGCGGAAGTGCACCCGGTAGGGCCGGGTGCCGCCGTCGGAGACGACGTGCACGCCGAGTTCGCCCTTGGCCGACTCCACCGCCGCGTAGGCCTGGCCGGCCGGGACGTGGAAGCCCTCGGTGACCAGCTTGAAGTGGTGGATCAGGGCCTCCATGGAGTCGCCCATGATGTGCCGGATGTGGTCCAGGCTGTTGCCCATGCCGTCGCTGCCCAGGGCGAGCTGCGCGGGCCAGGCGATCTTCTTGTCCTCGACCATGACCGGCTGGCCCTGGGTGCGCTGGACGCGGTCCAGGCACTGCTCGACGATCCGCAGCGACTCGTACATCTCGGCCAGGCGGATCCGGTAGCGGCCGTAGGCGTCGCAGGTGTCCCAGGTCGGGACGTCGAACTCGTAGGTCTCGTAGCCGCAGTACGGCTCGGACTTGCGCAGGTCGTGCGGCAGGCCGGTGGCGCGCAGCGTCGGGCCGGTGATCCCCAGGGCGATGCAGCCGGCCAGGTCCAGGTGGCCCACGCCCTCGGTCCGGCCCTTGAAGATCGGGTTCTCGTTGCACAGCTTCGCGTAGTCCGGGAAGCGCTTGCGCATCAGCTTGATGTAGCTGCCGATCTTGTCCACCGCGCCGGGCGGCAGGTCCTGCGCGACCCCGCCGGGGCGGATGTACGCGTGGTTCATGCGCAGGCCGGTGATGAACTCGAAGAGGTCCAGCGTCTCCTCGCGCTCGCGGAAGCCCGCGGTCATCATGGTCAGCGCGCCCATCTCCATGCCGCCGGTGGCCAGGCACACCAGGTGGCTGGAGATCCGGTTCAGCTCCATCAGCAGGACCCTGATGACGCTGGCCCGCTCGGGGATCTGGTCCTCGATGTCCAGGGCCGTCTCGACCGCCAGGCAGTACGCCGTCTCGTTGAACAGCGGCGTGAGGTAGTCCATGCGGGTCACGAACGTGGTGCCCTGCACCCAGTTGCGGAACTCGGTGTTCTTCTCGATGCCGGTGTGCAGGTAGCCGATGCCGCAGCGGGCCTCGGTGACGGTCTCGCCGTCGATCTCCAGGATCAGCCGGAGCACACCGTGCGTCGAGGGGTGCTGCGGCCCCATGTTGACGACGATGCGTTCCTCGGGGCTCTCCTGCAGGCCCGACAGGATCTCGTCCCAGTCGCCGCCGGACACCGTGAAGGCACGGCCCTCGGAGTCGGTGACCGATTCGCCGGTCTCGTCGATGACGGTCATGAGTAGGCCCTCCGCTGGTCCGGAGCCGGGATCTGCGCGCCCTTGAACTCGACGGGGATGCCGCCGAGCGGGTAGTCCTTGCGCTGGGGATGGCCCAGCCAGTCGTCCGGCATCAGGATCCTGGTCAGGCCGGGGTGGCCGTCGTAGATGACGCCGAACATGTCGTAGGCCTCGCGCTCGTGCCAGTCGACCGTCGGGTAGACCTCGTAGAGCGAGGGGATGTGCGGGTCGACGTCCGGAGCGGTGGTCTCCAGGCGGATCCGGCGGTTGTGCGTGATGCTCAGCAGCGGGACGACGCTGTGCAGTTCGCGGCCGGACTCCTCCGGGAAGTGGACACCGGTGACGCCCAGGCACATCTCGAAGCGCAGCGCGGGGTCGTCGCGCAGCGTCCTGGCGACGCTGACGAGGTGCTCGCGCGGGACGTGGATGGTCAGCTGGCCGCGGTACACCACGTAGGCGCTGATCGCCTCCAGCGGCAGGCCCTGCTCCTCCAGCGCGCCCTCGAGCTCGTCGGCGACGACGTCGAAGTAGCCGCCGAACGGGCGCTCGCTGGCGCCGGGGAGCTCGATCCGGCGGACCAGGCCGCCGTAGCCGGAGGTGTCGCCGCCGTTGCGGACCCCGAACATGCCTTTACGGGTGGCGATCAGCTCGCCACCCGGCTTGTCAGCACCCTGTTCCGGGACCGCGGGTACGTTTTCGGTCACCGGAGGAGCCCTTCCATCAGGATCGTCGGCTTGGCGTTCATCGCGGCCTTCTCGGCCTCTTCCGCGGCCTTCTTGCGGTTCACGCCCAGCGGCATGCTCTGGATCTGCTCGTGCAGCTTCAGGATCGCGTCCAGCAGCATCTCCGGCCGCGGCGGGCAGCCCGGCAGGTAGATGTCGACCGGCACGATGTGGTCCACGCCCTGCACGATCGCGTAGTTGTTGAACATGCCGCCCGACGAGGCGCACACGCCCATCGCGATGACCCACTTGGGGTTCGCCATCTGGTCGTAGACCTGGCGCAGGACCGGGGCCATCTTCTGGCTCACCCGGCCCGCCACGATCATCAGGTCCGCCTGCCGCGGCGTCGCGGAGAACCGCTCCATGCCGAAGCGCGCCAGGTCGTAGCGGCCGGCGCCGGTGGCCATCATCTCGATGGCGCAGCAGGCCAGACCGAAGGTCGCCGGCCACACCGACGACTTACGCATGTAGCCCGCCAGACCCTCCACCGTCGTGAGGAGGAATCCTGCGGGCAGTTTCTCTTCCAGGCCCATCTGTCAGTCCCATTCCAATCCGCCGCGGCGCCAGACGTAGGCGTACGCGACGAAGACGGTGAGGATGAAGAACACCATCTCGACGAGCCCGAACCAGCCCAGCGAGTCGAACCGCACCGCCCACGGGTACAGGAACACGATTTCGATGTCGAAGATGATGAAGAGCATGGCGGTCAGGTAGTACTTCACCGGGAAGCGGCCCCCGCCGACCGGCTGCGGAGTGGGCTCGATGCCGCACTCGTAGGCCTCCAGCTTGGCGCGGTTGTACCGCTTCGGTCCGGTCAGCATCCCCGACACCACCGAGAACACGGCGAACCCGGCGGCCAACCCGCCGAGCACCAGAATCGGCGCGTAACTGTTCATGGATGACGTCCTGTCAGGCAGGTTTGTGTCAATTTCTGGACGAGTGGGCCCTGCTCACGCTACTTGTGGCTGATTTCACAAGCTCCCGCGACGTTCAGTGCCGTGCCGTGAACCCAGTGTGTGGTGAGGCGGTTTCACAAGCACGACCGTGAGCGCCACGAAACGGTCGGTGCCTTCTTTCGCCGCTGATCCTACGCCTGCGCCGTGTGGGCTGCGCCACAGGGGTGCGGCCAAGTGTGATCGAGATCACCGGAAGATCAACGATCATCAGCTCACGAAGATCATCCAACCGGATAAAAGCGAAGGTGTCGTGATATAGGGGCCTAGCTCCGCCCGCCGCCTAAGACCGACTTGCGCCCCAGGCCGGGCTCTGCTTGGGAAAGCCCTTGGCGGCCGCGCCCATGGGAGTAGGTTCACATGGTGGACGCCCAGGCGCTCTCAACGAGGAGGTCCACGATGCACCCGCGTCGGCTTTCTGTTAGCTCGGTGGCGGTATGCGCCGTTCTCCTTGGTTTCACAACGGTTTCCTGCTCCACGACAGCCAATCAGGTGAACGCCGGGCACTCCGCGGGGTCCGGATCGGGGACGGTTTCGGCGAGTTCTTCTCAGGGGACTGGTTCGGGGACGGCCTCGGGCTCCCCGAGCCCTTCGGGCCCGTCGAGCCCCTCGGCGACCGGGGTGAGCTCGGCTACCGGGGTTCCCGGTGGGGGCACGTCCACCTCTTCTCCGTCGGCGGCCGGTCCCGGAAGCAGCACCGGTGGGCGGCCGACGTCTCCGCCGTCCTCACCGACGCCGTCGCCGCACCCCTCGCCGCCCAGTTCGGCGCCGAGCACGGTGCACGGGACGCTGACCGTGACGCCGGCACAGAACGGGATGACGTTCGACGTGGCGGTGGGGACGGAGATCATGGCCGCGCAGTTCCCGTGGCCCGCGGCGCCCATCTCGACCAACCCCTCGATCCTGGCGCCCGGGGTCTCGCCGATGTACATCGTGTGCCGGCCGCCGGGGACGTCGTGCTCGGCGCCGCCGCGGACGTTCTCGGCGAAGGGCCGGGGGACGGCGGAGATCACGGCTTACCGGGAGATGTGCGGGGAGGCTCGGCGGTGTGTGCCGCCGGCGGACTGGACGCAGTTCGAGGTGACGATCGTCGTGGGTTGATCGGTGTGGGCCGATCAGCGTGGGTTGATCGGTGTGGGTGAGGCGCGGCACTCGCGCGGGCACGTGCCGCGGTCGTGCGGCCATCTCCGCGTAACACCGCGCCCCGGCCCGGAGAAGCCCGGACCGGGGCGCGTACGGCGTTTGTCAGCCTCCTGGCGGCCCAGCCGCCCCACTATCAACTACTGCTGCGCCAGGGCTGCGAGGGCGCCGGCGGCGGACCGTAGCCGGGGGGCGTGCTGAAGTGGGTGCTGTCGGCGTCGGATTCACCGGACTGCCACGCGCGCTCCTCGAAAGCCCCGGGCCGTGCCGACGCCGCGGCGAAGGAATCCGGGCCCTCCACGACGTCGACGACCTCCTCGTCCACCACCACGGCGGGACCGTCGTAAACCACCGTCGGCTGGTCCGCCACCGGCTGGAACACCAGCGACGGCTCCTCCACGACCGCGACCGGCTCCTCGACCACCACGACGTCACCGGCCCCGACGTTCAGCAGCCGCTCCTCCTCGCGCGCCTCGACCTGCGCGGCGGCGGCCAAGGCCTCGGCCTCACGCTGCGCAGCCGCGAACGCCTCGATCCCGCCGTGGTCCCCGGACACCCGCTGCAACGGCACCCCGACGCCCACGGGAGGCAGCGGCTCACCGGCGACAGCAGCCGCACGGCGATCGGCCCGAGCGCGGCGCTCCTCGGCGGAGAGGGTTTCCACGTGCTCGACGCTGTCGACGGGGATATGCGGCTGATCGGTGGCAGCATACTGAGACGCGGCATCGGGCTGGATGGCCGCGCCATCGGTGCCCAGAGTCGCCGAGTACAGGCCGGGTGCCACGAAATCGGCCTGCTGCTCACCGATGCCACCGAAAGCCCCGTGCGAGCCGGCTGCGGGTGCAGGCAAGCCCGGGATATCAGCCTGCTGTTCGCCGGCGACACCGGTGGCGCCGGAAGCCGCGTGTGAGCCGACTACGGGCCCGGGCTGCACGCCAGGCAAGTCCTGCTGGCCGGGGGCAATGTAGGGACCGGCGGCCGATACATCAGCCTCCTGCTCGCCTGCCACGCCGTTGCCGCCGTGAGCCGCATGCGAACCAACCACACCCTGCTCAGCCGCCGCGCGCTCGGCAGCCGCAGCAGCCTCCGCCTCATCGGCACGGTTCGCCGCAGCCACCATCTCCGCCAGCAACGCGGCTTCCTCAGCCGCCGCAGCCTCGTTCGCTGCGACCAGTGCCGCTTCCTGATCGCCGGCTTCGGCCGCGGCCACGGCCTGGGCCGCGAGCGCCACCGCCTTGTCGTCCACGAATTCCGCGGCCGCGTCGGCGATTTCCGCCGCGAGTTCCGGGGCGCCTTCCTCAGGTACATTCTCGGCCCCGGCTTCAGCTCCGGCTTCGGCTTCGGCCCCGGCTTGGGCTTCGACTCCAGTTTCGGCTTCGACTCCAGTTTCGGCTTCGACTTCGGCCCCGGCTTCGGTGCCCACCGCCTCGGCGGCCGGCTCGCCATCGCCAACCGCCTCAGCCTCGACACCGGTCTCGGCCTCGACCCCAGCCTCAGCCTCAGCCTCGAACTCGGCGTCAGCATCGGCACTAGCCTCAACCGCCGCTTCAACCGCCCCGCCGACGATCACCTCCGCCGCCAGCGCCCGCCGCACATCCTCCGCCGCGGCCTCCAGCACCGCGCGCGCCAGTGCCCGCAGGGCGTTCTCATCCGCGGCGTGCAGGGCGGCCAGGACCTGGGCCTCGGCGGCGGCGACCGCCGTGTCGAGGACGCCGCCGGCGTTCAGGACCTCGGCGAGTTCGGAGTCGATCGACTCCGACACGATCGCCTGCGCCATCGCCTGGGCCGTGGCCGCCTCCGTCAGGGCGGAGGCCGAGGCGAGCGCGTCGGCTGCGGCGGCGTCCGCGAGGACCGCCTCGACCGTGGCCGTCGGGTCCGGCTCGGATTCCGTTTCCGGGGTGGCTGCTGCCGCTGCCGCTTCGGCGAACGCCTCCTCGACCGCTGCTTCCACCGCCGCCTCCGCCGCGGCCTGGCCGGCGGCGCCTGCCGCCTGGGCGATCAGCTCGGCTTCGGCGTGCACCACGCCGCCGACGATGCCGGCGATCGCGTCCGCCTCGTGCCGGCGGGCGCGTTCGGCTTCTTCGACGCCGGCCTGCGCGACCGCGTCGCGCTTGTCGGCCGGGACGCGGTCGCCGAGGGCGCCGAACAGGGCCTTGTCCGCGGCCAGCGCCATGGTGGCGACGTCCCAGTTCTCCGGGACGGTGGTCAGCAGCGGGTTGTCGCTGAGGTCCAGTTCCTTCAGCGTCAGCTTCTGCCAGTTGCTCGTCGGGAGGTCCGAGAGCCGGTTGCCGCGCAGGACCAGCGTCTCCAGCTTCGGCAGGTCGCACACCGAGCGCGGCACCCACGTCAGCTGGTTCTCGGCGACGTCCAGTTTGCGCAGCGACTCCAGTCCGCCGAGCGCGCGCGGCAGCGACGACAGCTCGTTGTCCGCGAGGTCCAGGTTCACCAGGTTGCGCAGCATGCCCAGGGTCCGGGGCACCCACGCCAGCTGGTTCGAGGCCAGGTTCAGGGTCGTCAGCGCGCCGAGGCCGGACAGCTGGAAGGGCAGCTCCCGCAGGTTGTTGCCGACCAGGTCCAGCGTCTCCAGGCGGTGCAGCCCGCCGAGGCCGGCCGGCAGCGTCTCCAGGTCGCAGTAGGCCAGCGACAGCCACGTCAGCCGCTTCAGCGCGCCGACCGAGGCCGGCAGCGACGTCAGCGGGTTCTGCGCCAGGTTCAGGGTGTCCAGGTTCGCCAGGCCGTCGAAGCTGTCCGGCAGGTCGCGCAGGCTGTTGCGGGAGACGTCCAGCGACGTCAGCACCCGCAGCGCCCCCAGCGACGGCGGCAGCTCGGTGAGCCGGTTGTACGTCAGGCTCAGCTTGTCCAGCGACGCCAGCCGCCCGATCGCCTCCGGGACGTGGGTCAGCCAGTTGTCGGCCAGGTTCAGGTCGGTCAGCCGGCTCAGGTCCGCCACCGAGGCCGGCAGCTCCTCCAGGTGGTTGCCGCTGAGCGCGAGCGTCTGCAGCTCGCTGAGGTTGCCGATCGACGCCGGCAGCGTCTGCAGCTGGTTCTTCTGCAGCAACAGCTTGGTCAGCGAGGCCATGTCGCCGATCGACGTCGGCAGCTTGCGCAGCCGGTTGCCGGTCAGGCTCAGCTCCTGCAGCCGGATCAGGGCCCCGATGCTCGGCGGCAGCTCGGTCAGCACGTTGTCGTCGGCGGACAGCGTCACCAGGGTCTGGGTGTCGCCGATCCAGTCCGGCAGCTCGGTGAGCCGGTTGCCGTCCACGACCAACGAGCGCAGGCTCGGCGCGCCCAGCGAGTTCGGCAGCCCGGGCAGCTGGTTCTTCTGCAGGTACAGGTGCGTGAGATTGGTCAGCCGGCCGACCGCGTCCGGCAGGACCGCGAACGCGTTCTCGTCGAGCCACAGGCTGACCAGCCGCTCCAGCTGGCTGAAGTCGTCGGGGAGCGTGGACAGGCCGTTGCCGGTCAGGCTCAGCTCCACCAGGCCGACGAGCAAAGACGTCTGCGGCGGCAGTTCTCCGCACTCGTTGTTGTCCAGCCACAGCCGACGCAGCCCCGCCAGCGCGCCCAGCGTTTCGGGCAGCGCCCGGAGCCGGTTGCCCGACAGGTTCAGGAACGTGACCGGCGCGAGCTCGGGCAGGCGGCCGAACTCCGCGGGCAGCCCGGTCAGACCCAGATTGGACAGGTCCAGGCCGACCTCACCGTTGTCCTCGGTGGTGAGACGGTCACTGATGAGCCTTCTGATGTGGTCGATGTCCGGATTCACAGTCCGTCCCCCTGCGTCGTTCTGAAGTGGCAACCGCAATGCGTTCGGCGATCACAGACTGCCATCCCCGACAGGCGTATGTCGCATTGACGCTACCTTGCTTATAGTCCGCGCCGTGAGCGAACCGAAGAGGAACGCCGAAGCCGCACCGGACGCCACCCGCCCCCGGACCAGCACTCGCGACCCCGAAGCACTGCGGGCCGCCCTCGAGCCCTGGCTGGCCCGCCGGACTGGCGGCACCGATGTCCGGATATCCGATGTCCGAACACCCCAAACCAACGGGATGTCCTCGGAGACGTTGTTGTTCGACGCCCGATGGAACCTCCCTGATCGCGAAGCGCAGTTCCGCCAATGCGTCGCACGGCTCGCACCGGCCACCGACGCTATGCCCATCTTCCCGGAATACCGGATGCGGGATCAGTTCACTGTCATGGCGTTGGTCGGCGAACGCACGGCCGTCCCGGTCCCGCGGACTCTTTGGTATGAATCCGACCCGGAAATCCTCGGTGCGGAGTTCTTCGTCATGGAGCGCGTCGAGGGCCTGGTGCCACCGGACATCCTGCCCTACACGTTCGGCGACAACTGGCTCTCGCAGGCCACCGACGACCAACGCCGGCATCTCCAGGACGCCACAGTCGCCACCCTCGCGCGCATCCACGCCATCCCCGCGACGGCTGAGGAAGTCACCTTTCTGGGGGACCTCGGCGCCGACGGCGACACCGCGCTGCGCGCGCACGTCGACGGCTGGCGCTCCTATTACACGTGGGCCCACGGCGACCACCCGATCCCCATCCTGGAGAAGACGTTCGCCTGGCTGGACGCGCACTGGCCGACGGCCGTCGACGCCCCGGTCCTGAGTTGGGGCGACGCCCGCATCGGCAACATCATGTACCGGGACTTCGCCCCGGCCGCGGTGCTGGACTGGGAGATGGCCGGGATAGCGCCGCGCGAGGTGGACCTCGGCTGGCTGGTCTTCCTGCACCGCTTCTTCCAGGACCTCGCAGAGTTCTTCGAGCTGCCGGGCCTGCCGGGCTTCCTCGGGTTCGGCGACGTCGCCGCCGAGTACACCGCGCTGACCGGATACCGGGTCCGGGATCAGGGGTTCTACGAGGTCTACGCGGCGCTCCGGCACGGGATCGTGATGGGGCGCGTGAACCAGCGCCGCATCCGGTTCGGGGAGCAGGAGGCCCCCGACGAACCGGACGGGCTGGTGAACCACGCCGCCACCCTCGAGCGCATGATCGGGGAGGGTTAGGCGTCGGCCACCGCGTCGGCCACCGCGTCGGCCGGGACCTCGTCGGCCGCCTTCTGCGGCTTCCCGGGCTGCCGGTCCACCGGGGTGATCACGTCGATCTGGGCCTCCGAACTGCGCCGGGGGCCCGACCAGCGGGCCGGCACCGCGTCGATCCGGTAGGCCAGCGCGTAGGCGACCGCTTCGTAGTTCACCCGCCACCCCTGGAAATGCGGCCAAGCCTCATCGGGCGTGCGTTCGAACTCGTATCCCTGAGCCCGCATCCGTTGCACGCCGTAAAGGAACTCCTCCTTGGTGAGCACGATCGGATCGTCCGGAGAGGGGTCCGGGTTATAGGGAACGCGTTCCGTACGCGCGATCTCCCGCAGCGTCACATATCCGCTCCGCAACGCCATCCGGATCTCCCCGACGTTCTGCGACGGATTGAACGACACGTGAAGCGCGGCGGCGTCCAGGACGGCCAAGAGGGCGATGAGCCAGTTGCGCTGCGCACGCGGGGACCGGAAGTAGATGAGAACCGGATAGCTGGTGTGGCTCTCCGAGACGTCGGCCGTCCACCGCTCCCACCCCCGGTAGAGGTCGGGCAGCTGGTCGTTCAGATTGACCATCGCGTAGCGCGCCAGGATCTCCGGGCCCCAGGCCGGTCCCCCGGCGCGCGCCTCGAGCATCGTCACCTCGGTCTCGCGCCGGGCGTAGGCGGCGTAGAGCGCCGGCAGGTATCCGACCAGCAGGCCGATGGAGACCGGTCCGGTGACCGCGGCGCAGAAGTCGATGGCGTTCAGCCGGGACTTGTCGGCCGAGGCGAAGCCCAGGGTGAACAGCGAGGAGCCGGCCTCGCGGATCGAGGCGCGCAGGTCCAGGGCACCCAGCGAGAAGTTGAGCATGGAGTAGCCGGCCAGGAAGGATCCGAGCCAGCCCACCAGCTTGGCGACCACCGACAGCGGCCCGGCGTAGGCCAGGATCCGGTCCTTGGTCTCGTAGCGGTCGAAGCGGTTGGCGAGGAACTGGAACGACACGTAGACGACGCGCCCCAGCATGTTCGACATGCCGGGGCGGAAGACCCGCGGGACCACCAGGGTCCGCACCTCCGACATGAACGTGCCCAGCACGATCAGGCCCCCGACCACGCCCCAGATCGTCCGCACAGCGCCAGCTCCGTAGATCGTCGATACTGCGTTTGAACCGCGGCCTGCCCTGCTCGTTCCTGGGGTGATCGTAATAGGCTCGGGGGCATGTTGCGTCTCGGCGTCTGCGTCCTGCCCGACCGTCCCTTCCGTGAGGCCGCCGCACGCTGGCGCCGGGCCGAGGAGCTCGGCTTCGAGCACGCGTGGACCTACGACCACATCACCTTCAGCGGCATCCCCGACGGCCCCTGGTACGACGCGGTCACGACGCTGGCCTCGGCGGCCGCGGTGACCGAACGGATCAAGCTCGGGACCCTGGTCGCGTCCGCGAACTACCGCCATCCGGTGCCGTTCGCCCAGGAGATCATGTCGCTGGACGACGTCTCCCAGGGCCGCTTCGTCCTCGGCTACGGCGCCGGCTCCTTCGGCCCGGACGCCAAGGTGCTCGGCTACGGCCCGGACGGCGCGGGCTGGTCGGCCAAGGAGCGCGGCGAGCGCTACCGGGAGTCGGTGGAGATCCTGGACCTGCTGCTGCGCGGCGGCGCCGAGGGCCGGACGCGCAGCACCTACCGCGGCACCTACTACGACGCGGTCGACGCCCGGATGGAGCCCGGCTGCGTGCAGCGGCCGCGGGTGCCGTTCGGGCTGGCCGCGACCGGGCCGCTGGGCCTGCGCACCGTCGTGAAGCACGCGCAGATGTGGATCGCCGACGACACCCTCGCCGGCCGGGACGGGGAGGGCCCGGTCGCGGCCGACACCTGGGCCGCGCTGGAGAAGGTGAGCCGGAAGCTCGACGACGTCTGCGAGAAGGAGGGCCGCGACCCGGCCTCGCTGCCGCGGCTGCTGCTGACCGGGCTCTCGCCGTTGCGGACCATGGAGTCCAAGGCCCGGTTCGACGACGTCGCCGGGCGGGTGGAAGAACTCGGCTTCACCGACTTCGTGGTCCACTATCCGCGGGAATCAGGGGCTTACGCCACCCCCGCGCACGTCCTTGACGAGATCGCGCCCGCCAACGCCTGAGGACTGCTTTACCCTATGTCACCATGGCGAACATAGACGTCCAGGGGTATCTTCGCCGCCTGGGCACGGAGCATCCCGGAAAGCCCACGATCGAGGGGCTTTTCGCGCTGCACCGCGCGCACGTGGAACGTGTCGCGTACACCTCCTTGCAGGTCCATCTCGGCCAGCGCACGACGCCGGACCCGTACGACTCCGCGGCCCGCATCGTGGCTGGCGAGTCCGGGTACTGCTACCACCTCAACGGCGCGTTCGGCGCGCTGCTCGAAACGCTGGGCTATGACGTGACCACCCACCGCGGCCGGGTCTGGCGCGCGGCGCCGGAGGGCAGCGGGCCCGGGTCGATCAGCGACGAACCGAACCACCTGGTGCTTCTCGTGGAGGCCGAGAACACCCTCTACTACTGCGACGCCGGACTCGGCGACGCGCTGCACGAGCCGCTGCTGTGCGTGCCGGGCGAGACGACGCAGGGCCCGTACACGTACCAGCTGGAGCGGACCCGCTTCGAGAACGGCGCGTCCGGCTGGAGCTTCACCCACGACCCGAAGGCGAACTCGTTCACCGGCATGGTGTTCGAGGAGCGGATCGCGTCGCTGCCGGACTTCGTGGCGCGGCACGAGTGGATGGAGACGAACCCGGAGTCGGCATTCGTGAAGAACCTCGACGTGTACCGGCGCGACGCCACCGGCGTGGACCATCTGCGCGGATGCGTGCTGACCCGCTCGGACGGGACCAGCGCGAGCACGCGCGAGATCACCGACTCCGAGGAGTGGTTCGACGCGCTGGCCGACGTGTTCGGGCTGCGGCTGCCGGGGGTCGGGGACGTCGCGCAGGAGCGGCTGTGGAAGCGGGTGTGGGAGCACCACGTGGCTTGGGCGGCGCAGCAGGGCTGAGGGTGGCTGAAGGTGGCCGAGGGCGGCGGCCGCTTCTGGCGGCCGGCGGCTGACGAATCGAGGGGACGGACCCGATGGGGTGGTTTCGGGGGCGGCGGAAGCGGCGCGGAGGGGAGCCGGCCGCGGAGGCTCCCGGCCAGGCGGCGGCGACAAGCCGCACAGCAACGGAGGCGGCGGGCGCTCGACAGGCGTCGGCTGCCGCGCGCCCGGAAACGGGGAGCTTCGGCTTCGGGGAGGAACCGGCCGCCGCGGCCGGGGCCCCGATCTCGAGCCCGGACCGCATCCCGGACCGCATCCCGTGGCGCGGCCTCGACGGCGGCGTGTACCCGCGGCTGCTCGGTCCGCTCGCGGACGACCCTGGCGTCGGCGCGCTTCTGGACCACTGCGAGCTGGGCTCACTGGGGCCGCCCGGCATCGCGAAAGACCTTGTCGGGCAAGCGCCGCGGGCCGGGGAGGCGCTGGGCCGGCTGGTCGGCCGGGAGCAGGCCGCCGGGCTGCGGTCCGCGGAGTTCGTCGCCGGGGTGATCAGGGTCCTGCCTTTGCTGCCCGCCGAGGAGGCGGTGCCGCTGCTGGTCCGGCTCGCGGCCCAGGAGTCCGGGCTCACGGTCGAGTCGATGCCGGTGGCGCGCGCCGCGATCCGGGCGCTCGCTTCGGTACCCGGGGAGCTGGTGCCGTCGGCTCTGCACCGGCTGGCTTCGGAATCGCCGTTGGCGGCGCTGCGGAAGGCGGCCTATGCGGAGCTGAAGCGCCGCCTGCGCACGCTCTCGGACGCGCCGGAGTGGACCGTCGACGCCTTCGGGCTGGACGGCGACAGCCGGCTGCGGATGGCGGTGGGGCCGGACCACGTCGCGGTGGTGCGGGTCGAGCTCGGCGGACGCGTGAAGGTCGGCTATCACGAGAGCCACGGACGCGCCTCCGCCGACGGACGCGCCCTGGCCGGGAAGCCGACCGCCTCGACCGTCGACCAGGACGCGCTGCGGGACGTCACGGAGCTGGCCGCGAAACTGCGGACCGCGGTACGCGCGGCGCGTACGCGCCTGGAATCCGCGCAGAAGGAGCGTCGCGAGATCCCCACGGCGGACTGGATCGAGCACTACATCACGCATCCGGTGACCGGCACACTCGCCAAGACGCTGCTGTGGGAGACGCGGGACGGCGAGGCCGCCTGGCGCATGGGCCTGCCCCGCCAGGTCGAGGGCCGCTGGGGATTGATCACCGAGACCAGCGAGCGCATCGTGCCCGGGGACGGCTCCGTGCTGCGAATCGCCGCCCCGATGCGGCTGCCGGTGGCGCGGGCCCGGGCCTGGGAACGGTTGCTGGCCAAGGCGAAGGTCGAGCCGGCGCTGAAGCAGATCCAGCGCGGCTGAGGCTGGGGCTGCGGCCGAGACTGAGGCAGACGCTGGGGCTGAAGCCAAGGCAGACCCGGCGCGGCTGAGGCTGGCGCCGGGCTCGGGCCGGGCTGAGGCCGGGGCCGGGGCCGGGCCGGGGCCCTGGAGCTGGAGCTGGAGCTGGAGCCGGGCTAAGGCTTGGGCCGGGCTGAGGCTTGGGCCGGGCTGAGGCTTGGGCCGGGCTGAGGCTGAAGCAGAGGCAGACCCGGCGCGGCTGAGGCCGGAGCCGGAGCAGAGGCAGGCCCGCCACCGCCGCCGAGCCGCCCCGCCTCAGCGCCCGGTGGTCCCGTCGATCTGCTCGCGCAGGATGTCCGCGTGGCCGGCGTGCCGGACGGTCTCGCTGGTCATGTGGGCGATGACCCAGCGCACCGACTGGGTCGTGTCCCCCGGCGGGAACGCGGTCGGCGTGCCGAGGTCGCCGACGGCCCGGATCGTGGCGTCGCTGGCCGCGATCGCCGCCTGGTAGTCCGCGAGTACGCGCTCCGCGCCGTGGCCCGCGGGGACCTCCATGTCGACGTCGCCGGGGTCCTCCTCCTCGCGGCCGGCCACGTAGTAGCCGAACCAGAGCCGCTCGGCGAGGGTGAGGTGGTGGACCAGGCCCAGGAGCGTCGTGCCGGAGTCCACCAGGACTCGGCGCAGCTGTTCCTCGGTCAGTCCGTCGGTCTTCTTCACCACGCATTCCCTGGCGAACGCCAGGAAGGCCAACGCGGTGTCGCGTTCGCCGGCGTCGTTGCGGGGTACCGGGCGGCGCTGGGTCTCGGCCATGGCACGCACTTTAGCGACGGGTCGCCGACTAGCTCTCCAGCCACCGCTCAACGAAGTCGGCGGTGTCCTGCCAGTTCTTCACCGGCACCGAGCGGATGCCCATCGCCTCGACCGGGTGGTCGTTGCCCTGCGGGTCGAGGCGGTCGCCGACGAAGACGATGTCGTCCATGCCGACGTGCAGTTCGGCCATCAGCTTGCGCATCCCGTAGGCCTTGTCGATGCCCTGCGCGGTGACGTCGATGGAAGTGCTGCCGCCGCTGCGGACCTCCAGGTCCGGCAGGCGTTCGGCGGCCCAGGCGCGCAGGCGCTCCTTCTTCGAGCCGTCCGGGTCCCAGTCGGTCTTGGCGGCTACCGGGGCCCGCTGGCCGAGGGCGGAGAAGGTGATCTGGCTGCCGCGGTCCTCGATGATGTCGCCCCAGGTCTCGTCCTCCCACAGGCCCAGGGTCTTCGCGCCCTCGGTCAGTACGTCGATCACCTCGCGCTTGGTGGCGTCGGGCAGGTCCTCGGCGTAGATCTCGCGCCAGGTGTCGTCGCGGAAGAGGTAGTAGCGGGTCCCGTTGGTGGGCATCAGGTTCAGTGCGGCGAGCTGCTGCGGGGTGGCGTCCAGATGGTCCAGGACCTGGGTCTGGAACTGGGGGAAGGCGCCGCCGGAGATGATGCAGACCTGGACCTCGTCCAGGAGCCGGACCAGCAGGCCGGCCATGCGCGCGGTAATCGCGGACTTGGACTCGGCGAGGGTCCCGTCCAGGTCGAAGGCCATGACACGGGCGTCAGGATCGTGAGACGTCATGCCTCCACTTCACCCCATAAAGTCCGAATGCGCCAAGGGCGATCTGAGGGGGATGAAGACACCGGCCCCCGGCAGCTCCTGAGCAGCTGCCGGAAACCGGTGTCCTGGGAGCATTAATACTCCCCTCCGCTACAGTCGCGCGACCCCGTCGCGGCGGGCGGCGTCGGCCACGGCCGCGGTGACCGCCGGGGCGACCCGCTCGTCGAAGGGACTGGGGATCACCTTGTCGGCCGACAGTTCGCCGGCGACCACGGCCGCCAGGGCCTCGGCGGCGGCCAGCTTCATGCCCTCGGTGATCCGGGAGGCACGGACCGACAGCGCCCCGGCGAAGACGCCGGGGAAGGCCAGGACGTTGTTGATCTGGTTGGGGAAGTCGGAGCGGCCGGTGGCCACCACGGCGGCGTACTTGTGGGCCACGTCGGGGTGGATCTCCGGGTTGGGGTTGGCCATCGCGGCGATGATCGCGTTCGGGGCCATCGTGGCGACGTACTCCTCCGGGACGCGGCCGCTGGAGACGCCGATGAAGACGTCGGCGCCGCGCATCGCCTCGGCCAGGCCGCCGGACAGGTGCGCGCGGTTGGTGATCGCCGCCAGCTCGGTCTTCACCGGGGTCAGGTCGGCGCGGTCGGCGGAGACGATCCCGCGCGAGTCCACCACGGTCAGGTCCCCGATGCCGGCGTCCAGCAGGATCTTGGCGATCGCCACGCCCGCCGCGCCGGCGCCGGAGATCACCGCGCGCAGGTCCGCCAGCGGCCGGTTCACGACCTTGGCGGCGTTGCGCAGCGCGGCCAGCAGCACGATCGCGGTGCCGTGCTGGTCGTCGTGGAAGACCGGGATGTCCAGCCGCTCCTGCAGCCGGCGCTCCACCTCGAAGCAGCGCGGGGCCGAGATGTCCTCCAGGTTGATGCCGCCGAAGGCCGGGGCCAGCCGGACCACGGTCTCGACCAGCTCGTCCACGTCGGTGCAGTCCAGGCACACCGGGACCGCGTCCACGCCGCCGAACTGCTTGAACAGGACCGCCTTGCCCTCCATCACCGGGAGCGCGGCCAGCGGCCCGATGTCGCCGAGCCCGAGCACGGCGGTGCCGTCGGTGACCACCGCGACGGTGTTGGCCTTCCAGGTGTAGTCCATCGCGAGCTCCGGACGCTCGGCGATGGCGGTGCAGACCTCTGCGACACCCGGCGTGTAGGCCAGCGAAAGGTCCGCACGGTCCCGCAGCGGGACCGTGGCGCGCACCTCCATCTTGCCGCCGCGGTGCAGGTCGAAGACCGGCGATTCGCCCACGACGGAGCCTCCGGCGGTGTCACTCTCGATGGACTGGGTCGGGATGAGCTGCCCTGACATGGCTTACCCCTTAGCTGCCGCGAGCGGCGTGTTGAGGGAACGGAAAAGGCCGGACCGTGAACCTGTTGAGGGATGAGGGGGAGGTTCGCCGGGCCCGCTTCGCTGCCGTCGGATGGTGGTCCGTACCGCGTTCCACGAGCACCGTTCAGTCCGTTCGACGCTGTCGCACCGACGACGCGGGGTTCGCCCGTGATGCGATTTTTACATGGCTGCCTATGTTCAACGGCCAATTAGCGGTGCAAGGATTCCAGCACCGTACCCCATGAACGTTGCTTGAGCGGGTAATGGATCACCCACAGGAGGAGAACATATGCGAGCCGGGAGAACTTCCAGGGCCGTCATAGTCGGGGCCGCGGGGATCGCGCTGGTCCTCACCGCCGCAGGTTGCGGAAGCGGCAGCAAGCCGGGGAGCTCGTCCTCGACCACCGCATCGACGAGCTCCGGGTCGTCTTCCACCGCTTCCTCCTCGGGTTCGGGCTCGGTCGACGCCGCGGCCGCGGCCCTGGTGCCGGCGACGATCAAGAGCAAGGGCGAGATCAGCATCGCGACCGACCCCAGCTACCCGCCGAACGAGTCCAAGGACGCGAACGGCAAGATCGTCGGCTGGGACGTGGACATGGGCAACGCCATCGCGGCGAAGCTGGGCCTGAAGGCCAACTTCCAGGAAGTGACCTTCGACAACATCGTCACCGGCATCCAGACCGGCAAGTACGACGCCGGCATGTCCTCCATCACGGACAACAAGACCCGTGAGGGCGTCGACGACTTCGTCACCTACTTCAACGCCGGCACCAAGCTGATGGTCCTGAAGGGCAACCCGAAGAACCTCACGGACACCTCCCCCACCGACCTGTCGCTGTGCGGCCTGACGATCGGCGTGGAGAAGGGGACGATCCAGGAGAGCCCGGACATCCCGAACCGCAGCAAGGCCTGCCAGGCCGCCGGCAAGCCGGCCATCAAGGCGCTGTCCCAGGACACCCAGGACCAGATCAACGAGTCGCTGCAGTCCGGCCGCTGCGACGCGGTGCTCGCCGACTCCCCGGTCGTCGACTACTACGCCAAGAGCGGCAACTTCCAGGCGGTCGGCGACATCTACTCCGGCGCCCCCTACGGCATCGCGATCTCCAAGAGCAACAGCGGGCTGTCGCAGGCGTTCCTGGCCGCCTTGAAGGACCTGGTGGCCGACGGCACCTACCACAAGCTCACCAGCCAGTACGGGATCCAGGCCGGCGACTACACGACCCCGGGCTTGAACCAGGCGACGAGCTGAGCCGCGCGTGACTGAGAAAAATCCGGCGGCGGGCACGGACGACGTGTTCGCCGCCCCGGACACGCCGTTCGCGCCCGCCGCGATCCGTGCGGTGCCGGTGAGACGTCCGGGACGATGGATCAGCGCGGCCATCCTGCTGGTGTTCGTGCTGATGTTCTTCAACATGCTGGTGTTCAACAAGAACTTCGGCTGGGACCTGGTCCGGCAGTGGCTGTTCTGGCACACCATCGTGCAGGCCGTGCTGGTCACCCTGGAGCTGACCGTCTACGCGATGGTCATCGGGATCGTCGGCGGCGTGCTGCTGGCGGTGATGCGGCTGTCGAGCAATCCGGTTTCCTCCAGCGCCGCATGGGCCTACACATGGTTCTTCCGCGGCACCCCGGTCCTGGTCCAGCTGTTGTTCTGGAACAACATCGCGGCGCTGGTCGGTCAGCAGATCGGCTTCGGCATCCCGTTCGGGCCGCAGTTCCTCCACCTGAACACCAACTCCACGATCACCGCGTTCACCGCGGCGGTGCTGGCCCTGGGCCTGAACGAGGCGGCCTACATGTCCGAGATCGTCCGGGCCGGCCTGCTGTCGGTGGACGAGGGGCAGACCGAGGCCGCGGCGTCGCTGGGCATGCGGCGCGCGAAGATCATGCGCCGGATCGTGCTGCCGCAGGCGATGCGGGTGATCATCCCGCCGACCGGCAACGAGACCATCAGCATGCTGAAGACCTCGTCGCTGGCCTCGGTGATCGGCGTGGTGGAGCTGACGGACGCCAGCGAGTCGGCGATCCACCTGTACTTCAAGGCGATCCCGTTCTACGTCGTGGCCTCGCTGTGGTACCTGTTCTTCACCACGGTGCTGTCCATCGGCCAGTACTACATCGAGCGGCACTACGCGCGCGGCTCCAGCCGGAACCTGCCGCCGACGCCGTTCCAGAAGCTGATGCGGGCCAACCTGTCGTTCCGCCGGCGGAGTACCCCCTTCACGGAAGCCAGGGAGGCGCTGCGATGACCGCCGACAGCGTTCCCCAGGCCTCCCGCACCCAGGTGGCCGTCGAGATCGACAAGGTGTACAAGTCCTTCGGCCGGGTGCCGGTCCTCCAGGGCGTCTCCATGACCGTCCGCGAGGGCGAGGTGGCCTGTCTCATCGGCCCCTCGGGCTCGGGCAAGTCGACGCTGCTGCGCTGCGTGAACCACCTGGAGAAGATCGACGCCGGGCGGATCAGCGTGCACGGCCGGCTGGTCGGCTACCACGAGAAGAACCACCGGCTGCACGAGATGCACGACCGGGACGTCGCCAAG
Organism: Catenulispora sp. EB89; assembly: GCF_041261445.1. Classification (NCBI taxonomy): domain Bacteria; kingdom Bacillati; phylum Actinomycetota; class Actinomycetes; order Catenulisporales; family Catenulisporaceae; genus Catenulispora; species Catenulispora sp. EB89. Next base: position 91,189 of record NZ_JBGCCU010000002.1, read on the forward strand.
CAGCGGCGCACGATCGGCATGGTGTTCCAGCGGTTCAACCTGTTCCCGCACAAGACCGCCCTCGAGAACATCATCGAGGCCCCGATGCAGGTGCTCGGCAAGAGCAAGGCCGCGGCCGTCGCCGAGGCCCGCGAGCACCTGGAGAAGGTGGGCTTGTCCGACAAGGCGGACAACTACCCGACCCAGCTGTCCGGCGGGCAGCAGCAGCGGGTGGCGATCGCCCGGGCGCTGGCCATGCAGCCCGCGCTGATGCTGTTCGACGAGCCGACCTCGGCGCTGGACCCGGAGCTGGTCGGGGACGTGCTGGCGGTGATGCGCGGGCTGGCCGAGTCCGGGATGACGATGATCGTCGTGACCCACGAGATGGGCTTCGCGCGGGACGTCGGCGACACCGTGGCGTTCATGGACGGCGGCGTGATCGTGGAGCACGGCGACGCCCGGCAGGTCATCGCCGAGCCACAGCACGCGCGCACCCAGGCGTTCCTGGCCAAGGTGCGCTGAAAACCCGTCGGAGCTGCTGCGTCGAGCCGGCCGCGGACCGTTTCCAAGAACGTTCCGCGGCCGCCTCTTTGGACGTTCCCCACAAAGGTCGGACGACCTGATTGTTGAATCGACGATGATTTGACCCTCGCGCAGCGACCCCGAACGGCGTACCGTCAGGGCTACTAAACGAGCAGAACGTCGGGCATCGGGCGCCTGGCGCTAACTAAAGGCGAACAAGGACGAAGGCCGTGGAACTCGCATCCTACGCAGATCGGGCGGTGTCGCTGGTGAACACCGCCGACCCCTACCGGCACCGGGACACGCTCACCACGTGTGAGCAGGCCAAGGAGCTGCTCGCGCCGGAGGGCAGGTGCCGTGTCACCAATGCCGACGTGGCGGAGCTGCGCGCGATCCGCGACCGGCTCCGCGAGGTCTTCGACGCCGCCGAGTCCGGCCGGGTGCCGCGCGCCGTCCAGGTCCTCAACTCCCTGATGAAGCAGTACCCGATCCGCCCCGTGGTCACCGACCACGACGGCGCCTCGTGGCACCTGCACCTGGCCGAGGGCGCGCCGACCATCGCGGCGGTGTACGGCGCCAAGGCCGCGATGGGGCTGGCCGTGCAGGCCACCGAGCTCGGCTTCGACCGGCTCGGCGTCTGCCAGGCCGCGCCGTGCCGCGAGGTGTTCATCGACACCTCGACGAACCGCTCGCGCCGCTACTGCTCGGACCGCTGCGCCACCCGCGCGAACGTGGCCGCCTACCGGGCCCGGCGCAAGGAGCAGGCACGGGCCGCCGCGGCGGCCGGCGAGGCCGAGGCCGCCGCGACCGCCGCCGGCAAGGTGATGGCCGCCGCCGGAAGCGCCGCACCCGGCCGCTGACGAGCTCCCAGCCCCACTGGGAGCTCGCCGGAGCACCGGGCGTCCGCGATCGGCTCAGCGGCCCTCACCGGCCGTGCGGGCCGATTCGCGGTTCGCGGCGGTTCACGGCGGTTCACGGACGACTTTCTTCAGCAGTTTCGGCGTTGCCGGTACTCCGGCTCCGTCAGCGCTTCTCCGGGATCCGGGCGATCCGGCACGGATCCCGGAGCCGCAGCACGGCGCGGGCCAGGACCAGCTCGTCCGGCACCGCGCCGAACTCGCGCGAGTCCGACGTCACGAACTCGTTGTCGCTCAGCAGCCACCAGCCCCCGCTCTCGCGGCGGTCGACCCGCTTGATGACGAGCAGTTCGTCGGCCCGCAGCGGGTGCCGCGCGACCACCACGTCGCCCGGCCGGATCTTTCCCGGGCGCACCCCGCGCACCACGACGAAGTCGCCGTCGCGCAGCGCCGGGGCCATCGAGGGGCCGCTCACCCGCAGCACGGACCAGCGCGCCGTCCCGGGTGCCGTGGCCGATCTCACGGACGCCACCTTGTCACGCGTCGGCCCGAGGGGGGCAGTAGGGTCGTGGCATCACGTTGTCCGGCAATCCGGCAAACAAGATAGGGGAACCTCACATGTTCTCGCGGATCTTCTCCCGCACCACCGCTGTCCACGCTCACTGCGACCTGCCGTGCGGCGTCTACGACCCGGCGCAGGCCCGGATCGAGGCCGAATCGGTCCTGGCCATCACCAAGAAGTACGCCGACAGCTCCGACGAGGCCTTCCGGACCCGCGCCATCGTCATCAAGGAGCAGCGCTCCGAGCTGGTCAAGCACCACCTGTGGGTGCTGTGGACCGACTACTTCAAGGCGCCGCACTTCGAGAAGTACCCGCAGCTGAACACGCTGTTCAACGAGGCCACCAAGCTGGCCGGCGCGGGCGGCACGAAGGGCAGCATGGACCCGGCCGTGGCCGAGCAGCTGCTGGGCAAGATCGAGGAGATCTCGAAGATCTTCTGGGAGACCAAGCAGGCCTGACCGGTCCTTGATCGGCCGCTGAACGATCAGCGCGGTCCCGCGAGCCGTCCCGCACCGGATTTTCCCCGGCGCGGGACGGCTCGTCTGTCCCCCGTTCGGGGTACGTTGAGTGTGAGGGACGAGCACTGAGGGTGCGTCCGGGCCGCGCCCGGGCACGCGTTCGGCGTACGATCCGCAGCAGAATGATTCACTCCAGCAGCGGAGGTGTCGTGCATCAGCACTCTGCCCAGCGGACAGCCGTCCCCACAATCGCCTCAACGAGCGCAGGAAGCGGAATGGGACAACAAAACGGTGCCCCGCAGGACTTCGTCGAGGTTCGCATCCCGGCCGAGGGAGCGTACCTGTCGGTGCTGCGCACAGCGACCGCGGGCCTGGCGGCCCGGCTGGACTTCACCTTGGACGAGATCGAGGACCTGCGCATCGCCGTGGACGAGGCGTGCGCGATCCTGCTCACCAAGGCGGTGCCCGGCTCCGGGCTGACGTGCCGCTTCGAGCTGCGCGACGGCGCGCTCGCGGTCGACGTCTCGGTGCCCACGCTGGACGGCCGGCCGCCGGCCCGGGACACCTTCGCCTGGACCGTGCTGGCGGCACTGGCCGGCCAGGTCGACGCGAAGGTCTCCGACGCGGAGGGGCCCGACGGCGCGGCCGGGAACGGCATCGGGCAGATCGTCACCATCAGCATGCTCAAGCAGCGCGGCGTGGGAGCTCCGTGAGCGCCGCCGAGGAGATCCCAGTGCGCGCCTTCGAGCCCGACGAGATCCCCGCCGCCCGCCGGGCCGGGTACGGCGAGGGCCGGCGGGGCACGCCCGCGGCCGCCGCCGGCGCGGCCGGGGACGACGACGCCCCGAACGCCCCGGACACCCAGCACGAGCCGCACGAGCCGCACGAGCCGGACGAGCCGGACACCGACGCCGAGGACGCCGACTTCGAGGAGCCGGTCCTGGAGCTGGACGACCTCGGCGGCGACCTGGTGGAGGCCGAGGACGCCGACCCGGACGCCGAGACCGTCGCCCCGGTGGTGGCCTCCTTCCCGCTGCGCCGGACGCCGCGCCAGGGCGGCCCGCACGCCGAGGCGCACGCCCGAGCCCGCGAGCTGTTCGCCCGGCTGAACGAGCTCCCCGAGGGCTCCACCGAGCGCAAGCAGATCCGCGACGAGCTGGTCCAGATGCACCTGCCGCTGGTGGAGCACCTGGCCCGGCGCTTCCGCAACCGCGGCGAGCCGCTGGACGACCTGACCCAGGTGGCGACCATCGGCCTGATCAAGTCGGTGGACCGCTTCGACACCGAGCGCGGCGTGGAGTTCTCGACCTACGCCACGCCGACCGTGATCGGCGAGATCAAGCGCCACTTCCGCGACAAGGGCTGGGCGGTCCGGGTCCCCCGCCGCCTGCAGGAGCTCCGGCTGTCGCTGACCAGCGCCACCTCCGAGCTCTCGCAGCGCAACCGGCGCTCGCCCACGGTGGCCGAGCTCGCCGAGTACCTCAAGATCTCCGAGGAGGAGGTCCTGGAGGGGCTGGAGTCGGCGAACGCCTACTCGACCCTGTCCCTGGACGTCTCCGAGGGCGGCGACGAGGACTCGCCGGCCGTCGCGGACTCCCTCGGCAGCGAGGACGAGGCGCTGGAGGGCGTGGAGTACCGCGAGTCGCTCAAACCGCTGCTGGAGCAGCTGCCGCCGCGCGAGAAGAAGATCCTGCTGCTCCGGTTCTTCGGCAACATGACGCAGTCGCAGATCGCCGAGGAGATCGGGATCTCGCAGATGCACGTCTCGCGCCTGCTCGCGCGGACCCTGGAACAGCTCCGGGCCCAGCTGCTCGTCGACGAGTGACCGGCTAGACGGCGGAACGGATCAGACGGAGAAGCGAGAAGAGCGGCGGCCCGACCGGGCCGCCGCTCTTCTCATGTCCTCTCGGGACCCTCGGGTCATGTCCCCTCGGGACTCTCGTCCTCGCGCCAGTGCTTGGTCAGTGCCGCCGTGGAGGCCGGGGCGAAGATGCACACCAGGCCGACGACCGCGGCGGCCACGGTCGGCACCGCGCCGATCCAGAAGTGCGCCTGCACCATGAAGTAGGCGACCCACAGCGCCAGCAGCTGCATCATCACCGCCGGGGTGCGGGCCCGCATACTCGCCCGCGCCAGGCCGCGCGGCACCAGCGGCAGCGGGACGGCGAAGATCAGGAAGGTGACGGCGACCGCGATCGCCTGCCCCCGCTCCCGCGGCGTGCCGACGAAGGCCTCGACCAGCAGCCAGAGCACGTACACCAGGGCGACCAGGCTCTCCACCGCCGTCACCGCGGCGGCGCCCAGCAGCGGGCGCGGGATCTGCTCCCGGACAGCGGGAGCGGCTGGCGCGGCCTGCGGGGTCGGATTGCTCGGCATAGACACCGAGGGTACCTCCCGGCGCTGCACCGGCCGCGTGCGGGCGGGTCGCATACCGCAGTCGTAATACGAACCAGTAACGTGTGCCCATGCGCGCGCTCCTGGTCATGAACCCCAAGGCGACCAGCACGTCCGAACGCACGCGCGAAGTGCTGGCCCACGCCCTGGCCGGGGAACTCGACACCGAGATCGGCGAGACCGCCTACCGCGGGCACGCCGTCGAGCTGGCGCGCACCGCCGCCGAGGAAGGGTTCGACCTGGTCGTCGCGCTCGGCGGGGACGGCACGGTCAACGAGGTCGTGAACGGGATACTGACCGCGCGGATCCCGCAGGGCGGCCGGCTGCCCGACCTCGGCGTGGTCCCCGGCGGGTCGACGAACGTCTTCGCCCGCGCGCTCGGGCTGCCGAACGATCCGGTCGAGGCCACCGGCGTGCTGCTGGACGCGATCCACGAGAACCGGCGCCGGCCGGTCTCCATGGGCCTGGCCGACGACCGCTACTTCACCTTCACCGCCGGGTACGGCTTCGACGCCGCCGTGGTCGGGATAGTGGAGGAGCGCCGCAGCGCCGGGCACAAGTCGACCGGTTCGCTGTACATCCGTTCGGCCCTGCGGCATTACTGGCACGGCCTGGACCGCAGGAATCCGCCGATCGGCATGAAGATGGCCGACGGCACGGAGATACCGCGACTGTTCATGGCGATCGTCACCAACACCTCGCCGTGGACCTATCTCGGGAACAAGCCGATCGTGATCACGCCGGAATCCTCGTTCGAGGACGGTCTGGACTTGTTCGGCGTCACCAGGATGTCCGGCCGGGCGGCGTTGAGGATAGTGCGGCAGATGTTCACGTCCACTGACAAGCTGGTCCGCGGGAAGAATGTCAGCCTGCAGCACGACCTGACGGAATTCACGCTCACCGCCGAGGTCCCGACCGACTTCCAGGTCGACGGGGACCACTTGGGGCTACGCGAAAGTGTGACGTTCCGCGCGATTCGCGACGCGCTGCGCGTCGCGATGTGATGACATGGAGTCACAGCCGGTCGCCGGGACCCTGACGTAGCCAAGGATTCTCAGGTACTAGCTCGCTCTAGTGCCTTTGGACTAGTCATCGGCACCTCGTTACCCCCTTGGAAGGCAAGGTGTGAGCGAGGAGACACCCTGGAATCCAAAAACATCAGACCAACCTCTTGTGCGCCGGCCGGGTCCCCTGACACCCTTTGGGAAGGCACCTGTCGGAGGATCACCCGGCCCGGTGCGGTTGGGCGCGAGGGAAAAGCGGCACGGATCTTGTCCGGGTCGCGGTTCTCCCTTTGCGTCATGCCTTCGTCTGTGGAGCGCGCCAGCGATCTCCACCAAGGCCAACTGCCCAGTAGTTCGAGTGGTCGCCGATCGCCGGGGTTACTAGTGAAAGCGTTCACATTCACAAGGTGGACGTCGGAACGGGGAACCCGCGCGGCGGTCGTCCAGTGGCGGGCCCGCCGCCACACAGGTAGAGCCGTACAGAAGACGTACAACAGCAGGACCCACAGTGACCGGACACCCGCGTCCGGCGTTGTGGCGGTAGTAACCGGCACACCGGACGCGACCGGACCCGCCAGGGCCGTGGGGGACCTGGTCGAGTCGCCGCTTCCGTGCCGGCGGACGAGCAAACACACGTACACGACTGAACCGAAGGAGTGGACCCCATGGACTGGCGCCACCGCGCTGCCTGCCGTGACGAGGACCCAGAGCTCTTCTTCCCCATCGGGAACACCGGGCCCGCGTTGCTGCAGATCGAAGATGCCAAAGCCGTATGCCGCCGTTGTGACGTGGTCGACCAGTGCCTTCAGTGGGCTCTGGAGAGCGGCCAGGACGCCGGCGTGTGGGGCGGAATGAGCGAAGACGAGCGTCGCGCGCTGAAGCGTCGCGCCGCGCGGGCCCGCAGCCGGATGGCCTGACCAGGCCCTCGGCTTTCCACCCCCGGCAAGCTCTCGCACGACCGCACGACAACTTCAAACGTATCTCCGTACTGCGGCGGTCTTGGACCGCAGTACGGACGCCGAGACTGAGCGGTCCCACAGGGCCGCTCTGTTGGTTTTCCCGGGGTCTTTCTCCGGTGCATCCGCTCATAGCGTAGCGGAGTCCTGTTACCACTCTGTTGCGCCCCCGGGTAGCCCCTCTCGCCCAATCTCAGCTCTTCGGTTGAGACGCCCCTCAGCTCTTCGTCTGAGGCACCTCGCCGACCTCCAAGTCCAGCACCGCGACCGCGCCCCGGCCGCTGGGGGCCGGCCGGAGATCGAAGGTGCCCTTCAGATCGCCGTGCACAAGTGTTCTGACGATCTGAAGTCCGAGGTTCCCGGCCGTGGCGGCGTCGAAACCCGCCGGCAGCCCGTTTCCGTCGTCGGTGACGACCACGCTGAGCCGGGGACCGGAGCGCCGGGCCTCGACCTCGAGCGATCCCCCGCGGTCGGCCAGGCCGTGTTCCAGCGAGTTCTGCAGGACCTCGGTCAGCACCATCGACAGCGGGGTGGCGATCTGCGCGGACAGGATGCCGAAGCGCCCCACGCGGCGCGAGCGCACGCTCACCCCGCCGGGGCCGCCCGGACCGCCGGCGCCGACGTCCACCACCATCTCCAGCACCCGGTCGGCGATCTCGTCGAAGTCGACCTGCTCGTCCAGGGTCTGCGACAGCGTCTCGTGGACCAGTGCGATCGAGCCGACCCGGCGGACCGCCTCCTCCAGCGCGGCCCGGCCGGTGCCGTCCTCGATGCGCCGGGCCTGCAGGCGCAGCAGCGCGGCCACGGTCTGCAGGTTGTTCTTCACCCGGTGGTGGATCTCCCGGATGGTCGCGTCCTTGCTGATCAGCTCGCGCTCGCGGCGGCGCAGCTCGGTGACGTCGTGCACCAGGACCAGCGCGCCGGTGCGCTCCCCCTGCGGCCGCAGCGGGATGGCGCGGAGCTGGACCACGGTGCCGTTGCCCTCGACCTCGGCCTCGCGCGGCTTGCGGCCGGAGGCCACGACCTGCAGCGCCTCCTCCATCGCGCCCTGGACCGGGGCCAGGGTCGCGGTCAGGTCGCCGAGATGCTCCCCCACCATGTCGGCGGCGTAGCCGAGCCGGTGGTAGGCGGACAGCGCGTTCGGGCTGGCGTAGACGACGGCGCCCTCGGCGTCGAGCCGGATCACCCCGTCGCCGACCCGCGGGGAGTTGTCCTGCTGGTCGCGGGACTCCGGGTAGGGGAAGATCCCCTCGGAGATCATCCGCGAGAGGTCCGCCGCGGTCTGCAGATAGGTCAGCTCCAGCCGGCTCGGGGTGCGGGCGGCGAGCAGGTTGGTGTTGCGGGAGATCACCGCGATGATCCGGTCCCCGCGGCGGACCGGGATCGCCTCGACCCGGACCGGCACGTCCTCGCGCCACTCCGGGTCGCCCTCGCGCCGGATCCGCCCGGAGTCGATGGCCAGGTCCAGCATCGGCCGCTCGCCGCGCCGCAGCGTGGAGCCGACCAGGTCGGCGGTGTAGCAGGTGGGGCCGGTGTTCGGGCGCATCTGGGCGACCGCGACGTAGCCGGGGCCGCCCAGCGGGGCGGGCTCGGGGTCGGTGCCGCCCTCGGTCCGCAGCGGGGCCCACAGCACCAGGTCGGCGAACGACAGGTCGGCCAGCAGCTGCCAGTCCGCGATCAGCAGGTGCAGCCAGTCCAGATCGGCCGCGTCGAGGTCGGTCCGCGTGTGGATCAGGTCGTTCATGGACGGCATGCTTCTTGGTATCACAAGCCGGCGCCCACGACTGATTGCCGGCCCGGACAGCGCCCCCCACGATCGTTTTGGAAGTTCCGGCAGGTCCGGAGCCATGCCGGGGGCGGGTAGCCTCTTGGCTTCGTGAGCACCCTCGACCAGCCTTCCCAGCATCCGCTGTCCTGGCTCGCCGGCCACGCGGACGAGCGCCGCGCCGCCGGGCTGCGCCGGACCCTGGTCCCGCGCGGCGCCGACTCGGCGCTGATCGACCTCGCGGGCAACGACTACCTCGGCCTGACCCGGCATCCGGAGGTCGTCGAGGGCGCGGTCGAGGCGGTGCGGCGCTGGGGCACCGGCTCCACCGGCTCGCGGCTGGTGACCGGGACCACGGAGCTGCACGCGGAGTTGGAGGCCGAGCTCGCCGCGCACGCCGGCATGGAGGCCGGCCTGGTGTTCTCCTCCGGCTACCTGGGAAACCTGGGCGTCATCACCGCACTGGCCGGCCGCGGCGACCTGATCGTCTCGGACAGCCTCAACCACGCCTCGATCATCGACGCCGCGCGGCTGTCGCGGGCCCGGGTCACGGTCACTCCGCACAGCGATGTGGAGGCCGTCTCGCGGGTCCTGGCGGACCGGTCCGAGGAGCGGGCTCTGGTCGTCGTCGAATCCTTGTTCTCGGTGGACGGGGACACAGCACCCCTCAGAGAGCTCCACGAGGCCTGTAGAGCGCACGGCGCGGTCCTTGTGGTGGATGAGGCGCACGGGTTCGGTGTGGCCGGTCCTGAGGGCCGTGGAGCCGTTTTCGACGCCGGGCTCGCCGGACAGCCGGACGTGATCGTGGCCGCCACCCTGTCCAAGGCGCTGGCCTCGCAGGGTGGGGCGATCCTGGGCTCGGCCGAGCTGGTCGCGCACCTGGTGGACGCCGCGCGGTCGATGATCTTCGACACCGGGCTGGCCCCGGCCGCGGCCGGGGCGGCGCTGGCCGCGCTGCGGGTGATCCGGCGCGACCCGGGGCTGCCGGAGCTGGTGCGGAAGCGGTCGTGGGAGATCTACGAGCTGGCGCTGGCCCTCGGGCTGGAGGCCACTCCCCCGAGCGGCGCGGTGACGTCGATCATCATGGGCGCGCCCGAGGCCGCGGTGGCCGCGCGGGACTTCTGCCTGGAGCGCGGGCTGCACGTCGGCTGTTTCCGGCCACCGTCCGTCCCGGACGGAAAATCACGTCTCCGAGTGACGGCACGTGCGGATTTGTCCGACCTTGAGGCCGACCGGATCCGTTCGGTCTTGAGCGAACTCGCGGAGAATCCCGCACAGGTCTAGACATCCACAAATGGTCTAGTCCACAATCTTTTCTCGTGACCAGCATCTCTGCTCCGCGCGTCCTGCTGGACGGACGCCTGGTGGGACCCGCCACCGTCGTCGTCGACGACGGCGTCGTGGCCGAGGTGCTGGACGGCGCTTCGCCCGAGGCCGACATAACCCTGGACTCCGGCGTGCTCACGCCGGGTCTGGTGGACATCCAGACCAACGGCTGCTTCGGCGTCGACTTCATCACCGCCTCCGACGACGACTGGCGGCTGGTCTCCGACCGGCTGCCGGGCACCGGCGTGACGGCGTTCCAGCCGACGTACATCACCGCGCCGCTGGAGACCCTGCTCGCGGGGGTGGAGCGGGCCGGTGCGGTCTTCGGCTCCCTGCGGGGCGCGCAGGCGATGGGGGTCCACCTGGAGGGACCGTTCCTGTCGCCGCTGCGCCCCGGGGTCCACGACCCCCGGTACCTGGTCGAGCCGACGCCGGAGCGCGTCGGCTCGATCCTGGCGACCCGGACCGCCGAGGGCACCCGCGGCGTGGTCACGATGGTGACCCTGGCCCCGGAGCTCGACGGCGCCCTGGAGGCGGTACGGCGCCTGTCCGAGGGCGGCGTGCGGGTCTCGCTGGGGCACACCGACGCGCTGGCCGCGCAGGTGCTCGCCGCGGCGGACGCCGGCGCGAGCCTGGTCACGCACATCTTCAACGCCCAGCGCCCGCTGAACCACCGCGAGCCCGGGGTCCCCGGCGCCGCGCTGTACGACTCCCGGTTCACCTGCGGGCTGATCGCCGACCTGCACCACGTGGCCCCGGAGATCTGCACACTGGTCTGGCGCGCGGCCGGCGGCCGGGTGGCACTGGTGACGGACGCCATAGCGGCGGCCGGAATGCCGCCCGGCGAGTACGAGTTGTCGGGGATCAAGGTTCACCTCGGCGAGGACGGCGTGCCGCGGGACGCGGCCGGCGTCATCGGCGGCTCGGCGCTGACCCTGGACCGCGCGGTCCGCAACCTGGTCGGCATCGGCCTGGACGAGGCCTCGGTGCTGGTCGCGGCCACCCGGGTGCCCGCCGACGCGCTGGGCCGGACCGATCTGGGCCGCATCGCCCCCGGCGCCCGCGCCGACCTGGTGTGGTTCGACGACGGGTACCACCCGCTGCACACCTGGGTCGCAGGGCGTAGCGTATTCGAGGCCGGTTCCGGCGCCCAGGCGCCGGACGGGCCCCACAGACTGGCGAGGGAGCACCAGCCCGCCTAGCCCTGACAGGCGCGGGACGGGTGTTTCCGACCAGGCCGCCCCCCGGCGGCAACGCACGACGAGGCTCCGCACGCCTCGCCGGACGGCCGGGACGGCGGCGAACCAAGAAGGCCGCGGGCTAGCGCGGCGGTGGAGGTTGAGGGGCCGAAACCGCCGCGGGCCCGGGGCCGGAAGGCCACCGAACCCGCCGCGAACCCGTCGCGAGCCAGTCGCGAGCCATGGGAAAGTGCGGCCGGGGCGTCTCGCGCCCCATGAGACGCCCCCATGGCGAAGGCCCGCCGAGATGATCGGCGGGCCTTCGTCGTGCCGGTGCTGCTTCTCGCTACTTCTCCAGCGCCTGCTGCATGTCGGCAAGGACCTTCGCGTCATCCGCAGTGCTCGTGAAGGCGGGGCCGAACTGGTTCTCCATCAGCATCGCGACCCGATTCCCCGACCGCACCACCCAGTCATGGGTGTCCGACGGCAGGTTCCGCACGCCGCTGTCCTGCTGGAGCGACAGCCACGACAACCCGTAGCCGGTGCTGACGCCGGGCACCGGCTTCGGCTGGGCGGCGCCGGAGCCGCACCCGGGCGCGGTGCCGGCGTGCCGGGCGTCGGCCAGGAAGGCCGAAGCCGTGGCCTCGTCGGGGAACGTGTAGACCGTGTAGATGCCCTCCGCGTGGTGCGTCGTGTCGTATCCGTTGGCCCACATGTTCATTCCGGTGACCGGGAAGGTCTTCATCTTGGGCGTATCGCCAGTGGGCTGATAGCAGCCCGGGTCGGGGGTGCCCACCGATGTGACGGGGCCGCGCGGGTTCGACAGCTGCGGATTCCAGTGGACCAGGTCGTACCAGGGCCACAGCTGCGCCGGCAGCAAGCCGTCGCCGTGCGCCGACGCCGGGGCCGACTCCGTGACCGGCGTGGGCACACTGGCCGAGTGCCCCGCCGTCGTCGGTGTCGTCGGTGTCGTCGGTGTCGTCGGTGTCGTCGGTGTCGTCGGTGCTGTGGCGGTCGTCGTGACCGCCGCGGCCGTCGTGACCCCGCCGCCGGCCCCGCCCAGCGAGGCGGTCACTCCGAAGGCGCCGCCGACCGCGGCCACCCCGAGCACCGCCGCCCCGCCGCGGGCCCGCAGCGAGCGCCTGCGGCCCCGCCGCAGCGCGTCCGCGGCGCCGGGCAGCCCGCCGCGCGCGACGCCGTCCTCCACGGCCCGCGCGAGGGCTTCGTCGAACTCAGACATAGTTCTCCGTCTCCTGGTTCTCGTCGGCGTACTCGGAGACATGGCCGGCCAGCGTGCGGCGGCCCCGGGCCAGCCGGGACTTCACCGTGCCGGTCGGCGTGGCGGTCTCTGCGGAGATCTCCTCCACGGTCAGGCCCACCAGGTGGTGCAGCACGATCGCCCGCCGCTGGTCGGCGGGGATCTCGCGCAGCGCCGCGACCAGCGCCAGCCGGTCCGGCGAGGTGCCCGGCTCCGCTTCGGGCCGGGCCCCGCGCCGGTGCGCGCGGAGCCTGCTGACCGTCCGGCGCCAGGAACTCACCGCGATGCGGTAGGCGACGGTGCGGACCCAGGCTTCCGGGTCCTCGTAGTCGGCCACCCGGCTCCAGCGCTGCCAGGCCCGTGCGTAGGCCTCCTGGAGCGCGTCCTCGGCCTCGGCCAGATCGCCGACCATCGCGTACACATGGCCGAGCAGCCGGCGTGACGAGGCGCTGTAGAACGCCTCGAAGTCCGCCTCCGATCTCGCTGAACCCATCAGATCCCGCCCCTTGTCGTCCGAGGGTGGCGATCGGCGCCACCGATCGGACACGCCCCGGCCCCGTCCCGGGTTCCCTCCGGAGGAGAGAAATCCTCAAAGAACCTCAGAAAAACCCGGGGCCCGCCGGTCATGTCGGACCGGCGGGCCCCGGGCCCACTGAAGCAGATGCGGAAGCAGATGCGGCTCAGTGTGTCTGCGTCACCTTTGCCAAGGCCCGCGGCGCGTCCGGGTTCAGACCCCGGCTCATCGTCACGTGGTAGGCCAGTTGCTGCAACGGCAGGATCTCCAGGATCGGCGCCAGCTCCTCCGGGACGCCCGAAGGGAGCACGAAGCCTGCTGTAGCGCCTGCGACGTGCTCGGCGGAACCGACCACGACCAGGTCGGCGCCGCGCTCGCGCAGCCGCTCCAGCACCGGCTCCAGCGCCGTGCCGCCGGCGCCCTCGGCCGCCACCGCGACCACCGGGCTGACGTTGTCGACCATGGCCAGCGGGCCGTGCAGCAGGTCCGCGCCGGAGAAGGCGTGGGCCGGCAGGTAGCTGGTCTCCATGATCTTCAGCGCGGCTTCGCGCACGGTCGGGTACGAGTACCCGCGCGCGGTCAGCACCAGCCGGGAGGCGAAGCGGTAGCGCTGCGCCAGGTCGACCACCTCGGACTCCCGGGCCAGCACCGCGGCGGCCAGCTCCGGCAGCGCCCGGGCCGCCGAGCCGTCGCCGCCGCGCAGGGCGTCCACCAGGAGCCACAGCGTCAGCAGCTCCGCGGTGTACGTCTTGGTCGCCGGAAGAGCCAGCTCCGGACCCGCCAGGACGTCCAGAGACAGCTCAGAGGCCTGGTTCACCGGCGAGCCGGCGACGTTGGTGACGGCCAGCGTCAGCCCGCCGCGCGCCTTCGCCATCTCGGTGTACGCCACCAGGTCCGGCGAGCCGCCGGACTGCGAGACCGTCACGCAGAGCACGTCCCGCAGGTCCGGCTCGGCCCGGTAGGCCGTCGTGGTCGACATCGACGTCAGCCCGACCGGCAGCCCGAGCGCGATCTCCATGAGGTACTTGGCGTAGTACGCCGCGTTGTCGCTGGTACCGCGGGCGGTGAGCAGCGCGAAGCGCGGCCGGGCCGCTTTCACGCGCTCGGCCGTCTCGCGGATGCGCGGCAGTCCCTCGGTGAGGATCCGTTCGAGGACCGCCGGCTGTTCGGCGATCTCGCCGGCCATGATTTCGCCGGGCGTCGCTTCGCCGGGCATGACGTCGCCCACCTAGACCGTTCCCTCCGTCAGGAGCCGGGCGACGGCGAGCCCGGACACCAGCGCCGCGCCGTGCGTGGCGATCAGCGTCGCCCCGCCGGACTTCTCCCCCCGACCGTAAGCGATCCCCATCTCGACCACGATCGCGTCGGGCCGGACGGCGGTCACGGCGGCCACGGCGGCGGCCATCCAGGCGTGCCGGTGCGCGTCGCGCACCACCAGCACCAGCGGACGGCCCGCGGCGGCAGCCACGGCTTCCGACACCCCGGCCGAGGTGTACGGGAGGGCGGCGAGCCGCGGGCGCACCGCGGCCAGCGCGGCGGCGGTGTCGTCGTCGCCGGCGAAACTGGTCGCGGAGCCGGGCTCCACGAACCGCGTGGCCACGGAGCCGGCCGGGAGTTCGGACAGCACCGGGCTCAGGCCCCAGGGCACCGCGTTGCCGGCGGCGTTGTTGGCCAGCGGCACGAACTCCAGGATCGACGCCGGACCGGTCAGCGGGGCCAGCGGGACGCCGGAGACCGTGACGGCGCGCAGCGCGGCGGTCAGGCCTATCTGCGCGGCGTCATCGGAGTCGGCCGCAGCCGAGACCGCGACCGCCGGCGAGGCCGAGGCCGAAGCCAGGCCCGAAGCCGAAGCCGAACCCGAGGCCAGGCCCGAAGCCGAACCCGGTCCCGAACCCGACGCCGAAGCCGGGACGCCGTTCGCCGACACCGACACCGACGCCGCCCCCGAGGAGCTGCCGGCGCCGGCGTCACCCCCGGCAGCGTGCGTCCCCTCCACGGTCGCACGCTGCGCGGCGGCCCACGCCCCCAGCTCCCGCACCCGCGTCGCGGCGTCGTGCAGCCGCTCGGCGGGCAGCCGGCCCGCGCGCACCGCGTCGACCAGCGCGTCCCGCAGCATCAGGTAGTCGCACTCGTCGCGCAGCCCGCCGCCGACGCAGACCGCGTCGACGCCCGCGGCCAGCGCCAGGACCGTCCCCTCGGCGATCCCGAAGGTGTCGGCGATGGCGGCCATCTCGATGCCGTCGGTGACCACCAGCCCGGTGAAGCCGAGCTCGCCGCGCAGCAGGTCCACCAGGACCTTGCGGCTCATGGTCGACGGGAACTCCGGGTCGTAGCGCGGGGCCAGGATGTGCGCGGTCATCACCGACTTCACCCCGGCTTCGATCGCGGCCCGGAACGGCGCCAGGTGCTTGGCCCACTCCTCGTCGGAGTGCTGCACCAGCGGCAGCCCGTGGTGGGAGTCCACCGCGGTGTCGCCGTGGCCGGGGAAGTGCTTGGCGCACCCGGCCACGCCGGCCCCCTGCAGGCCCCTGACGTACGCCGCGACGTTGCGCGCCGCCACGCCCGGATCGGACCCGAAGGACCGGGTGCCGATCACCGGGTTGTCCGGGTTGGTGTTCAGGTCCGCGTCCGGCGCGTAGTTCAGGTTGATGCCGGCCCGCCACAACGAGCGCCCGATCTGCCGGGCGACCGTCTCGGTCAGCTCCGGGTCGTCCACGTACCCCAGGGCGTAGTTGCCCGGGAACGCCGACCCGGTGGCGACGTCCAGCCGGGTGACGTCGCCCCCTTCCTCGTCCACCGCGACCAGCACGTGCGGGTTCTCGGCCCGCAGCGCCGCCGACAGCTCGCCGGTGCGTTCCGGCGTCGCGGCTATGTTCCGTCCGTAGTAGGCGACCCCGCCCAGGCCGTCCTCCGTCAGGGCGCGACGCACCCAGTCGGGAACCCGGCCGGAGTCGTCGTTGACGAACCCCGGCTGGAGGACGGCGGCGGCGTCGCGCAGCAGTTGTTCTCCCACGCGCGCCGTTCCCCCTACCCCTTCACCGCGCCGGCGGTCAGACCGGTCGCGATGTTCTTCTGGATGGCCAGGAACAGGATGACCACGGGGATCGAGGTGATCGTGGCGCCGGCCATCAGCACGCCCCAGTCGGTGCCGCGCGAGCCGGTGGCGGTCTGGACCAGCCAGGCCATCATGTTCTGCTTGCGGGGGTCGTGGTTGATGGTGGTGATCAGGATGAACTCGTTCCAGGCCTGGATGAAGCCGTAGACCGAGGTCGCGACCAGGCCGGGGCCGGTCAGCGGCAGGATGATGCGGAAGAAGGTCTGCCAGCGGCTGCAGCCGTCGACCATCGCCGCCTCGTCCAGCTCGCGCGGGATGTTGGTGATGAAGCCGCGCAGCGTCCAGACCGTGTAGGGCACCGAGAACACCAGGTAGGTGAGGATGATGCCGTAGAGGGTGTCGGTCATGTTCAGGTTCTGCAGGGTCTGCGTCACCGGGATGACCAGCACGATCAGCGGGACCATCTGCACCAGCAGGACGGTGAAGATGATCACCTTCTTGCCGGCGAAGTGGAACCGGGCGATGGCCAGCGCGCCGAAGAACCCGACGACCAGCGACACCACCACCGCGCCGAGCGTGATCACGACGCTGTTCCACAGGTCGATGCCGAAGTTCGAGGCCTGGAAGGCCCCGGTGAAGTTGCGGAACGTGGGGTGCTCGGGGATGAAGTGCGGCGTGTAGTTCTGCCACTCGCTGAGCCGCTTCAGCGAGGTGTTGAGCATCCAGTAGACCGGGAAGCCCATCACCACGAAGACCAGGATGCCCAGGGTGTTCCAGGCGGCCTTCTTGCCCTTCTTGCGGCCCGAGCCGGGACGCGGGGCGACGGTCCGGCGACGGCCGGGATTGATGTCGACGCTCATCAGTCAGCGTCTCCGATCCGCAGCATCTGCCGCACGTAGAAGATCATCATCCCGAGCATCGCCAGGATGGTCAGGATCGAGATCGCGGCGCCGAGCCCGTAGTCGCTGTGCCCGAACGCCTGGGTGTAGGAGAAGACGCTGAGCACCTGGTAGTCCGGCTCCGGCTTGGTCTGCCGGATCACGAACACCTGGTTGAACAGCTGGAAGTCCCAGATCACCGACAGCGAGGTGGCGATGATCAGCAGGGGCTTGATGGTCGGATAGGTGACCGTGCGGAATACCTGGAACGGGTTGGCCCCGTCCATGCGCGCGGCCTCGCCGAGCTCCTTGGGCACCATCGACATGCCGGCGGTCAGCGTCACGGTCAGGAACGGCAGCGCCTGCCAGACCACCAGGGCGATGATGACGATCCAGCCCTGCACCGGGTCCACGAACCAGTCGTGCGTCTTGAACCCGTGGAAGCCCAGCTTGTCCAGCATGTAGTTGATGACGCCGAAGTTCGGGTCGGTGAACCACACGAACAGCTCGACCGCGACGATCTGCGGGATCGCCCAGACGAACAGCAGCAGCGCCATCAGCGGCGTGCGGACCCAGCGGGACAGCTGGTTCATCATCAGCGACAGCAGCAGCGCGATGGCCATGGACAGGACCACCAGGACCGCGCAGACCACGAAGGTCCGCTCGACCACGGACCAGAAGTCCGCGCTGCCCAGGACGTCGGAGAAGTTCTGGAACCCGACCCAGTCGCCGGGCTTGTTCGTGTAGAGCTCACGCTTGGTCTGGTGCTGGAAGGCCAGCACCACGATCTTGTAGAGCGGGATCCCCAGCGTCACGACGATCACCAGGAGCGTCGGGATCACCAGGAAGTACGGAGTCGATTCGAACCGTCGGCGCTTCGGCGGGCGCTCGTCGCCCAGCGTCGGAGGCGGTTCGAGGGGGCCTACAGCCTTCCCCACTACCGCGGTCATGTGCACACCTCACCTCGTTGAAGAGGCCGTGCCGCGAGTGCGCGGCACGGCCCCCACCGGAAACTCACCCGGGTGTCGCGGACACCGCCTTCGAGGAGGCGGTGTCCGTACCCCTGAAGAAGCGCTGGATCAGCTCTTGTTCAGGATCGAGGTGATCTGGTCGTCCGCGGCCTTGGCCGCGTCGGCGACCGAGGACTTGCCGGTCGCGATGCTCTCCGCCATGTTCTGCAGCACGTTGCTGGACTCCACGTCGGCCCAGTTCGGGGCGACCGGGGTGAACCAGCTGGACGCGGCCTGGTCGGCCACCTGCTGGCTGATCGCCGGGCCCACCGCCTTGGCCAGGTCGGTCTGGTTGTTCGGCAGGTTGCCCAGCGCGCCCTCGGCGGCGTTGGAGGCGGAGTTCGTGTAGTCCTGGATCCACTCCGCGGCCAGGGCCTGGTACTTCGACTTCTGCGCGATGCCCAGGACCGAGCCGCCGAGGAAGGCCGGCGACGGCTTGTCAGCGGTGACACCGGGCAGCGGCATGGTGGCGACCTTGCCCTTGACCTTGGTGTCCTCCAGCGGCGACTTCGGGTCGTTGGGGTTCTGGTTCACCTGCTGCACGGCACCCAGGTGCCAGGCCGCGTCGTACTCGGCGAAGACGTTGCTGGTCTCGAACAGGGTGTCCTGGTCTGACTCGTCCTTGGTGTGGCTGGCCGCGGTGGAGTACTTGGAGACCAGGTCGGACCACTGCTGCAGGCCGGAGATGGACTTGGGGTCCTCCAGGTTGCCCTTCCACTTGCCGTCCGAGCCCTTGACCGCGAACGAGCCGCCCTGGCCGTAGACGAAGGAGCCGACCTGGTACCAGTCCTTGCCCGGGGCGTTGTAGGTGACGAAGTTCGGGTTGGAGGCGTTGGCGGCCTTGACCTTGTCCAGCGCCGCGGTGAAGTCCGACCAGGTGGTCGGCGGGGTGGTCACCCCGGCCGCGGTCAGCAGGTCGGTGCGGTAGATCAGGGTGCGGGTGCCCGCGTAGTACGGGATGCAGTACAGGTGCCCGTCCTGGGTGCAGGGCGCGGACAGGCCGTTGAGCCAGGTGGCGTTGTTGTCGAAGGTCGACTTCACCGACGAGACGTCGGCCAGCGCGCCGTTGAACGCGTACTTCGGGGCCTCGGTGTTGCCCAGCTCGACGATGTCCGGGACGTCGCCGTTGCCGCCGAGCGTCGCGTCCAGGTTCGTCAGGTGGTTGGACCAGGTCTGCCAGATGATGTTGATATCAGCACCGGTCTTGGCCTTGAAGGCGGCCGTGGCGTTGTTGATGATCGCCATCCACTTGGGGTTGTCCTTGGGGTCCGAGACCAGCCAGACGTTCAGCTTCACGCCGGTCGCGCCGGTCGTCGGCCCGGTCAGCGCCGGGGCGTTGGTCGCGGTGACCGAGCCGCCCTGCGAGGGCGCGCCGTTGGCGGACGAGCCGCTCGACTTGGACGAGCTGCACGCGGAGGCCATGAGCGCCACGGCCGCGGCGGCCGACGTCAGGGCTATGAGCTTGCGCCTCATGCCGTACTCCTTGGTGGGTGTGGACGACCCACTGCGACCAACGGAGATAGACCGACCGCGCGACACGGCAACCCTGAGCGATGCCGTCCCGTGCTGCGATAATCGGTGTACCCGGTCTCGTGGATCTGGTTGTGGTGTCGAGCTGTCGGGAAATACGGGGCAAGTTCCTGCGAAGAAAAGGCGCCTCCTGAAGCGCCTCCCCGCCTTTCCCGATTGGTTTAGACCAGTCCGGAGACTGGCATAGACCACTGGGGTCGTCAAGAGAGCGCGACCCCGGTTGTCCAACCCGTTACCAAGACGCAACCAGCACTGACATACATAATCCCGCCCCAGGTAAACACCGGTTTCCGAACAAAGTCGGCACCGAGATCAACCCGGCTGGACACACACGCGGGTCCATGGCACTTTGGGCCACGAGGAGGGGCCGTTCATGACCGCAGAACCCGCGAACATCGCTCTGGAGACGCAGGGCCCGCAAGGGCCGGCGCCGGCGCTTGAATCAGGGCTGGAATCAGCACTGGAAACGGTGCGCGTTCCCAAGTACTACCGCCTGAAGCAACACTTGCTGGACCTCACCCAGACGATGCCCCCGGGCACCCCGGTCCCGCCGGAACGCCTGCTCGCGACCGAGTTCGACACCTCGCGCACCACCGTCCGGCAGGCGCTGGCCGAGCTGGTCGTGGAGGGCCGCCTGGAGCGGATCCAGGGCAAGGGCACCTTCGTGGCCAAGCCGAAGGTGGCGCAGTCGCTGCAGCTGACCTCCTACACCGAGGACATGCGGGCCCAGGGCCTGGAGCCGACCTCGCGGCTGCTGGAGATGGAGTACGTGGCCGCCGGAGTGGAGCTCGGCGAGCGCCTGGGCATCCGGGCCTCGGCGAAGGTGCTGCGCATCAGCCGGCTGCGACTGGCCAACGGCGAGCCGATGGCGATCGAGACCACGCACCTGTCGCAGCAGCGCTTCCCCAACCTGCGCAAGCTGCTGGGGCGGTACTCCTCGCTGTACACGGCGCTGGCCGAGGAGTACGGCGTGCACCTGGGCGAGGCCGAGGAGACCATCGAGACCGCGCTGGCCACCCCGACCGAGGCCGGGTTGCTGGGCACCGACACCGGGCTGCCGATGCTGCTGCTGTCGCGGCACTCGATCGACACCGAGGGGGAGCCGGTGGAGTGGGTGCGGTCGGTGTACCGGGGCGACCGGTACAAGTTCGTGGCGCGGTTGAAGCGGCCGGACGACGAGTAGCGCGCGCCGGGGCGTGACCCGACTCACCCCGCGATCGCGCGGTCGGGGCCCCGGCCTCCCGTAAAGTCGCGTCGTGTCCATCGTCGTAGTAACCGGAACCAACACCGACGTCGGCAAGACCGTCGTCACCGCCGCCGTGGCCACCCTCGCCGCGACCCGCGGCACCTCCGTGGCCGTCGTGAAGCCGGCGCAGACCGGGGTGACGCCCGACGGGCCGGGCGACCTGGCGACCGTCCGGCGGCTGGCCGGCGTGACCGATCTGCACGAGTACGCCCGCTACCCGGACCCGCTCTCCCCCGCCGCGGCCGCGCGCCGCTCGGGCCTGCCGCCGCTGGACTTCGACGAGACCGTCCGGCGGATCTCGGAGCTGGCCCACGGGTCCTCCGGCACCGACGGCCGCCGCCTGGTGCTCGTCGAGGGCGCCGGCGGCCTGCTGGTCCGCAACGACGAGGACGGCGGCACCCTGGCCGACCTCGCGCACGCGCTCAAGGCGCCGGTGCTGCTGGTCGCGCACCCGAACCTGGGCACCCTGAACATCGCCGCGCTCACCCTGGAGGCGATGGCCGCCCGCGGCCTGGACCTCGCGGGCATCGTGCTGGGCTCCTGGCCCGCCGACCCCGACCTGGCGATGCGCAGCAACATCCGCGACCTGGAGACGATCGGCGCCCGCCCGCTGGCCGGCGCGCTCCCCGAGGGCGCCGGCGCGCTCGACCCGGCCGAGTTCCTCCTCGCCGCCCGGGCCGCCCTGGCCCCGGCGTTCGGCGGCACCTTCGATCCGGCAGAATTTCGGCAGACCTGGGACCCTCGGAAGGCGGCCTGAACCATGACAACCACCGAACAAGACCTCGACATCCTCGCCGAGGCCCGGCGCCAGGTCCTCGACGAGGGCAGGGGGCTGACCGAGGAGCAGGTGCTGCGGGTGCTCCGGCTCCCCGACGAGGCGCTGCCGGAGCTGCTGCAGCTG
Organism: Catenulispora sp. EB89; assembly: GCF_041261445.1. Taxonomy (NCBI): domain Bacteria; kingdom Bacillati; phylum Actinomycetota; class Actinomycetes; order Catenulisporales; family Catenulisporaceae; genus Catenulispora; species Catenulispora sp. EB89. The sequence continues at coordinate 112,582 of NZ_JBGCCU010000002.1, forward strand.
GCGCACGAGGTCCGCGACAAGTGGTGCGGCCCGGAGGTCGAGGTCGAGGGCATCGTCTCCCTCAAGACCGGCGGCTGCCCGGAGGACTGCCACTTCTGCTCCCAGTCCGGCCTGTTCCCCTCCCCGGTCCGCGCGGCCTGGCTCAACATCCCCGAACTGGTCGAGGCGGCCAAGCAGACCGCGGCCACCGGCGCCACCGAGTTCTGCATCGTCGCGGCCGTCCGCGGCCCCGACGCGCGCCTGATGAAGCAGATGCGCGAGGGCGTCAAGGCGATCCAGGACGCGGTCGACATCCAGGTCGCGGCCTCGCTCGGGATGCTGACCCAGGAGCAGGTCGACGACCTGGCCGACATGGGCGTCCACCGCTACAACCACAACCTGGAGACCGCCCGCTCCCACTTCCCCAACGTGGTCACCACCCACACCTGGGAGGAGCGCTGGGACACCCTGACGATGGTCCGCGAGGCCGGCATGGAGGTCTGCTGCGGCGGCATCGTCGGCATGGGCGAAACCCTGGAGCAGCGCGCCGAGTTCGCGGCGCAGCTGGCCGCCCTGACCCCGGACGAGGTCCCGCTGAACTTCCTCAACCCGCGCCCGGGCACCCCCTTCGGCGACATGGAACCGCTGAGCGCGCAGGAGGCGCTGAAGACGATCGCGGCCTTCCGCCTCGCGCTGCCGCGCACCATCCTGCGCTACGCCGGCGGCCGCGAGATCACCCTCGGCGACCTGGGCACGGAGCAGGGGCTGATGGGCGGGATCAACGCGGTGATCGTCGGCAACTACCTGACGACGCTGGGGCGCTCGCCCGAGGAGGACCTGGCGTTGCTGACGAAGCTGGAGATGCCGATCAAGGAGCTGTCGAAGACGCTCTGACGGCCTGCACCCACGCAGCCAGCAGCTGGAGGGCCGCCTCGGCCGGCGAGCCCTCCGGCACGGTCTGCATGATCAGCGCCTGGTCCGGGTCGTCGGGGGCGCGGAAGGTCTCGTAGTCGAGCGTGATCTCGCCGACGACCGCGTTGCGGTACGTGTAGCTGCCGTGTGTCTTGTCGCGCACGTCGTGCCGCGCCCAGATCTCCGCGAACTCCGGGTTCCGGCACAGCTGCGCGACCAGCGCGCCGAGCGCCGGGTCGGCCGGGTGCCGGCCGATGTCGAAGCGCACGTAGGCCGCGACGTCCGCCATCTTCTTGGCCGGGTCCGCGAACACCGCGCGGAAGCCCTCGTCGTGGCAGATCAGCCAGGCCAGGTTGCGCTCGTGCGGCGCCAACGTCCCGAAGTCGGTCAGCAGCGCGGCGGCCAGCCGGTTCCACGCCAGCACGTCGGTGCCCAAGCCGACGACGTACGCCGGCACGTCGGTCGCGGACTCCAGCAGCCGCCGCAGCCCCGGCCGCACCTCCTGCGGCTCGCGTCTGCCAGTCCCCTGATACACCTGCGGCTGGTACGGCCGCGCGAGCCGGTACAGGTGCTCGCGCTCCGTCGCGTCCAGCTGGAGCGCCCGGGCGACGGCGTCGAGGACCTCCTCGGAGAACTGCAGCGTACGGCCCTGCTCCAGCCGCACGTAGTGGTCCACGCTGACCCCCGCCAGCAGCGCCAGCTCCTCACGCCGCAGGCCCGGCACGCGGCGCCGGCCGCCGTAGTCGGGCAGCCCCACCTCGGCCGGGTTCAGCCGGGCCCGCCGGGACCGCAGGAACTCGCCCAACTCCGCACGCCTGTCGATGCTCACGCTCCTGCCTAACATGTGCGGCGCATCCTGGTCATCCCATGCCTAGGCATCGCACGGTCCTGGGTAAGCCGCCGCGCGAGACGGATCGTTATGGCCATGACGAACGAGACCACGAACACGGCACTGGACACCACCCGCCTCGGCACCACCGACATGACCATCACCCGCGTCGGCTTCGGCTCCTGGGCCGTCTCCGGCAGCGGCTGGTCCTACAGCTGGGGCGCCACCGACGACGCCGAGTCCGTCGCCGCCATCCGGCACGCGGTCGACTCCGGCGTCAACTGGATCGACACCGCCGCGGTCTACGGCCTCGGCCACTCCGAGGAGTTGGTCGGCAAGGCGGTCGCGGCCTACTCCGACGCCGACCGGCCCTACGTCTTCACCAAGGTCGGTCTGGTCTGGGACCCGGAGAACCCGCACCAGCAGCCGATCCGCACCATGAAGCCGGCCAGCGTCCGCCGCGAACTCGAGGACTCCCTGCGCCGCCTCGGCGTCGAGCGCATCGACCTGTACCAGGTGCACTGGCCGGACACCGGCGAGGCCATGAGCGCGGTGGCCGGGGACGGCGGCGACGGCTCCGTCTCCTCGAACCACACCCCGCTGGAGGAGTACTGGCAGCTGATGGCCGACCTCAAGGCCGAGGGCAAGATCCGCGCGATCGCGCTGTCCAACCACAACGCCGCGCAGCTGACCGTCGCCGAATCCATCGCGCACGTCGACGCGATCCAGCCGCCGTTCTCCGCGATCAACCGCTCGGCCGCGCCCGACATCGCGTGGGCGAAGGAGCACGACACCGGCGTCATCGTCTACTCCCCGCTTCAGTCCGGCCTGCTCACCGGCACCTTCTCCGCCGAGCGCGTCGCGAACCTGCCGGCCGAGGACTGGCGCCGCGCGCATCCGGACTTCTCCTCCGGCCTGGCCGCGAACCTGCGCATCGCGGACGCCCTCAAGCCGATCGCCGCGCGGCACGGCGTGAGCGTCACCGAGATCGCGATCGCGTGGACGCTGGCCTGGCCGGGCGTCAGCGGCGCGATCGTCGGCGCCCGGACCCGGGTGCAGGTGGACGGCTGGGTGAACGCCGGCGCGGTGCGGCTGACCCCGCAGGACCTGGCCGAAGTCGCCGCGGCGATCGGTCTGTGACCCGGAGGAGCGTGAATCCCAGCTGCGAGACCAGACCCCGCCGGGTGCTGCGGATCGGCTTCGAGCGGTGAGGTGACCCTTGCGGAAGCCAGGTGCGGGCGGAAAGCTACTGACTCGTAACTTCGCCCCAGTCCGCCCGAGCCCCCGCAGGTGACCGCCGTGACCGAAGCACAGCCCGAAACCCCGCAGCCGCTGCACGGCGGCCAGATCTCCGTCGAGGTGGCCCGAGCCCACGGCGTCGAGACGATGTTCACGCTCTCCGGCGGACACGTCTTCTCGCTCTACGACGGCGCGGTGAAGGCCGACCCCCCGATGCCGATCCTGGACGTCCGGCACGAGCAGACCGCGGTCTTCGCCGCCGAGGCCACCGCCAAGCTGACGCGCCGGCCGGGGCTGGCCGTCCTCACCGCCGGCCCGGGCATCACCAACGGCGTCTCGGCGGTCACCACCGCGCACTTCAACGGCTCCCCGGTGGTCGTGCTCGGCGGCCGGGCCGCGGATTCCAACTGGGGCAAGGGCGCGCTGCAGGAGCTGGACCACCCGCCGCTGCTGGCCCCGGTGACCAAGCGCTCGGCGACCGTGCACACCACCGCGACCCTGGCCGCGGACCTCGACGACGCCTTCGCGCTCGCCGACGCGCCGCACCGCGGCCCGGTCTTCCTCGACCTGTCGCTGGAGGCCGCGTTCGACGTCGACGCCGAGCCGCTGCCGGCGGTCGGGGCCCGCGCGGCCGTCGCCCCCGACCCCGACGCGCTGGCTGCCATCGGCGAGCTGCTGGCCCGCGCCGCCAAACCGGTGCTGGTACTGGGATCCGACGTCTGGATGGACGGCGCCGAGGCAGCGGCGCTGGCCTTCGCCGAGGAGACCGGCGTCCCGGTCATCACCAACGGCATGGGCCGCGGCATCCTGCCGCGCGGCCACCGCCAGCTGGTGACGCGGGCCCGCTCGGCCGCGTTCGGCGGCGCGGACCTGGTGATCGTCGTCGGCACGCCGCTGGATTTCCGGTTGGGCTACGGGCTGTTCGGCGGACGGGACGGCAGCCCGCTCGCGCCGGTGGTGCACCTGGTCGACTCCCCGGAGCAGGTCAGCGGCCACATCGGGCTGGCGGCGAGCGCCGCCGGGGATCTGGCCGCGGCGTTCGAGGGCATCGCAGAGTCCTGGCGTGGGTCGGCGAAGCCGGGGGCGTACGCGGACTGGCTGAACACGTTGCGGGACAAGGCATCCGCGGCCATCGCCGCCGACCAGGAGCTGCTGACCGCGGCCTCGGATCCCATCCACCCGGCCCGCATCTACGGCGAGCTGCTGCCGCGCCTGGCCGACGACGCGGTGGTGATCGGCGACGGCGGCGACTTCGTCTCCTTCGCCGGCCGGTTCGTGGAGCCGGGGCGCGCGGGCTGCTGGCTGGACCCGGGCCCGTACGGCTGTCTGGGCACCGGCCTCGGCTACGCGATCGCCGCTCGGCTCGCGCGGCCGACGTCGCAGGTGGTCCTGATGCTCGGCGACGGCGCGGCCGGCTTCTCGCTGATGGACGTGGACACCCTGGTGCGGCACGGGCTGCCGGTGGTGATGGTGATGGGCAACAACGCGTGCTGGGGCTTGGAGAAGCACCCGATGCAGGCGCTGTACGGGTACGACGTCGCCGCCGACCTGAACCCGGACGCGCGCTACGACAAGGTCGTACAGGCGCTCGGCGGCGGCGGGGAGTTCGTCACCGACCCGGCGCAGATCGGGCCGGCCCTGGACCGGGCCTTCGCCTCGGGCGTCCCGTACCTGGTCAACATCGCCACCGACCAGGCAATCGCCTATCCGCGATCGACCACGGGGCTGTGAGTTCTGTAGCCTCCAGCGCGTGACTGACTGGGTGACCATATCCTCGCTGGCCACCGCCGGGACCACGGTGATCCTGGCGGCGGCCACGCTGAAGTCGGTGCGCTCGGCCTCGCGCGCCGCGGCCGCCGCCGAGCGGGCGGTGCTGGTGGGGCTGCGGCCGGTGCTGCTGAACTCGCGGCTGACCGACCGCGACGAGAAGATCTTCTGGGCCGACGACCACTGGGCCGTGGTGAGCGGGGGTCGGGGCTACGCCGAGATCGTGGACGGGGTCATCTACTTCGCGATCTCCGTGCGCAACGCCGGCGCGGGATTGGCGGTGCTGCAGGGCTGGGCGGTCGCCGAGGAGCGCCGCGGGCCGGAGGACCAGCACACGGCGCCGCAGGACTACCGCCGGATGATCCGCGACCTGTTCATCCCGGCGCACGACATCGGCTACTGGCACGCCGCGCTGCGCGACGCCGACGACCCGCAGTACGCGGCGATGGAGGCGGCGATCAAGGAGCGGCGGGTGTTCACCGTCGAGATCCTGTACAGCGATCACGAGGGCGGGCAGAGCAGCATCTGCCGGTTCGTGCTGCGGCCCCGGGACAAGGACGGGAACCTGGCGGACTGGATCTCCGGGGTGGGGCGGCACTGGAATCTGGACCGGCCGGATCCTCGGGCTGCGTGGTCTGGGTGAGGGGGCGCTCGGGTGGGTCTTTTGCGGCTTCGGCGACGCGCCGTATTCCCGTTGAGCACCGGCGACGCACGGGTTAGCGTCGGGTGTCATGAGCGCTGAGACGACCGCCCCGCAGCCGGACCCGGAGAAGTGGCTGGAGTACAACCGGGCCAACTGGGACGAGCGGGTGCCGATCCACGTGGACGGCCGGTTCTACGACCTGGACTCGTTCGCCGCGGGCCGGGAGACGCTGGAGCCGTTCGAGCTCGCCGAGGTCGGGGACGTGCGCGGCAAGCACCTGCTGCACCTGCAGAGCCACATCGGGACCGAGACGCTGGGCTGGGCCCGGCACGGCGCGGCGGTCACCGGGCTGGACTTCTCGGCGCCGGCGATGGAGGCCGCGGCGAAGCTGGCGGAGCGGATCGGCGTCACGGACTCGCGGTGGGTCACGTCGAACCTCTACGACGCGGCCGAGGCGCTCGGCGGGGAGCAGTTCGACGTCGTGTACACCGGCAAGGGCGCGCTGTGCTGGCTGCCGGACATCGAGCGGTGGGCCCGGGTCGCGGCGTCGATGGTGAAGCCGGGCGGGTTCCTGTACGTGTCGGAGTTCCATCCGTTCGGGAACACGCTGGACGACGAGGCCGGGCGGACGGTCGCGTACGACTACTTCGACCGGTCGCCGCAGGTGTGGGACGAGCCCGGGACGTACGCGGACTTCGAGGCGCGGACGCAGCAGAACGTGAGCGTGGAGTTCTACCACGGGATCGGGGAGATCGTCAGTGCCCTGATCGGCGCGGGGCTGCGGCTGGAGTTCCTGCACGAGTTCGACATGACGCTGTTCTCGCGGTTCCGGACGCTGGAGCGGCGGGACGAGGTCTACCGGCTGCCGGAGGGGCAGCCTCGGGTGCCGCTGATGTTCTCTTTGCGGGCTTCCAAGCCCGCGGCGGGTGAGACACCAAAGCTCTGATGTCCGAGCCGCTCACAGCTTCGCCATGAACCGTTCGGCGTTGACGATGACGCGGGTGATCTCGCCCTCGCCGACCAGGCGGCCGTCGGCGTCGTGCGCGGCCACGGTGAAGCGCAGGAGGCGGTCGTCGCGGTGCGCGAGATCAGCGCTGGCGGTGACGGTACCGCCGACCGGCGTGGGGTAGACGTGGTCGAAGCGGATGCGGGTGCCGACGGTGGTCTGGCCTTCGGCCAGGAGCCGCGCGGCGGCCACGACCGTCGCCTGCTCGGCGAGGGCGATGAGGCGCGGGGTGCCCAGCACGGGGAGGTCGCCGGAGCCCACGGCGCGGGCGGTGTCGGCTTCGGTGACGTGGAGGGTGGTTTGCGCTTGGAGCGGGGCGGCTTCGGCGGCGGGGGTTTCGGGGGTCCCGCCGGCATCGTGGGCGTCGTGGGCTCCGTGTGCTTCGGTCACGCGTAGACCCTACACAGGCTGTGGAAGGCGCCCCGCCGGCGCATGAGCTCCGACCAGCTGCCGCGTTCGACGACGCGGCCGGCGTCCAGGACGACGATCTCGTCGACGTGCTCCAGCCCGGTGAGCCGGTGCGTGACGAGCAGCGTGGTCTTCGGCAACGCGAGCAGGTCGCGCAGGAGCGCGTCGGCGGTGGCGGGGTCGAGGTGCTCGGTCGGCTCGTCGAGGAGCAGGACGGGGAAGTCCGCCAGCAGCGCGCGGGCCAGCACGAGGCGCCGATGCTGGCCCCCGGAGAGGCAGGCGCCGTGCTCGCCGACGAAAGTGCCGAGGCCCGCGGGGAGGGTGCGGACCCAGTCGGCGAGGCGGGCGCGGGTGAGGGCGTCTTCGAGGTCTGATGCGGTGGCGCCGGGGCGCGCGAGGCGGAGGTTCTCGCGCAGGGTGCTATCGAAGACGTGGGCGTCCTGGGCGCAGAGGCCGATGACGCGGCGGACTTCTTCAGCGCGGAGGGCGGTGGTGGGGGTGCCGCCCAGGGTGATCGGGGAGTTGGTATCGGGGTCGACGAGGCGGAGCAGGGCACTGATGAGGGTGGACTTGCCGGAGCCGCTGGGGCCGACGACGGCGACCTTGCGGCCGGGAGCGAGGTCGAGGTCGAAGTCCCGGAGGGCGGGCTGCTCGCGCCCGGGCCAGGTGACGCTGAGGCTGCGGACGCGGATGGTGTGGTCCGCGGGCAGCGGGACCGGCTGCGCGGGCTCGCGGACGGCGTCGGGAGCCGCGAGGACTTCGCGGACGCGGCGCTCGGCGGTTCGGGCGCGACGGAGGTGCTGGAGGGCTTGGGGGAGGCCGGCGGTGGCCTCGGCGAGGGCTAATGGAGTGAGGATGAGGACGGCTAGGAGCGTGGCGGGGAGGGCGGCTGCGGTCGCGGCGTGGCTGGCGGTCGCGGCGGCGTGACCGGCAGTCGCAGCGGCAGCAGCGACGTGGCCGGTAGGCGCGGCGGCAGCAGCGACGTGGCCGGTAGGCGCGGCGGCAGCGGCGGCGTGGCCGGTAGGCGCGGCGGCAACAGCATGACCGGCAGCGGCACCAGCGGTCGCGGCGCCTTGACCAGCAGCGGCACCGGCAGTCGCGGCAGCAGCATGACCGGCGGCGACGGCAGCTTGGCTGGCGGTCGCGGCAGCTTGACCGGCAGCGGCACCAGCGGTCGCGCCGACTTGGCCCGCTGGCCCCGCCGACCTCCCGTGCAGAGCCTCCAGCGCGGCGTAGGCAGCGCCCCAGACCGTCGTGCCTGTAGCCAGGACGGCGAGCCCGGTACCCATGCCGCGTGCTCGGGCGGACCGGCGTTCCGTGGCGGTGAGATCGTGGTCGGCGGCGTTGATGCGGGCGAGGCGTGGCCGGACCGCGTCGGCGGCGATCAGGTCGGGGGCGCCGCGCAGCAAGTCGTGGAGTTCGGTCGTGAGGTGGCCCTTCGCGGGCGCCACGTGCTGGTCGGCTTTGGCTGAGGTGCGCGCCGCCGCCACGGGAATCGCGATGCCGCCGACGATCAGACCGAGCGCCGTGATCGCCGCGACGCTCGGGAGTGCCTGCGCCAGCGCCGCCACCGCGAGGGTGCCGGCCGTCGTCGCCGCGATCGCCGGCAGCAGGAAGCGGAGGTAGCGGTCCTGGACCGCGTCGACATCGGCCACGAAGCGCGCCAGCAACTCGCCGCGCCGCCGCCCCGGAGCCTGGCGCGTGAGGCGGTCGTAGGTGCGGGCGCGCAGGTCGCCGAGGATGCGGTACGCGGCGTCGTGCGCGACCAGGCGCTCGGCGTAGCGGAACACGGCGCGGCCGATGCCGAGGGCGCGGACGGCCGTGATGGCGATCATCAGGTCGAAGATCGGAGGCCGCTGCGCCGCCCGCGAGATGAGCCACGCGGAGGTGGCGGTCAGGCCGACCGCGGAGGCCAGCGCGGCGGCGCCGAGGGCCGCCGCGAGGGCGAGGCGCGCGGTGGGGTGGCGGTGGCGGCCGGGGGCGGGCTGCGGAGGTTGCGCAGCGGCGGGGTCGCATGCTGATGGTGCGGCGGCGGGCAACAGTTCGGCCTGAGGGGGGTATGGTTCGCGGTCGTTCGTGGCGGGGCCGACCGGGACCACGCGATCCGCGAGTGCCGCCAGCGCTGTGCGGTGTGCCACCACGAGCGCGGTGCGGCCTTTGATCAGGGTGCGGATGCTGGCCACGACCTCGGCTTCGGCGGCTGCGTCCAGGGATGCCGTGGGCTCGTCGAGGAGGAGGACCGGGCGGTCGGCGAGGAAGGCTCGGGCGATGCCGAGGCGTTGGCGTTGGCCTGCCGACAGGCCGTGGCCGCCTTCGCCGATGCGGGCTGACAGGCCGCCCGGGAGGGCCGCGACGAAGTCCGCTGCCGCTGCCGACCGGAGCGCTGCCCAGACTTCCGCGTCCGATGCCTCCGCGCGGGCCAGGCGCACGTTCTCCGCCACCGTCCCGGCGAACAAGTACGGATGCTGCGGCAGCCACGCCACCGGTCCGGCCGCGGGTGCCACGGTCGCCGAGCCCGACGACGCCTCCACGAAGCCCAGCAGCGCCTTCAGCACCGTCGACTTGCCCGCGCCCGATGCCCCGACCAGGGCCACGCACTCCCCCGGCGCGACGGTCAGTGAGAAGTTCGACAGTGCGGGTTCGGTGCGGCCCGGGTAGCAAACTGTCAGGTTGTTGATATCGATGCCGCCGGGGGCGTCCGAGGATCGTTGGCTCGGGACCGGAACAGCTGCAGGAGCAAGCGATGGAGCAGGAGCAGGAGCAGAAGCAGAAGCGCTGGGAGCCGTCTCCAAAACCCCCAAAACCTCCCCCGCGGCAGCCTTCCCCTCCGCACTCGCGTGATAGAAAGCCCCCACCTGCCGCAGCGGCCAGTAAGCCTCCGGCGCCAGAATCAGCACCAGCAGCCCCGTCCGCAGGTCCAGCGTCCCGCCCACCAGCCGCAGCCCGACCCCCACCGCGACCATCGCCACCGAGATCGTCGCGGCCAGCTCCAGCACCAGCGACGACAGGAACGCCACCCGCAGCGTCCCCAGCGTCGCCGCCCGGTCCTCGTCCGTCGCGCGGCGGATCGCGGCGGCCTGCGCCCGCGCGCGGCCGAACACCAGCAGGTCCGGCAGACCCGCGACCACGTCCAGGAAGTGCCCCGCCAGCACATCCAGGGCGCGCCGGCGGCGCTCCACGTGCGTGCGCGTCGCCACGCCGACCAGCCACAGGAACAGCGGGATCAACGGCAGCGTCACCAAGACAACGACGCCCGATTCCCAGTCCGCGGCGAACAGCACCGCCAAGACCGCGGCCGGCACCGTCGCCGACAGCACCACCTGCGGCAGGTAGCGCGCGAAGTAGTCGTCGAGGCCGTCCACCCCGCGCGTCGCCAGCGTCACCAGCGGGGCCGTCTTGCGCGTCGCCAGCCAGCGCGGGCCCAGCGCCATCAGGTGCGCGGCCAGCCGCAGGCGCAGCGCGGACTTCACCGACGCCGACGCCCGGAACGCCGCCGTCTCCGTCGCCCAGGACAGCGCCGCCCGCGCGCAGACGCAGCAACCCAGGACGGCCAGCCACGGCCAGACCGAAGCTGCCGGAGCCGACACCCCCGCCGCCGCCCGCGCGAACCCCACAGCGATCAGCGAAGCCAGCGCCCACGCCTGCCCGATCACCGCCAGCGCCGACAGCGTCCCGAGCACCGCGCACAGCGCCACCCACGGACGGACCGCCTCGGCCTCCCGCGCCAGCCGCCGATCGAGCATCAGCAGCCCGCAAGAACGGAAAGCAGCCGCATCAGTGCGCCGCCGGAATGTTCCGGACCCCGATGCGCTTGCGGAACACCCAGTACGTCCAGCCCTGATAAAGCAGCACCAGCGGCGTGAAAACGCACGCCACCACGCTCATCACCGTCAGCGTGTAATGCGACGAAGCCGCCGAGTGCACCGTCAGCGACCACTGCGGATCCAGCGACGACGGCATCACGATCGGGAACATCGCGATGAACATCGACGCCACCATCGTCGCCACCGCCGCCCCCGACAGCACGAACGCCCAGCCGTCCCGCCCGAGCCGCACCACCGCCGCGCAGGCCAGCAGCGCCACCAACGGCACCACCCCCACCGTCCACGACAGCGGCCCGCCCCAGTGCCCGTTGATCCGGCCCAGCAGCACCCCGACCAGCACCAGGCTCACCAGCGCGCCGGGCACCGCCAGCCGCCGCGCGCCGTCGCGGATGGGCCCGCGCGTCTTCAGCGCCGTGTAGACGGCGCCGTGGGTCAGGAACAGCGCCAGGAAGGCCAGGGCGCCGACGAGGCCGTCGAAGGTGGTGAGGAAGTCGGACATCCGGCCGTGGAAGTTCATGTCGTCGCCGATCTTGGTGCCGGAGAACATGCAGCCGAACACCAGGCCCCACAACAGCGGCGGGAGCAGCGAACCGAGGAAGATGCACCAGTCCCACCACGCCCGGTGCCGGGCGTCGCTCTTGCCCCGGTACTCGAAGGCGACGTTGCGGACGATCAGCGACAGCAGCACCAGGAGCAGCGGCACGTAGAACCCGGACAGCAGGGTGGCGTACCAGTTCGGGAACGCCGCGAACGTCGCCCCGATCGCGGTGATCACCCACACCTCGTTGCCGTCCCAGACCGGGCCGATGGTGTTGATCAGCACCCGGCGGTTGGCCTCGTCGCGCGCCAGGACCTTGGTCAGGATCCCGACCCCGAAGTCGAAGCCCTCCAGGAAGAAGTAGCCGATCCACAGCACCGCGATCAGCAGGTACCAGAAGTTCACCAGGCTCACGGCCGTCTACCTCTCAGTGTCAGTACGCGAACGCAAGTGGCTGATCCTCGTCGCCGTCCAGAGACGGAGGAGTGGCGACCGGGGCGACGTCATGAGCACCCGCCCGCGCGTACTTGACGCACAACCCCACCTCGACCACGGCCAGCACCGCGTAGAGAGCCGCGAACAGGATCAGCGAGGTCAGCACCCGGCCGGCCGGCACCGACGTCGAGACGCCCTCGCGGGTGCGCATCAGGCCGTACACGATCCAGGGCTGGCGTCCGGTCTCGGTGAAGATCCAGCCCCACGCCGAGCCGATCACCGGGAAGACCAGGGTCCACAGGCCGAACCGCCAGAACCACCGGCCCCAGCGGCCCGACGGCGTGCGGCCCCGCCGGGTGAACCAGAGGCCGAACAGCGCCACCAGCACCGAGAACATCCCGAAGCCGATCATCCAGCGGAAGGACCAGTACGCCATCGGGATCCACGGCCGGTAGTCGCCGGGGCCGTACTTGGCCTGCTCGGCGGCGTTGGTCTGGTTGATGCCCGGGACCGGGTCGTGGAAGTTGCCGTGGGCCAGGAAGGACAGCAGGCGCGGGATCTCGATCTCCACCGAGTTGCGGCCCTTCTCGACGTCGCCGACCGCGAACACCGAGAACGGCGCCGGCCCCTGCGTGTCCCACAGCGCCTCGGCCGAGGCCATCTTCATCGGCTGCTGCTCGAACATGACCTTGCCCTGCTGGTCCCCGGTCAGCGCGACGCCGACGCCGGCGATCAGCAGTGCCCACAGGCCGACCAGCAGCGAGGGTCGGAAGACCGCGGGCTGCTGCTTCTTGCGCAGGTGGTAGCAGGAGATGCCGACCAGGGCGGCGCCGGCGCACAGGAAGCAGGCGGTCAGGACGTGCAGGAAGGTGATGACGGTGGTCCGCTGGGTGATCACGGCCCAGAAGTCGGTGAGCTCGGCGCGGCCCTTCAGCTCGTTGAACACGTAGCCGACCGGGTGCTGCATGAAGGAGTTCGCGGCCAGGATGAAGTAGGCGCTGGCCATGGTGCCGAAGGCGGCGATCCAGATGCAGGCCAGGTGCACGCCGCGGGGCAGCCGCTCCCAGCCGAAGATCCACAGGCCCAGGAACGTGGACTCCAGGAAGAACGCCAGCAGCGCCTCGATGGCCAGCGGCGAGCCGAAGATGTCGCCGACGAAGCGGGAGTACTCCGACCAGTTCATGCCGAACTGGAACTCCTGCACGATGCCGGTGACCAGGCCGAGGGCGAAGTTGATCAGGAACAGCCGGCCCCAGAACTTCGTGGCCTGGTAGTACTGCTCCCTGCCGGTGCGGTGCCAGGCCGTCTGGAAGCCCGCGACCAGGAACGAGGTGCCGATGGTCAGCGGGACGAACAGGAAGTGGTAGACGGTCGTGATCGCGAACTGCCAGCGGGCCACCGACACCGGGTCCATCGCGGCGGTCACGGACTGGTGCACGGCTCGGCCTCCTACCGACAAACTGACGCGGTCAGCTGATCACGCAGGGTAGTGGAGGCGCGTTCTGTGATGTCAAAGGCGTGTCACCTGTTCGGCGGCACGACCAGGCCGAGTGTTATTTTGCCTGCATGGATTTCTGCGGGCAGTGCGGCGAGCCGACGGCCGCGACCGGCCACGAGCGGTGCGCCGCTCGGGCGGAGCTGGAGCCGCCGCGGTACTGCGGGCACTGCCGCCGCCGGATGGTGGTGCAGGTCGTGCCGACGGGGTGGTCGGCGCGCTGCGTCGAGCACGGGACCGTCACCAGCTGAAAAAGAGCACCGTTCTCCGTAGAACGGTGCTCCGGAGTGTCAGGGCCCTCAGCCGATGACGGCGATGAGGTCGCCCTCCTGGACCACGTCGCCCTCGGCCACGGCCAGGCGCGACACCTTGCCCGAGACCTCGGCCAGGACCGGGATCTCCATCTTCATGGACTCGAGGATCACGAGGGTGTCGCCGTCCTCGACCTCGTCACCCTCGGCCGCCACGATCTTCCACACGTTGGCCACCATCTCGGCGCGGACTTCCTCGGCCACGTTCGATGCTCCCTCGCAGTCACAAGCTAAAGATGTACGTGCGCATCCAATCACGCCGTACCCGCTCCATGCCCGCGCAGGGGCCGCCAATCACTCCCCGACCATCCTGCTCAGCGACTCCACGACCGTCGGGTCGTAGTGCACCGCCAGCCCGAGCCGGATGTGGCGCAGCGCCTCGGTGCGCTCGGCCGCCTCCGGTGCCGCGCCGGCCAGGTCGTCGTAGTCGTTGGCGACCCGCAGTATGCGGCTGGGCAGCGGGCCGGCGGCGCCGAACGGGTCCGGGTGGTGCTCCACGATCTCGGCGGCGTTGCCCAGCGCCCCGGCACGGCGGATCACCTCGGCGCCGGCCCGGGCGAGCTCGCGCTGGCGCAGCAGGGACAGCGGGGCGGTGCGGCCGCCGTGCACGGGCTCGGCGACCGAGAGCTGGCCGATGTCGTGCATCAGCGAGGCGTACTCCAGGTCCAGCAGCTGCGCCTCGCTCAGCCCGAGCTCGCGGCCAATACGCAGGCAGGTGCGGGCCACCCGGCGGGCGTGGCCGGGCTGGGTCAGGCCGGCCACCTCGGTGATGCGCGACAGCGCCCTGATCGTCTCCAGGTGCACTTCCTTGATACGGGCGAAGCGGCGCAGCGCCAGCTGGGTGAAGGCCAGCGGCAGGCACAGGGCCGGCAGGACCCAGATGGACATGGTGCGCGAGGCCAGGGTGACCAGCAGGGCGGTGGCCACCACGGCCAGCCCGACGCGGGTGGTGAAGGTCAGCTCGTCGCGCGCCGCGGCCAGGATCGGCCGCCGGTGCTGGCCGGCCTGCAGGATCGAGCCGACCACGCCGTCGCTGACGATCGCCAGCAGCAGGAACCCGGCCGTCGCGGCGCCCACCGCGAGGCTCTGCAGGTGGTGGGTGAGGTACTCCGGGTCGACGACGAGCGCCTTGGCCAGGCCCGGGTCGTCGGGCCGGGTGCCGAGCACCCAGCGCAGGTAGAACATGCGGAACAGCCACGCGGTCAGGGCGACCATCAGGAACCGGCGGACGGTGTAGTCCAGGGTGGTCGGGCGCCGGACGGCCAGGTGCGGCACGGAGCCGACCAGGAAGCCGAACGCCGCCACCGCGACCGCCTGCGGCGCGTTGTGCAGCGCCGGCTGGTGGCCGATCTCGGTGAGCACGGCGTAGGCCAGGCCGGTGGCCGCACCGAGCGGCGCCGCCTCGCGGCCGCCGGGCAGCCGGACCCGGAAAGCCTCGCCGGCGGCGATGATCGCGCCGAAGGCCAGGGCGTAACCGGGCTGGCTGAAGCCGTGGACCGCGCAGGAGGCGACCGCGGCGAACGCCACGAAGCTGGCCAGGACCAGCAGCAGCGGGTTGCTCTGCGCCCACGCGGTCTGCGCGTCGCTGTCGGAATCGAAGGCCCGGTGGCTCGGGGGCTTGGCGTGGTTCATGCCGAGGACTCCTCGGAGTCCTTCGCGTCGGGATCGCGCGGCGGCCACGCGGCGTCGCCGGGGCCGAAGAAGTGGAGCGTCGACGACGAACCGCCGGCGCCGTGCAGGAACCACGCGGGTCCGGCCGAGGACCCGTTGCGGCTGTCGGCCTCGGCGAGATCGGAGAGGTCGGCGAGGTCGGCGGCTTCGGCGGCGGCCTTCGAGGCCTCGGCGGGCGGCTCGGGCGCGGTCCACGGCTCCGGAGACGGCGTCCAGGCCTCGGGGTCGCCGGTCTTGGGCGGATGGACGGGGGCGACGCCGTCGCCGTCGGCGGCCGGCTCGACGACGAGTTCCGTGACGGAACCGGTGACGTCGTGGCAGGGGACGACCGGCTTGCGGAGGTCGAAGTCGGCCGCGGGCTCGGGGCCGCGCGGATCGGGGTCGGCGGCCGGCGTGGCGGCACGAACGCGCATCGAGCCTCTGGGGTCGCCGCGCAGGCCGGGGTCGACCGGCCAGCGGGGGGACGGGTTGGCGGCGCGCTGGGGGTCGGTGGATTTCGGGGCCTCGGGTTCGGGCTCCGGCTCGGGCTCCGAACCGAACGCCGCCGCCAGATCGGCCAGATGCTGGAGGAAGGCCGAGCGATCCGGCACGACCGAAATCTCGTGATCGGGGTCGGGCTCCGGCTCGGCATCGAGAGGCACCCCGGTGTCGGCCGATTCAGGCTCGGCGCCCGCGATCGCGCTGCTCTGCTGGATCACCCGCTCGGCAGGCGGCGCCTCGGGGTCCGCGACCGGGTCACTCGGCCGCATCCCGGGCGCGGCGGGCAGCGCCTCGGCGCCCGCAAGCTCGGCAGGCGGCACCTCGGGGTCCGCGACCGCGTCGCTCAGCCGCATCCCGGACGCGGCGGGCAGCGGCCCGGCACCCGCAAGCTCGCGCTCGGCAGGCGACGCTCCGGAGTCCGCGACCGCGCTGCTCCGCTGGATCACCCGCTCCGCAGGCGGCGCCTCGGAGTCCGCGACCGCGTTGCTCTGCTGCATCCCGGGCGCGGCGGGCAGCGGCCCGGCGCCCGCAAGCTCGGCAGCCGGCGCCTCGGGATCCGCGACCGCGTCGCTCGGCTGCATCACAGGCTCGGCCAGCGGCGCCTCGGCGTTCTCAGCGTTCTCAGCGTTCTCGGCCGCCTCGCCGTCCCAGGCCCAGCCCTCGTCGGGCTCCGGCCCCGCCTCGCGCACCACGGCCGAGTGCATCCGCTCCGACCAGCCGTCGTCGAAGTCCGCGCCGGCCGCACCGCTCACGCCGGCCGCCAACTCCGGCTCCGGCTCGGTCACCCGCTGCCCCGGGATCCCGCCCAGCAGCTCCGGCACCGGCCGCGTGCCGTCCTCGGGGCCCGGCTCCCCGCCGTGCTCCAGCCAGCTCGGGTACCAGTCCGAGAACCACTCCACCGGCACGAACGGGTCGTCGTGGTCGGCGAAGGAGAAGCCCGGCACCCGCTTGGGCAGCGGCCAGGGGCCGGTCGCCGCGGCGGCGGTCGCCTCGTCCTGCGGGGGCTCGGCGGGCACCAGTTCGGTGGGCAGCCAGGGCTGGCCGGAGCGCTCCGCGAGTTGCAGCGCGGCCTCGAAGGCCTGGACCAGCGCCGGGTCGAACTGGGTGCCGGCGCCGCGGCGGAGTTCGGCCACCGCCTGCTCGACCGAGCGGGCCGCGCGGTAGGAGCGGGTGGAGGTCATCGCGTCGAAGGCGTCGGCGACGCCGATGATGCGGGCGAACTCCGGGATCTCGTCGCCCGACTTGCCCGTCGGGTAGCCGCGGCCGTCGAGGCGTTCGTGGTGGTACAGGACGCCCTCGTAGACCTCGGTGAGGAACCGGATGTCACGCAGCACCGCGACCCCGTGGTTGGGGTGCATGCACATGAGCTTGAACTCTTCCTCGGTCAGGCCGCCGGTGCTGGTGAGCAGCCGGGTCGGGACGCCGAGTTTGCCGATGTCGTGCAGAAGCCCGGCGAAGCGGAGCATCACCAGGCGGTCCTGCGGCATCTTCAGCTGCTCGGCGAGCATCTCCGCGCCGCGCGCGACCCGCTCACTGTGACCGCGGGTGTAGGAGTCCTTGATCTCCACGGCCTGCACCAGCGCGGCGATCGTGCCCTCGTGCGCCGCGCCCTCTTTCGCGTACTGCGACAGGCTCCAGTGCGCTATGTACATCGGCACGACCACCAGCGGGGCGGTGTACCAGCCGATGTCGTCCCACAGCGACAGGAAGATCAGCGCCAGCACGCCCGAGGAGTAGTACGGCATGGTCGCGCGCTTCAAGTCGCCGCGCAGCGCGTCCACGAACCGGATGTGCGTCGCCAGCCCGGAGTAGCCCGCGATGATCAGGCCGTTGACCACCAGGGAGGCGGTGACCGCCGCCGCGGAGGGCCACAGGAACTCCGGGAAGGACAGGAAGTGCCCCGGGACGTGGCCGCCGGCCAGGTGACACACGGCGGCCCCGGACGCCGGCACCAGGCTCGACATCGCGGAGTTGACGATCTGTTTGGTCCAGGTCCAGCTCGGCAGGCGGGGCCACGGCACCGAGCTGATCAGCCCGACGATGGCGGCCGCCGGCGGCGCCAGGACCAGCACCGTGATGAGCGTGACGACCAGGGAGACCGACATGGTCCAGCCCGAGGTGCCGATCTGCACGCGCGAGAGCCGCTCGGCGGCGACCACCAGCGCGCACAGCGCCAGCAGCAGGGGCAGGTGGGTCCTGGACAACGGCAATGTGGCGATGGCTGCAAAGGCCACCGCCACCAAGCCGAAGATGTAGCACCGCACGGAGAACGGCATCGGTCATCCTCTAGTCCGCGCAGGGAGCGCGTCGGCACCGGTCAACGCAAAACCCTGTCACGAAACTCCCGGTGGGTCCACAGGCCGACACATGGGGCGGCGCCGGCCCGTGGCCCTACTGGAGTTGGGATCACCCGACTCAGACACCACCGTCGCCAAGACGAATCATCGCGGACCACCATCCCTCGAATTTCGCCCGCGGCTGTCGGGCAGACCGCGGGAATGGATCAAAGCACGTACGAGTACAGAGGAAAAACAGCCGCCAGTCAAGAAAAGATCCACTCTTCCGAGTGGATCCGACCGGAACGCGCCAGGGGCACGCCATAGGCGTGCCCCTGGGACCGTTCTCCGTACCGCTATTCTCCGGCGCCGCCCACGGCGACCTCGCCGCGCACCTGCCGGATCCGGGCGAGCACCTTGTCGCGCAGGTCGACCGGCGGCTCGTCACACCCGCAGCAGCGCTGCACGAGCTTCTTCACCATCGCGTCCAGCCCGTACTTCTCCAAACAGGGCTGGCACTCGTCGAGGTGGCGCTTTACCGCCGCACAGTCCTCATCGGGCATCTCGTTGTCGATGTACTCGTAGAGATGGTCGAGGACCTCGGTGCACGGCGTCTCGTGCGGCTGGCCGCAGCTCATGGCGCTTCAGTTCCCTTCCGCCGAGGCGGCCACCAGGCCGCGCTCCCGCGCGTAGTCCTCAAGCATCGCACGGAGCTGCCGGCGCCCGCGGTGCAACCGCGACATCACGGTGCCGATCGGGGTGCCCATGATGTCGGCGATCTCCTTGTAGGCGAAACCCTCGACGTCGGCCAGGTAGACCGCGATGCGGAACTCCTCGCCGATGGCCTGCAGGGCTTCCTTCACATCGGAGTCCGGCAGGTGGTCCAGCGCCACCGTCTCGGCCGAGGGCAGACCCGCCGAGCTGTGCGACTCGGCCCGGGCCAGCTGCCAGTCCTCGATCTCCTCGGTCGGGCTGACCTGGGGCTCGCGCTGCTTCTTGCGGTAGCTGTTGATGAATGTGTTGGTGAGGATCCGGTACAGCCAGGCCTTGAGGTTGGTGCCCTCGCGGAACTGGTGGAAGGAGGCGAACGCCTTCGCGAAAGTCTCCTGGATCAGGTCCTCGGCGTCGGCCGGGTTGCGGGTCATCCGCAGCGCGGCCGGATAGAGCTGGTCGAGATACACCAGGGCGTCGCGCTCGAAGCGCTCGTTGCGCGCGTCCTCGGACTCGCCGGGGTCTACGCGCGGCGCATCGGCCGTGCTCTCGGCGGATGCGGCGGACACGGCTTCGGCGACAGGCATCTCCTCGGCGATGACGGCCTCGCCACGTGCGTCGTCAGCGGTCACGGCGACCGTCCTCACCTCCTCGGGGTTTCCCGAAGAGCTTATCCAAGGCGAGACCCCCGACAAATCGATCTTGACTGCCGGACGCCGCTGCTTCAGTGCCAAAGTCATTCCTGTCCCCTCGACAACGTGGTCGGACCCTTGAGGGTTCAAGCGTTGTAACCGAGGACAGGGCAGGTGTATTCCCGTGCACGGACCGCCGTGAGCTGGGCCGTACCCGGTGTGACGAACGCCTCACGCGGCGTCGGTGATCTCCCGTGCCGCTTTGCAGTCGTCGGCCATCCGGTCCAGCAGGGCCTCGACCGAGTCGAACTTCAGCGTGTCGCGCAGGCGCGCGGCGAACTCCACGGCCACGTGCGTGCCGTACAGGTCCAGGTCGTCCCGGTCCAGCGCGTACGCCTCGACCCGCCGGTCGGTGCCGTCGAAGGTCGGGTTGGTGCCGATGGAGATCGCGGCGGGGTGCCGGACGGACTTCTCCGGCTTGTCGACGTCGGTGATCAGCCAGCCCGCGTAGACGCCGTCGGACGGGATCGCGGCGAACGGCACGGTCTCCACGTTCGCGGTCGGGTAGCCCAGCTCCCGGCCCCGCTGGTCGCCGCGCACCACCACGCCCTCGACCCGGTGCGGCCGGCCCAGCAGCGCCGCGGACTCGGCCACCGTGCCCTCGCCGATCAGCGCGCGCACCCGGGTGGAGGAGAAGCGGTTGTCCGCGCTCTCGCCCTCCGGGCCGCGCAGGCTGACCGGCACGACCTCGAAGCCGTAGCGGGTGCCGGCCTCCTGCAGGGCGGCGGCGTCGCCGGCCGCCCGGTGCCCGAAGCGGAAGTTGGCGCCGACCACGACGGCCCGCGCGTGCAGGTGCTCGACCAGCACCAGCCGGATGAACTCCTCCGGCGCCCAGCGCGAGACCTCCAGGCTGAACGGCAGCACCAGCACCGCGTCCACGCCCTCGGAGGCCAGCAGCTCGGCGCGGTGGCGCTGGGTGGTCAGCAGCGGCGGGTGGCTGCCCGGCCGCACGATCTCGCTGGGATGCGGGTCGAAGGTGAGCACCACCGTCGGCAGGCCGAGCGCGCGGCCTTGGGCGACGGCCGTGCGGACCACCTCGCGGTGGCCGCGGTGCACGCCGTCGAAGACGCCGATCGTGACGACCGAGGGGCCGAAGTCCTGCGGGACCTCGGCGGTGCCGTGCCAGCGTTCCACGGGGGTGCCTGCCTTGTGGTTGAGAGAGGTTGCCGACACACAAGAGTGCCATCCGGGGCCCGCTGACGCGCAATCGGTCCCCAGCACGAGCTGTATCCCGACATTCAAAATCTGTGGCCTAGGACTTTTGGACCATGGATGCGCCCCTTGGTGCCATAGGTTCAGTGCATAGCTTCAGTGCACAGGTCAGATGAAGACAGCGACCGGCTTGGCTTTCTTCCCGCTCGGCAGGTCCTCGTACAACGCCAGGAACCGGCCGTCCGGCCCGAACACCGCCACCGGCTCGCCGGGCCGCTCGGAGGCGGCCAGGAAGCCGCCGTGCGCGACCGCACCGGCCTCCTCGACGGTGAGGTCCCGGGCCGGGAACGCGGCCCGCGCGGCGGCGTCCAGCGGGACCACCGGCAGCTCCCCGCCGCCGTCCACCAGCTCGGTCAGCTCGGCCAGCGGGCGCGCCAGGTCCAGGCCGTAGGGCCCGACCGCGGTGCGCCGCAGCATCGTGAGATGCCCGCCGACGCCGAGCTGTGCGCCGAGGTCGCGGGCCAGGGCCCGGATGTAGGTGCCGGAGGAGCACTCGACGGTCGCGTCGACGTCGACCAGCGCGCCCTCGCGGCGGATGCCGTGGACCTCGAAGCGGTGGATCGTCACCGGCCGCGCGGCCAGCTCCACCGTCTCGCCCTCGCGCACCCGCTTGTAGGAGCGGACGCCGTCCACCTTGATCGCCGAGACCGCCGACGGACGCTGCAGGATCGCGCCGGTGAATGACGGAATCGCGCCACGAATCATGTCATCTGACACACCCGAGGCGTCGGCGCTTCCGGTCAGCTCGCCCTCGGCGTCGTCCGTGATCGTGCTCTGACCCAGGCGGATGGTGGTCTCGTACGTCTTGCGAGTGAGCGCGAGGTGGCCCAGCAGCCGCGTGGTCTTCTCCACGCCCACCACGAGCACGCCAGTGGCCATCGGGTCCAGCGTCCCGGCGTGGCCGACGCGCCGGGTGCACGCGAGTCTGCGCACCCGGCCCACCACGTCGTGCGAGGTCCAGCCGGCCGGCTTGTCGACGATCACCAGACCGCCCGGGCCGTCGTCGGCCTTCGTCCGCTTGCCCACCGGCTCAGGCGTCCTTGTCCTCGTCCTTGGTGTCGGGGTCGTCGAGGTCGTCGAACTCGTCGTCGCGCGGGGCCCGGTAGGGGTCCGGCTCGCCGGCGTAGCTCGCCGTGGCCGCCGCGTCCCGGACCGCCGCGTCCGAGACCGCGACCTTGGCCAGCAGGTCCTCGATCTGCCGGGCGCCCTCCGGGATGGCGTCGGCGATGAAGGTCAGCGACGGCGTGTGCTTCACCCCGGTCTGCCGGCCCACCTCGGTGCGCAGGATGCCCTTGGCCGACTCCAGGGCCGCCTCGGACTCCGCGCGCTCGTCCTCGTTGCCGTACACGGTGTAGAACACCGTGGCGTCGCGCAGGTCGCCGGTGATGCGGACGTCGGTGATGGTGACGAATCCGAGCCGGGGGTCCTTGACCCGGTTTTTGAGGGTCTCGGCGACGATCACCCGGATCCGGTCGGCCAGCTTCGCGGCGCGCGTTCCGTTGTTCGCCATGCGAACTCACTCCTTCTTGCTCGGATTTGTCTAGTCGTCCTCGTCGCTGTGCAGCCGTCTTCGGACGCTGAGCAGCTCGATCTCCGGGCGCCACGCTACGGCGCCCTCGAGATCGTCGAGCACTTCGTTCACTCGTGCGGCGGTGGCCGCGACCACCGCGACGCCGATCTCGGCGCGCCGGTGGAGGTCCAGGTAGCCGGTCTCGGCGGCGCCGACTCCGGCGCGCTTGTCCAACTCGGCCAGGATCGGCTTCACGATCCCGCGCTTCTCCTTCAGCGAGTGGACGTCGCCGAGGAGGATGTCGAGGGTCATAGTCCCCACGAACACTGCACATCAGGGCCAACCCGGCCCAGGGGATGAGTCCCTACTTCTTCTTAAGTAGAGAGTAGTAGGGGCGGCCCGGATGGGCCGCCCCATTATCGCCACCTACTAGACGCGCGGCTTCTCGCGCATCTCGAAGGTCTCGATGATGTCGCCTTCCTTGATGTCGTTGTACGACCCGAGGTTGATACCGCACTCGAAGCCCTCGCGGACCTCGGTGGCGTCGTCCTTCTCCCGCCGCAGCCCCACGATGGTGAGGTTGTCGGCGACGACGGACCCGCCGCGGATGAGGCGCGCCTTGGAGTTCCGCTTGATGACGCCGTCCTGGACCATGCAGCCGGCGATGTTGCCGATCTTGCTGGAGCGGAAGATGGCGCGGATCTCGGCGGTACCGAGCTGCACCTCCTCGAACTCCGGCTTGAGCATGCCCTTCAGGGCCGCCTCGATCTCCTCGATCGCCTGGTAGATGACCGAGTAGAAGCGGATCTCGACGCCCTCGCGGTCGGCCTTGGTCTTCGCACGGCCGTCGGGACGGACGTTGAAGCCCAGGATGACCGCGTCGGAGGCCATCGCCAGGTCCACGTCGGACTCGGTGATGGAACCCACGCCGCGGTGCACGACGCGCAGGTCGACCTCGTCGCCGACGTCCAGCTTGAGCAGCGAGTCCTCCAGGGCCTCGACCGAGCCCGCACCGTCACCCTTGATGATGATGTTGAGCTGCTGGACCTCGCCGGCCTTGATGACCTTCTCCCAGTCCTCGATCGAGACGCGCTTGCGGGAGCGGGCCATGGCCGCGTTCCGCTCGCGGGTCGCGCGGCGCTCGGCGATCTGCCGGGCCACGCGGTCCTCCTCGACCACCAGGAAGGTGTCGCCGGCGCCCGGGACGCTGGTGAGACCGAGCACCTGGACCGGACGCGACGGCCCGGCCTCGGCGACGCTCTCGCCGTTCTCGTCCATCATGGCGCGCACCCGGCCGTAGGCGTCGCCGACGACCATGGAGTCGCCGACGCGCAGCGTGCCGCGCTGCACCAGCACCGTGGCCACGGCGCCGCGGCCGCGGTCGAGGTTGGCCTCGATCGCCACGCCCTGGGCGTCCATGTCCGGGTTGGCCCGCAGGTCCAGCGAGGCGTCGGCGGTCAGGATGACCGCCTCCAGCAGCTGGTCGATGTTCAGGCCCTCGCGCGCGGAGATGTCGACGAACATGGTCTCGCCGCCGTACTCCTCGGCCACCAGCCCGTACTCGGTGAGCTGGCCGCGCACCTTCGTCGGGTCGGCGCCCTCCTTGTCGATCTTGTTGACCGCGACCACGATCGGCACGTCGGCGGCCTGGGCGTGGTTCAGCGCCTCGATCGTCTGGGGCATCACGCCGTCGTCCGCCGCGACCACCAGGATCGCGATGTCCGTGGCCTTGGCACCGCGGGCACGCATGGCGGTGAACGCCTCGTGACCGGGGGTGTCGATGAAGGTGATGGCCCGCTCGTTGCCCGCGACCTCGGCGACCACCTGGTAGGCGCCGATGTGCTGGGTGATGCCGCCGGCCTCGCCCTCGATGACGTTGGTCTTGCGGATGGCGTCCAGCAGGCGGGTCTTACCGTGGTCGACGTGACCCATGACGGTCACGACCGGCGGCCGGACCCGCAGGTCCTCCTCGCCGCCCTCGTTCTCGCCGAAGTCGATGTCGAAGGACTCCAGCAGTACGCGGTCCTCCTCCTCCGGCGAGACGATCTGCACGGTGAAGCCGAGCTCCTGGCCGAGCAGTTCGAAGACGTCGTCGGAGACCGACTGCGTCGCCGTCACCATCTCGCCGAGGTGGAACATCACCTGCACCAGGGACGCCGGGTTGGCGTTGATGCGCTCGGCGAAGTCGGTCAGCGAGGCGCCGCGGGGCAGCCGGATGGTCTGCCCGTTGCCGCGCGGCAGCATCGCGCCGCCGAGCGACGGCGCCTGCATGTTGTCGAACTCTTGACGCCGCTGCTTCTTCGACTTGCGACCGCGGCCCGGACGACCGCCGGGACGGCCGAAGGCACCGGCCGTACCGCCGCCGCCGGCGCGACCGCCGCGGCCGTAGCCGCCACCGCCGCCGGGACGGCCGCCGTAGCCGCCGCCACCGCCGCCGGGGGCACCGCCGCCGGGACGCGGGGCGCCGTAACCGCCGCCGCCGCCACCGCCGCCGGGACGCGCGCCGGGACCGCCCGCGGGCGCGCCGGGGCGCGGACCGCCGGTACGGCCGCCGGGACCGCCGGCCGGGGCACCCGGACGCGGACCGCCGGGGCGGCCCTGGCCGGCACCGGGACGCGGAGCCGCACGGCCGGGCATCATGCCCGGGTTCGGACGCGGGGCGCCGGGGACGCCGCCGGGACGCGGCGGCATGCCCGGACGCGGGCCGCCGTCGCGGCCGCCCTCGCCCTGCGCGCCGGTCGGCGGGCCCGGACGCGGCGCGGGCCGCGGGGGCTGCTGCATGCCGGTCGAGCCGGAGGACGTGAACGGGTTGTTGCCGGGACGCGGACCGGCCGGACGCGGGCCCGGGGTCGGAGCGCCGCCGGGACGGCCGCCCTGGCCCTGGCCCTGACCCTGCCCCTGGCCGGGACGCTGCGCGCCGGCCGGGCCGGGACGGGCGCCGCCGGGCGCGGGACGCTGGCCGCGGTCTCCGCGGTCGGGGCGCTCGCCGCCGCGGTCGCGGTCACGATCGCGGTCGCCGCCGGGCCGCTGCCCGGGGGCACCGGGACGCGGGCTCTGACGGCCGGGGATGCTGCCGCCGCCGGCGGCCGGAGCCTGCCGCGGCGGGATCGCGCCGCCGGGACGCTCGCCCTGGCTGGGACGCGCCGGCGTGGCCGGACGCGCCGGAGCCGGGGCGGGAGCCGCCGGGGCCTCGGCGACCGGCGCGGGCGCCGGAGCCTCGGGAACGCTGGGCGCGGGGGTCTCGACCACCGGGCTCGCCGCCGCGGCCGCGGCCTGGGCCTGCGCGGGAACCGCGGGGCCGGGCTTGGGCGCGACCGGGCCGGGGCGCGGACCGGGCTTGGGGGCGCCGCCGGGACGCGGGGCGCTGGAGGACGCCGCGGTCTTCGCGGCGGGGGCGGACTGCGCGGAAGCGCCAGCCCTGGAGGCGCCGCCCTTGGCGCCGCCGGATTCGGCTTGTTGGATGCTGTCGATCAGTTTGCGGACGACCGGCGCCTCAACGGTGGAGGACGCCGAGCGGACGAACTCACCCAGATCTTGGAGCTTGGCCATCACGACCTTGCTCTCTACTCCGAGCTCCTTGGCGAGTTCATAGACCCGGACCTTGGCCACTTCACTCCTTCTTCGGCCCGCGTCTGTTCGCGAAGCCGTCTGGTTACTGCATGGGCGTACTCATCGCGTGGTGCTGCTCATCGAGTGCTCATCGCCTGACTCGACCTGCTTCCGACTAGTACTGGGTTCTCTCTGTTCCACGCACCTGACGCGGACAGGGATGTAGTGCCTCAGCTGCCTTCCAACAACGCGCGGACCGCCGTTGTTTCCAACGGACCGTCGACCCGCAGCGCCCGCGGGAACGCCCGACGCTTCTCGGCGAGGGCCAGGCATCCCGGATCGGGGTGGAGGTGTGCTCCACGTCCGGGCGACCGCCCGCGCAGGTCGGGGACGACAGCGCCCTCGACCGCCACGACACGCAGCAGCTCCGTCTTCGCCGCTTTTGCCCTGCAACCCACGCAAGTGCGCACCGGTACAAGACGCGCCGATGCGGCAGGGCGTGCAGAAACATCCGTCTGGCTAGACACGTCTCAGTCTAGCGCCTGGATCACTTCACCGTTCGCCGGGTTATTGACGGGCGGCCATCCTCCGACCTATAGTCAACGCATCGGTTGATTAACGCTCTGGTTGATAAAGGCGATGGTTGATTACCACCATGGTTGGCAGCGACACCACAGAAACAGCCCTTGACCGGGCCTTCACCGCCCTCGGCGATCCGGTCCGCCGCGCGATCGTGGCGCGGCTGTCCCGCGGCGAGGCCACGGTGAACGAGTTGGCGGACCTGTTCCCGATCACCAAGCAGGCGGTCTCGCGGCACATCGGCGTCCTGGAGGACGCCGGCCTGATCACCCGCAGCCGGGACGGCCAGCGGCGGCCCTGCCACCTGGACCCCGCGGCCCTGGAGCGGCTGACCGCCTGGATCGACGGCTACCGGCTCGCCGCCGAGAGCAGGTTCCGCAAACTCGACGCGGTACTGGAATCACTCAAAGAGGAGGAAGAACGATGAGCACAGATCCCGGATCCGGCACGAGCACCGACGCCGGCACCAACCCCACCACCATCGAAGCGCCCGAAGGCACGCCGTTCCTGGACGTCACCCGGGACTTCGACGCCACCCCGGCGCAGGTCTTCCGCGCCTACACCGACCCGAAGCTGGTCGTGCGGTGGCTGGGCCCGCGCGACCTGGAGATGGACATCGAGGAGTACGACGCGCGCCCCGGCGGCCGCTACCGCTACGTGCACCACGGCGGCCACCTCAGCGAGGTGCGCGCCGGGTTCCACGGGGTCTTCCACACCGTCGAGGCGGACCGGCTGATCATCCAGACCTTCGAGTACGAGGGCGTGCCGGACGAGGTGAAACTGGACATCTGCCGGTTCACCGAAGTGGCCGGCAAGACCCGGATGAGCACGCGCTCGGTGTTCCCGTCGATGGAGACCCGCGAAGGCGCGCTGGCCTCCGGGATGACCTACGGGATCCAGGACTCGATGGAGCGGCTGGCCGAGCTGCTGGCCTCAGGGGTGTGACGGCGATGAGCAAGGTCATCATGGCGGACGCGGTCTCGCTGGACGGCTTCCTGGCGACCGCCGACGACCAGGTCGGTCCGCTGCATGACTTCTACTTCCAGGGCGACACCCCGATCACCGCGGGGAACGCGCACACGTCGTTCAAGGCGTCGGCGATCTCGGCGAAGTACCTCGACGAGCAGTGGTCGCGGATCGGCGCGATGGTCATCGGGCGGCGCCTGTTCGACATCACCAACGGATGGAACGGCGTCCCGGTCGCAGGGGACCGCGTTTTCGTGGTGACGCACAGCGTTCCCACGGACTGGGAGTACCAGGACACCGCACCGTTCACCTTCGTGACCGACGGCGTGGAGAGCGCCATCGCGCAGGCGAAGGAGGTCGCCGGACCGGACCGGGACGTGTCGCTCAACGGGGGCGATGTCGGCGGCCAGGCCTTCGCCGCCGGCCTGGTGGACGAGCTGGACGTGGCGCTGGTGCCGGTGGCGTTCGGCAGCGGGAAGCGGTTCTTCGGCGAGCACTTCGCAGAGCACGTGCTCCTGGACGATCCCACGGCGGTGGTTCAGGGCGAGCGGGTCACGCACCTGCATTACAAAGTCCGCAACGGCTGACCGGCCGACGAGGTCCGCGACCGGCCGCGCAGGGTGCACCGAGGGGGTGTCCGCCGTGCGCGGTCGGGTCCGTGGGCCCGTCGCGGTTCCGGCCGCGGTACGACCAGAGCCGGGGGTCAGCCGGCGGCCCAGGACCCGAGCATCCGCAACGAATCCGCCGTCGCGGACCCCGGCGGCGCGGTGAAGACGATCATCGTCAGGTCCGGGTCGGCGGCGACCGTCAGCGCCTGCCAGTCCAGCAGCAACCGCCCGGCCACCGGGTGGTCGAAGCTCTTGCGGAACGAGTCGGTGGCGCGCACCTCGTGGCCGCCCCACCACCGGCGGAAGTCCGGGTCCCGGTCCAGCAGCTCGCTGACCACCTCCGCCATCCGCCGGTCCCCCGGCATCAGGCCGACGCTCATCCGCAGCCGGGCCACGCTGACCGCGGCGACCTCGTCCCAGTTCCGGTGCATGCCGCGGACCCGGGGCTCCAGGAACAGCATGCGGATCATGTTCCGCTCCCGCGCCGGCATCTCGGCGAAGTCGAAGTACAGCGCGACCGCGATGTCGTTCCAGGCCACGATGTCCCCGCGCGGGTCGATGACCAGGACCGGCACGTCCTTCATGGCCTCCAGCAGGTCCCGCAGCAGCGGGCCGACCGCCGGCCGGCCCGCGCCGTCCGCGTCCGCCGACCGGGACCGCACCGGCGGCTGCGCGAGGATGTGCAGGTAGGCCCGCTCGGCGTCGGTCAGCCGCAGCGCGGTGGCGATCCCGTTCAGGACGCTGTCCGAGGCCGTGGTGACCCGGCCCTGTTCGAGCCGGGTGTAGTGGTCCACGCTCATGGTGGCCAGCTGCGCGACCTCCTCGCGGCGCAGGCCGCTCACCCTGCGGGGGTTCCCGACGGCGGGCAGCCCGACGGACTCCGGGGCGATCGCCGCCCGCTTCGACTTCAGGAATGCTCCGAGCTCGCTCACGCATCCCAGCATCGCACCCCCGCGCGCCGCGTTCCTGGGGCAGCCGTCCCCAGGAACAGCCGAGCTCTGGTTGTGCCGGCCGGCGCGGCCGAGTCTTGAGCCATGAGCAACGCACTGAACCTCGAAACCACCACCCGCGTCATCGCCGCCGGCCAGGAGGCCGCCGCCGGCATCGGCGTCGCCATGTGCATCACGATCGTCGACACCGCCGGGACCCTCGTGGCCTTCCAGCGGATGGACGGCGCCTGGCTCGGCTCCGTCGACATCTCCCAGCGTAAGGCCCGGACCTCCGCGCTGTTCCCGATGCCGAGCGCCGTCCTCGGCGAGATGTCCCAGCCCGGCGGCCCGATCTACGGCGTCGAGGCCACCAACGGCGGCCTGGTCTCCTTCGGCGGCGGGCTGCCGCTGGCCGCGGCGGACGGCACGATCATCGGCGCGGTCGGCGTCTCCGGCGGCCTGGTCGACCAGGACGTCGCGGTCGCCGAGGCGGTGGCCAAGGCGGTCTGAACCCACCGATGACTGAGGGCCCTGGCGATCGCCAGGGCCCTCAGTCGCTCTGCTCGGGTACTGCCCGCGTCTACTCGGTGACCGGCTCCGCGTCGGACCGGATGTCGATCCGCCAGCCGGTCAGCCGGGCCGCCAGCCGCGCGTTCTGGCCCTCCTTGCCGATCGCCAGCGAGAGCTGGAAGTCCGGCACGATCACCCGGGCGCTGCGCTGGTCCAGGTCCACGACCTGCACCTTCGACACCCGCGCCGGGGACAGCGCGTTGCCGACCATCTCGGCCGGGTCCTCGGACCAGTCCACGATGTCGATCTTCTCGCCGTGCAGCTCGGCCATCACGTTGCGGACCCGCGCGCCCATCGGGCCGATGCAGGCGCCCTTGGCGTTGACCCCGGCCCGGTGCGAGCGGACCGCGATCTTGGTGCGGTGGCCGGCCTCGCGGGCGATCGCGGTGATCTCCACCGCGCCCTCGGCGATCTCCGGGACCTCCAGCGCGAACAGCTTCCGCACCAGGTCCGGGTGGGTCCGCGAGAGGGTCACCTGGGGACCGCGCGGGCCGCGGCGGACGTCCACCACGTAGCACTTCAGGCGCTCGCCGTGCCGGTACTCCTCGCCCGGGACCTGCTCGGCGGCCGGGAGCGTGCCCTCGATCTTGCCGATGTTCACCAGCACCGCGCGCGGGTCGCGGCCCTGCTGCACCACGCCGGTGATCAGGTCGCCCTTGCGGCCGGAGAACTCGCCGAAGGTCTGCTCGTCCTCGTGGTCCCGCAGCCGCTGCAGGATCACCTGCTTGGCGGTGGTGGAGGCGATGCGGCCGAACTCGCTCGGGGTGTCGTCGTACTCCCGGGTGGTGCCGTCCTCGATGTCCTCCACGGCCCACACGGTGACGTGGCCGCTGGCCCGGTCGACCTGGACCCGGGCCCGGGTCTTCGCGCCGTCGGTGCGCTTGTAGGCGATGAGCAGCGCGGCCTCGATGTCCTCGACCAGCTTCTCGAAGGGGATCCCGCGGTCCTTCTCCAGGTCGCGCAATGCACTCGTGGGGATGTCCATGGTCGTCAGCCCTCCTCGTCCTCGTCGATGTCCTCGATGTCGTCGGTCTCGTCCATCTCGTCGACGCCGTCGGCGTCCTCGGCGGATCCGGCGTCCGCCTCGTCGTCCTTGCGGTTGAACTCGATCTCCACCCGCGCCTTGGCGACCTCCGCGAACGCCAGCCGCCGCTCCTGCGTGGTCGAAGGCTGCCCCTTCTTCTTGCCGGGCACCTCCAGCTCCAGCAGCACGCCGTCCTCGTCGGTGTCCAGGACCCGGCCGGTGGCCTCGCCGCCGTCGGTCAGCACCGCGCGCACCAGCCGGCCCTCGGCCCGGCGCCAGTGCTTGGGCAGGGTCAGCGGCCGGTCGGTGCCCGGCGAGCCGACCTCCAGCACATAGGGCTGGTCGCCCATGACCACGGCGCCCTCCGGGCCGTCGAGCACGTCGGAGACCACCCGGGTGAGATCGGAGACCGCGTCGAGCGACACGCCGTCGTCGCCGTCCACGACGACCTCGACACGGCGCCGGCGGGCCACCTGCGAGACACGGACCGTCTCCAGGTCGTAGCCGGCGGCGGCGACGACCGGCTCCAGCAGCGCTTGCAACCGGTCCGCCGGGGCTCCGGTTCGGGGGGTGCTCATCGTTCTCCTTGTGCAGTTGTCGTCCGTCGTGCTGTCGCTTCGTAGCCAACACAGTATCCGTTCCGCACCAGGGCGCGCTCCCGTCGGCGCGGCGTCGGGAATCGCTACACTTTGCCGGTGACCTGGGTGCCCGTGGAGCTGACGAGACGCACGATGCTCACCGCGACAGGTGTGGCGCTGTTAGGCGCGTGTGCTTCTCCGGCCGGAACCAAGAGGTCCGGGGCTTCTCCCGCCAAACCGGTACCAGCGGGGCAGCCGGACCCGGCACGCGACCGCGCACTGTCCGCGGAGGCCGATCTGCTGACGCAGTATGACGCCGCCTTGGCACTGCCCGCGGTGGCTGCCGACAGCGCACTCACCGCGAAACTCACGGCGATCCGCGAGGAACACGCCTCACACGCCGCCGCCATAAAGCAGGGCTACACGCCTCCTGCCGCCCCGACGCCCTCCGCTCCCCCGACGACGGCACCGTCCACGACGCCGCCCACGACTCCGCCCACGACGCCGTCGGGTTCTGCCACGACCGCGTCGCAGACCGCTCCGAGCGACCCGAAGACCGCCGTGGCGGCGCTGGCCAAGGCCGAACAGGACGCCGCGAGCGCCCGGACCTCCGACATCCTCTCCGCCGACGGCGACACCGCGATGCTGCTGGCGTCCATCGCCGCCTCCGAGTCCGGACACGCGGCGCTGCTCCTGGGAGGCGCCGCATGAGCGCGCTGCAGACCGCGCTCGGGAACGAGCACGCCGCGGTGTACGGATACGGAGTCCTGGCGGTGCACCTCACCGGCGCACAGCGGAGCGCCGCGCAGAACGCGTACGACACACATCGCGCGCGCCGCGACATCCTCATCGGGCTGATCGAGGCGCAGGGCGACAAGCCGGTCGCTGCGGCGCCGGCCTATACGATCCCGTTCCCTGTGAACACCGCGGCGGACGCCACACGGTTGGCGACGCAGTTGGAGGAGCGGCTCGGCGCCTCTTATGCGGACGTCGTCCAGGCCTCGTCCGGGGACACCCGGCGCACCGGGCTGGAGTGGCTGACGGACGCCGCCGTCCGTGCGGTGCGGTGGCGTGGGAGCTCTGTGGCGTTCCCAGGTCTGCCCGAACGGGACTGACCCGGGGCGCCTCCCTCGGAGCGTTGCAGTCGTTTCAGCCGCTTCAGGCGTCTCAGTCGTTGTTGCCGCTGCCCAGTGAGTCGGACAGGTTCTGCAACTCCCCGGACAGGACCGAGGCCACGCTGTCGGTGATCAGTCCCTGGGTCTGGTCGTCGTTGACCTTCGAGACCACCTGGTCGGCCTTGTTCTGCGCGTCGTGCAGGTAGTGCCCCTTCATGTTGTGCTGCTGCGCCAGCTGCACCGCGCTCTCCAGATCGGTGATCGAGTTCTGCAGATCGCGGCCGGCGTTGGGGTCCATCGTGGCCGCGCCCTGCGCGATGTAGGCGTCGATCTGGCCCCGGACGCCCTCCAGGAAGGCGACCGGGTCCTTGCCCGGGTCGGCGGTCGGCGCCAGCGTGGACGCCGGTCCGCTGGCAGGCGGAGACGTACTCGGCGTACTCGGCGTCCCCGACGGCGACGAGCCCGACGGCCCTGTCGCGGCCCCGGTCGGGCCGCCGGCGGTGATGCCCGGCGGAGGGGCGGACGTGGTCTGCTTCTCGGCCTGCGAGCCCTTCATGAAGACCGCCGTGCCGGCCGCCGCGATGAACGCGATGACCAGCGCGCCGAGAACCATCCAGATCCAGTTGTACCGGCGCGGCGGGGGCGGGCCGGGGAACGTCGGCTGGGCCGGGTAGGAACCGCCGTCGTCATCGTCCGGAACACTCTGCGGGGGAACGCGCGGGCCCATATACGCGGGCTGCTCCTGGGCGGCCAGATACGAGGGGCGCGTAGGGGCCTCGTACGGCTGCATCACCATGGTCCGGTTCGCCGGCGGCCGCACCGCGCCGGGGATCTCGGCCGGGGCGCCGCGCAGCTCCAGGACCGCGGCCACGGTCGCGGCCGCCGGCCTTTCCAGGGGGTCCTTGGCCAGGCACTGCCGGTAGATCCCGGCTATCTGCGGCGGCAGGCCGGCGGTCGGCAGCGGCGGCGGCTGGCGGTGCAGGTGGCCCTTGACCACGTCGTCGACGGTCGCGCCCTCGAACGGCGCGCGTCCGGTGATGCACCAGTAGAGGATGCAGCCGAGCGCGTAGACGTCGGACGCCGGCAGCGCCCCGCGCCCGGTCAGCTGCTCCGGCGCCATGCACGCCGGCGTGCCGACCACCAGGCCGGTGCGCGCGTCGGTGTCGGAGGAGGCCTGCGCTATGCCGAAGTCCAGGAGCTTGACCCCGTCGGACATCAGCATGACGTTGCCGGGCTTCAGGTCGCGGTGGATGATGCCGACCTGGTGCACCGCCTCCAGCGCGCCGGCCAGTTGCGCGCACGCCAGCCGCGCGTCGTTCTCCAGCAGCGGGCCCTGCTCCAGGCGGTCCTCCAGGTTCAGCCCGGCCAGCAGCTCGGTGACCAGCACCGGCTGGAAGTCGCCGTCCCCGTCCTGCCACTCGATGTAGTCGAAGACGGTGGTCACCCGCGGATGCGACAGCCGCGCCAGCGCCAGCGCCTCCCGCCGCAGCTGCTCACGGCCCGCCGGCTGCGCGGCGGCACCGCCGTGCAGCAGCTTCACGGCCACCAGCCGGTCCAGGCTCGAGTCCTGCGCCTCCCAGACGACCGCACTGCTGCCGGACCCGAGGGGCCTGGTCAGACGGTAGCGCTCGGCTATGACGGTGCCGGGGGTCGGTACATCCATGGGGGTGATTATTGCGCGTCACCCTTACTGGACGGTGCCCTGCCGGCTGTGATCGAGACGACCCGGGACCTCGGACGCGACACGCCGCCGCCGGGAACTCCCGGCGGCGGCGTGTCGTGCTCCTGGCGGCGGTTCAGCCGCGCACCAGCGTGTGCACGTGCTCGACCAGGTCCGGTGCCGCGACCTCGGTCTTCTCGCCGGTCTTCCGGTCGCGGACCTCGACCACGCCGTCGGCGAGGTTCTTGCCGACCACCACGATGGTCGGGATGCCGATCAGCTCGGCGTCCTTGAACTTCACGCCGGGCGAGACGCTGCCCACGCGGTCGTCGTACAGGACCCGCACGCCGCGCGCGCCGAGCTCCTCGGCGTAGCGGTTCGCGGTCTCGTAGAGCACCGGGTCCTTGCCCGCGGCCACGATGTGCACGTCGGCCGGGGCCACCTCGCGCGGCCAGACCAGGCCGAGCTCGTCGTACATCTGCTCGGCCAGGACCGCGACGGCGCGGGAGACGCCGACGCCGTAGCTGCCCATGGTGACGCGGACCGGCTTGCCGTCCTTGCCCAGGACGTCGAGCTTGGCGGCGTCGGCGTACTTGCGGCCGAGCTGGAAGATGTGGCCGATCTCGATACCGCGGTCGATGGACAGCTCGTGGCCGCAGCGCGGGCACAGGTCGCCGGCCCGCACCTCGGCGGCCTCGACGGTGCCCTCGATGTCGAAGTCGCGGCCGGCCACCGCGTAGGCGACGTGCTTGCCGGCCTCGTTGGCACCGGTCACCCAGGCGGTGCCGACGGCCACGCGCGGGTCGACCAGGTACTCGTACCCGGCCTCCTTGAGTCCGACCGGGCCGATGTAGCCGCGGACCAGCTTGGGGTGCTTGGGGAAGTCCTCGGCCTCGAACATCTCGACCTCGCCGGGGGCCACCGCGGCCTCCAGGCGCTTGAGGTCCACCTCGCGGTCGCCGGGCAGGCCGACGATCAGGACCTTCGGCTCCTTCACCCCTGGGTAGCGGACCTTGACCACGACGTTCTTCAGCGTGTCCTTGGCCTCGATCGCACTGTGCAAATCAGCTCGTCCCTCGCGGGCCAAACCGTTCACGACTGCGACCAGCGACTCGATGGTCGGGGTGTCGGGGGTGTCGAGGACCTGGAGCGCCGGGTGCGCGGCGGCGTCCTGGGGCACGGCGGCGGCGGTCTCGACGGCCTCGACGTTCGCCGCGTAGCCGCAGTTGTGGCACGCCACGTAGGTGTCCTCGCCGGTGGGCGCCGTGGCCAGGAACTCCTCGGAGGCCGAGCCGCCCATCGCGCCGGACACAGCCGACACGATCTTGTACTTGATGCCCAGCCGCTCGAAGATGCGGATGTAGGTGTCGCGGTGCTGCGCGTAGGAGTGCTTCAGGCCCTCGTCGTCCAGGTCGAAGGAGTACGAGTCCTTCATCAGGAACTCCCGGCCGCGCAGGATGCCGGCGCGGGGGCGCGCCTCGTCCCGGTACTTGGTCTGGATCTGGTAGAGCGTGACCGGCAGGTTCTTGTAGGACGACACCTCGCCCTTGACCATGTCGGTGAACATCTCCTCGTGCGTGGGACCGAGGAGGTAGTCGTTGCCGCGGCGGTCCTGGAGGCGGAAGAGGTTGTCGCCGTACTCGGTCCAGCGGCCGGTGGTCTCGTAGTACTCGCGGGGCAGCAGCGCCGGGAACTGGACCTCCTGCCCGCCCATCCGGTCCATCTCCTCGCGCACGACGCGGGTGACGTTCTCCAGCACCTGCTTGCCCAGCGGCAGCCAGGAGTAGATGCCGGGGGCGACGCGGCGGACGTATCCACCACGGACCAACAGCTTGTGGCTCGGGACCTCGGCGTCCGCCGGGTCCTCGCGCAGGGTTCGCAGGAACAGCGACGACATACGCCAGATCACGGGGTGCTCCTAGTGTTCGATCAGGTAAGGTTGCGCGCCTTGGCCGGAAACCCGCCATAGCGCACTGCTGTCCTGCGAGGATATCCGGCTCGGGCGTGATCGCTTGCCGTTTGGCCTTTCGCACACGCCTTCAACAGCACGTAAAGACCCTCCCGTATTAACGGCGGGCAGGTTACCGTGCCGACATGGCAGCAAAGACCCGGAACGACGTCCTCCGGGTGAATCTGGACCCGGCGCTCGGCGATCTGGCGCTGGCCGAGGCCCGGGACGCGCTGGCGTCCGGGGACTGGGGGCCGGCGCGGGAGGTTCTGGCCGAGACCCGGAAAGGCTTTGAGGGTCCCCAGTGGGACCGGCGCAGCCACCGGGTGCGGGTGCTCGCCGAAGCGGTCGCGAACTCCTCGTGGGTGGAGCGCTGGCAGGTGCTGGAGCCGGTAAATCCGGACGCCGCGTTGTTGCGGGCGCAGGTGGAGACCGTCCGTGCGCTGCGCGCGTCGCTGGCCGGCGGCGCCGGCCACCGCGAGACCGCGGAGGAGGCCCTGGGCCTGTGCACGCATGCCGCCGAGATGGCGCCGGAGGACCCGACTCCGTGGGTGGTCATGCTGACGCTGGCGCGCGCCGCCGACCGCGGGCGTCGCAGCGGGCACGACGAGTTCTGGAACCGCTGGCAGAAGATGCGGGCCCTGGACGCGTTCAACCGGGACGGCCAGCATGAAGCGCTGATGTATCTGTTCGGCGCTTGGTGCGGATCGCATCAGGAGATGTACGACTTCGCTTATTGGCTCGCTGGAGAAGCCCCTCCCGGTTCCCCTCTAGCGGCGCTCCCTCTGGTGGCACATGCAGAGGTGTACAGGACGGCGAACGTGGGTGTCCCCCGGCAGCGCCAGTCCTCACCGCAGGCGCACTGGGGGCGGGACTTGGTCACCGCGGATATAGACCGGGTCATGCACAGCTGGCTGGGGTCCGCTATAGAGCCGCACGCGCAGGCCGATCTGGACCGGAACTACTTGCTGCACGCGATGGTGTACTCCGGCCTGGTCGACACCGATGAGACCCGAGCGTTGTTCGACGCGATCGGGTCGCATGCCATGCGCGTCCCGTGGTCCTACACCGGGGACCCGGAGTCCTCGTTCCTCTACTGGCGCGACCGGGCCTTCCACGCGGACTCCCCACGCCGCTGACGGTCTGGTCCGAATCCCGCTAGTACCGCGCACCGCCCTGCGCGACACTCGATGTATGCCCGAGCCAGCTCTCCAGAACGACTTCGATACTTACTACCGGGCGGTGGCCAGCCGCGACCCGCGGTTCGACGGCCGTTTCTTCACCGGCGTGACGACCACCGGCATCTACTGCCGGCCGATCTGCCCGGCCCGCACGCCGAAGCCGGAGAACGTGCGCTTCTTCCGGGTCGCCGCGGCGGCCGAGGCCGCCGGCTTCCGCACCTGCCGGCGCTGCCGCCCCGACAAGGTGCCGGGCTCGCCGGACTGGAACGTCCGGGCCGACCTGGCCGGCCGGGCGCTGCGGCTGATCGCCGACGGCGCCGCCGACCAGCAGGACGGCGTCGCGGCCCTGGCCCGCACGCTGGCGGTGAGCGAGCGGCACCTGCACCGGGTACTGGTCGCCGAGCTCGGGGTGGGGCCGCTGACGCTGGCCCGCTCCCGCCGCGCGCAGACCGCGCGGCTGCTGCTGGAGTCGACGGCCCTGCCGGTCTCGGACGTCGCGTTCGCCGCCGGCTACGGCTCGATCCGGCAGTTCAACGACTCGGTCCGAGAGGCCTTCGGCGCCACCCCGAGCGACATCCGGGTCCGCTTCGGCACCGGCGCCGCGGCCGCCGAAC
Organism: Catenulispora sp. EB89; assembly: GCF_041261445.1. Lineage (NCBI taxonomy): Bacteria > Bacillati > Actinomycetota > Actinomycetes > Catenulisporales > Catenulisporaceae > Catenulispora > Catenulispora sp. EB89. The sequence continues at coordinate 149,841 of NZ_JBGCCU010000002.1, forward strand.
TGGCCGGGAGCGCCGTGGACGGGGACGGGGCGCTGACCCTGCGGCTGACCTACCGGACGCCGTTCGACTTCCCGGCGCTGCTCGGCTGGTTCGGCGACCGGGCGATCCCGGGCGTGGACGAGGTGGCCGGCGTCGGCCGCGACCTGGTCTACCGCCGAGCACTCCGCCTCCCCCACGGCACCGGCCAGGTGGAACTGCGCGACGACAAGGGCGTGGTGCACGCCCGGCTGGTGGTCGACGACCTGCGCGACGTCGCGGTGGCCGTCCGCCGCTGCCGCGACCTGCTGGACCTGGACGCCGACCCGGCGCAGGTGGACGCGGTGCTGGCCGGCGACCCGGCGCTGGCACCGCTGGTCGCCGCCCGCCCCGGCCTGCGCGTCCCCGGCGCGGTCGACGGCTTCGAGATCGCGGTGCGCGCGATCCTCGGCCAGCAGATCAGCGTCGCCGCGGCCCGCACCATGACCGCGCGCCTGGTGCAGCGCTTCGCCGCGGTCGAGCTGGCCGCCGAGGCCGCGCTGGTGCCGGAGGCGGCGGTGGCGGGGTCCGGCGGTTCAGTCGGGGCCGTGGCGGTGGCGGCGGCTGACGCGGGCTCGGAATCGCGGCCGGAGGCGGGCTTCGGCTCGGCGACAGGTGTGGGGGCGGTGCTCGGGTCGGGCTCGTGGTCGGCAGCGGACTCCGACTCGGTCGCATCAGCAAATCACTTTGTCGACAAGAAAGCGGACCTGGCCCCCTTCCCGCGCCCCGAGACCCTGGCCGCCGGCGACTACGAAGGCCTCGGCCTCACCCGCCGCACCGCCGCGACCCTCCGCGCCCTGGCCACCGCGGTCGCGAGCGGCGAGCTCGCCCTCGACCGCGGCGTGGATCGAGCCGAAGCCCGCGCCAAGCTGCTCGCCGTCCCGGGCATCGGCCCCTGGACCGCCGACTACATCGCGTTGCGTGTCTTCGGCGATCCCGACGCCTTCCCGGTCGGCGACCTGATCGTCCGCCGGCAGGCGGAGCGCCTCGGTCTGCCGGGCACCGAAAAAGCCCTCCTGGCGCACGCCGAGGCGTGGCGGCCCTGGCGCGCTTATGCCGCTTTGCACCTGTGGGCCAGCGCGAGCGACCCCGACACCGAAGGAACCGAACAGTGAGCACCCTGACCTACACCACCATCGCGACGCCGGCCGGTCCGTTCACCGTCCTGGCCGATGCCGACGACACCGTCCACGCCGCCGGTTTCACCGCCGACCCGGCGTTCCTCTCCGGCATGCTGCACGCCCCGGTGCCCGGGCCAGGGGCGCACGACCGCGTGGCCGAGCGCGTGGCCGCGTACTTCGCCGGCGATCTGGCCGCGCTCGACGACGTGCCGGTCGTCTACCGCGCGACCGGGCCGTTCCGCACCGCGGCGTGGGACGCGATGCGCGCGGTCAAGGCCGGCGGCACCATCAGCTACACGCAGCTCGCGGCCACGGCGGGGAATCCCAACGCGGTGCGGGCCGCGGGATCGGCGTGCGCGTCCAACGCGATCGCGCTGTTCGTGCCCTGCCACCGCATCGTGCGCAGCGACGGCTCCAGCAAGAACTTCCTGTACGGACTGGAGTGCAAGGCCACCCTGCTGGCGCACGAGAAGCAGTACGCGGAGGTCTGAGCCCGTCCAACGCTAGGGTCCCCCGGGTTCCGCCCCGGCCGGTCGGTCGCTCCGCGACGCCGTCTGGCCGGGCAGGAACCCGGCCGGCATCGCCCCGACCGGCGCCACCTCGAACAGCACCTGGAACTCGACCCCGTACTTCTCCTCGATACGGATGCCGATCCCTCCGCACTCGGCCCATGGGATCAAACGCATAGCGCGGAACTCCGCAGGCTCGTGCTTATAGGCCGCCATCTGCAACGGCTCTCCACCGCCGACGCGCGGCGCCACGGTCCACGCCACCGGGTTCTCCCGAGGAGAGGCCAGGCCGAGAAACAGCGCACCGCCGTACTCGACCCACGCGACGTGCTCTTTACGCCGCCCTACCGTGAGCGTCCCGTAGAGGTACTCGACCATCTCGACCGTGTCCGCGTCCTCCCGGATCTCCCGGAAGTGGTCGTTCACGATCTTCCCCAGCTTCTCCTTCAGCGCCACGTCAACGTGCGCACCCTGCTCGGACGCGGTCCGCAGAGAGTAGAAGGCGATGGACGCCCTGTCGTCCACCCTGTAGTAGGCACAGGCAGGGGTCGCGTTATAGAGCTTCACCAACAGCTTGCTCCGTGCGCCCTCCGGCAAGTGGTTCCGGATCCGGTTCAACAGCGCCAGGTTCCGGCTGACCCCGGCGGCGATGTCGATCCCCTCCCCCCTCAGGTCCGCGCTCCGCTGACGCGCGGCGTCAGAAGTCGGATCCAGCAGCAGGATCTCGACCCGGACCTCGTTGTCTCCGGAGAGGACGTTGCGCAGCGCGGTGACGCAGCGGCTCCGCTCCTCCGCCTCGTCGCCCTCCGCGGTGGTGACGTCCAGGATGTTGCTGGACGTGTCCATGATCCGCACGAGGTCGTCGCAGCGCTCCAGCCGCTCTATGAACTTCAGGTAGGGAAAACGCTCGTAGCCGGCCATCGGCACGTAGTCCGCGATGTTCCCGAACTTCTCGTTCGCGAAGGCGCGGATCGCCAGGAACACCGGCGACAAGAAAAAAGCCACAAGCAGCGCCCCGGCCACGTCGCCGGTGACACCGCGGAAAAATTCCTTCCACTGGCCCTTGTCCGGATGCACCCAGGCCATCGTGATCGTGATCGCCACCGTCGCCAGCACCACCGACGACGACCACGCCACCAGCGCGCTCATGCGCCGGTTCCGCATCCGGCTCAGCCAGCCCGGCCGCCCTTCCCGGGCGTCGGCGGGGTCCCGCTCCCGGTCCCGGTCGCGCTCCTCGTCCCGTTCCTGAGTACGCAGCTGAGGTGCGAAGCCGTTCTCCGGCGTGGGGAATTCTCGAGAGATCTCTTTGGGCATGACCACCCCCTTCGGTGTAGGGAACGCCCATCAGAGCATTCCCAAACCGGTAGCGGGTGGAACAACTCAGAACAATGTCAGAACAGGATCGACGCGAAAGCGCCGACCTCCTCGAACCCGACTTTGCGATACACGGCGCGAGCAGGAGCGTTGTAGTCGTTCACGTACAAGCTCACCACTGACGCGAAATCGCGCAGCGCGTACTCGACCACCGCCGCCATCCCGGCCGCCGCGATGCCCTTGCCGCGCAGCGCCGGATGCGTCCACACCCCCTGGATCTGGCACGCCTGGTCGGTCACCGCGCCGATCTCCGCCTTGAACACCACGTGCCCGTCCTCGATCCAGGCGAAGGCCCGGCCGGCGTGCACGAGTTCGGAGACGCGCGCGCGGTAGGAACTGCCGTTGTCGTCGCCGACCGGCGAGACGCCGACTTCTTCGGTGAACATCGCTATGCACGCCGGCAGCAGGGTGTCTATCTGGTTCGGCGTCACCGGCTTCACCCGGAAGTCCGGCTCCACGGTCTCGGAGGATCCGCGGATCTCCATCAGCGGCTGGCTGGAGCGCACCTCGCGCGCCGGGCCCCAGGTCGGGCGGACCTGCTCCCACAGCGCCAGCGCGGCCTCGGCCGGCCCGACGATCGAGGAGCAGCGGCGGCCCTGGCGGCGGGCCCGCTCGGCGAAGGCGCGCACGGCCTCCGGACCGGCCTCGACCGGGACCAGGTTGGCGCCGGAGTAGCACAGCGCGTCGAGCTTGCCGTTCACCATGTGGCCCCAGACCTCGCCGCCCAGACGCCAGGCGTCCAGGCCGGAGGCCTCGACCCGGGAGGCCACGAAGACGTTCGAGACCGGGTCGCGCGCCAGCAGCGCGCGGACGTCGGCCAGATCGGCCACGCCCAACAGCCTGGTGTTGGTCCCGCGGACCCTCGACAAAACGCTCATCGCACGATCACCAGTTCACTGTACGGCGTTTGCCCGTAGCCTGCCCTGCTCTGTAGCGGAAACGGCTGCACACCGGCGAACCATGCGGCTGTTCGGTGCGCGGCCGCGACCACGGAAGCGCTCTACGGAGCCCAGAAAACAGCCCCGTATAGGACGGTACTGGAAGTGGGGCCTTAAAGCGCGGCGTTCACGGACTCCACGATTTCACCGGTCTCGGCATCGATCTCCAGGCCCATCTCGGAGGCGATCTTGAAGGCCTCCTCGATCAGGGTCTCCACGATCTGTGCCTCGGGCACGGTCTTGATGACCTCGCCGCGCACGAAGATCTGGCCCTTGCCGTTGCCCGAGGCCACGCCCAGGTCAGCCTCACGCGCCTCGCCCGGGCCGTTCACGACACAGCCCATGACCGCGACCCGCAGCGGCACCTTCAGACCGTCGAGCGCCGCGCTGACCTGGTCGGCGAGCTTGTACACGTCCACCTGGGCCCGGCCGCAGGAGGGGCAGGAGACGATCTCCAGGCCACGCTTGCGCAGCCCCAGGGACTCCAGGATCTGCTGGCCGACCTTGACCTCCTCCACCGGAGGCGCCGACAGGGAGACCCGGATGGTGTCGCCGATGCCCTCGGCCAGCAGCGCCCCGAAGGCGACCGCGGACTTGATGGTGCCCTGGAACGCCGGACCGGCCTCGGTCACCCCCAGGTGCAGCGGGTAGTCGCAGGCCTCGGCCAGCAGCCGGTAGGCGTTGATCATCACGACCGGGTCGTTGTGCTTGACCGAGATCTTGATGTCCCGGAAGTCATGCTCCTCGAACAGCGAACACTCCCACAGCGCGGATTCCACCAGCGCCTCGGCAGTGGCCTTGCCGTACTTCTCGTACAGCCGCTTGTCCAGGGATCCGGCGTTCACGCCGATCCGAATCGGAGTGCCCGCGGCCTTGGCCGCCTTGGCGATCTCGCCGACCTTGTCGTCGAAAGCCTTGATGTTGCCCGGGTTCACGCGGACCGCGGCGCACCCGGCGTCGATCGCGGCGAAGACATACTTCGGCTGGAAGTGGATGTCGGCGATCACCGGGATCTGCGACTTCTTCGCGATCATCGGCAGCGCGTCGGCGTCGTCCTGCGACGGCACCGCGACCCGCACGATCTGGCAGCCGGCGGCGGTGAGCTGCGCGATCTGCTGGAGCGTGGCGTTCACGTCGGAGGTGAGGGTCGTGGTCATCGACTGCACGGACACCGGGGCGTCGCCGCCCACCGGGACGTTCCCCACCATGATCTGGCGGGACTTGCGGCGGATGGCAAGCGGCTTGGTCGGGAGTGCGGGCATGCCCAACGCGATGGCGGTCAAGGTCTCACCGTTCCGTGAATGGTTTTCTGCTCGCCGTCCACGCTACGGCACGTTCGTGAGGCGTTCGCACGCGCCGCGAGATTTTCACTTGGCCTTCACCGGCGCCACGGTGGCGCAGGTCACAGCTACCGCGCGGACCTCGCCCGGTCAAGCCCCGGTCGGAGCCGACGCCCGATCAGCTCGGGAACTTCAGCGGGTTGGTGATGTCGGCGGCCATCAGCAGCAGCGACAGCCCGACGAACAGGACCAGGAAGGTGAACGCGGCCGGCATCAGCTTGTTCAGGTCCACGCGGCCCGGGTCCGGCCGGCCGAAGAGCTTGGCGATCCGGCGGCGGCCGGCCTCGTACAGCGCGATCGCGATGTGCCCGCCGTCCAGGGGCAGCAGCGGCAGCAGGTTGAAGATGCCGATGAACATGTTGATGCTGGCGATGTAGTACAGGAACTGGGAGTAGCCGCCGTCCTTGATCACGCTGCCGGTCAGGCTCGCCATGCCGACCACGCCCACGGGGGCGTTGGCCGAGCGCGGCTGGCTGGTGTCGGTGGCGGCCTGGAACAGCTTGGGGATCGAGGCCGGGATGTCGACCAGGCCCGTGACCGAGCCCTTGGCGTAGGAGCCGAAGGTGGTGAAGGCGTTGCCGGTCTCGTTCAGCAGGCCGGGGTGCTGGTAGACCAGCGGCGGGGCCTGGATGCCGATCATCAGCGCGAGGTTGACCGTTTTGGGATCGGTCGAGTTGTTGCCGACGGCCGGGACGATCGTCGTCGTGTGCGGCTGGCCGTCCCGGGTGAAGTCGACGGTGATCGGCACCGGCGGGCCCGAGAGCTTGCCGCCCGCGCTCACCGTCGGCTGGCCCTTGTGCAGGTCGGTGGTCACGTCGTCCCAGCTGTGCACCGCCGCGCCGTTGATCGCGGTGATCTTGTCACCGTTCTGCAGCTTCGCCGCCTGGGCCGGGCTCTCGGCATCGCCCGGAGCGCAGTTTCCGGCAGTCGTCTTCAGGCACTGGGTGACGGTGCCGACCGTGCCGGACAGGTCGCGCGAAGCGATACCCCAGGTCAGCGGCACGATCAGCATCAGCGCCAGGGCGATGATGAAGTGCATCAAGGAACCGGCCGACAGCGTCAGCAGCCGCCAGCCCAGCGGCTTGCGGTAGAAGGCCCGCGGCTCGTCCTCGGGGTCGATCGGCTCCAGGTCCGTCATCCCGACGATCTTCACGTAGCCGCCGGCCGGGATCGCCTTGACGCCGTACTCGGTCTCGCCCTTGCGGAAGGACCAGATCTTCGGCCCGAAGCCCAGGAAGAACTCGGTGACCTTGCCGCCGGCCTTGCGCGCGCACACCATGTGCCCGGCCTCGTGCAGCATGATCGATGCCACGAGCGCGACGACGAACAGGATGATGCCTAGCGGGCCCACTTATCCACCTATCGTCGTCGGCACTTGCGCCTGGGCTGTACCCGTCACCTAATCAAGTCTTTCAGCCGGCTGTGAGTTCCCGCGCGCGCGTACGCGCCCAAGAATCCGCCTCCAGGACGGCCTCCAGAGTAAGGTCCCCACCCTGAGAGCGCCCTGAACCGGCGTGCTCGGCGACCACCCGTTCGATGGTATCGACGATCGCCGGGAAGCGGAGGCGGCCGGTGAGGAACGCGGCCACACACTCCTCGTTGGCACCGTTGAAGACGGCCGGAGCGGTGCCACCGGTTGCGCCGACCTGCTTGGCCAGCCGGACCGAGGGGAACGCCTCGTCGTCAAGGGGGAAGAACTCCCAGGTCGCGGCCTTGGTCCAGTCCAGGGCCGGGGCGGCGTCAGGGACCCGGTCCGGCCAGCCCAGGGCCAGGGCGATCGGTAGGCGCATGTCCGGCGGGCTGGCCTGAGCCAGCGTGGAGCCGTCCACGAACTGGACCATCGAGTGCACGATGGACTGCGGATGCACCACGACCTCGATGCGGTCGAAGGGGACGTCGAACAACAGGTGCGCCTCGATCACCTCCAGACCCTTGTTCACCAGGGTCGCGGAGTTGCAAGTGACCAGCGGCCCCATGTTCCAGGTCGGGTGCTTCATGGCCTGTTCGGGGGACGCGTCCGCCATCTCGGCCCGGGTCCGGCCGCGGAACGGCCCGCCGGAGGCGGTGACGACCAGCTTGTCCACCTCCTCGGCACGACCGCCGCGCAGCGCCTGCGCCAGCGCCGAGTGCTCGGAGTCGACCGGGACGATCTGGCCGGGCTTGGCCCGCCGGGCGACCAGGTCGCCGCCGATGATCAGGGACTCCTTGTTGGCCAGCGCGAGGGTCCGGCCGGAGTCGAGGGCGACCAGCGTGGCCTTCAGGCCGGCGGCGCCGTCGATGGCGTTCAGGACGATGTCGCACTCGCGGGCGGCGAGCTCGGCCGAGGCCTCCGGGCCGGCCAGGATCTCCGGGATCTGGAACTCGCCGGCCGAGTAGCCGCGCTTCTGGGCCGCGGCGTAGAAGGCGAGGTTCAGGTCCTGCGCAGCGCTGGCCTTGGCGACGGCGACCGTGCGCGCGCCGGTGGCCAGGGCCTGCTCCGCCAGGAGTTCCGGGTTCCCGCCGCCGGCCGCCAGGCCGACGACGCGGAAGCGGTCGGGGTTGCGGGAGACCAGGTCCAGGGTCTGGGTGCCGATGGAGCCGGTGGAGCCGAGAAGAATGATGTCGCGCACGGTGTGGGTCACGTCGGTCATTGTGGCTTACCGCTGTGGAGCGCAGGGCGCGTGCGGGCCGACGGTCACACGAGGTTCACACCGATGTGCTCATTTCCGGGAGGGTCGCGGGAGGGTTGGTGTGCTCTGCGATGGCGTGCCCCGCAGTGGCGTTGCCCCGCAGTGGTGTTCCCGCGATGCGCGCCTCGCGATGGTGTGCCCGCGCCGGTCGGCGCCGCGCTTCCCGCCGCGCTTCCCGCCGCGTGTCCCGCTGCTTCTGCTGCTACATCTCCATCAGGCGCAGCGACAGGCCGCCGACCGGGATCCAGTCGATCTCGGCGCCGGCGTCCCGCAGGTCGGTGAGCACCAGGTCGTCGTACATCAGGTGGGCCGCGTCGTGCGGCCACAGGACCGCCCACAGCCACAGGCCGCCGGCCTCGCCGAGGAACACCGCGCGGTCGCCGGTGTCCGGGACGTTCCACATGGAGGTGGACCGGCCTGCGGCGTAGAGCTTGGCGTGCGCGGCGGTCTGCTCGAAGATCTCGCCCGGGTCCGGGCCCTCCAGCCCGGCGAAGCGCGCACCGAGGCCGACGCCCATCTCCTCGGCGATCAGCAGCAGTTCCCCGACTCCGCCGAACGGGTTCGGACCGGCACAGGCCACCGCGGTCGCGCGGGCCCCGGCCTCGTCGCCGGCGTAGGCCATACCGGTGAACTCCCAACCGGTCGGCAGGGGCCAGGGCATCCACACCGGGACCTGGCTGTTGGCGGCCGTCTCGGCCAGTTCCTTCGCGGTGGGGGGCTGCACCGGCTGCAGGGGGTGGATCGCGCCGTGCAGGTCACACTGCCAGGTCGTGGACAGCAGGCCGGGGGCGCGCACCCGGCTCCCACAGCGTGGGCAGCTGGGCTCGGCCTTCATAGAGACTGACAGTCCTCTCAGGGCGGGCGGTCCGTCAAGCCCTGTCACCCGGATGGCGGGGGCGGTCGGACCGGGGGCGGGGCGCGGGTCCGGCTACGCGCCCCTCACTGTGTTTCTGCCGCGCCCTGCCGCGCTCCAATCCCGCGCCGGCGTCCGGCTACGCCGCGGGGGTCGGGCGGCCGGGCTGCTCGCCACCCCGGGCCTCGCCGTACACGCGCTTGGGAACCATCACCTTGCGGCGGAAGACGCACACCACGGTGCCGTCCTGCTTGTAGCCCTTGGTCTCGACGTAGACGATGCCGCGGTCGGTCTTGGACTTGGACTCGGTCTTGTCCAGAACCTCGGTCTCGCCGTAGATGGTGTCGCCGTGGAAGGTCGGCGCGATGTGCCGCAGCGACTCCACTTCCAGGTTCGCGATCGCCTTGCCGGACACGTCGGCCACGGACATGCCCAGCAGCAGCGAGTAGATGTAGTTGCCGACGACGACGTTGCGCTTGAAGTCGGTGGTCTCCTCGGCGTAGTTGGCGTCGAGGTGGAGCGGGTGGTGGTTCATAGTGATCAGGCAGAACAGGTGGTCGTCGTACTCGGTGACCGTCTTGCCCGGCCAGTGCTTGTACACCGCGCCGACCTCGAACTCCTCGAAATACCGGCCGAACTGCATCGATGGGGGTCCCTTCTCACCTGGTCGCGCTTGGGCGCGTGGTCGCCGCCGGTCGCCCGGTCGGCGCTGCCGCTGTCCTGAGTTCTGCGGTCATCTTCGCGCAGCGGGCTACTCGCCAGTAGTACGCCGGGCGGTGAGGTCCGCCACGTTCTTGACGCGGAGGCCCGGCGCTGATGTGATGCCCGGCGTGACCGGGAGCCCGATATCCGACTACGGATACCCCACGCCGTACGGCATGACGCCGCCCCGCATCAGGACCTCCGTCCGCGGCCTCGGCATCGCGGCGATCGTCCTGCTGGCAGTGGACGCGGCGCTGGCCGCCCTCGCCGCCGGGTTCCTGATCTGGCGACAGTCGCTGCTCACCGACGTCCTCACCGACCCGGCCGCCGTGAACCCGACCAGCCTGGACGACTCCGACTCGGCGACCCGCGCCACCATGGGCTGGTTCACGATCTTCACCCTGGCCACGATCGTGGTCTTCATCTGCTGGTTCTGGGCCGCACGCAACAACGCCGAGGCCTACACCCCCAACCGCGGAACCCTGCGCGTCGGCTGGTCGGTCGGCAGCTGGTTCATCCCGGTGGCCTCCCTGATCCTCCCCTGCCTCGTCGCCCGCGACATCCACCGCGGCACCATGCTCGGCCGCCAGGGCAGACCCGCCGGCGGCGGCCTGATCACCGGCTGGTGGTGGGCCATGTACGTGGCCTTCTGGATCAGCGGCCTGGTGGTGAGCGGCGAGAACGGCCGCATGCAGAACGACGCACCAGTGGACCGCGTGAGCGACATGCGTTCAGCGGCCACCGCCGGCATCGTGGCGCTGGCCATCGGCGTGGCGGCGGCACTCCTGGCGATCGCCTACGTGGCGACGATCACGAAGGAACAGAGGGCGCGCAACCTGGCGGGCGCTTGGTACGGCGGGCCGGGGATGCCGGCGACGCAGGTGCCTTACGGAATGGCCTACGGGTACGGGGTGCCGGGATACCCGATGCCGGGTCAGGTGCCGGGCCCGGGCGGCTATCCGATGCCGGGGTACCCGACGCCGGGTTACCCGATGCCCGGCCAGCCGCCGGCACCCCCGACGCAGGAGGCGTGGACTGTATCGGAACCGGTGCCGCCGGTGCAGGACCGCATTCAGGTCGCCGAGACGCAGACGGCTGAGATCCAGGACATCGAGCCGCCGAAGGAGCCCGGCGACTGGCTCACGCCGCCGAGCTAGGCCGAAACCACTCCCCCGGCAGCACCGCGAGCACCGCCGAGCCAGCCCGAAACCGCTCGCTGCAGCCACATCCGGAGCTCGGCCAAGTCAGCCAGCCCGGCCGCTATCCCGAGCCTCGCCGCAAAAGCCACTGATCAGGACCCTGCCGCCGCACTGCGAGCACCGCCAGCCCAGCCCGGAAACCAGCCCCGCCGCTATCCCGAGCTTGCTGGCCCAGCAGCCAGCCTCGCCACAGCTTCATCCCGAGCGCGGCCGGCACCAACCGGCCCCGTACCGCCCGGCGCCGCGCCGCCTAGTCCTCGACCCCGGCCTCGACCTCGGCGTCGCTCCCGCCGGCCTCCTCCGCGACCGAACCGTAGGCCTCCATCTCCCCGGCGGGCATCACCTCGGAGATGTGCGGTGTCAGCTTCTTCAGCAGCAGCGCCAGGTGCTCCTCGCTCAGTACGTCGCCGACCACGGTGGCGTGGGCCAGGTCGCCGATCAGCGAGGCGGCGCGGGACAGGCCGGCGTCGCGGTCCCAGGCTCGGTAGGTCGCCGCGCGGGCGTAGCCGCGGGCCACGCGGGCGGCGCCGACGCGGTCGTGGCGCAGGAGCTCCAGGTCGGCGGCGTCCAGGACTTCGCGGCGGTCCACCTCGAAGATCACGTCTGCGCGCTCCAGGCCGGTCCCTATCTGGTCGACCTGCTGGCGCTCCAGGTTGGAGACCGCGGTGATCAGGCCGTTGACGTGGCGGCCGTGCGGGCCGTAGGCCCACCAGCCCGGGACTTCGGCGACCACCAGGAACTCGCGGGTGACGATGGCTTTGGCGCCGACCGCGCTGGAGGGTGTGTAGTGCTCCGGGGCCGAGACCGCCTGGAGCTGGAACAGGCGGAAGCCGCCGTCGATGCCGAGGGAGAGGGTCATGTCGTCGGCGATGCCCAGGCCCGCCTGCGCGGGGTCGGGGTAGACCAGCAGTCCCACCGGGACGTCGGACTTCGGCGACGCTTCGTCGTCGTCGACGGACAGCGGGTCGTGGTCCTGCCACGTCGAGGGGATGAACGTGGTCACGCCCCGCTCGAGCGCGTCGTAGAGGTCGACCTTGTGGTGGTCCGGCCCCACGAACCGTGTCCCGTCCATCCTCGCTATGACGTAGTAAGTCGCCACTGTTTACTTCCCGCCCTATACGTTCGCGCTCTTCAACCGCCTCAAGGCACCATCCTGCCGCAACCCGACCCCGCAGCGGGACCGACCACTCAAAAACCCAGGGAGCGCACGGCGGTGGCGACCGCGTCCGGCCGGTCGGCGGCGATCAGGTGTTTGGCATCGGGTAACTCTACGACTTCGGCACCGGGAAACAACCCCGCGAACTCGCGCTGACGTTCGACCCACTTGCGCGCGTGTCCGTCCTCTGACGCGCCCGCCGCCCCCACCAGCACCTGTACCAGAACCTCGGGGAACGGCCGTTCGCAGCGCAGCTCAAGTAACTCCACCGCGCTCGGCCGGTACGACCACAGCTCGTTCACCACCGCCGCCGCGACCCGGCTGGAGCGGTAGACGGCGCGCCCCAACTCCCGGTCCGGATCCCGGTGCGTCGTGCTCGCGGCCTGGTAGACCAGCCGCCGCACCGCCGGCCCCAGCACCTGGTTCAGACCGAGGAGCCTGGTCCCCTGGACGAATGCCTGCCCGAACGCCCGGCCCGGCCCGCCCGGCGCCGGCGTGATGTCCGGCTCGGCGCTGCCGTCGACGAAGACGATCCCGGCGATCCGCTCGGGACGCAGGCGCGCGAACGCCTCGGCGTGGAACGCGCCATAGGAGTGCGCGACCACGACGACCTTCTCCTCCGGCCCGACGCCGACCGCGTCCAGCACCCGGCCCAGCCGCTCCGCCTCGCCGGCCAGCGTCTGCGGGCGCGGCCGGCCGTCCGCCCCGACCTCCGGCTGCGACCAGCCCAGCCCGGGACGGTCGAAGCGCACCAGCCGGTGGTCCCCGGCGAGCATCGGCACCACCGGGTCCCACTCGAACCACGCCCCGGCCAGCCCCTGCACGAACAGCACGACAGGACCCTGCGCACCGTCGCGGACGACGTGCAGCAGCGTGCCGTGATCGTCGACGAACCTCACCGCGCCTCCTCCCGGCCATGATCCCACGCAAACCGGCGGAAACCTTCGAAAACACCGAAGCGCCCGGATCTCCTGGGAGCAACCGGGCGCTGCGGAAGGGCTGGAAACCAGAGCCCTACTTCGCCTTGTAGTCCTCCAGCAGCCGCCGACCGATGATCATCTTCTGGATCTCGGCGGTCCCCTCGCCGATCAGCAGCATGGGAGCCTCGCGGTACAGCCGCTCGATCTCGTACTCCTTGGAGTACCCGTAGCCGCCGTGGATCCGGAAGGAGTCCTCGACGACCTCCTTGCAGTACTCGGCCGCCAGGTACTTGGCCATCCCGGCTTCCAGGTCGTTGCGCCGGCCGGCGTCCTTGACCTTCGCCGCGCGCACCATCATCGCGTGCGCGGCCTCGACCTTGACGCCCATCTCGGCCAGCTTGAACTGGATCGCCTGGTGCTGCGCGATCGGCTTGCCGAAGGTGCTGCGCTGCTGGGCGTACGCGGCGCCGAGCTCGAAGGCGCGCACCGCGATGCCGCAGGCGCGGGCGGCCACGTTGACACGGCCCACCTCGACCCCGTCCATCATGTGCGCGAAGCCCTTGCCCGGGGTACCGCCGAGGATCCGGTCGGCCGGGATGCGGTAGTCGGACAGCACCAGCTCGGTGGTGTCGACGCCCTTGTAGCCCATCTTCTGGATCTTGCCCGGGACGGTCAGGCCCGGCGCCACCTCGCCGAAGCCGGCCGGCTTCTCGATCAGGAAGGTGGTGAGGTTCTTGTGCGCCGCGGCCTCGCCGAGATCGGTGCGGGCCAGCAGGGCGACCAGCGTCGAGGAGCCGCCGTTGGTCAGCCACATCTTCTGGCCGTTGATGACGTAGTCGTCGCCGTCGGGCACGCCCTTCGTCGTGATCGCCGCGACGTCCGACCCCAGCGCCGGCTCCGACATCGAGAACGCGGCCCGGACCTCGCCCTCGGCCATCCGGGGCAGGAAGTGCTGCTTCTGCTCGTCGGTGCCGTGCTGCTTGATCATGTAGGCGACGATGAAGTGCGTGTTCAGGATCCCGGAGACCGACATCCAGCCGCGCGCGATCTCCTCGACCACCAGCGCGTAGGTGAGCAGCGACTCGCCGAGCCCGCCGTACTCCTCGGGGATCATGAGCCCGAACAGGCCCATCTCCTTCATGCCCTCGACGATCTGCGTCGGGTACTCGTCGGCGTGCTCCAGGTCGTTGGCGACCGGGATGATCTCCTTGTCCACGAAGGTGCGGACGGTCGCCAGGATCTCCTCCTGGATGTCGGTCAGGCCGTCGGTCTGCGCCAGGCGCCCCATCTCAGGCCTCCGGGATCTCGAAGGAAGTGGTGCGGCTCATCCCGGCGGCACGGCCCTTGCCCGCGATGACCAGGGCCATCTTGCGGGAGGCCTCGTCGATCATCTCGTCGCCGAGCATCGCCGAGCCCTTCTTCCCGCCGGCCTCGGACGTGCAGTAGTCGTAGGCGTCCAGGATCAGCTCGGCGTGGTCGTAGTCCTCCTGCGACGGCGAGTAGATCTCGTTGGCCGCCTCGACCTGGCCCGGGTGCAGGACCCACTTGCCGTCGAAGCCGAGGGCGGCGGAGCGGCCGGCGACCTCGCGGAAGGCGTCGACGTCGCGGATCTGCAGGAACGGACCGTCGATGGCCTGCAGGTCGTGCATGCGCGCGGCCATCAGGATGCGCATCAGGATGTAGTGGTACGGGTCGGCCGGGTAGCCGGGGATCAGCGCGCCGACGACCAGCGACTTCATGTTGATCGAGGCCATGAAGTCGGCCGGGCCGAAGATGATGGTCTCCAGCCGCGGGCTGGCGGCCGCGATCTCGTCGACGTTCACCAGGCCGGCGGCGTTCTCGATCTGCGCCTCGATGCCGATCTTGCCGACCTCGAAGCCCATCGTCTTCTCGATCTGCGTGAGCAGCAGATCCAGCGCCTGCACCTGGGCCGCGTTCTGGACCTTGGGCAGCATGATGGCGTCCAGGTTCTGGCCCGCGCCCTCGACCACGGTGACGACGTCGCGGTAGGTCCACTCGGTGGTCCAGTCGTTGACCCGCACGACCCGGGCCTTGCCGGTCCAGTCCCCCTCATTGAGGAACTTCACGATCGTGTGCCGGGCCTCGGGCTTGGCCAGCGGGGCGCACGCGTCCTCCAGATCCAGGAAGACCTGGTCGGCGGGCAGGCCCTGCGCCTTCTCCAGGAAGCGCGGGTTGGAGCCGGGCACGGCCAGACACGAACGGCGGGGGCGCTGCGGACGAGCGGACTCGGACATGGGTGGGTTCCCTCCCGGGAGTGGGTACGGACCGCTGATAGCCGTCACGTTACTGGCGGGTCACCTAGGGCGTCATCATGACGCGCGCCACTTCCGGGCCGTTGCCTGTGGGGGTCAGTGCGCGTCGCGGCCCCGGTTCGCCGTCACCACGAGCAGCAGCCCGCCCAGGATCAGCAGTGCCCCGGGAATCGCCCAGACCGAGGGGATCTGGTGCAGGAAAACGGCCGCGACCACGGCCGCGATCGGCACCTCGAGCAGGACCGCGGTGGAGATCACGGTGGCGCTGGTGGTCTTCACGACGCGATTGAAAAGGGTGTGGCCGAGGAACTGCGCCAGGAGGGTGAGCGCGCCGATCTTCAGCCACGCGTTGCCGCCGAAGCCGACGAGCTCCGAACCGGTCGCCGCGACGGCGCCGATGAGGAACACGGACGCCGCGCCGTAACAGAGGAAGGCGTAGGTCGGCAGCGACGCGGTCTTGCGCACCTCGCCGCCGATGGTCATGTAGACCGCGGCGAAGGCGGCGGCGGTCAGCGCGAGCAGGTCGCCCTCGAACGCCCGGAACGAAGCATGGAAGTCCACCCCCGACAGCACCAGCACCCCGGCGAACGCGACCCCGATCCCGGCCCAGGCGCGCCTGGGGACGTGATGGCCGAGGACGCGCGCGACGATCGCGGCGAAGATCGGCTGGGTCGCGGCGAAGGCCGTCGCCGACGCGACCGAGGAGAGCTTCGCGGACGGCGTCCAGGTCGCGAAGTGCGCGCCGAGGATGAGGCCGGATATGAGCGCCAGGACGGTGGTCCGGCGCCCGAGCCCGCGCAGTTCGGCACGCAGGTTCTTGCGCAGGAGGACGTACGGCCCGAAGACGGCGGCGGCTATCGCGTTGCGCCAGAAGGCGATCGCCATCGCCGGCGCCGCGGTCGCGGCGATAAGCGGGCCGGAGATGCCGGCCGCGCTGACCGCGACGCCGAGCACTGCGATGTCGGCCTTGGGCGGCCGGTGGACGGCGGAGACGCGGAGCGGGGCGAGCGTGGGGATTGCGGGCGCGGTAGCGGCGCTGTCCGCGGTCACCTGCGGGTCCGGGTCACGGGTAAGCCCCTGTCGTGAAGGGTGGTCCTGTCGGCGGACAGCAGGGTAGCCGGGGGTGTGCGCAGGCCTGCGGGGTGCTCAGCATGCGGGAAGAACGGGGCGTTTCGGCAGGCGTGTCCCGAGAAGGCGATCGCGCCGCGCGAGGTGTGAGACGCTACGGCCATGCCCGAGCAGCCCGAGCAGACCACGGACACCCAGCGCCCGAGCGCAACCGCCGAGCCCGCGACCACGGCCGCCGCCGCGTCGCAGCCCGGCACGTCGAAGTCTGCCGCCTCGCAGTCCGACGCCTCGAAGCCTGCCGCCTCGCAGCCCGCGGCCTCGCAGCCCGGCGCCTCGAAGTCCGCCGCCTCGCAGCCCGGCGCCTCGCAGCCCGGCACGTCGAAGTCCGGCGCCTCGCAGCCCGTCGCCTCGCAGCCCGGCACGTCGAAGTCCGGCGCCTCGCAGCCCGTCGCCTCGCAGCCCGGCGCGTCGAAGTCTGCCGCGTCGAAGCCCGCCGCCTCGAAGTCTGCCGCCTCGCAGCCCGCCGCCGACCCCAAGCCGAGCCAGACCCCCTGGGTCCCCGAGCCCGACTTCGACGCGGCCCTGATCGAGGAGGCCGCCAAGAAGTCCGGCCTGGTCTGGCTGAGCCCGGCGGGCCTGTCCGCGAAGGGCGACGCCGCCCGCGCCAGCGGCCCGCAGGCGGTGTGGCACGTGTGGCACGACGGCGCCGTGACCGTCGTCGCCGGCGGCGCCGAGCAGCCGCTGCCGCTGTACGCGGTCCCGGGGCGCGTGGTGGAGGTCGCCATGCGCAGCAAGGACCAGGGCGGCCGGCTGATCAGCTTCCTGAGCCAGGTCGAACTGGTGGTCCCGGGCACCCCCGAATGGGGCGCGGCGGCCGAGGCCCTGCATGCCGAGCGCCTGAACCTCGCCGAGGGCGACAAGTACCAGCAGCGCTGGGCCGCCGAGTCGGCGATCCTGCGCATGCGCCCGCTCGGCGGCGCCGTGGCCCCGGACGGCGGTTCGGGCGCGGCGCGGCCGCTGCCGACGCCGGCCGCCACGCTCGGACGGATGCCTCGGATGATCGGCGGGGTGCCGCGTGAGAAGGAGAAGGCGGGTAAAGCCGGCAAGGCGGCCAAGAAGCGCCGGTAGGGCTATATGAAGAGCAGCGGCGGGGCGGCGGTGAGCGGCACCCGCCGAGCGACCCGCTAGCAGCGCCCGCCGCCAACGCTCCCGGCCCGGGCACCGAACCCGCAACCACCTCGACCACCCGTTCGGCAGAACCCCGGCATTCACCCCAAACCCCCCGGGTACCGACCGGCCATGAACCGTGCCGCCCTCGAAGCCGCCAACGCCGACCTGAACGAGCGCGGGCGCAAGGGCCGCATCGGCTTCTTCGTCTTCATGGCGCTGCTGATGCAGTTGGCCTTCGTGGTCTCCTACACCGGCGCCATGCACGGTCCGCAGCGTCCGCACCGCATGCCGGTCGGGGTCGTCGCGCCGGCGCAGGTGGTGCAGCAGTTGCAGAAGACCTCCGACCAGTCCGGGCCGCTGTTCACGCTCAAGCCCCAGGCCAGCCCGGCGGCCGCAGAGGACGCCATCAAGCACCGGCGGGTCCTCGGCGCGTACCTCCCGGCCGCGGTCGGCAGTACCGACCAGCTGCTGGTGACCACCGCCATCGGCCCGGCGGCGCCGCAGGCGCTGACCATCGCCTTCACGCAGGCCGCGCAAGCTCAGCAGCACACGCTGCAGGTGAAGGACGTGCTGCCGCCGCATCGGGGCGACGCCGAGGGCCTGGTGCCCTTCTACCTGGTCATCGCCTGGACCGTCGGCGGTTATCTGGCCTCGACACTGGTCGGCCTGATGGGCGGCATGAAGAGTGCGACGCCGCGGCTGGCGCTGGAGCGGATCGGGATGCTCGCCGTCTACAGCGTGCTCGGGGGTATCGGCGGCACGCTGATCGTGCACACCATCCTGGGCTTCCTCGGCGGCGGCTGGTGGACGCAGGCCCTGATCGGCATGCTCGTCGTCTTCTCCGTGTCGGTCTTCGCCAACGGCCTGCAGACCTTCCTCGGGCTGGTCGGCACCGGGATCGTGATCGGCCTGTTCGTAATTCTCGGCAACCCCTCGGGTGCGGGTCCGTGGCCGCGGAACATGATTCCGGGGTTCTGGCGGGTGATCGGGCCGTGGCTGCCCAACTTCCAGGGCACCAACGCGGTGCGCGGTGTGGCCTACTTCCACTCGCAGGGGCTCTCGACCGCGCTGTGGCTGTTCGTTGTCTACGCGGCGATCGGCGTGGCGTTGTCACTGGCCGGAGCGGGCCGTGACAACGCGATTCTGCGGATGAGCGAGCATTAGAGCACAATCGCGGGATGCGCGACTTCATCCAGGGCCTGCCCAAGGCCGAGCTTCACGTCCACCACGTCGGATCGGCCTCGCCGCGCGTCGTCGCCGACCTCGCCGCCCGCTACGAAGGCGCGACCGACGTGCCGGCCGATCCGGAGCGGCTGGCCGAGTACTTCACCTTCACCGACTTCCGGCACTTCATCGAGCTGTACCTGAACGTCGTGGACCTGATCCGCACGCCCGAGGACATCAGGGACCTGACCTACGGCGTGGCCCGCGACATGGCGGCGCAGAACATCCGGTACGCCGAGCTGACCTGCACGCCGCGCTCGCACCTGCGGCGCGGCATCGACGGGGCGGCGTACCTGGAGGCGATCGAGGACGCGCGGGTGGCGGCGCACCGCGACTTCGGCCTCAGCCTGAAGTGGGTCTTCGACATCCCCGGCGAGTCCGGGCTGGAGGCCGCCGAGGACACCATCGCGCTGATCGAGGCCCGGCAGCCCGAGGCGCTGGTCGGGTTCGGGCTCGGCGGGCCGGAGATCGGCGTGCCGCGGCCGCAGTTCGCGCCGTACTTCGAGCGCGCGCTGGCCCTCGGGCTGCACAGCGTGCCGCACGCCGGGGAGTCCACCGGGCCGGAGACCGTCTGGGACGCGCTGCGGCACCTGAAGGCCGAGCGCATCGGCCACGGGACCTCGCTGGTACAGGACCCGGAGCTGATCGAGTACCTCGGCGAGCACCGGATCCCGATCGAGGTCTGCCCGACCTCCAACATCGCCACCGGCGTGGTGAAGGACCTGGACCTGCACCCGATCCGGCAGATGGTGGACGCCGGCCTCGTGGTCACGGTGAACAGCGACGACCCGCCGATGTTCGGCACCGATCTGAACCACGAGTACGAGGTCGCCGCCAAGCTCCTGGGCCTGGACGAGCGCGGCGTCGCCGAGCTGGCGAAGAACGCCGTCGAGGCCTCGTACCTGGACCCCGCCGGCAAGGCCGCGCTGGCCGCGGAGATCGACGCGTACACCGCCCAGGCGCGATGATCGGGAATGGCAACGCCCGCACGACAAGTTGGGAACACGCATGACGCTTGAGATCTCGGACAAGGCCCGCGCCCTGCTGGAGAAGCCGGTCCTGGTGGACCTGGCCACCGTCCGCCCCGACGGCTCCCCCCAGGTGAACCCGATGTGGTTCAAGTGGGACGGCGAGCTGCTGTGGTTCACGCACACGAAGAACCGCCAGAAGTACAAGAACATCGCCCACGAGCCGCGGGTGTCGATCTCGATCATGGATCCGGACGACAAGTACGAGTACCTCGAGGTCCGTGGCGTGGTCGAGGTCGTCGAGGCCGACCCCGAGGCCACGATGTACCAGACGCTGTCGGAGTGGTACGACGGCAAGGCGATCGTCCCCGGCGACGCGAAGGACCGCGTGAAGATCGGCGTGCGGCCGACGAAGCTCTCCGGGCACTGAGAAGGTAGAAAGCATCCGGCCCGGTTCGGCGAGCGATCGCCGGGCCGGGCCGTTTTCGCGCCACCTGAAACAGCCGCCTGAACCACTCGCCTAAAGCAGCTGCACCGACTCCGCATAGTGGCAAGCCGCCTTGTGCACCGCGTCATCGCTCGTCGCCATCCCGCCGGGACCGCGCCCGACCAGCAACGGTTCCTCGTCGACGCACTTGCGCTGCTGCTCGGAGGTCAGCGTCAGGAACTTCGGGCAGCGGGTCCGGAACCGGCAGCCCGAAGGCGGGTTCGCCGGCGAGGGCACGTCGCCCTGCAGCAGGATGCGCTGGCGGGTCCGCTCGCGCCGGGGGTCCGGAATGGGGATCGCGGAGATCAGCGCCTGCGTGTAAGGGTGCTGCGGATGGTCGAAGAGCTGGTCCCGGGGGCCGAGCTCGACGATCTTGCCCAGGTACATCACCGCCACCCGGTCGGCGATGTGCCGCACCACCGACAGGTCGTGCGCGACGAACAGGTAGGCCAGGCCCAGCTCGTCCTGCAGCTCCTCCAGCAGGTTGATCACGCCGGCCTGGATCGAGACGTCCAGCGCCGACACCGGCTCGTCCAGCACCAGCAGCTTCGGCCGCAGCGCCAGCGCGCGGGCGATGCCGATGCGCTGCCGCTGGCCGCCGGAGAACTCGTGCGGATAGCGGTTGCCGTGCTCCGGCTTCAGGCCGACGGTCGCCATCAGCTCCTCGACCTTCTTGCGGCCGACGCCCTTGTCGCCGTAGAGGCCGTGGATGCGCAGCGGCTCGGCGATGATCTCGTTCACCGTGATGCGCGGGTCCAGGGAGGCGAACGGGTCCTGGAAGACCAGCTGCATGTCGCGGCGCAGGCGGCGCAGGTCGTTCTTGCCGACGGTGGTCAGGTCCACGCCGTCGAACACCACCTGGCCGCTGGTGGCCGGCTGCAGGTGCAGCACCGCGCGGGAGGTCGTGGACTTGCCGCAGCCGGACTCGCCGACCAGGCCCAGGGTCTCGCCGGGGGCGATCTCGAAGGAGATGCCCGAGACCGCCTGCACCACTCCGACCTGCTTGCGGAACAGGCCGCTGGAGCGGATCGGGAACTCCTTGACCAGGTTCTTCACCGTCAGCAGCGGGGCCGCGGCGGCGGTCGGGGCAGCCGTCGGGGCGCCGGAAGCCACCGGGGTGCCGGCAACCGGAGCGCCGGAGTCCGCAGGGACCGTGGGGTCAGCGGGCACCGTGGGGTCAGCGGCAGCCCGGGCATCGGCAGCCGGGCTGCCGGAGTCGGCCGAGTCAGCCGAATCAGCCGAATCAGCTGGCACGGCCGCAGCGGCGGAACCGGCCGAGTCCGCGGGAACAGCCGAGTCGCCGGAGTCGGCCGGCTCCGCGGGGTCGGCGGGCGTCGGGGTGGTGGTCACTGCGCGGCTCCGCTCTGCGGGTGCGGGTCGTCCGGGTGCGTATCGGCCGGGGCCGGGGCCGTGTCGGGCCGCTCGCCCGGCGCGGCGTTCGGGTCGGTGCTGAAGATGTCCATCGCGCCCTCGTGCGTCAGCAGGTCCGAGTGGTGGCAGGCGGCCTCGTGGTCGGCGCCGAGCGCCGGGAGCAGGGCCGGCTCGCTCTCCAGGCAGATGTCGGTCCGCAGCGGGCAGCGCGGGGCGAAGGGGCAGCCGGGCGGCAGGTTCACCACCGAGGGCGGGGTGCCCGGGATCGGGGTCAGCTTCTCCTGGGAGCGCTGGTCCAGCCGGGGCAGGGAGCCCAGCAGGCCCACGGTGTACGGCATGCGCGGGTGGTAGTAGATGCCGTCGATGGGGCCGATCTCGACCGGCTTGCCGGCGTACATCACCAGCACCCGGTCGGCCTGGCCGGCGACCACGCCCAGGTCGTGGGTGATCAGCACCATGGCGGCGCCGGTCTCCTTCTGCGCCGCCCGCAGCGCCTCCAGCACCTGCGCCTGGACCGTCACGTCCAGTGCGGTGGTCGGCTCGTCGGCGATGATCACGTCCGGGTCGTTGGCCATCGCGATCGCGATCACCACGCGCTGCCGCATGCCGCCGGAGAACTCGTGCGGGTACTGGTCGATCCGCTTTTCCGGGGAGGGGATGCCGACGATCTCCAGCAGCTCCATGGCGCGCTTGCGCGCCACGTCCTTGGAGACGTCGTTGTGCGCCAGCACCGCCTCGGACAGCTGCCAGCCGATCTTGTAGACCGGGTTGAGCGAGGTCATCGGGTCCTGGAAGATCATCGCGATCTTCTTGCCCCGGACCTCGGTCATCTCCTTCTCGGTGAGCCCGAGCAGCTCCCGGTCCCGGAACAGCACCGAGCCGGTGATCCGCGCGGTCTTGGGCAGCAGCCCCATGACCGCCATCGAGGTCACCGACTTGCCCGAGCCGGACTCGCCGACGATGCCCAGCACCTCGCCGGCGTGCAGGTCGTAGGAGACCCCGCGCACGGCCTTGACCAGTCCGTCGTCGCCGGGGAACGTGACGGTCAGGTCCCGGACCGACAGCACGGTGTCGGCGGCCGGGACCGTGCCGGCCGGGAACCCGGTGTTCTCTGGTGTCATGCGCGGGCCTTCGTCTGCGTCGGGTCGAGGGCGTCGCGCAGGCCGTCGCCGATGAAGTTCACGGTCAGCGCGATCAGGATGATGAACAGGCCCGGGAAGTAGAACAGCCAGCCCCGGCCGCCGGTGGCCGCGGTCTCGCCGCTGGTGATCAGCGAGCCCAGCGAGATGTCCGGGAACTGCACGCCGAAGCCCAGATAGCTCAGCGCCGTCTCGGTCAGCACCGCGGCGGCCACCAGCAGCGTGAACAACACGATGATCGGGCCGGCCACGTTCGGGATGATGTGCCGGAAGATGATCCGCCGGTCGGTGGCGCCCAGCGCCCGCGCCGCCTCGATGTACTCCTTCTCGCGCACCGAGAGCACCTGGCCGCGCACCACGCGGGCCGAGCCGGTCCACAGCAGGCCGGCCAGCACCACGGCCAGCAGCGCCCAGTTGTTGCCGAACTTCTTGCCCAGCAGCGCGCCGACGGCCAGCGCCGGGATGGTCAGCACCAGGTCGACCAGGCGCATCATCAGGGTGTCGGTGACGCCCCGGTAGAAGCCGGAGACCGCGCCGTAGATCGAGCCGAAGACGGTGCCGGCGATCGCCACGGTGAAGGCGATCTTCAGCGACAGCTGGGTGCCGGCCATCACCTGCGCCATGTGGTCGGCGCCGTTGGAGTCGGTGCCGAACGGGTGGCTGAACGAGGGCGCCACCGAGAAGTCGTTGGTGAAGTCGTTCGGCCCGTACTTCCACACCACCGGCCCGATGAAGGCGAACAGGATCACCAGGATCAGCACGAACAGCGAGGCCACCGCCAGCTTGTGCTGCCGGAACCGGCGCAGCACCAGCTGCCACTGGTTGCGCGCGGCCACCGTGAACTCGTTGTCGGTCGGCTCCGGGCCCGACTGCAGTATGTCCTCGCCGCCCGGGGTGACGGCGTCTATCATCAGCCCGGGCTGCTGGCCCTGTTCGCCCAGGAACTCGGCGCCCCGGCCGCCGGGGGTCCCGGGCAGGTCCGGTTCCACCGGCTCGTCGTTGACGTCCCGCGGCGGGATGTTGTCAGCCACGCTCATCCCTCCTAGGACAGCCGGATTCGGGGGTCGAGGACCGCGTAGAGCAGGTCCGCGATCAGGTTGAAGACGATCACCAGGGTGGCCGAGATCAGCAGCCAGGCCAGCACCGTGTTGGTGTCCTGGGTCTGGATGCCGTTGATGAACATCGTGCCCAGGCCCTGCCACTGGAAGATGCGCTCGGTGATCACCGTGCCGCCCATGATCGCCGCGACGTCCAGCGTCACCTGCGTGGTCATCGGGATCAGCGCGGTGCGCAGGCCGTGCCGCACCATGACCCGGCGCGGGGACAGGCCCTTGGCCCGGGCCAGCCGCATGTAGTCGCTGTTCAGCACGTCCAGCATCGACGCGCGCTGGAACCGGGCCCAGGTGGCGTACGAGCTCAGCGCCAGGGTGATGGTCGGCAGCAGCAGGAAGCCGAACCAGGACCCGACCCCGCCCCACTGCCCGCCGGGCGGGCCCAGGGTCTTGATGCTGGTGCCCAGCGAGTTGTTGATGTCGGTGGCCCAGATCTTCAGCAGGATCGCGAACCAGAACACCGGCAGCGACAGGAAGAAGAACCCGATCAGGGTCGCGACGTAGTCGGTGATGCTGTACTGCTTCATCGCGGTGATCACGCCGACGATCACGGCCAGGATCAGCGCGATGATGATCGCGCAGATCACCAGCCGGAAGGTGACCCAGACCCGGCGGCTCAGCTCGGCGTTGATGTCGAACGCCGACCCCTGCACCGAGGGCCCGAAGTTCCCGTGGATCACCAGGTTCTTGATCCAGTTCCAGTACTGGACCAGCAGCCCGTGGTTCAGCCCGAGCGCCTTCTCGCGCGCGGCGATCTCGGCCGGCGCCGGCGGCGGGTTCTTCGCCTTGAAGTCGCCCAGCGGGTCCGCACCCCAGGCGACCAGCAGGAAGACCAGGAACGTGGACAGGATCAGGATCGGGATCGACACCAGCAGTCGGCGGATGGTGAAGGCGAGCATCTTTCGGGCCTTCTTCGTTAAGAGGGTGGAAAGTGACAATTCGCGGCGCGAAACGGCCTATGAGCGGCGCCTGGCGTCGCCAGGTGGCCCTTACAGCCAACCAGGATGCGGCGGACCACCTGTCTAGCCATGCTTGCTCCTAGACCGTTTCGCTAGTTCTCGACGTTTGCTGGCGTTCCGTGTGCCGCAAATCGCCACTCTCCACCCTCTAGAGCGGACGGGACCGTACCTGCGCCGGCAGGGAGGCCGGGCGCACGCTAGGCGCGCCCGGCGGTACTCCTGACTACTTCTCGCCCCACTGCGCGATGTTGTACGTCGGCCCGATCTGCGTCGGGTTGTCGCGCACGTTGCCCAGGGTGTTCTTGTACGCGATCATCGTCGGCTTCTGGTACAGCGGGAGCGTGTACGCGTCCTTGGTGATCTGCGCGTCGGCCTCGTTCAGGTCCTTCTCGCGGGCCGTCTGGTCGGGGTTGACCGTGGCGTCGGCCAGCCACTTGTCCACGTTGGCGTTGCTGTAGTACCCGTAGTTGCTCTGCGGGTTGCCCTGCGTCGTGGTGGTGTACAGGGGCTGGTTCGCCGAGTTCGGGAACGGGGTGTCCACCCAGGCGAAGACGATGATGTCGTACTGGTGCTGGGCGTCGGCCTGGGTCAGCGTCTTGCCCAGGGCGTCGGTGGAGCTGACGTTGACCGTGATCCCGAGCTGCTTCATGGCCTGCGCGAACAGGTTGCAGGTGTCCTGGCGCAGCTGGTTGCCGACGGTGTAGCGCATGCTGAACGCCGGGACGGCCTTGCCGGTCGGGTCGACCAGCGCGGTGCCCACGCCCTTGTACCCGGCCGAGGTCAGGAGCTGCTTGGCCTTGTTCAGGTCGCCGGACTCCGGGTACATCGCGGACGTGTTGTCCTGGTAGCCGGGCTGGCCGGGCACCACCATGCGGTTGTTCAGCACGGCCGCGTCGTTGTCGAACTGCTTGATGGTCCGGTTCAGCAGGCCCAGCCGGTCGAAGGCGGTGAACATCGCCTGGCGCAGCGCGACCTTGGCCGGCTCGGTCTGGTCGGCGTTGGCCGGGCCGCCGAAGGCGGTGTTGCGCAGGTTCAGGTCGATGTGCTCCCAGACCAGGCCCTGGTTGATGTGGTAGTCCACGCCGGAGATGCTCTTGACCCGGTTCACCAGGTCCAGCTGCGGCTGCGGGTAGATGCCGTCCACCTCGCCGTTGGCCAGCGCGGTCGGCTCCTGCGAGGAGTCGGTGATCGCGCGGAAGTCGACCTCGTCCAGGTTGGCCGGCTTGCCGTAGTACTGCGGGTTCTTGATCGTCTTGATCAGGCTCTTGTCGGCCGAGACGCCGCCGGGGGCGATCTCGAACGGGCCGCCGGAGACGGTCGGCGGGTTGGCGTCCAGCCAGGTGAAGGAGGCCGCGACGTCGCCGTGCTGCTTGGCGATGTGCGAGGGCAGGATCGAGGTGAACAGGCTCTTCCAGTCCGAGAACGGCTTGTCCTGCTTGAAGGTGACGGTCACCGTCTTGCCGTTGTTGCTGCCCGCCACCGAGGCCACGTCGCTGTAGCCGGTGGTGCTGGCCACGTCGACGTTCGGGTTGGTGCCGTTCTGCGCCTGCCACAGGTAGATGAAGTCGTCGGCGGTGATCTCGGTGCCGTCGGACCACTTCGCGTTCGGCTGGATCTGGTAGACGATCTTCTGCGGCGTGGTCGCGGTGCCGTTGGTGACGACCGGGTCGCCGGCCATCAGGTCGGCGTTCAGCACCAGCGAGTAGTCCGGCTGCGGGACGTAGACGTCCGGGTAGATGCCGTTGGTGGTCTGCGCGTAGTCGAACGTGTTGCCCAGGGAGGTGAGCGGGTTCCAGTCCTGGACCGTCTTCTCGATGGTCCAGGTGATCTTCCCGCCCGGTTTCACGGTCGCGACGTTGACCGAGTTGCGCTGTGCGATGGGGGTTCCGGTGCCCGAACCCGAACTCGTCCCGGAGTTCGATCCTCCGCTGCTCTTGCTGCTGCTGCACGCGGTGGCGGCCAACGCCACCGCTGCCGCGATCGCCCCGGTCTGCAGCGCGAGTGTCCTCCTGCTGACGCCCATCTTTCTCCTCCTGTCGGGACACACGATGCGAACGCGCTGCTGGGAGCGCGTTCGCCACTCTATTCCCGACAAAGGGGGCATTCAGTGTGAGCATGCCAAAAGAGTGACAGGTGGTGATCAAAGGCGAAGCAGAACACGAAGGGCCGGCACCGCACAGGTGTGCGGTGCCGGCCCGGAACAGCCTTGGGGAATCAGCCGTGGCGGATCGGCCCCGGCGGATCAGTCCTCGCGGATCCAGGACATCATCGAGCGCAGCTTCTTGCCGGTCTCGGTGATCGGGTGCGCGGCCTCGGCCTCGACGTACTTCTTGTAGTTCGGCAGGCCGGCGTCGTACTCGGCGATCCAGTTGTCGGCGAAGGTGCCGTCCTGGATCTCGGCGAGCACCTGCTTCATCGTGGCCTTGGTCTGGTCGTTGACGATGCGCGGACCGGTGACGTAGTCGCCCCACTCGGCGGTCTCGGAGACCGACCAGCGCATCTTCTCCAGGCCGCCCTCGTACATCAGGTCGACGATGAGCTTGAGCTCGTGCAGGCACTCGAAGTAGGCCACCTCCGGCTGGTAGCCGGCCTCGACCAGGGTCTCGAACCCGGCCTTGACCAGCGCCGAGGCGCCGCCGCAGAGCACCGCCTGCTCGCCGAACAGGTCGGTCTCGGTCTCCTCGGTGAAGGTGGTCTTGATGACCCCGGCCCGGGTGCCGCCGATGCCCTTGGCGTAGGACAGCGCGAGCTCGGTGGCGGTGCCGGTGGCGTCCTGCTCCACGGCGATCAGACACGGCACGCCGCGGCCCTCGACGAACTGCCGGCGCACCAGGTGGCCGGGACCCTTGGGGGCGACCATGCAGACGTCGACGCCGGCCGGGGGCTTGATCAGGCCGTAGCGGATGTTCAGGCCGTGGCCGAAGAAGATCGCGTCGCCCTCGGCCAGGTTCGGCTCGACGGCCTCGGCGTAGACCTTGCGCTGCACCGGGTCCGGCACCAGAATCATGATCACGTCGGCCTCTTCGCAGGCCTCGAACGGCGTGACGACCCGCAGCCCGGCCTCCTCGGCGGCCTGGCGGGACTTGGACCCCTCGTGCAGACCCACCCGCACGTCCACGCCGGAGTCGCGCAGGGACAGCGCGTGCGCGTGGCCCTGGGAGCCGTAACCCAGAACCGCGACGCTGCGGCCCTGGATGATGCTCAGGTCCGCGTCGTCGTCGTAGTACATCTCAGCCATGGTGGTCGCTCATTTGCTTTCTGTGGGTGCGGTTGTGGTTGTCCCGGGAGCCGTTGGCAGCGTGGGCGTGGTTGCCCTCGTGGTGCGACCGGACGTCCTCGGGGGTGATGCTGCGCAGCGGCCGGTCGGCGATCGAGCGGGAGCCGCGGCCGATGGCCACCATCCCGGACTGCACCAGCTCCTTGACCCCGAAGGGCTCCAGGACGCGCAGCAGCGCCTCGATCTTCTCGCTGTCCCCGGTGGCCTCGACGGTCACGGCGTCGACCGCCACGTCGACGATCTTGGCGCGGAACAGCTGCACCGTGGCCATCACCTCGGCGCGGGTCTCCTGGTCGCAGCGCACCTTGACCAGCAGCAGCTCGCGCTGCACGCTGGCGGCCGGCTCCAGCTCGACGATCTTCAGCACGTTGACCAGCTTGTTGAGCTGCTTGGTGACCTGCTCCAGCGGATGGTCCTCGACCGTGACCACCAGGGTGATGCGGGAGACGTCCTCGTGCTCGGTCGGCCCGACCGCCAGCGACTCGATGTTGAAGTCGCGGCGGGCGAACAGGCCGGCGACCCTGGTCAGGACGCCGGGCTTGTTCTCGACCAGGACGGACAGGGTGTGTCGTGACATAGTCTCTATTCCTCCCCGTCACCGAAGTCTGGGCGCACGTCTTGCGCGGCCAGGATTTCATCATTGGACACGCCTGAGGGGACCATCGGCCACACCATCGCGTCCCGGTGCACCACGAAGTCCACGACCACCGGCGCGTCGTCGATCTCCATCGCCCTCTCGATCGTCTTGTCCAGATCGTCCGGCGACTCGCAGCGCAGGCCCACACAGCCGTAGGCGTCGGCCAGCTTCACGAAGTCCGGGATCCGGCGCGAGTCCAGGTCGGTGTTCGAGTAGCGCTTGCCGTAGAACAGGGTCTGCCACTGCCGGACCATGCCCAGGCTGCCGTTGTTGATGACGGCCACCTTGATCGGGATGTTGTTGATCGCGCAGGTGGCCAGCTCCTGGTTGGTCATCTGGAAGCAGCCGTCGCCGTCGATCGCCCAGACCGTGGAGTCCGGCATGCCGACCTTGGCCCCCATCGCGGCCGGGACCGCGTAGCCCATGGTCCCGGCGCCGCCGGAGTTCAGCCAGGTGTACGGGTTCTCATAAGAGATGAACTGCGAGGCCCACATCTGGTGCTGGCCCACGCCGGCGGCGAAGATCGTCTCGGGGCCCGCGATCCGGCCCAGCCGCTCGATCACCTGCTGCGGCGCCAGCGAGCCGTCGGAAGGCAGCTCGTAGCCCAGCGGGTAGGTCTTGCGCCAGCCGTTGAGCTGCTCCCACCAGCCGGCGTAGTCGCCGCGCCGGCCGGCGGCGTGCTCGGCCTGGACCGCGACCACCAGGTCGGCGATCACCTCGCGGCAGTCGCCGACGATCGGCACGTCGGCGGTGCGGTTCTTGGAGATCTCCGCCGGGTCGATGTCGGCGTGCACGATCTTCGCGTTCGGGGCGAAGCTGGACAGCTTGCCGGTCACCCGGTCGTCGAAGCGGGTGCCCAGGGCGACGATCAGGTCGGCCTTCTGCAGCGCGGTGACCGCCGCGACCGTGCCGTGCATACCGGGCATGCCCAGGTGCAGCGGGTGGGAGTCGGGGAAGGCGCCGCGGGCCATCAGGGTGGTGACGACCGGGGCCTCGGTGAGCTCGGCCAGCACCCGCAGCTCGGTGGTGGCCCGGGCCTTGAGCACGCCGCCGCCGATGTACAGCACCGGGCGCTTGGCCTCGGTGAGCATCTTGGCCGCCTCGCGCACCTGCTTGGCGTGCGGCTTGGAGACCGGGCGGTAGCCGGGCAGGTCCATCTCGACCGGCCAGGCGAAGTCGGTGGCGGACTGCAGCGCGTCCTTGGTGACGTCGATCAGCACCGGGCCGGGGCGGCCGGTGGAGGCGATGTGGAAGGCCTCGGCGACGGTGCGGGCGATCTCGTCGGCCCGGGAGACCAGGAAGCTGTGCTTGGTGATCGGCAGCGTGATGCCGACGATGTCCGCCTCCTGGAAGGCGTCGGTGCCGATGTGCGTGCTGGCCACCTGGCCGGTGATCGCGACCATCGGGACCGAGTCCATGTGCGCGTCGGCGATCGGGGTGACCAGGTTGGTGGCGCCGGGCCCGGAGGTCGCCATGCAGACCCCGACCTTGCCGGTGGCCTGCGCGTAACCGGTGGCCGCGTGCCCCGCGCCCTGCTCGTGGCGGACCAGGATGTGCCGCAGCCGGGTGGAGTCCAGCAACGGGTCGTAGGCCGGGAGGATCGCGCCGCCGGGGATGCCGAAGACGGTGTCGACCCCGCTCTCCTCCAACGACCGGATCAACGAGGCGGCGCCGGAGATCGCCTGCTGATCGCCGCGGTCTGTCATGACTTTCTCTTCTCTGAAGACTCGTACTGGGCCAACAAAAAACCCCCGGAGCCGGAAGGCTCAACGAGGGGAGGCGCGTGGCTACTTGTTGAAAGTCAGCCTACGCGCCTGGCAAGTACGAGAATCGACTGTCGTGTCGTCATGGTCGTTACCCTCCTCCTCGCCCCTTCCCTGTGTCAAGCATTGATCGGAGCGGTCTCGCCATGCGAAATGGCCCACGTGGCCGCGAGCGGTTCGGCGACCACCCGGTTGCGGCCCCCGGTCTTGGCCCGGTACATCGCGGCGTCCGCGCGCCGGAGCAGGTTGGAC
The DNA here is from genome assembly GCF_041261445.1 of Catenulispora sp. EB89. Taxonomy (NCBI): domain Bacteria; kingdom Bacillati; phylum Actinomycetota; class Actinomycetes; order Catenulisporales; family Catenulisporaceae; genus Catenulispora; species Catenulispora sp. EB89. Next base: position 180,337 of record NZ_JBGCCU010000002.1, read on the forward strand.
GCCGTGCCGCCGGGCTCGGAGAACGCCACGCCGATCGACGCGCCGAGGCAGTGCGCCAGCCCTTCGATGCGGTACTCCTCACACAGCCGGCCGCGGATCCGCTCGGCCACCCCCAGCGCGCCGCCCACCGTGGTGCCGACCTCCAGCACGATCACGAACTCGTCGCCGCCGAAGCGCGCCACGGTGTCCCCGACCCGCAGCGAGCCGGAGATCCGGCCGGCCGCCTCGACCAGCACCCGGTCGCCGGTCTCGTGGCCGACGGAGTCGTTGACGCCCTTGAAGCCGTCCAGGTCCAGGAAGATCACCGCGACCGGCTCCCACTCGGCCTGCCGCTGGGTCAGCGCGTGCTCCAGCCGGTCGGTGAGCAGCGCGCGGTTGGCCAGGCCGGTAAGTGCGTCGTGATAGGCGTGGTGCTGCAGGGTGGCGGCCGCGCGGCGCAGGTCCTCGGTCAGGCGCTGGTTCTCGAACAGCGTCAGCGCCTGCCGGGCCACCAGCGCGACCAGCACCGCGGCGCCGGCGATCAGCACCACCGGGTCCATCCGGCGCCCGGTGTCCAGGCCGTCGGCCAGCACACCGCCCAGGCTGAAGGCGCCGGCCAGGTACGGCAGTATCCCGCGCACCGTCCGTAACAGCGAGGCCCAGCGGGACGGCGAGTCGATGAAGCGCGTCCCGGAGCCGATGCCGCGTGCGGCGGGGACGTCCGGGGCGGCCAGCGTGAGCGCGACCTCGCGGCCGGTGGCGGCGTCGCAGTCGTGCAGGCCGATCGAGCATCCGGTGCCGCACTGGTGCATCAGACCCGCGGCCGCGGCGCCGCCGGCCGCGCCGCGGCCGATCCGTTCGGGCCGCCAGCCGTCGCCGTACCAGGCCGCCACCGCGATCACCAGGTAGCCGGCGAACCAGCCGGTGTCCAGGATGCCGCCGGACCGGTAGCCGTCGCGCACTGCGGGCATGGTGAAGATCGAGTCGCAGACCACGATCATCAGGTAGCCGACCCGCACCCCGGTGCCGATCCCGCCCCGCTCCCCCGGCGTGCGCGCCCGCAGCGCCAGCAGCAGGCTGACCAGCACCAGGTCGAAGGCCGGATAGCCGAGGACCAGGAAGGTGCGCACCGGGGAGTCCACCCGCTCGATGGCCAGCGCCAGCGCGAGCACCCAGGCCACCACGAACAGCGAGCCGGCCACCAGCGTGGTGTCCAGCAGCAGCCGGACCCGGACCGACAGGCTGACCTGCTCGCCGTGCGCGGTGACGAAGGCGGCCAGGGCCAGCGGCCCGAAGAACAGGAAGGACCAGTCGGCGGCCGACGGGCTCGGCGGCGTGACGTCCAGGACCAGCTCGTACCAGGCCCACACCGCGTTCCCGACCGCCGCGGCCAGACAGGACAGCCCGGCCAGCAGCCACGAGTAGCAGCGGAAGCAGGCCATCCGGTAGAAGCGCACCATCAGGACCGTGCGATGGATGCACGCCGCCGCCGCGAGACCCGCGGCGGCGGCCAGACCCGCGTCGCCCATCAGGGCCGGGACCGCGCCGGCCGGACCGACCAGGGCCACGGACGCGTGCGCGGCGATCAGAACGGCGGCGGCCTTATAGCCCGGCGGCACGCCGTGGATGCGCGCCCCGGGCAGCCGCCGCATGTGCAGGGCCGGAATCGGCCCTCGCCTGTCCAGTCCCATGGCAGTGCGTCACCAACCCTCGCTGACTTCCGACGGAAGGCTGACTCTAGGGCACTGACCCCTTACGCACCGTCATATTAGCGGGAGATAACCGAGATGAGAGCGTGAATCATCACCGATCGGGTCAATAGCCTGCCTTTCGGAGGACTTCTCAGGGCCCCCTTCAGAGCACTGTCTCACCATTGGCGAGCAGACCAAAGGTCACCGCGTCGACGAGTGCCTGCCAGGACGCCGTGATGACGTTCTCGTCCACGCCGACGGTCGACCACTCCGTCGTGCCGTCCGAAGTGGTGATCAACACCCTGGTACGCGACGCCGTGCCGTGGTCGCCGGTCAGGATCCGCACCTTGTAGTCCATCAGCTCCAGACCCGCCAGCGCCGGGTAAGCGGCGGCCAGCGCGGTGCGCAGCGCCGTGTCCAGGGCGTTGACCGGGCCGTTGCCCTCGCCGGCGGCGAGCACCTCCTCGTCCTTGACCTTCAGCTTCACCGTCGCCTGGTTGACCACCGCGCCGTCGGCCAGCTGCTCGGCGAAGGTGCGCCAGGACAGCACCTCGAAGAAGCGCACCGGCGCGCCGCTGAGCTCGCCGCGCAGCAGCAGCTCGAAGCTGGCGTCGGCGGCCTCGAAGGAGTAGCCGTGCGCCTCCAGCTCCTTCACCCGGTTGGTCACCCGGCCCAGCGTGTCGGGGTCCGCGGACAGGTCGAAGCCGAGCTCGCGGCCCTTGAGCTCGATCGAGGCCCGGCCGGCCATCTCCGAGACCAGCATCCGCATGTCGTTGCCGACCAGCTGCGGGTCGATGTGCTGGTACAGGCCGGGGTCGACGCGGACCGCCGAGGCGTGCAGCCCGGCCTTGTGCGCGAAGGCCGACAGCCCGACGTAGGGGGCCTGCGGGTTCGGCGCCAGGTTGGTGACCTCCGAGACCGCGTGCGCGATCCGGGTCATCTCGGCCAGCCCGGCCGGCGGGATCACCTCGCGGCCCAGCTTGAGCTGCAGGTTGGCGACCACGCTGAACAGGTTCGCGTTGCCGGAGCGCTCGCCGTAGCCGTTGGCGGTGCCCTGCACGTGGGTCGCGCCGGCGTCGACCGCGGCCAGCGCGTTGGCCACCGCGCAGGCGGCGTCGTCGTGGGTGTGGATGCCGATCCGGGTGCCGGTGGCCTCGCGCACCTCGTGCACGATGTCCGCGAGCTGCGCCGGGAGCATGCCGCCGTTGGTGTCGCAGAGCACGACCACGTCCGCCCCGGCCTCGGCCGCGGTGCGCAGGCACTCCAGGGCGTAGTCCCGGTCGGCCAGGTAGCCGTCGAAGAAGTGCTCGGCGTCCAGGAACACCCGGCGCCCCTCGGCCCGCAGGTGCTCGACGGTGTCCCGGATCATCGCCAGGTTCTCCTCCAAGGTGGTCCGGAGCGCCAGGTCGACATGCCGGACATGGCTTTTGGCCACCAGCGTGACGATCGGCGCCCCGGACTCCCGCAGCGCGGCCACCAACGGGTCGTCGGCGGCCTTCACACCGGTCCGGCGGGTTTTGCCGAACGCGGCGAGCTGCGCGTGCTTCAGGTCGAGCTCTGTTTGAGCCCGCCGGAAGAACTCCGTGTCCTTCGGGACGGCCCCGGGCCATCCCCCTTCGATGAAGCCGACGCCCAAGGAGTCCAGGTGCCGGGCGATCGTGAGCTTGTCGGCGACGGCGAGGGTCAGGCCCTCCTGCTGGCTGCCGTCGCGCAGGGTGGTGTCGTAGACGTGGAAGGACTCGTAGTCGCCTTGTGCGGACATGCCCGGGACTCCTCGGCTGTGCAGGCTTCATAGAAAAAACAGAAAACCTCCCGTGGGAATCCACGAGAGGTCTGCGCGCTGGCGGTGGGCAGTGGCTTATCGCTGCTCCGGTGCCGGCGCGCACGCCGTAATAATCTGCGGCTGATGCTGCATGGGATCAACATTGCCACAACTCCGCGCGGCTGGGACAGTGCATCTCGTCATGCGGGATCGGGCACATCACGCATGTGGCGCAGCGGCGAGAAGAACACCCAGGCCACGGCCACGTAACTGCCGATCACCGCGATCCACAGCGTGGGCCGCAGCCCGAGCCAGGTGCCGACCACACCGCCGAGCAGCGCGCCCAGCGGCATGGTGCCCCAGACGATGAACCGGACGCTGGCGTTCATCCGCCCGAGCAGCGCGTGCGGGGTGATCGCCTGCCGGTAGGAGACCTGCGCGACGTTGTAGACGACCGCCATCATCCCGAAGAACGCCAGGCCGGCGCCGTAGAGCAGCACGGCCCAACCAGGCCTCGCCAGCGGCGCCAGGAACGCCGGGATCCCCAGCACCAGCGGCGCCAGCCAGATGATCCGCGCGCTGCCGAAACGCTTGGCCAACGGCCCGGCGGCGACGCCGCCGACCATCCCGCCGACCGCGGCCAGAGTCAGCAGCAGGCCGACGCCGCTCGCCTTGAGGTGCAGCACCCGGACCATGAAGGGCATCTCCACGGCCAGCATCATCGCGCTGAACAGGTTGCTGGTGCCGGTGCAGGCCACGACCTTGCGCAGGATCGGGTGCCCGAGGACGAAGTGCAGGCCCTCCTTGACGTCGTCCCGGATCCTGCGCTCCTTGTGGCCGGGATGCGGCGGCTGCTCCGGCGTCCGGATCAGCAGCAGCGACAGCGCGGACAGGCCGTAGCTGGCCGCGTCGGCGACCAGCGCCCGCGCCGCGCCGAGCGCCCCGACCAGCACGCCGCCCAGCGACGGCCCGGCGAACTGTGCGAAGGACTGCGTGACGCCGAGCTTGCCATTGCCGTCGACCAGGTCCTCCCGCTCCAGCAGGGTCGGCAGGTAGCTCTGGTAGGCGACGTCGAAGAACACCGTCAGCACGCCGGCCAGCAGCGCGACGATCAGCAGGTGGAGGTAGGTCAGGTGCAGCCCGGGCAGCGTCGCCAGCGGCACCGAGGCCATCAGCAGCAGCCGGCCCAGATCGCACCACATCATCAGCCGGTGCTTCGCGGCCCGGTCCACCATGGCCCCGGCCGGCAGCGCGACCAGCAGGAACGGCACCGTGCTCATCGCGGTGAGCAGGCCGACCTGGAAGGTGCTGGCGTCCAGCAGCACCACGGCGGCCAACGGCAGCGCCAGCACGGTGACCGAGCTGCCGATCTCGCTGACCGACTGGCCGCCCCACAGCAGCAGGAAGTCGCGGTGGCGCCACAACGAACGGCGGGGCGCGGAGTCGGTCGGGGTCTGTGTCACCTTTAAAGGCTGTGTCACTCCCCGACCTTCTCGCGCGCCCCGCTCGGTTTCAACCGAACAGCGGCGAAAACCCCGCCACTAGGCGATCTTGCGCAGCCAGTGGTGCAGGTCCGGAGCCTTGCCGGTCTGGATGTCGAGCAGCGCCTCGCGGATCTTCAGCGTCACCGGGCCCGGCTCGCCGTTCCCGATGGTGAACTCGCCGTCCTTGCCCTTGACCTTGCCCAGCGGCGTCACCACGGCCGCGGTGCCGCAGCCGAACACCTCGGTGATCTCCCCGGAGGCCACGCCGTCGCGCCACTGCTCGACCGAGATGGTCCCCTCCTCGGCCGGGATGCCGAGGTCGGCGGCCACCTTGAGGAGCGAGTCGCGGGTGATGCCGGGCAGCAGCGAACCGGTCAGCGCCGGCGTCATCAGCCGCGCGTCGGCGCCCTGGCCGTAGACGAAGTAGAGGTTGTTGCTGCCCATCTCCTCGACGTACTTGTGCTCGAAGCCGTCGAGCCACACCACCTGGTCGCAGCCCTGCTCCACGGCCTGGGCCTGGGCCAGGAAGCTGGCCGCGTAGTTGCCGCCGCACTTGGCCTCGCCGGTACCGCCCTTGACCGCGCGCACGTAGTCCTCGGACAGCCACACCGTCACCGGCTTGACGCCGCCGGCGAAGTAGGAGCCGGCGGGACCGGCGATCAGCATGAACAGGTACTCCTTGCTCGGCGAGTTCACGCCGAGGCCGACCTGCGTGGCGAACATGAAGGGGCGCAGGTACAGGCTGCGGCCCTCGCCCTCGGGCACCCACTCGCGGTCGGTGCTGACCAGCGCGTCGATGGCGGCCAGGAACAGGTCCTCGGGCAGCTCCGGCATCGCCATCCGGGCCGCGCTGCGGTTGAAGCGCGCGGCGTTGGCGTCGGGGCGGAAGGAGACGATCTGGCCGTCGTCGGTCCGGAACGCCTTCAGACCCTCGAAGATCTCCTGGCCGTAGTGCAGGACCGAGGCCGCCGGGTCCAGGCTCACCGGGCCGTAGGCCGCCAGGACGGCGTCGTGCCAGCCCTTGCCCTCGGTGTAGCGGATCGTGACCATGTGGTCGGAGAAGATCTGGCCGAACCCGCCGACCGCCTTCAGCGCCTCGCGCTCTTCAACGGGCTTGGGGGTGCTGCTCGGCTTAAGTTCGATGGTCAGTGACATCTCGCGCGTCCTCCTTGACGGCCTAGACGGCCAGCTCTGGCCCGGTGTGCAGCCGAGGTGCGCAGCTCGCAGCGCCCCTCCCAGGGAAAATCCCATTATCTGAGACCGTACCTCAGGAGCGGGTCGAGGCATACCTCGGTTCACGCCCTGGCGCGGGCGTGACGCAAACCGGCCTGGCATCCTGCTGCCGCCAGGCCGGTCTCCGGGTGTGGATGTGTTACAGCGGCGTGTTACAAACCGGCGGCCCTGGCCGCCAGCGCGTCGCCGATCTCGGAGGTCGTCCGCGGCGTGGTCTGCGTGGCGCGCTCGGTGAGGTCGGCCTCGACGGCCGCCTCGATCCGGCGCGCGGACTCGGACAGGGCCGGGCTGGCCTTGGTCCGTCCGAGGTGGTCCAGGAGCAGGGCGGCGGAGAGCACCGCGGCGGTCGGATCCGCCTTGCCCTGCCCCGCGATGTCCGGCGCCGAGCCGTGTACGGGCTCGAACATCGACGGGAACGTGCCGGTGACGTCCAGGTTCCCGGAGGCCGCCAGCCCGATGCCGCCGGTGACGGCGGCGGCGAGGTCGGTGATGATGTCGCCGAACAGGTTGTCGGTGACGATCACGTCGAACCGCTCCGGCTGGGTGGCCAGGAAGATGGTCGCGGCGTCGACGTGCAGGTAGTCGGTGGCCACCTCGGGGAACTCCGCGGCGACCTCGGTGAAGATCCGGCTCCACAGAGAGCCGGCGAAGACCAGCACGTTGGTCTTGTGGACCAGCGTCAGCTTCTTGCGCGGCCGGGCCTGGGCCCGGGCGAAGGCGTCGCGCACCACGCGCTCGACGCCGTAGGCGGTGTTCAGGCTGACCTCGGTGGCCACCTCGTGCACCGTGCCCTTGCGGATGGTCCCGCCGTTGCCGGTGTACGGACCCTCGGTGCCCTCGCGGACCACCACGAAGTCGACCGCGCCGGGCTCCTTCAGCGGACCCGGTACGCCCGGGAACAGCCGCGAGGGCCGCAGGTTGACGTGGTGGTCGAACGCGAAGCGCAGCTTGAGCAGCAGCCCGCGCTCCAGCACGCCGGAGGGCACGCTCGGGTCGCCGATCGCGCCGAGCAGGATCGCGTCGTAGCCCTTGAGCTCGTCGAGCACCTCGTCCGGAAGCGTCTCGCCGGTGGCGTGGTAGCGGCGGGCCCCGAGGTCGTACTCGGTGCCCTCCACCTTCACGTCCTGCGGCAGCGCGGCCTGCAGGACCTTCAGGGCCTCGGCGGTGACCTCGACGCCGATGCCGTCGCCGGGGATCACGGCCAGCCGGATGGAAGAGGGTGCTGTCATGGTCCTACGGTAGACCGTGTCTCGATGGGCAAGCTGCGAGCGTTCGCTATCTGGACAGCGGGCCTCAGCGGCTGCGCCGGTCCAGCGCCTGCTGCAGTGCCTCGCGGGCGGCCGCGGCCGCCTCGGAGGACGCGGCGGAAGTGTGACGGGGACGGCGGGTGCGGGTCATGGCGGACTCCAGACAGACTCGAGATGCGGAATTGTCGTCGTAATGGGGAGGACGACTCCGAAGGGGTGCCGGAGTACTGCTGAGAATCGACTACCGCGGTAAGGGTGGCCTGCGGCGCAAGGAAAACACTAGGACATCCGACTAAATCTTGTCTGCGTCGCGGGCGGATGTTCTTACGATGTGAGACCACCGCGAAGCGCCCCACTCCGTCCCCGTTCGCCGTCCGAGTGCCGCTTCCGCCCCGCGGGCGAAGAATCAGGAGCTATGAGCCAGGCCCCCGCGCACCGCCACGGAACCCGCGCGCACCAGCCCGAACAGCCCCGCGAGCGCTACGGCGACCGCCTCTTCCGCCCGGAGCGCCTGACCACGGAGATCCCCCGCCTGTCGGCCCTCGCGGCGATGTACGACGACCACACCTTCCGCTGCCTGAAGGCCCTCGGCGTGTCCCCCGGATGGCGGTGTCTGGACGTCGGCACGGGCCTCGGCTCCGTGGCCCGTTGGCTGGCCGCCGCCGTGGCCCCGGAGGGCACCGTGACGGCCCTGGACCGCAGCACGCGGATGCTGCACTACTCCGCGAACCCCTCGAACCTCGAAGACCTGGAGGCCGACGCCCTGGACGCCGAGCCGGGCCGGTACGACCTCGTGCACTGTCGCACCATGCTGATGCACACCCCGCAGCGCACCGCCCTGCTGGCCCGCCTGGCCTCCTGGGTCCGCCCCGGCGGCTGGCTGATGGTCGGCGACGACGTGGACTTCGCCACCCACTCCTCGGCGCACCAGGCGCTCCGCCAGACCTTCACCGCGATGCGCCGCATGCTGAACACCACCATCGGCACCGACTTCCACTTCGCCCGCGACTACCCGGGCCGGCTGCGCGACCTGGGCCTGACCGACATCGGCGTGGACGCCGCGACCCCGGCGCTGCGCGCGGGCGCCGCGGCGAACGAGTTCTGGCTGCGGACCTGGGACCAGCTGTGGCCGCGGATGGAGCTGGACGAGGCGGTGTACCGGGAGGCGCGGCGGCTGTTGCAGGATCCCGAGGTGGTGGACCTGTCGCTGACGCACATCACGGCCTGGGGCCGGCTGCCGGAGTAGCGATCCGCGCGGCGGCGCCACCGCCGGGGCACGTCGGCAAGCCAGGCAAAAGGGTTGTCCCGGCTCGTGCTCGCGCGGCCGGTGCGGCCCGGCACGCCGACGGGCGGCTCCGGAATCCCGGAACCGCCCGTCGCAGCATTCTCATTCACCGGCTCCCGCCGGCCCCGCTCAGTTCTCCAGCGAGATGCTGTGCACCGCCGTCGCGCCGATGGCCGCCTTGATCTCCTCCAGCAGCCCGGCCGGCACCACCGAGTCGACGGTCAGCGCGACCAGCGCCTCGCCGCCCTTGGCGGCGCGGGCGACCTGCATGCCGCCGATGTTGATGCCCGCGGCGCCCAGGACCCCGCCGAGCTGGCCGACCACGCCGGGACGGTCGGTGTAGCGCAGGAAGAGCAGGTGCTCGGCGATGGTGACGTCGAGCTGGAAGTCGTCGACCTCGACGATCTTCTCCACCAGGCGCGGGCCGGTGACGGTCCCCGACACCGACACCACCGAGCCGTCGGCCAGGACGCCGCGGACCGTGGTCATGTTGCGGTAGTCCGGGCTGTCCGAGCTGGTGGTCAGGCGCACCTCCATGCCGCGCTCGGTGGCCAGCAGCGGGGCGTTCACGTAGGACACCGAGTGCTCGACCACGTCGGCGAACACGCCCTTGAGCGCGGCCAGCTCCAGCACCTTCACGTCGTGCTGGGTGATCTCGCCGCGGACGATCACGTCCAGCTGGGTCGGCGCGGCGCCGGCCAGGGCGGTGAACACCCGGCCCAGGCGCTCGGCCAGCGGCAGGCCGGGGCGCACGTCCTCGGCGATGGTGCCGCCCTGCACGTTCACCGCGTCCGGGACCAGCTCGCCGGCCAGCGCCAGGCGCACCGACTTGGCCACCGCGATGCCGGCCTTCTCCTGGGCCTCGTCCGTCGAGGCGCCCAGGTGCGGGGTCACGACGACCTGGTCCAGGTCGAACAGCGGGGACTCGGTGCACGGCTCGGTGACGAACACGTCCACGCCGGCGCCGCCGACCCGGCCCTCCTTGATCGCGATGGCCAGCGCGGCCTCGTCCACGATGCCGCCGCGGGCCGCGTTGATGATCCGCACGCCCGGCTTCACCTTGGTCAGCGCCTCCTCGCCGATGAGCCCGAGGGTCTCCGGCGTCTTCGGCAGGTGCACGGTGATGAAGTCGGACTCGGCCAGCAGCTCGTCCAGGCTCACGACCTTCGCGCCGAGCTGCCCGGCCCGGGCCGGCTGCACGTACGGGTCGTAGGCCAGCAGCCGCACGCCGAACGGCGCCAGCCGCTGCGCGACCAGCTGCCCGATCCGGCCGAAGCCGACGATGCCGACGACCTTCTCGTCCAGCTCCACGCCGGTGAACTTGCTGCGCTCCCACTTGCCGGACTTCAGCGAGGCGTTGGCCTTGGGGATGTGCCGCGCGGTGGCCAGCAGCAGCGCGATGGCCAGCTCCGCGGCCGAGGTGATGTTCGAGGTGGGGGCGTTCACCACCATGACGCCGGCCTTGGTGGCGGCGCCGACGTCCACGTTGTCCAGCCCGACGCCGGCCCGGGCGACCACCTTCAGCTTGCCGGCCACGGCCAGCGCCTCGGCGTTCACCTGGGTCGCGGAGCGGACCAGCAGGGCGTCGGCCTCGGGCAGCGCGGCGAGCAGCTCGGCGCGGTCGGCGCCGTTGCAGTGCCGGATCTCGAAATCGGGGCCGAGCGCGTCGACCGTGGCCGGCGACAGTTCCTCGGCGATCAGGACGACGGGTTTCTCGGACACCACAGGCTTCGTCACGACAGCTCTTCCTTCTCGCAGGTCAGGAGTGAATTCGCCCGGATTCCACGACGCTGTGATGTGGGCTGTACGCGATTCAATATAGCCCTTGGGTGGTGCGTCTCACGTCTGTCGCCGCGTAATGAGACGCGGTGTCGGTTGTACAAGTTGGAGTGTGGTGCGTGACGCAGCGCATACAAGGCGGCCTCCGTCACCGTGCGGGGAAGACGTAGCATCGTGTGCATGAGTATCACCGTCGAGCACGGGATCACCGAGGACGCCATCCACAAGGCGCTCTCGAAGGTCCAGGACCCTGAGATCCACCGCTCCATCACCGAGCTGGACATGGTGAAAGAGGTCCACGTCGCCGCCGACGGCGCCGTCCAGGTGGCCATCTTCCTCACGGTCGCCGGCTGTCCGATGAAGGACCGGCTGACCAACGACATCAAGCGCGAGGTCGGCGCGATCGACGGCGTCACCGCGGTCGAGGTCGAGCTGGACGTGATGAGCTCGGAGCAGCGCGACGCGCTCAAGACCAAGCTGCGCGGCGGCCAGGTCGACCGGGAGATCCCGTTCGCCCAGCCCGGCAGCCTGACCCGGGTCTACGCGATCGCCTCCGGCAAGGGCGGCGTCGGCAAGTCCTCGGTCACCGTGAACCTGGCCGCGGCGCTGGTCGCGAAGGGCCTGAAGGTCGGCGTCGTGGACGCCGACATCTACGGCCACTCGATCCCGCGCATGCTCGGCGTGACCGAGCCCCCGACCCCGATCGACGACATGATCCTGGCGCCGACCGCGCCCTCGGGCGTGAAGGTCATCTCCATCGGCATGTTCACCCCGGGCAACTCCCCGGTGGTCTGGCGCGGCCCGATGCTGCACCGCGCGATCCAGCAGTTCCTGGGCGACGTCTACTGGGGCGACCTGGACGTGCTGCTGCTGGACCTGCCCCCGGGCACCGGCGACATCGCCATCTCGGTGGCCCAGCTGGTCCCGAACGCGGAGATCCTGGTGGTCACCACCCCGCAGCAGGCCGCCGCCGAGGTGGCCGAGCGCGCCGGCACCATCGCCGTGCAGACCCGCCAGCGCATCACCGGCGTCATCGAGAACATGTCCTGGATGCCCTGCCCGCACTGCGGCGAGCAGGTGGACGTCTTCGGCAGCGGCGGCGGCGAAACCGTGGCCGAGGCCCTGACCCGGGCCACCGGCACCAAGGTCCCGGTGCTCGGCCAGGTCCCGATCGACGTGCGGCTGCGCGAGGGCGGCGACAACGGCCAGCCGCTGACCGTCTCGGCCCCGGAGTCGCCGGCGGCGCAGGTGCTGATCGGGATCGCGGACAAGATCGCCACCCGGAGCCGCGGGCTGGTGGGGATGTCGCTGGGCGTCTCACCGGTGCGGAAGTAGTTCGGCAGCTCGCAGAACACTGAGCGCGTGCCACGATGAGGCATGCGCTCAGCACCCCCTCTCGGCGACGAACTGACCGCCCTGCTCGGCAGCCCGAAGCGGGTGCGATCGCTCGCCAGCAGCCCGCGCTCAGAGGTCTGGCGCGCAAGACTGGATGGCACGCCGGCGGTGATCAAACAGCTGGTCGCCGGCCCCGGTGCGGAGGAGCGCTACGCCCACGAGGTCGCGGCGATTCAGGCCGCGTCGGTCGTGCAGCCGGCGGTGGTGCCGCGGCTCCTCGGCACCGATCCGGCCGAGCGCGTGCTGGTGACGGAGTCCATCGAGGAGCAAAAGCCCGCCGCGGACTGGGTCATCGGCTACGCCTCGGCGCTGGGCCGCCTGCACAGCACACCGACCGAGGGCGTCGATCTGCCGACCTGGTCCGGGCCGACAAGCGCGGACATCGAGGCGTTCCTGAAGCTGGCCGCGTGGCTCGGCATCCCGGTTTCGGATGAAGTCGGCACCGAACTGGAAGCCATGCTGACCCGGCTCGCGGCCCGCTCCGCGCGCGGGGACCTGCTCCACGGCGACCCCTGCCCGGCCAACGACCTGCACACCGCGGACGGCGTCCGCTTCGTCGACTTCGAGCAGGCCGCGCTCGGCGACGGCACCGTCGAGCTGGCCTACCTCCGCATCGCGTTCCCGACCTGCTGGTGCGCGACCGCGCAGCCGCCCGAGCTGATCGCCGAGGCCGAGGCGGCCTACGCCGCGGCCACCGGCCGCGTGATCGACGAGCACGAACTCGCCGACGCCTGCGCGGGCTGGACGATCCGCGGCGACGCCCTGGTCCAGCGCGCCCACCGCGAGACGGCGGACCACCTCGCGCGGCTGACCGTCGAGGACTGGAAGTTGTGGACGGTCAGCGCCCGGGACCGGCTCGCCTACCGGCTCGGCGTGGTGGGCCGGCTCGGCGACGGACCACTCCGCGAGACGGCGCTGCTCGCCGAGCGGATGCGCGAAGCCATGCTCCAGCGCTGGCCGGGCCTGCGACCTCTGCCGACCAAGCGGCCCTGACAGCAGCGCCTCTCCTCACCGACTCCTCGCATCGGGCGTCTGGCGCGCCTCGCCGCCGCGCGAAATCCTTCTGCCGCAAGCCGAACCGCCGCCACAAAGCCCGAGAGCGGGTCTCAGAAACCTGAGACCCGCTCTCGCCATGTGTCCGCACCGCCGGAAGGACCCCCGATCCCGCCCCGGCAGCCGGGTAACCGTTTTCGCGGCCTGCGCCGCCGGTACCGGTGCTCCGTCAGTTCAGGAACAACCCGGCGAGCGTCCGGCGCGCACGGCGCCCGCTCTCCCGGCGCAGACGACTCGCCTCTCGCAGCAGCCGCTGGCGGTCAGCCTCGTCGCGCAGCTCCTGTGATCGGTATCGTGCGGCTTCTTCGTATTGGAATAGCATCTTGAAACTCCTTGTGGGATCGCCGGTCTCGGCGGTCGCTGAAATCTGTCTCGGGTACTGCTGGAACTGCGTGTCCTGCTGGGCCTGCTGCGGGCTCGCGGCACGGCGGCCGGGGTTCTGCAGCATGCGCTGACGCGGAAGACCGTGGACGCTCATGCCGGGATCGCGACCTTCTTGGCGGCCTCGACCGCGGCGGCGGCCTCGACGGCGATCTGGGCCTCGACCAGGGCGGCGTCCTTGCGGGGACGCCCACGCGGCCGCTTGCGGGCCACGATCACACCCTGGACGAAGAGCTCACCGCCCCAGACCCCCCACGGCTCGCGGCGCTCGAGGGCGCCAGCCAGGCAGGCGGCCTTCACCGGGCACTCGACGCAGATCGCCTTGGCGAACTCGACGTCGGCCGGGGTCTCGGCGAAGAACACCTCAGGGTCGTAAGCCCGGCAGGGCAGGGTGGTGTCGGTCTGCTCGACGACCGTGTCGAACACGTTCTGCACTGTGAGTCACCTCGTCAGTCGGTTTCTTCCGGCTTGAGTTCTTCAGGCCGGTCTCTTGCGGTACCGCTCCCGATCCGGGGTCACCGTCACGGGCCGTACTGTCGTGCTGGGAAACACGAAGGCCGCGGATCCCTTATCGGGATTCCGCGGCCTCAAGTCCTGCCGGGCTGAAGATAACTCTCTTCATCCAGGTGGACTGGAAGTGCGGAAGTCCCTGTGGCTCACCGGCTTGGAGCCGTTGTCGCCCTTGCTGCTGTCGTTGCCGTCGTAGTCGCGCTCGGAGGTGCCACTGCCGTCGATACCGCTGCCGTTCGGCGCCTGCGGGTCCTCCAGGACCCGGCCCGTCAAGGGGGCCGGAGCCGGCTGGAAGGCCGGACGCGGACGCTCTTGTCCCAGCTGACCGACATAGCCGTGCCGCTCCAGCAGGCCTTCGCCCAGGGCGACGAGCCCCAGGAAGCCGGCCGCACCGGCCAGGCCGGTACCGGAGACGGACTCCACCTGCCAGACGGCGGCGGCCGAGCCGAAGCACTCCTGCCCCGACACCAGGCGGCAAGCGGCGGCGAACTCCTCGAACGCGCGGTAAACCGGCGCAGGGGTCATCGCCTGCACGTCGTCGACAACAACGTCGGTCATGTACCTCATCGAAATTCGCCTCCTTCACTTCGCTTGGTGTGGACGGAGCCGCTGGCAGTCGGCACCACACGTCTTACAGATGGGATGTTCAGTTGAGCCGCACACAGTGCTGCGCCCGGGCGATCTCTCGCCCGCATCGGAAGGTTAAGTGATCCCCGTACAGGGCCGCAAACTATTTTTGACCTGCGGTTACGCCCTTGAGCCAGAACTTTCGGCTCCGATGGCCCCCACCATGGTCGACACAGTTGCCCCCAACCTCGACGCTGACCATGCTGTCAGAGCCGCACGGGCCTGTCACCCCTTTCACGCCAACTTTCTGGAAAACTTCGGAGGAAGATGGGCGAGTATGGGGCGAGGATGAGTGGCGACGGGGCGCACCACCGTTAAAGGGCGAGGGATACAGGGGCGGGATGGACAGGAACCACGGTGCCGTCGGCGACCCGGAGGACGATGACGTCTTCGGCCCGGTCGAGGACGGCGAAGAAGTCTTCGAGTGGATCGACGACGAGAACGGCCCGGACGCGTCCGACGAGTCCGGGGCCAAGCAGCCGAGCCTGACGTTCCGGGAGCGCGTGGCCGCCGTCCGCGCGGGCGGCCGCCGGCTGCGCCGCTCGCGCCGCGAGATCGCGGCCACCGCCGCGGCGGTGGTCCTGGCTTGCGGCATCGGCGGCGCCTGCACCGCCTGGTTCGACAACGTCGCCGGCGCGGCCGACCGCGCCGAGGTGGTCTCGCTGGCCGTCGACTCCGTGGTGAACGGCGACCCCGCGGCCGCCTCCTACAACTCCCAGGACTCCTCCGCGGTCGGCCAGTACGTCGTCGAGATCGCCAACAACGGCCCGGACGCGGTGACCCTGGACTCCGTGGGCGTCGACGCCGGAACCCTGATGACCAGCACCGCCTGGAAGCCGGTCGGCGGCTCGCCCCGGATCCCCGGCGGCGGCACCGCCAGGGTCGCGCTCACCGCCAAGCTGTTCTGCCCGATGGTGCTCATGGCCCAGCAGACCGGGATGTTCGGCGACACCGCCGGCACCGGGGGCGGGCCCTCGCTGGCGTTCCCGGCGCTGCACGTCGCGGTCCGCGACGGCGACGGCGACCTGCGCTCCCTGACCCTGCCGACCCGGGTCGCCACGTCCGCCCCGCCGTCCGCGAACAGCGGGCTGATGACGTTCACCAGGCCCGGCAGCACGGCCGGCCCGCAGATCGTCTCCGCCGACGCCGGGGCCTGCAGCCAGTTCACGGCCGACCGCGCCCAGCGCCTGGCCCTCGGCGGCACCGCGCGGTTCACGACCGACGTCGCCTTCACCTACGTCAAGGTCCATTCCCCCACATCCGACGGGGTGTTCGTGCTCGACTTCACGGTGAAGAACACCAGCAACCACGCCGTGACCCTGACCAAGCGCGCCGACGTGTCCTTCCTGGACGACAACCAGCTGCGCACCGACTGGCTCCCCTCGCCCCTCAAGCTCGCCGCCGGCGCGAGCGCGCCGGCCCAGCTGACGATCGACATCCACAACTGCACCAGCGTCCTGGCCGGCGTCTCGGTGCTCGGCGAGACCATGCTCGAAGTGGACGACCTGAACGGCAGCCCGCCGCAGCCGGTGTTCATAGACCAGGCGCTGTCCGGCTCGCTGCGGCTGGCCGCGGACATCGTCCAGCAGGAGAAGGCGGCGTGCCCATGACCGATCTGATCGAGTCCGAGGACGAACTCCTCGACCCGCCGGCCGGCCCGGCCGTCGCGGCACCCCCGCACCGCCTGGCCTCCGCCCTGCACCGGCTGCGCGAGCGCACCCCGCTGGGCGCCGGGGAAGAGATCGACCCGGACCGCCGGCGCCGTCTGGGCCTGGCCGCCCTGCTCGCGGTCGCGATAGCGGCCGGCGCCGGCGCGACCGGCGTGGCGGTGCACAGCCGCGACCTCGACCACGCCCAGACCCGCACCCAGGACCGGGTCCTGCTGCACCTGCTGGGCGGCGGCGCCAGCATGAACTTCGGCGGGGACATCTCCCAGGACATCGGCGCGCCCGGCACCTTCCAGACCCCGCTGTCCGCCGACTTCACCGTCGCGGTGCGCAACGACGGCGCGAAGCCGTTGCAGGTCACCGCCGTCGGGATCGCGGTACCCGGGGTCGACGTGGTCGCCGCCGCGCCGGCCACGACCCTCGCCCCCGGCGACTCGGAGTCCCTGACCAGCCGCGTCGCCGTGCACTGCACCGCCGCGGACCTGCCGCGGTACCCCTCGGGCGTGACGCTGACCGTGCGCACCCCGGCTGCGGACGGCAAGGCCGCCGGCGCCCCGACCTCCCTGCCGCTGGCCTTCGACGCCGGGCACCCCAGCGCCCTCCCGCTGGCGTCGAACGGCGTCTTCACCGAGGTGGACGGCTTCAGCACCACCTCGACCAGCAGTTTCTACCAGCTCTGCGGCGACGTGCTGACCATGATCCCGCCCCGGGTGAGCGCCACGGCGAGCCCCGGCGACGCGAGCCAGCGCAACCCCGTGGTGGGCTACACCCTGCACATCGACAACAGCCCCGACGCCGCGCAGATGGCGGTGGTGCTGGCGAAGCCGCCGGCCGTCCCCGGCGTGAGCGCGCAGACCGACCTGGCCGGTCCGGAGCAGATCGGGAGCCAGGGCCTGGACGTGAACGTCACGGACCGGATCACCGACTGCGACGCGTTCGGCACCTACCTGGCCGTCCGGGGCGGCGCCACGCAGGCCCCGGAGGCGCTGAACGCGGCCACGCCGATCGGGCTGCAGCCGGTCGACCCGCGGTTCCAGACCACCCCGACGCCGCTTTCCATCACGGCCCAGGCGGTCTTCGACGGGGTCACGCCGGGCACCGCCGACCTGCAGTCCACGCTGCTGACTCAGCTGGCGGCGGTCTGCCCCATGCTGTGACCGTGGCTCTCGATGAGCCCCAGCACCTCCTCGCCGTAGCGGTCCGCCTTCGCCTTGCCGACTCCGGCGATCCGGGTCAGCGCGGCGGGCGTGGCCGGCCGGGTCTCGCCGATCGCGGTCAGCGTGGCGTCGGTGAAGATGCAGTAGGCGGGCAGCTTCTGCTGCTTCGCCTGCCCCGAGCGCCATTCCCGCAGCGCCTCGTACAGCTCCGGGCTCAGGTCGCTGGGGCAGGTCTCGCAGCGGCCGATCTTGCGCTCGGCCGGGTCGATCAGGGACTTGTGACACACCCGGCAGGTGATCGGTTCGACGATCCGGCGCGAGGGCCGGTCCTCGGCGTCGCTCGAACCGCCGGAGCCGCCGGAACCTCGCCGCCGCGCTGAGCCGCCGCCCCTTATGACGCCGCCCGCCGCGCCCTCCCGGGTGTCGCGCCCCACGCCGCCGCGCAGGCCGTCCAGGAAGCGCGAGGGACTGCGCGAGGCCCGGCCGCCCGGCGAGCGCGCAAGCGACCAGGACAGGAACAGCCGCTCCCGGGCCCGGGTGACCCCGACATAGAGCAGCCGCCGCTCCTCCTCGATCTGCTCCGGGGTCTCGGCGTAGGTGATCGGCATCATGCCCTCGGTCATGCCGACCAGGAAGACCGCGTCCCATTCCAGGCCCTTGGCGGCGTGGAAGGTGGACAGCGTCACGCCCTCGACGGTCGGCGCGTGCTGGGCGTCGGCGCGCTCGCGCAGCTCGGCGCTGAACCGGTCGAGGCCGGCGTCCGGATGCGTGCGGCCGTACTCCTCAGCCAGGGCCACCAGCGCGGCCAGCGACTCCCAGCGGTCGCGCAGGCGCCCGGCGCCCTTGGGCGCCAGCGGGGTCCAGCCGTGGCTGGAGAAGATGGCGCGGACCTCGGAGGCCAGGTCGCCGCCCTCGTCGTCGTCCGGCGCGCCGTCCGGCCCGGACCGCCCCGGCAGCGTGTCGGAGGCGTGGTCGGACCGGGCCTTGGCGGCCCCGCGCAGCCAGACCTGGATCGCCTCGCGGACCTCGGGGCGCTCGAAGAAGCGCTCGACGCCGCGCAGTATGTAGGGCACGCCGGCGTCGCTGAGCGCCTGCTCGTACTCCTCGGACTGCGCGTTGATCCGGTAGAGCACGGCGATCTCGGAGAGCCGGACGCCGGCGTCCACCAGCTTCTTGATCTCCCGCGCCACCTCGCGCGCCTCGGTCTCGGCGTCGGGGTGCTCGGCGAACTTCGGCCGCGGCCCGTCGGCCCGCTGCGCGATCAGCTGGACCCGGGCCTTGGCGGCCCGGCCCTCGGCCCGGTCCAGCAGGGCGTTGGCCAGCGCGACGACCTGCGGCGTGGAGCGGTAGTCGCGGACCAGCTTGACCATGGTCGGGTCGTCGAAGCGGTCGGCGAAGTCCAGCAGGTAGCGCGGGTCGGCGCCGGTGAAGGAGTAGATGGTCTGGCTGGCGTCGCCGACCACGCACACGTCGGCCCGGTCCCCCAGCCAGCAGTCCAGCAGGCGCTGTTGCAGGGGGTTGACGTCCTGGTACTCGTCGACGGTGAAGAAGCGGTACTGGTTCCGCACGGTCGCGGCGATGTCCGGGCGCTCCTCCATGATCCCGATGGTGAGCAGGAGCACGTCCTCGAAGTCGATGGCGTTGCGGTCCCGCTTGGCGCTCTCGTACTCGGCGTAGACCTTGGCCACCTCGGCGGCGTCGCGCGGCGGCGTCCGCAGCGCCTTGGCCGCGGCCGCGGCATAGTCGTCGGCCACCACCTGCGTCGACTTGGCCCACTCGATCTCCCCGGCCAGGTCCCGCAGCTCGGCACGCTCGGCGTTCAGCCGCAGCCGCCGCACCGCCTCGGAGACCAGCGGGATCTTGGAGTCGATCAGCTGCGGATTCGGCCCCCCGACGGCCTTGGGCCAGAAGTACTGGAGCTGCCGCAGCGCCGCGGCGTGGAACGTCCGCGCCTGCACGCCCCCGGCGCCCAGCTGCCGCAGCCGCCCCCGCATCTCCCCGGCGGCCCGCTGCGTGAAGGTGACCGCCAGCACCTGGCTCGGGATGTACTCCCCGGTCGCCACGCCATAGGCGATGCGGTACGTGATGGCCCGCGTCTTGCCGGTCCCGGCCCCGGCCAGCACGCACACCGGACCGTGCAGCGCCTCGACCACGGCACGCTGCTCCGGATCGAGCGCGTCGAGCAGCGCGGCGACGGGAACCGGTCCGGAGCCGGATTGAGTCTGCGGCATCCGTCCATGTTCGCATCCATCACCGACACCCAGAACGCGACCATGCGGAAGAATCAGCCCCCCGCGCTGGTTGCACCCCCTGGATGTTCCCGACAGCCGATGAGGAAGTGGAAGATGAACGACCAGATCACGATGTACTCGACGACCTGGTGCGGTTACTGCCGCCGGCTGAAGAGCCAGCTCGAGCGCGAGGGCATCGGATACACCGAGGTCGACATCGAGCAGGTCCCGGACGCCGCGGACTACGTGATGAGCGTCAACGGCGGCAACCAGACCGTCCCGACCGTCGTGGTCGTGGCGCCGGGCGGGGAGAAGGTCGCGATGACGAATCCTTCGCTGGCCCAGGTGAAGGCGGCTGCCGGGCTCTGAGCCGGCGCGCGGTTCCACCACCGCGACGAGCCTCCGGTCCCCGGGACCGGAGGTTTGTCGCGTCCGTGCCGCTGGCGCGGGCAAGACGCTGGCCTCGCTGACGCTGCCGACCTTGACGCTGCCGACCTTGGCGGCGCCGCCGGCCGGCAACGAGCTGCGGCGCGACGAGCCTCCGGTCCCGCCGGACCGGAGGCTTCGGCGTGCCCGATCACGCTCGCGTCTGTCCGGTTCGCTACCGCTGGCCGTTGCGGAAGAGGCGTATCAGGCGGCGGATGATGAAAACGATGAACATGATGGCCTCCCAGGCCTTCCAAAGATGCGCTGACGTCCCCGTTCTCGGGTTCGTCTGCGAAGTTACCGAGCGTCGCCGCGAGCAGCGTCAACCCACGGGTTGACTCCGGGGTGGAACGCGGGTGGAAGGGTCGACCACCTTCGGGTGGGATATGCGGACTCTGCGTGACGAGCCGGTCACCCCGCGACTACACCTGGAGTCATGACCAAGACAGCAGGCGTCTTTCTCGCCCTCATCGTCGTGGGCATCGCGGTGACCACGCACACGCATGCGTCAGGGCCGGTGTGTCCGGCGACGACGACGAGTGGGCATGCGGCCTCGAGCAGCAGCGGAGGCAACAGCAGCGGGAGCAACGGCCGCTAGCCGCACAGCCTTCAGGCCCCGCCTCAGGGCGCCGGCGACCCGTTCGCGATGTTGTAGAGCTGCTTCGCACTCGCGTCCAGATACGGCCCGGCGAGCCAGTTCCCGCTGTGCGCGTTGTGCGCGCTGCCGACGGACGTGTTGGTCACCAACGACATCTCGCCCGCAGCCTGCCCCGGCGCCCGGGCGAACCAGCCGCCGCCCGAAGCGCCGCCGGTGAGATCGCAGCCGGCGCGGTACTCCTTCGCCTGCGGCCCGAGTTCGGTGACGTTCAGCAGTTGCACCGAGTCGGCCGTGCATCCCCACTGCGACATCCCGTTGAAGGGCTGCGCCGCCGGATAGCCGCGGATCGAGATCGGCGGTGTCTTGCCCTGCGCGGTCGGGGCGTTGAACCACATCGGCACCGGCTTCGCGCCTGCCGACTCCACCGCCGAGTCCAGGGTCTGGCCGTCGCTGTTGCGGCCGACCTCGATCACCGCGTAGTCGTGCGCCAGGTCGCCGCCGTGCTCGTCGCCGGTCTTGACCCACTCCGGCGAGGTCCAGACGTGGACCGCCGGGAAGGTGCCGAGCGGGGCGTACGCCGACAGGTCGCTGGGGTCGACGTTCGGGTCGCCGTCGGCGTTGTCGAAGGCCGGGACGAACACCATGTCCAGGTGCCAGGTCCCGCCCTTGCCGTCGTGGACGCAGTGCCCCGCGGTCCACACCAGGCTGGCGTTCTGGCTCTTGATCACGGTGCCGGAGCACACGTAGTAGTTCCCGGAGTTGGCGTCGCCCTGCCGGTAGAAGAAGAGCTTGCCGGTCACCGCGCCGCTGGGCGTGGTGTACGGGCCCGGCAGCTGGTGCGCCGTGATCGGCTGCGGCAGCGGGGCGTTGTCGAACGAGGGCAGCGACTGCTGTCCGGTCAGTCCGCCGTCCTTGCCCTGATGGGCGCCGCCGGCCGCGGACGGCGCGTTCGGGCTGAGCACCGAGCCGACGAAGTCCTTGCCGAAATCCCCGGTGGCGGACGACTCCCCGATGACCCCCGAGCTGGAGCAGGCGGCGGTCAACGATGCCACGGTCGTCAGTGCGACCAGCGTCGACAGCACTCGGCTCTTGATCACCCGGCCCCCGCGTGGGCGTATCAGCATGGCGTCGCCTCCCCTCCCTTCAACGCCGACGACACTACCAATGGTTCTCTAAAAGAAGCCTGAGTCGCCGGCGAATCCGATGAGGGTGGAAGCTCAGGACGCGACCGGATCGCCGCCGTACCAGTGGTCGACCAGGCGGCGCGCGATCGAGATCTCGGTAGGCAGCATCAGGAGTTCACCGGTGTTGACGGCCTCCTTCAGCTCCGCTCGCGAGTACCACTTGGCCCAGTCGAGTTCGGCGCCGTCCAGGTGCAGCGTGGGGTCCTCGACGGTGGCGGTGAAGCCGAGCATCAGGGAGCGCGGCAGCGGCCAGGGCTGGCTGCCGAGGTAGCGCACCGAGGTGATGCGCAGTCCGGCCTCCTCCGCGCACTCGCGCGCGACCGCCGCCTCCAGCGTCTCTCCGGGCTCGACGAAGCCCGCCAGCACCGAGGCCCGGTTCGGCGGCCACGACGCGTTCCGGGCCAGCAGCAGCCGGTCGTCCGGGTCGGTGACGGCCATGATGACGGCCGGGTCCGTGCGCGGGTAGTGCTCGGTGCCGCAGTGGTCGCACTTGCGGACCGAGCCGGCGTAGGTCACGCGCGTCCGGTGCCCGCACACGCCGCAGAAGCTGTGCGTGCGGTGCCAGTTGTCCAGGCCGACGGCGTGCGCCAGCAGGCCGCCGTCGCGGTCCGGCAGCGCCGCCGCGACCTCGCGGACGTGCCGCAGGTCGCCCAGCGCCGGCGCCTCCTCGGCGGCCGGCGGCCGCGGCGAGGTCAGCGCCGCGCCCGGGGTGGAGGCGGAGCCGGCGGTGGAGGCCGTCGGCAGGCCGTCCGGGCCGGGCGTGCCGACGCTGACCGCGAAGTAGGCGACGTCCTCGTCGTCCAGCCCGAGGAAGTAGCGCTGGGCGTCCGGGTAGAGCGCGTCGAAGACCGCGCCGGGGTGGAAGACCAGACCCGCTTCCGGGTCCAGGACCGCCTCGGCCCGGCTGTCGTCGACCGCGAACACCCGGGTGCCCGGGTCGGCCCAGGCCGCGGCCAGCCAATCGTCGTCGGTGCGCCGCTCGCCGGCGCGGTCGACGACCGACCGCGCCAGGAGCATCCGGCCGAGCTCGCCTTCGAAGAACCGTGTCTGGCCGCTCATCGTGCGTCCTCCCCGAACCGTCCCGGCCGCCGTCAGCGCTTCTCGTCCGACGCCTCGGCCAAGTCCGACCACAGGTAGGCGGCCGCCTCGGCGCCCTTGAGCAGCAGCGGAATCGTCATGCTCTCGTTCGGCGAGTGCCAGCCGTCCGAAGGCAGCGACACCCCGAGGAACACCACCGGCGCCTCGATGACTTCCTGCAGGTCAGCCTCCGGGCCGGAGCCGCCCTCGCGGGTGAAGAGCACCTCGCGCGGGTCGTCGGGCTCGCCGAAGGCCTTGCCCATGGAGCGGGTGATCGCCTGCACGGCCGGGTGGTCCAGCGGGGTCATGCAGGGCTTCACGCCGTCGGACTCCCAGTGGTGCGCGCCGGTGAGGCCGGCCGGGATGTTGGCGTAGAACCAGTCCTCGAACTTCTTCGCGACGTCCAGCGGCTCCTGGCCGGCGACGAGGCGCATCGAGATCTTGGCGTGCGCCGCGGACGGCACGATGGTCTTGTGGCCGGGGCCGGTGTGGCCGCCCCAGAAGCCGTTCAGCTCGAACGTCGGCCGTGCCCAGACCCGCTCCAGCGTGGTGAACCCGGCCTCGCCGGCAGTCGCGGCGGACTTGGCGTTGCCCAGCCAGGCCTGCTCGTCGAAGGGGAGCTTGGCGAACATCTCGCGGTCGGTCTCGGTGAGCTCGACGACGCCGTCGTAGAACCCGGGGATCACCACGCGCTTGTCGTCGTCGTGCACCCGGCCCAGCAGGCGCACCAGCTCGGTCAGCGGGTTCGGGATCGCGCCGCCGAACGAGCCGGAGTGCACGTCGTTGGCCGGGCCCCGCAGGTCGATCTGGCCGGTGATCATGCCCCGCATGCCGGTGCAGGTGGACGGCGTCTCGCGGTCCCACATGCCGGTGTCGGAGACCACGACGACGTCCGCCTTCACGCGGTCCCGCTTGTCCTCCAGCAACGCGCGGAAGTTCGGCGAACCCGACTCCTCCTCGCCCTCGGCGATGATCTTCAGGTTCACCGCCGGCGCGGTCCGCCCGGTCACGGCCAGGTGCGCCCGCAGACCGAGCAGGTGGAAGGCCAGCTGCCCCTTGTCGTCGGCGGCACCGCGCGCGTAGAGGCGGTCCCCCTTGACCGTCGGCTCGAACGGCGGGGTGTCCCACAGCTCCAGCGGCGTCACCGGCTGCACGTCGTGGTGGCCGTAGACGGCGACGGTCGGCGCGCCGGCGTCGCCGGACGGCCACTCGGCGAAGACGGTCGGCAGCCCCTTGCCACCGGCGGTCTCCCAGATCTCAACGGTCGGAAAACCGATTTCCCGCAACTTCGCCGCCAGCCACTCCGCCGACCGCCGCACCTCCGGCGCGCTCTCCGGATCCGAGGAGATGGAAGGGATGCGCAGCCATTCATTGAGCTCGGCGAAGAACTCGTCGGCGTGCTCGGCTACATACGGACGGACGGCTTTGTCCGAGGCAGAAGTCATGCCTGCACCTTACTCCTGCCCCGGATCATCAACTTTGCGGGAACCGGTCAGCCGACGAGGTCCGCGGGGACGCCCTGCAACGCCACCGGACGGATGAACCGCCGGATCGCCTCAGTGCCCACGGACGTGCTCCAGGACGCCGACGTGGCCGGCCACGGCCCGCCGTGCTGCATCGCCTCGACCACGGCCACACCGGTCGGCACAGCGTTCCAGACCACGCGTCCCGCCCTCGCCACGAGCGAGGGCAGCAGGGTGCGGGCCGCCTCGCGGTCCGCGGTGCTGGCGTCGTCGGCGATGATCGTCGCGGTCAGCTGTCCCTCCAGCGAGTCCGCGAGCGCCGGGTACTCCGCCGGGTCCGCGCGCACGATCACCGTCGCCGGGCCGAAGTGCTCCTCGCGGTAGTCGCCGGCGAAGTCCTTCGCAGAGATCTGCGCCGCGAACGGCTTCCCCGCCCGCTCGGCGTCCGCACCCGCGCCGGTGATCTGTTCCTGCCAGCGCCGGTGCGCCGCGGCCATGCCGTCGGTGAGCATCGGGATCGGGCCGTTGTCGGCGATGAGGGTACCGGTCAGATCGCCCAGCGCCTCGCCGTCGGCGGTCTCCGGGACGAACACCACGCCCGGCTTCGTGCACAGCTGCCCGGCCGAGCCGGTCACCGCGCCGGCCAGGGTGGCCGCCCACTTCTCGCGGTCCGCCTGGTCGGCGATCGCGCCGGGCAGCACGAACACCGGGTTCACGCTCCCCATCTCCGCGTACACCGGGATCGGCTCCGGGCGCGCGGCCGCGGCGTCCATCAGCGCGCGGCCGCCGCCGAAGGAGCCGGTGAAGCCCACCGCCTTGATCGCGGGGTGCTGGAC
Source organism: Catenulispora sp. EB89 (assembly GCF_041261445.1). NCBI lineage: Bacteria > Bacillati > Actinomycetota > Actinomycetes > Catenulisporales > Catenulisporaceae > Catenulispora > Catenulispora sp. EB89. Next base: position 205,402 of record NZ_JBGCCU010000002.1, read on the forward strand.
CAGCTCGATGGACAGCTTGTTGGGGTCGCCGTCGGTGGACTCGGCGTCCAGGAAGCCGAAGGTGCCCTCCGGGGCGCCGGCCCCGGCGACCGCCGCGCTCAGGATCTCGGCGATCCGGCGCGACAGCCGCGGCTGGGCCGGGTGCCCCTTCACGACCACCGGGCAGCCGGCGGCCAGGGCGGACGCCGTGTCGCCGCCGGGGACGCCGAAGGCGAACGGGAAGTTCGAGGCCGCGAACACCGCGACCGGCCCGAGCGGGACGTCGACCGTGTACACGTCGGCGCCGCCGAGCCCGGCGCCCGGCGAGCTGCGGTGCGACAGGTGCCGGCCGGCCGCCACGTGGTCGCCGTACAGCCGCAGCTGCCCGGTGGTGCGGGTGACCTCGCCGTCCAGCCGCGCCTCGGTGAGCCCGGTCTCGGTGCCGGCCAGGGCGACGAGCTCCGCGCGCGCCGCGTCCACGGCGTCGGCGCACGCGTGGAGCAGGTCGCGTCGGCGCTCGGCGTTCCAGGAACCGTAAACGCCCGCCGCGGACGCCGCGGCGTCGGCGGCCTGATCCAGTGTCGTGTGATATGTCACCGGACCAGGGTAACCCCGGTCCGGTCGAGCGCCCAAGCCCTCGGGCTGAGCAGTACCGCTATTCGGACGCCGGCACAGCCGGCCGCCTCCAGCGGAACAGCCGGCCGCGTCTACTTGGACGGCGCGGACTGCGCCCAGAACGTCGCCGAGTCCGCCTTCAGCTTGCTGATGAACGGCTGCGGAGCGAGCTTGCCGGTCATGAACGAGACCGCTGCGGGCTGGAACACCGTCGTGTACCACTTGGAGTCGTCGCGCATCAGCGCGTCCTGGTCCGGGAAGACCGTCCGGTTGGTAAGCGCGGTCTGCACCTTGGCCAGCACATCCGGCGCCGGGATGTCGATCCGCGGGGTCATGTTGCCGGCCTCCGAGGAGATCTTCGACAGCTGGTTCTTGGCCATGAAGTAGAGGACGAACTTCTCCGCGGCGTCCGAGTTCCTGCCGGCCTTCGGCACCGCGAACCCGAAGAAGTTCACGCCCGCGGAGTTGTCCGAGGGCACGCCGCCCTGGTCCGGCATCGCCGGGAACACGAAGCTGTCCACGTCCGTGGTGCGCTTGGTCTCGCTCGGCACCCATGTGCCACCCAGGATCAGCGCGGCCTTCCCGGCGGCCCACGCGTTCTGCTGGTCCTTGGCGTGGGTGCTGGTGGTCCCGGTGTCCTCGGTGTTCCAGCCGGGCGCGAAATAGCCGCCCTTCACCAGCGCCTCAAGCTTCTGCGCGCCGTCCAGCAGCCGCGCGTCGTCCCAGCGGCTGTCGGTGCCGGGCCCGGTGGGCCGCTCCTCGGCGGTGCGCTTGAACTGGCCGGGGCCGAGTTCGCGCTCGAACATCCACTCCACCCAGTACGCGGCGTTGCCGCCGGTGGCGTCCAGCGCCAGCGGCGCCTGCCCCCGGCTCTTGATCTGGTCCAGCAGGGTCATGAACGCGTCCCAGGTCCGCGGCGGGTTCGAGGACAGCTGCGGGAACTTGCCCTTGTCGAAGAACACCGACTCGGAGGCGACCTCGTAGGGCACCATCACGAGCGAGCCGTTCGCGTCGGTCATCAGCGGCGTGTACTTGTCCGGCACGATGTCGGTCAGGTTCTGGTTCTCGCCGGGCACCGGCCGCTGGTACAGCGAGGTCAGGTCGTCGACCGCCACGCCCTCGGCCGAGGCGCCCAGGATGGTGTTGACGCTGCCGTCCGACAGGTCCGGCACCGGCTTGCCGGTCTTGACGGCGGCCGCGACGTCGTCCAGCACGGCCCGACCGTGCCACTGGACGGTCACCGTGACCCCGGTGGCGGCCTGGTACCCGGCCAACGCCTCCTTGATCGCTGCGGCCTGCGGCTCGTCCTCCCTCCACATGGACCAGTATGTGAAGGACTTGGCGCCCCCGGACGCGCCCGACGACTTGCTGCTCGAACAGGCCGGAACGGTCGCGGCCATGACGAGCACCGCTGCTGTCACGGCTATGTTCCGCCTCTTATGTCTTCCCCTGGACTGCGATGGCATGACGGCAGGGTACGACGATGGGGAAAACGCTTACAACGCGGGGCGACCGCCCCGTTCGGGTGCCGTTCACCCGGTGGGCGAAAGGGCCTGGCGACCGTTACCCCGGACCGGGCGTCTCAGCCGTCTCCGAACAGCTCTTCAAGCTCTTCGCGCTCGGCCAGCCCGGTCGGGCGGACGGTCTGTCCGTCGCGCACGTAGACGAACGCCGCGGACACCGCCGACAGCGGCACGCCGCGCATCTCCGCCCAGGCCAGACGGTAGACCGCGAGCTGGACCGGGTCGGCGTCGTGCGACCGGGAGGTCTTCCAGTCGACGACCTCCCAACCGTCAGCGGTCTTGTACACGGCATCGATGCGCCCGCGCACCACCCGGCCGGCCAGCACCACCTGGAACGGCTGCTCGACCGCGGTCGGCACGGAATCGGCCCACGGCGTCCGCAGGAACGCCTCCTGGAGTTCCTTGAGGTCCACCTCGTCGGCGATCTCCTCGTCGGCGGCGCCCGGCAGGTCCTCGTACTCGAACAGCGCCTGCTGCCCGAACAGCGACTCGATCCAGGCGTGGAACTTGGTGCCCAGCCGGGCCGAGGGCTGCGGCGGCTGCGGCATGGGGCGGGCCAGCTCGCGGCGGAAGCGCGAGGGGTCGTTGCGGTACCGCAGCAGCTGGGAGGCGGACATCGAGGAGGGCAGCGGGGCGTAGCGCTGGATGGAGTCGCCGCGCTTGAGCTCTTCCAGCAGGGCTTCCAGGTCGCGGTCCCAGGAGGCGATGGCCGCGCGGTCCTCGGCGGTGGCGGCGGTCTCGGCGTCGAGCAGATGCGGCTCGGCCGGCGGCGGCGCGCCCTCGCGTTGACCGGGCACGTGGACGGCCGGTCCATCGGGATCGCGCTGGTCTTGAGATTCCTCAGTAACGCTTTGAGGATCGGGTTCCTCGGAGCCTGGCTCCGCGGCGCCCGATTCCCCGGATACCGGTTCCCCGGATACCGGTTCCCCGGATACCGGTTCCTCGTCCGGTTCCTCTTCTGGTTCCTCGTACTCGGGTTCATCGAAATTCGGCTCGTCGGCATCCGACGGCATGCCGGCGGCCGGCGCGGTCTCCATCGGCTCGCCGTACACCGCCGCCTGCCGCCGCCACAGCGCGGCCATCACCATCTCGGCCCCGATCCGCCGCCGCTCGGCCGCCTCGGCGTCCGGCAGCACCGGCCAGTGCGCCTCGGTCGCGCCGAGGCTGGGGTTCACGGCGTCCGGGTCCGGCTCGGCGGCCCAGGCGACGATCTCGCCGTGGCCCTCCTGGCAGTGCTCGAACAGCCCGGTCAGCCAGGTGTCCGGTCCGCGGCGCCGCTTCTGCGTCGGCCCCCACCAGTGCCCGGAGGCGGTCAGGTAGTAGCGCGGCCGGGTGACCGTCACGTACTCCAGCCGCAGGTCCTCCCAGGACTCGTACTCCTTGGCCTGCTCCTTGAAGGACTTGAACGCGGCGGTGTTGCCGGCGTCGTCCAGGCTCGGCAGGTGCTCGGCGTCGCCGCGCAGCGGATAGGGCAGCACCGCGCCGGAGCCGATCCACGACTCGCGCGGCTTCTGCGCGGCGCCGGCCAGGTGCGGCACGAACACCGCGTCCCACTCAAGCCCTTTCGACTTGTGCATGGTCAGCAGCTTCACCGAGTCGCCCTGCGACGGCAGCGAGGCGTCGATGCCGCGCTCGTGCCGCTCGGCCGCCTTCAGATAAGCACGGAAAGCGGTTACTGACTGGTCTCCCTCCAGGTCCTGGAAGTCGGCCGCCCGGCTGAGGAACGCCGCGAGGGTCTCCGCCGAGCGCTGCGCCACCAGCTTCGGCGAGGCCGCGACCTCCACGTCCAGCCCGGTCACCGAGATCACCCGGTGCAGCACGTCCAGGACCGGTTCGGACAGCCGGCGGCGCAGGATCCGCACCTCGGAGGCGAACCGCGCGAAGCGCACCCGCGCCTCCGCCGAGAAGGGCAGATCAGGGCCCGGATCCGCCATCGCGTCGGACAGCGACACCACCTCGGTCGGATCCGACCCCGCGACCGCCTCGGCCAGCCGGTCCCGGCCCGCCCGGTCGGCGTACTCCGTGGGATCGCGCACCAGCGCCCGGGCGCGCATGCCGAGCAGCGCCAGGTCCCGCGCGCCGATCCGCCAGCGCGGCCCGGTCAGCAGCCGGACCAGCGAGGCGTTGGCGATCGGCTCGTCCAGCACGTCCAGCATCGCGATCAGGTCCGCGACCTCCGGCAGGTGCACGAGGCCGGAGAGCCCGACCACCTCGACCGGCAGGCCCTGCGCGTGCATCTCCTCGTACAGCGGCGGGATCTGGTTGCCCTTGCGCACCAGCACCGCGATCTCGCGCAGCGCGATCCCGCCCCGGTAGTGCGCGTCGGCGACCATCCGCGCGACCCACTTCACCTCGTCCTCGGCGGTCTCGGTGAGCCCGACGCGGGTCCAGCCCTGGTTCGCCTTCTCCTCCGAGGGCCGCAGCTGCCGGACGCCGGTGTGCCGCTGGCGCAGCGGGTCCGAGACCACGTTCGCGAACTCCAGCAGATGGCCGCCGCTGCGCCGGTTCTCGCTCAACGCGTAGCCGTGCGAGCGGGAGCCGTCCGCCTTCGCGAAGTGGTCCGGGAAGTCGTCGAGGTTCGCCACCGAGGCGCCGCGCCAGCCGTAGATGGACTGGCAGGGGTCGCCGACCGCGGTCACGGGGTGGCCGCCGCCGAACAACCCGACCAGCATCCGGCGCTGGGCCACCGACGTGTCCTGATACTCGTCGAGCAGCACCACTCGATACTTCTCACGCTCGATCGCCCCGACCTCGGGCCGCTCCTCGGCCAGCCGCGCGCCGAGGACCATCTGGTCGCCGAAGTCGATCAGGTCGCGCCGCACCTTCAGGTCCCGGTAGCGCTCGACCAGCTCGGACAGCTCGACCCGCTGCCGGGCGACGTCGGCGGCCTTGAGGAAGTCGGTGTAGCCGCGCTTGGCCTTGCCGTTCCTGGGGTCCCGGAACGACTCCGCCTGCCCGATGAACGCCTCCTCGTGCTCGCGCAGTTGCTCCGGGGTCACCAGGTGCTCGGACAGCTCGCCGTCCAGGGCCAGCACCTTGTCCGCGAGGTCGGCGACCTTGCCCTTGAAGTAGCGCAGCTCCTTGGGCCCGCGCACCGCGGTGACGGCGAGCTGGTAGCGCGTGGCGTCGGCCAGCAGCCGTGCCGAGGGCTCCAGGCCCAGGCGCAGACCGTGTTCCTTGATCAGGCGGTCGGCGTAGGCGTGGTAGGTCGAGACCGTGGGCTCGCCGACCGACTCCTCGATATCGGAGTCAGGGTTGTCGAGCTCTTCGTCCTCCAGCTTCCGCAGCGCCTTGCGGATGCGCTCCGACAGCTCGGCGGCGGCCTTGTTGGTGAACGTCAGCCCGAGCACCTGGTGCGGCCCGACCTGCCCGGTCCCGACCAGCCACACCACGCGCGCGGCCATCACGGTGGTCTTGCCCGACCCCGCGCCGGCCACGATGACGGCCGGTTCGAGCGGCGCCGTGATGGCTTCGAGCTGTTCTTCCGTGTAAGGAACCCCGAGCAGTGCTTTGAGATCTTCGGTGTCCCGGATCAAAGGAGTTGCTTTCCCTCGGGCTGTTTCGGGCAGCACTTGCGGAAGACGCAGGTGCCGCACTGTTTCTCGCCGTACGCGGCGAAGTTCTCGTCCAGGACCCGCGCCGCCATCTTCGCGAGCTTCTTCTCGATCGGCGTCTCGCCGGGCTGCTCCCGCGAGGGGTCCTGCTCGGCGGTCTTGGGCAGCCCGGCCGCGTCGCCCTCGCGCAGGAACACCAGCTCGGCACCGCCGGACTCGTTCGAGACGCCCTGTATCGCGCCCTCGCGCACCACCAGCTGGTAGACCGCGAGCTGCGGGTGTTCCTGGGCCTCGTTCTTGGTCGGCACATTCTTGCCGGTCTTGAAGTCGACCACGTAGACCAGCCCGGCCTCGTCGGTCTCCACCCGGTCGAAGGAGCCGCGGATGCGCAGGTCGAAGCCCTCTCCTTCGCCTGCTTCCTCGGAACTGACGTTGAGCCGGACGTCGAAGTCCTGCTCCGAGGAGTGCAGCAGCCGGCCGCGGTCGGTGACGTGCCAGGCCAGGAACCGCTCCAGCGCGGCCCGCGCCTCCTCCTTCTGCTGCGGCGACTGCCACTGCGCCTCGAAGGACAACCGGTCCCAGACCCGGTCCAGCCGCTCCATCAGGACGTCCAGCCGGGCCGGGGTGTCGCCCTTGGCGACCTCGTCGGCGAGCACGTGCACCACGTTGCCGAAGCCGAGCGCGACGGTCTTCTGCTCGTGCGCGGCGGCCTCGTGGTCCAGGAACCAGCGCAGCGAGCACTCGTCTATGGCCGCGACCTGGCTCGCGGACAGCAGCAGCGGCTTGTCCGGATCGCGCACCGGCTGCTCGGAGGAGGTCTCCTCGACCAGGCCCCACCACTTGTCGGGGTGTGCGGAGGGCACCAGCGGCCGGCCGTCCCCGGCCTGCGCGTCGGCCAGCCGGGCCAGCCGCTCGGCCGCGGCCTGCCGCAGCTGGTCGGAGCTCTTCGGGTCGGTCAGCACCCGGCGCAGGTCGGCGACCAGGGCCGGGATGGCCAGCGCGCGCTTGCGCAGGCCGGGCAGCGGCTGCACCTCGACGCCGAGTTCGTACACGAACCGCGAGGGCGCCTCGGCCGCGGCGTCGTCGCCGATCAGGGAGCTGTCGACGGCGGTCACGACCAGCCGCTCGCGGGCCCGGGTGGCGGCCACGTAGAACAGCCGGCGCTCCTCGGCGAGCAGCGTCGCCGCGGTCGGGATCTCCTCCATCGACCGCAGGCCGTTGCGGCCGATCAGGTCGGCCTGGAGCAGCGAGCCGCGCAGCCGCAGGTCCGGCCACAGGCCGTCCTGGACCCCGGCGACGATCACGAAGCGCCACTGCAGTCCCTTGGACTTGTGCGCGCTCATCAGCTGCACCGCGCCGCCGCGCGAGGACTGCGCCGCCATCGAGTCGCCGGCCAGCTCCTGCGCCTCCAGGTCGGCGATGAAGTTGCGGACGCCGCGACCGGTCGCGCGGTCCTCGGCGCGCGAGGCGTAGTCGAAGAGCACGCACACCGCGTCCAGGTCGCGGTCCGCCGAGCGTCCGGTGTTGCCGCCGCGCTGCGCGGTGCGCTCCAGGCGCTCGGGCCACTTGGTGGCGCTCCACAGCTGCCACAGCGCCTGTTCGACCGAGCCGCCGCCGCGCAGGATCTGGCGGGTGCGCAGCAGGAGCATGCCGAGCTGGTAGGCGGGACGTGCGACGTCCTCTTCCATGGCGATCAGGCGCGCGGGCTCGGCGAGGGCTTCGCGGAGCAGGACCTCGCTGGGCCGGACGCCGTTAACGGTCGCGTCGGTGATCTCTCGGGGCTCGGGCGCGACAGCGTTCTGGTTCGCCACGCGCTCCTCGGCGCGCAGCGCGCGAGCCAGCTTGCGGAGTTCGAACGCGTCCATGCCGCCGAGCGGTCCGGACAGCAGCGACCGCGCGACCTCCGGCGTCAGCGCGTTCTCGTTGTCCGCGACCCGCAGCGCCTGCAACAGCACCGAGACCGAGGGCTCGGCGGCCAGCGGCAGCTCGTCGCCGGAGGTGTCGACCGGCACGCCGGCGGTGATCAGCGCGCGCCGCAGCGCCGGGATCGAGCGGGTCGCGGAGCGGACGAGAACGGCGATCTCGTCCCACGGGACGCCGTCCTCCAGGTGCGCGCGGCGCACCATGTCCACGATGTTGTCGAGCTCGGTGTTCGGCGTCGGGAAGGTGAAGACCTGGAGCGAGCCCTCGACCGGCGCGCCGTCCACGACCGGCCCCTCGGCGGCCAGGTCGCGGTGCTCGCGCACCTTCTCGACCGGCAGCAGCGGGATCGGCATGCGCCGGGTGAGCTCGCGCGAGGCCTTCAGCAGCGCCGGGCCGCAGCGGCGCGAGGTGCGCAGCACCGCGGTGTCGGCGGCGGTGCCGTCCATGTTCCGGAAGGACTCGGGGAAGTCGAGGATGCCGCGCACGTCCGCGCCGCGGAACTGGTAGATCGACTGGTCCGGGTCGCCGAACACCACCAGGTCGGCGCCGTCCCCGGCCAGTGCCTGGAGCAGCCGCACCTGGGAGGGGTCGGTGTCCTGGTACTCGTCCACGAACACCGCGCGGAAGTCGTGGCGCAGTTCCCGGCGGACGTCGTCCTGCCCGGCCAGCAGCACCGCGCGGTGCACGAGCTCGCCGTAGTCCAGGACGCCCTGGACGTCGAGCACGTCGAGGTACTCCTCGAAGAACGCCGAGGCGGCGTACCAGTCGCCGCGGTCGGCCCGCCGCGCGGCCTCGGCCAGCTCGGTCGGGTCCAGGCCGAGCTCCCGCGCGCGGGCCAGCACGGTCCGCAGCTCCTCGGCGAAGCCGCGGGTGGCCAGCGCCGCGCGCAGGTCCTGCGGCCACTGGATGCGCTCGCCGAGCGCACCGCCGCCTATTCCGACATCGATGCTGCCGGAGACCAGGTCACGGACGAACACGTCCTGCTCGGGGCCGGAGAGCAGCCGGATCGGCTCGGTGAACAGCTCGGGGTCCTGGAAGCGGCGGACCAGTGCGTAACAAAAGGAGTGGAACGTGGTCGCCAGCGGCGCGACGCCGGACATCGACAGCCGGCGGCCGATGCGGTCGCGCAGTTCGGAGGCGGCCTTGCGGCTGAATGTGAGGATCAACACCTGGTCGGGGCGCAGCGCCGCGCGATCGGGGTCGGTCTTGGAGATGACCGCTTCGACCAGCGTGTGCGTCTTCCCGGTGCCGGGTCCGGCCAGCACCAGGAGCGGCCCGCCGGGGTGGTCGACGACGCGGCGCTGCGCCGGGTCCAGCGGGGGTCCGCTGACCTGGGACGGCGCCTGCGTGTCGAACAACGTTTCGAATCCTTCGCCGGTGGGTATACCCGAGCGATACACCACGGTCCTCTATGACAACACAGACCACCGACTGTCACGCCCGATTCGGCAATCGATCATGCCTGCGCGCCGATCATGCCGTACCGGCGAACGCGAAGGACCCGCGGGTTCGACCGCGGGTCCTTCACTCTCTTAGGCGCACTTCCCTATCCGGGTCTATTCGCTGCGCAGCACCTCAGCGATCGACGACCGGGCCGCGGAGCGCGCCGGGACCAGCGCGCCGAGGACCGCGATCCCCACGCCGGCCAGGAACATCCAGGCCAGCAGCGGCAGCGAGTAGACGTGGATCATGCTCGGCGCGAGGTCCAGGCCCTGGGCGCGTTCGATCATCGAGACGATCAGCGCGTGCAGGCCGTAGCCCAGCGGCAGCCCGACGATCCCGCCGAGCAGCCCGAGCAGCCCCATCGAGGTCACGATCATCCCCACCACCTGGCGCGGGGTCATGCCCACCGACTTCAGCATGCCGATGTCGCGGCGGCGCTCGCGGGTGTTCAGCAGCACGGTGTTGAACACCCCGAGGGCGGCGACCAGGCTGAGCACGATGGTGATGACCGCCGCGAACATCTCCAGCTCGGCGTTCGGGTTCCCGTAATCGCGGACGGTGACGTCCCAGGTCGGGTCCAGCGCCTTCAGCTTCGCGGCCAGCGCCTGCCGGTCCGCACCGGCCGCGGCGTGCACCTCGAAGCCGTCGGCCTGACGGCCCGGCGCCAGCTGCTGGAAGGTGCTCCAGTCCGCCTGGAACATGCCGTCCCCGCCGGTGATCCCCTCGCCGACGATGACGTCCTTCGCGGTACGGCCGTTCGACTCGATGGTCAGGGTCTGGCCGACGGCCAGGTGGTGCCGGTTCAGGAACCGGGCCGGGGCCACGATCTGGTTCGGGCCGTCCAGCCAGTGCCCCTTGACGATGGTCCAGCCCATCATCGCCGAGTCGCCGCCGTAGTACTGCACGTTGACCTCGCTGGTCATCCCGGCGATCCCGACCATGTCGCCGGCCTGCGACGCCACTCCGTCCACGCCGGGGACGGCGCGCATCGCCCGCTCCATGGCGGCCGGGGCCACGTTCACCGACTTCGCCGGGTCGTGCCCGACGTCCACGGCCACCGCGCCGATGCGGTCCGAGGCGGCGCTGGTGTCGCTCATAGTGCGGGCCAGGCCGTTGGCGAAGACCACGGTGGTCACCCCGAGCAGCACCGCCGCGAAGGTCAGGGCGCTGCGGGCGGGCCGGGCGAACGGCAGCCCCAGGCCCATGCTCACCGAGCGCGGCAGCCGGGAGCCGGCCAGCTTGCGCTGCACCTTCAGGCCGCGGCCGCGCCTGGGCGCCGAGCCGGCCGAGATCGCGGCGATCGCCGACATCCCCGCCGCGCGCCGGGCCGGGAGGTAGGCGGCCAGCGCGACCAGCAGCGGCACCCCGAGCAGGCACACCGCGTCCACCAGCGGACTGATCTGCTGCTGGCCGCCGAGCCCGTTGAAGGCCTTGTTCAGCAGCGGCGAGCCGACCACCAGCCCGATCGGCACCCCGACCACGGTCCCGACGACGGCCGGCACCGCCATGGTGGCCACGTAGACCCGGACCACCTGGCGCGGGGTGAAGCCGATGGTCTTGTAGATCCCGATGTCCCGGTATCCGGAGACCACGGCCCCGCTGACCACGTTCAGCACGATCAGCACCGCGACCGCGACCGCCAGCACGCCGAACGCGATCAGCATCGGCAGCAGGCTCTGCAGCTTGGCCAGCATCTCGGCGCGGGTGGTGTGCCAGGACTGGAAGCCGGTGAGGGTGCCGGTCGGCAGGTTCCCGGTCGCGGCGGTCACGTCCGCCTTGACCTGGGCGTCGCTGCCGGCGTGCGCGAACCGGTAGAGCATTTCCAGGTGGTCCGGGTGCAGGGCCGCCATCTGGGCGGGCACGACCCAGGCGTCAGCGGTCTGCGAAACGGAGTACGCGTACCCGACGATGGTGAAGGTGGGCAGGCCCGGGCCGGTGATGGTGGTGGCGTCCTGCCCCGGCGGCGCCGGGAGGACCTGGCCGACCGGCTGGTCCAGCACGATCTCCCCCGGCGCGCTGGGCCACCGGCCCTGCCACAGCCGGACCCGGTCCACGTCGCCGGGTCCGGGCTGCGAGCGGCCGACCACGGTCATCTGCATCGGGCCGCCCATGTGCGGCATCTGCATGCTGACCTGCGCCGCTTCGAACGGCCCGGCCGCCCCGGTGACCCCGGCGGCGTGCGCGGTCGCGGCGAGCTGCTGGTCAGTGGCCTTGGCGCCGTCGAAGGCGACGACGGCGTGCGCCCCGTTCTGCTGCCCGAAGGCCTGCTCGAACGGCCCTCTCGAGGCCTCCAGCAGCCCCAGCCCGAGCACCGCGCTCATCGCGGACATGGTGACGACGAGCCCGATGACGAAGGTCTGGACCTTGCGGCGTTTCACGGCCGCGCGCGAGGCGCGCCAGACCGGTCCCTTGGCGAATCTCATGGCGTTCACGCGGTCCTCTCCACGGCGCGCTCGGCCACGATCCGGCCGTCGGCGACCTCGACCAGGCGGCTGGCGCAGCGGGCGGCCAGGCGCGGGTCGTGGGTCACCATCAGCAGGGTCTGCCCGAGCTGGTTCAGGTCGATCAGCAGGTCCATCACCTGCTCGCCGGAGCGGCTGTCCAGCGCGCCGGTCGGCTCGTCGGCCAGCAGCAGGGCCGGCCGGTTCATCAGGGCGCGGGCCACCGCGACGCGCTGGCGCTCGCCGCCGGACAGCTGCTGCGGGTAGGTGTTCTGTCGGTCGGCGATGCCCAGCTCGCCGAGCAGTTCCAGCGCGCGGCGCCGGGCCTGGCCGGCCGGGACGCCGCTGAGCTGCGCGGCCAGCGCGACGTTGTCCAGCGCCGGCAGGTCGTCGATCAGGTTGAAGAACTGGAAGATCATCCCGATCCGGCGGCGGCGGAACAGCGCCAGGCCGGTCTCGTTCAGCGCACCGAGGTCCTCGCCGTGCACGACGACCTGCCCGGAACTGGGCCGGTCCAGCCCGGCGACCAGGTTCAGCAGCGTGGACTTGCCGCAGCCGGACGGGCCCATGACGGCCACGGCCTCGCCCTGGCGGATGTGCAGCGTGACGCCGTCGAGGGCGGTGGTGTCCCCGAACTCCTTGCGGACGGCGTCGAGACGGACGATGGGTCCGGTGGCTTCTGCGGACTCTGCGGTCCCTGCGGACTCGGCGGCGGTAGCGGTCATGTGATCAACGTATGGTGGGGGCGCACCGCGGCGGATCGGTCCGTGGTGGTAATCGTCCGGGCCTCTCATCCTGGGGATGTAGACATGCTGTGGGTGCTGGTGGGGGCGCTGCTCGCGGCGTCCGCGGCGGCGGGATGGTTCGCGGTCCTGCTGCGCCGGGAACGCGGGCGCTACGCCCGGGCCATCGAGGAGCGCGGGTGGCTGCTGGAGAAGGAGCGGGAGAGCGCCGCGCAGCAGGCCGTGGACGGTGAGCGGGCGCGGATCGCGCGGGAGCTGCACGACATCGTCAGCCACAACGTGAGCATGATGCTGATCCAGGCGGGGGCGGCGCGGCAGGTACTGGCGGCTTCCCCTCCCCTGACCGAAGCCACCGGGGAGCCGGCCGCCTCGGAAGTGGCCGAGGACGCGTTGCTGGCCGTCGAGAGCGCGGGCCGCGAGACCATGACCGAGCTGCGGCATCTGCTCGGCGTCCTGGCGCCGGCGCAGGACGGCCGCGACGACGGGCCTGGCCTGGCGCCACAGCCGACGCTGGCACGGCTGTCGGCGCTCGTGGACAAGATCGCTTTCGCCGGGCTTCCGGTGGACGTGCGGATCTCCGGCGAGCCGCGCGCGTTGCCCGGCGGCATTGATTCGACGGCGTACCGGGTGGTGCAGGAGGCGCTGACCAACGCGCTCAAGTACGGCGGGTCGAACGCCGAGCTGACCGTCCGCTACGACGACCGCTACCTGCGGATCGAGGTGCTGACCAGTGGGAACGGCTCACTGACCGGGATCGGCGGGACCGTCTCCAGCGAGTCGCTCGGCACCGGCCGCGGCTTGATGGGCCTGAAAGAACGCGTCGCGGTCTACGGCGGCGATCTGGATGCCCGCCGTCGCCTCGGCGGCGGCTTCCGAGTCCGTGCGAAGATACCTTTGGACGCACCATGAGCCCCCGTGTCTTGATAGCCGACGACCAGTCCCTGGTCCGCACCGGTTTCCGCATGATCCTGACCGCCAACGGCATCGAAGTCCTCGGCGAGGTCTCCGACGGCCTGGAGGCGGTCGAGGCCGCCGCCCGGCTGAAGCCCGACGTGGTGCTGATGGACATCCGCATGCCGAACCTCGACGGCCTGGAGGCCGCGCGCCGGATCCTGGCCGCCGACCCCCGGATCCGGATCCTGATGCTCACCACCTTCGACCTGGACGAGTACGTCTACGAGGCCCTGGCCGCCGGCGCCTCCGGCTTCCTGCTGAAGGACGTCACCCCCGAGCACCTGGTGGCCAGCGTCCGCCTGGTGGACACCGGCGACGCACTGCTGGCACCGTCGATCACCCGCCGCCTGGTGGAGAAGTTCGCAGCCCCCGCCGCCGACTCGGCAGGCACCCCGCCGAGAACCCCCGCCGTCCACCGCGACCTGGCCGCCCTGACCCCGCGCGAACTCGAGATCCTGACCCTCCTGGGCCGCGGCCTGTCCAACACCGAGCTGGCCGCGCACCTGGTGCTGTCCGAGGCGACGGTGAAGACGCACGTCGCGCACATCTTCACAAAACTCTCGCTCCGCGACCGGGCGCAGGCGGTGGTGGTCGCTTACGAGACCGGCCTGGTCGCGCCCGGCGACGAGGACTGAGGCCGGGCGCGGGCCGGCGGCGGGCTGTTCGGCCTGGCCCGGCGCGGCGCGGCTTGCCCGACCTGGCCCGGCTGCAGCTGCCGGCGCCGCAGCCATTGCCCGGCCCGCGCGCCGCGCCCGGCGACGAGAACTGAGGCCGGGCGCGTATCGCCCCTACTCCCCCGCGAAGTCCTTCGGCACCTCGTCCATCGACCCGCGCCCCGGCGTCCCGTCCTCCCCCGGCGACCAGCGGGCCCGGACCATGTCGATCCGGCTGCCGTCCGGCTTCAGCGGCGTGCCCTCCTCGCGGTAGTTGGCCAGCGCCTCGCGCTCGTGCCCGGGCAGGAAGCCGCCGTCGCTGCGCACCACGCGCCACCAGGGGGAACCGCCGCCGTACTTGGCCATCGCGGTGCCGACCTGGCGCGGGCCGCCCTCGCCGAGCCAGTCGGCGACGTCGCCGTAGGCCATCACGCGGCCCGGCGGGATCCGGTCCACCACTTCGAACACGCGGTCCACGTACGGAGGCAGTTCGGGTGGTTTGCTCACTTCCATCACTCCTGTCGAGGTAATCCGCCGCGCCCCGGGGAACCCCCTCGTGGGACGATCAACCACAGTCGCCGCACTCGCGGGGCGCCAGGGACTATCGTCCTTGTGTCCGACACGGCGCACCACGACGACAACAAGAGCAGAAAACAGGTGGACAGTGGCAGGGGAGCCCGGCACCACCTCACCGACCCGACCGGGTCCGGTCGAGGCTGCCACGCCTGCCGTCAGCCTGCCCGCCGCCGGGTCGGGAGGTCCTGGTACGCCCCGGAAGTCCGGATCCGACGACAGCCCGGCCGCGCGCCCCACCCGCGCGCCGACACCCGGCCGGCCGACGTCCGTGCCGGTCATCGACGAGCCGCCGGAGCCGCGCCGCATACGCCGCCCGGCCGATCTGCTCCGCGCGGCGGCCAGCTTCGTCTTCATGCTCCTGTTCCTGGGCATCGGGATGGTCGCCGGCGGCACCACCCGAGGCGCGGAGTCGGACATCTCCAAGCTGTCCGCGGACCAGAAGCTTCCACTGGGCCTCGTACTTGCAGTGACGTCGATGCTCCTCGCGGTGGTTCCCATCGTGCTGGCGATCGACCGGCTGTACCAGCGCGACTCGCGGCGCGTGGTGGACTCGGTGCTGGCCGCGGCGATGGCCTACCTGGGCGCGGTCGGGCTGAACGCACTGGTCGCCTCGCCGCACATGCCGAAGACCATCCGGGACGCGCTGACGCTGCCGACCAACGCCGCCGGGGACACCGCGGCGTTCCACATCTACCTGACGACCGTCGTGGCCTATCTGACGATCATCGGGTTCTCCAACCGGCACAACTTCCAGACCGCGACCTGGATCGCGCTGATCGCCTACGGCGTGGTCACCCTGATCCAGGGCGACGCGACGATCATCAGCCTGGCCGAGACCGTCCTGCTGGGCCGGCTGGTGGCCTTCGGCTGGCGCTGGGTCCGCGGGGTGATCAACGACCGGCCGACCGGCGAGGCGGTGCACCACTCGCTGTCGCAGGCCGGGCTGGACCCGCTGTCGTGCCGCCGGGTCCCGGACACCGAGGACGTGCGGCGGTACGTCGTGGCCACCGTGGACCGCGGCGACGTCGACGCCATCGTCCTGGACCGCGACCAGCAGGCCGCGGGCCTGGTGTACCGGCTCTACCGCCGGGCCCGGCTGCGCGGCCCGGCGCAGCGCCGCAACCTGCTGAGCCTGCGCCGGATGCTGGAGCAGGAGGCGCTGATGTCGTACGCGGTCACCGCCGCCGACATCAGCACCCCGCGCCTGCTGGCCGTCCGCGACCTGGGCCCGGACACCGGCCTGCTGGCCTACCAGCTGGTCCCGGGCCGCACTCTGGAGCAGCTGACCGCCGAGGAACTCACCGACGACCTGCTCAGCCAGCTCTGGAGCATGCTCGCCGAACTGCACGAGCACCAGCTGGCGCACCGGCGGCTGTCGGCGCACGCGTTCCTGATCGACGAGGACGGCCGGCCCTGGCTGACCGACCTGCGCCTGGGCGAGGTCGCGGCCGGCACGCTGTCGCGCCGCCTGGACACCGCCGAGATGCTGACCGTGACCAGCCTGTACTTCGGCTACGAGCGCAGCGTCGCGGCAGGCGTGACCAGGCTCGGCGAGGACGACATCGCAGCGGCGCTGCCGATGCTCCAGCCGGTGATCCTGACCCGCAACACCCGCGCCGCACTGAAGAAGTCGAAGGGCCTGCTGAGCAACATCCAGGAGGCGGTCCAGGCCCTGCACCCCTCGGTGGAGCCGGAGCCGGTGAAGCTGGAACGCTTCGGGCCCCGCACGCTTTTCTCGGTGGTCGGCCTGGCCTTCGCGGCCTACCTGCTGCTGGCCTCGAACTACTCCTGGTCCAGCCTCAGCGCGGTGAACTGGTGGTGGACCGGCGCGGTGGCACTGGCCTCGGCGGGAACGTACGTCGCGGCGGCGATGGCCCTGGACGGCTTCGTCCCGGAGAACCTGCGCTGGCACCGCACGGTGCTGTCACAGGTGGCGGCCTCGTTCGTGACCCTGGTGGCCCCGGCGGCGGTCGGCGGCGTGGCGGTGAACACCCGCTACCTGCAACGCACCGGCATCCCGACCCGCGCGGCGGTGACAGCGGTCGGCGCCCAGCAGATCATGGGCCTGGTCCAGCACCTCCTGCTGATCCTGATCTTCGGCGTCATCGCCGGCAGCTCCGGCGACAACAGCGGCGGCGGCTCCCACGCCTCCAGCGCCACCCTGATCGCCATCATCCTGGCCCTGGCCCTCCTGGTCCTCCTGATCGCGACGATCCCCCAACTCCGCCGCTTCGCGGTGAACCGCCTCCGCCCCCTGGTAGCCGGCATCATCCCGCGCATGATGGACGTGGCGCAGAACCCGATCAAACTCGCCGCCGGCCTCGGCGGCACCGTCCTGCTGTCCCTGCTCTACATCTTCGCCCTCTGGGCCTCCATCCAGGCCTCGGCGACCGACGACCGCGCAGCGAAAATCAACTTCGCGGTGGTGGCGGTGGTCTTCCTGACAGCCCAGGCGGCGGGCTCCATCGTCCCGACCCCCGGCGGCGTCGGCGGCGTCGAGGCCGCGCTGATCGGCGCGCTGACGACCTTCGGCCGCCTGGACACCGGGCTGGCGACGACGGCGGTGCTGCTCTTCCGGCTGATGACGTTCTGGCTGCCGGTGCTGCCGGGGTGGATCGCCTACAACTACATGACGAGGCGCGGGGAGTTGTAGGGGTCACCCGATCGTGGGATTCGGGTTGAGAGACGGGGACGGATCGGGGCATACTAGCGAGCAGTAGGGTGCCGCATCTACGAAAGGTGCGGAAGTGAAGCCGGGAGCTACCGATGGAATCGGGTGCCCGGCTTTGCGCTTTTCAGGGGTCGACATCAACGACGCGGGTCACGGCTTCCAGGTGCTGCCAACCGACCGCATCCCCGTTCAGCCACCAGGCAACGGCGCCAGCGGCGCAATCAGCAGCCCACAGCGCTGGCTCGGAGGCACTCACGAAGAAGTCGGTCCGGACATCGCATCCGGGTCGGCCGAAGCGCCGCCAGTTCTGAATCAGCCGAAGTTCAGAGCGATCCTGATCGCGACGCGAATCAAACACGGCCTGGTTCACGCCTTCGACACTCAGCTCGTGCAACAACCTGCCGAGCGACAGTCGGCGAGCTCGCTCACTCGGCACGCTGGGGCCGTGAATACAGACAGCCACCACGGCAGCGACCGGCAGTCCGGCGACCGCCTCCGCGATCAAAGGACGCCGTTCGGGCCGCTCGTCGCGCCAATGGAGCTCCCTCGACTTGCCGTACCGCAGGCCCCGCAGCACGGCCCGTACGTCATCGAGGTCACTGTCATCGACCAGCACCGCGGCGAGCACATAGAAGCACGCTCCTTCGCCTCGCCGGCGACGCATGCTCTCATCCACATAAGCGGTCAGCACCACGCCGATCAGCGTATTGACCAACAAACACGTCGACCGCCGCCCCAAGCGTGAGGCGACGGTCGACTCCACTCAAACGAGCGAAAAACCAGTGCGAAGCCGATCAGTACGAAGGCTTCTCCGGCTCGATCTGGTTCACCCAGGCCAGGACGCCGCCGCCGACGTGCACCGCGTCCTTGTAGCCCGCCGCGTGCACCACGGCCAGGGCCTCGGCGGAGCGGACGCCGCTCTTGCAGTGCAGGACGATGCGCTTCGTCGGGTCCAGCTTCTCCAGGGCGGTGCCCATCAGGAACTCACCCTTGGGGATCAGGGTGGCGCCGGGGATGTTGACGATCTCGTACTCGTTCGGCTCGCGGACGTCGATGAGCTGGATCTTCTCGTCGGTGTCCAGCCACTCCTTCAGCTGGGTGACGGTGATGGTCGAGTCCTTCGCCGCGTCGGCCGCCTCCTCGGAGATGGCGCCGCAGAAGGCCTCGTAGTCGATCAGCTCGGTGACGGTCGGGTGCTCGCCGCAGATCGCGCAGTCCGGGTCCTTGCGGACCTTGACCTGGCGGTAGGTCATCTCCAGGGCGTCGTAGATCATCAGGCGGCCGACCAGCGGTTCGCCGATGCCGGTGAGGAGCTTGATGGCCTCGGTGACCTGGATGGAGCCGATCGAGGCGCACAGCACGCCCAGGACGCCGCCCTCGGCGCAGCTGGGGACCATGCCCGGCGGCGGGGGCTCGGGGTACAGGCAGCGGTAGCAGGGGCCGTACTCGGACCAGAAGACCGAGGCCTGGCCGTCGAAGCGGTAGATCGAGCCCCAGACGTAGGGCTTGTTCAGCAGCACGCAGGCGTCGTTGACCAGGTAGCGGGTCGCGAAGTTGTCCGTGCCGTCGACGATCAGGTCATACTGCGCGAACAGCTCCATCACGTTCGTCGAGTCCAGGCGCTCCTCGTGCAGGTTGACCTGCACCAGGGGGTTGATCTCCTTGATCGAGTCGCGGGCGGACTCGGCCTTGGAGCGGCCGATGTCGCTCTGGCCGTGGATGACCTGGCGCTGCAGGTTGGACTCGTCGACGACGTCGAACTCGACGATGCCCAGCGTGCCCACGCCGGCCGCGGCCAGATACAGCAGTGTCGGGGAGCCCAGGCCCCCGGCGCCGACGCACAGCACCTTGGCGTTCTTCAGCCGCTTCTGGCCCGCCATGCCCACGTCGGGGATGATCAGGTGGCGCGAGTAGCGGCGCACCTCTTCCACGCTCAGGTCCGCGGCCGGCTCGACCAGCGGGGGTAGGTTGCTCACAACATCTCCCAGAGAAGTCTTCGAAGCGCCTGGGGGTAATCCGCGGCATTAAGCGACAACCGTCGCACGCCCCACTCGATTCCCGGACCCGCCGTCCACTTCGCGAGACCGCCGGCCGACGGTGTCCGGCGGCGCCCACCTGCGATCGACGCGCCTGGCCGCGGCTTGGCGGATCGGCGGCGGATCGGCGGCGAACGGTGCTCGGACCGTCTGCGGACCCCGCACGCACCATCCATGGACCGACCGGGTGGAAACAACCTACTCGCGCGTAGACTGCTGACCATGACCACTACCGACGCCGCCTACGCGGACACCGGCACGTCCCGGCAACGGTCTGCCAGGCTGCCTCGGAGTGCCCGCCGCAACCAGCTCCTGGGTGCGGCCGAGGAGGTGTTCGTCGCGCAGGGCTACCACGCCGCCGCGATGGACGACATCGCCGAGCGCGCCGGCGTCAGCAAGCCGGTGCTCTACCAGCACTTCCCGGGCAAGCTCGAGCTCTACCTGGCGCTGCTGGACAAGCACTGCGACGCCCTGGTCTCGCAGGTGCGCGGGGCCCTGGCCTCCACCAGCGACAACAAGCTGCGGGTGGCCGCCACCATCGGCGCCTACTTCGACTACGTCGAGCACGAGAGCGGCGCCTTCCGCCTGGTCTTCGAGTCCGACCTGAACAACGAGGCGGCGGTCCGCGAGCGCACCCACCGGGTCACCCAGGAGTGCGCCGAGGCGATCCGCGACGTCATCGCCACCGACACCGGCCTGTCCGACGAGGAGTCGATGCTGCTGGCTGTCGGTCTGACCGGGATCGCGCACGTCACCGCCCGGTACTGGCTGTCCACCGAGGGCGGCCAGATCCCCCGCGACGCCGCGGCACGGATCGTGTCGCAGCTGGCGTGGCGCGGCATCGGGAACTTCCCGCGCAAGGATTCTGTCTAGATAGCTGGCACGCTAGGACCGTCGGCGACGATGTCGCAGTCGCCGGCGTGCCGCTACGAGCACTCGAGCACTTAAGGAAGCCTTCGTGGAAATCAAGATCGGCATCCAGAACACAGCCCGTGAGCTGAACCTGGAGTCCAACCAGTCGTCCGAAGAGGTGGAGGCCGCCGTGGCCGCCGCGCTGAAGGACGGTGGCGTGCTGACCCTCACCGACGACAAGGACCGCAAGGTCCTGGTCCCCGGGGACAAGATCGCCTACGTCGAGCTCGGCGAGCCGACCGGCCGCCGTGTCGGCTTCGGGGCGATCTGACCCGATTCGGGAGTTTTCGGTGGGGTAGAAGAGGCGCATGTCCTTTTTCGCTCTACTGTGGCTGGCGGCCCTGGGGCTCGGTATCGGTGCCCTGGGCCGCGCCGTCGTCAAGCACGGCACCCCGATGGCGACGTGGATGACCACCGTGGTCGGGGTGGTCGGGGCCGTCGGCGGCGGCTCGATCATCCACGCGATCCTCGGCGACGGGCACACCTTCGTCGCCACCATGCTCGGCGCCGCTCTGGCCGCGCTGCTGGTGATGGCGATCACGAGCTGGCAGCGGACCCGGGGCGAGGAGTCCTGACCGACCCGCGTACTGACCCAGCCGCGTTAGGTGTTAACCCCCCGTACCGCACCGCTCACGCACTGAGGCCGAGCGTCGCCATCCGCGCGCCGTGCGCCTCGGTG
This sequence comes from Catenulispora sp. EB89, assembly GCF_041261445.1. Lineage (NCBI taxonomy): Bacteria > Bacillati > Actinomycetota > Actinomycetes > Catenulisporales > Catenulisporaceae > Catenulispora > Catenulispora sp. EB89. The sequence continues at coordinate 226,104 of NZ_JBGCCU010000002.1, forward strand.
AGCCGGGTCAGCATCTTCCCCACCTCGGCCAGGTCCACGGTCGTGGCGCAGTCCGGCGCGGCCAGCACCCCGGCCAGCAGGGCCGCCAGCGCCGCCCGCCGCGCCGCGATGTGCTGCGCCTGGGTCAGCGCCTCCCCCATGATCCGGCGGCCCCACAGCGCCAGCCGCCCGGAGATCTTCGGGTCCTCCTCGATGGCCGCGCGCACGTGTTCCACCACGAACGCGCTGTGCCCCAGGTCCTCCAGCACGCCCTCGACCACGGCCCGCGACTCCGGGTCCAGGTAGCGCGCCGCCTCGCGGTAGAAGTCCGCCGTGAGCGTGTCGCCGATGTAGGCCTTGACCAGCGACTCCAGCCAGCCCGAGGGCTTGGTGTGCTCGTGGAAGGCGTCCACCGGGGCGGCGAACGGCTGCATCGCCTCGTTCGGGTCCGCGCCGAGCTCGGCCAGCCGGTCCCGGACCCGCCGGAAGTGGTCGAACTCGGCCGCCGCCATGCCCGCGACCTGCGCCTTTCCGTCCAGCGTGGGGGCCAGGCCGGAGTCGGCGGCCAGGCGCTCGAACGCCGTGAGCTCCCCGTAAGCGACCAGCCCCAGAAAGTCAATGACAGCTATCTCATAGGACATGGCTGACGCCGGAGAAGTCATAGGGGCAGTTTATTCAGGTGTTTCCCGTCGGGTACACTGTGCGTGACTAGCAGGATGCCCGGTCGGTGGCCCGATCGGCTCCGACCCACTGCGGCAACCGGATCCACAGAGGATCCCTCCGAGCCGCGAGGCCGCTCGCTCCTCCAGATGTCTTGATCGACGGAGTCGACGCGAGCACGTACGCAAGCAGCACACATAGCACCGTGCTAGCCCCTCGCGCAGTGCCGCTCAACAGAAGAGGCATACATCATCAGCGCTGTCACGAACGACATCGAAGACACGAACGACATCGAAGACGGTACCGGCACGGCCGGGACCACACCCGAGACTCCCGAAGCCCTCGAGGCGCAGACGGCCGAGACGCCGAACGCCGAGACGGCCGAGCCGGCCGAGACCCCCGAGGTCCCCGAGCCGATCGAGAAGACCTTCCGCGACCTGGGCGTGGACGAGCGGATCGCCGAGGCCCTGTCGGCCGGCGGCATCATCACCCCGTTCCCGATCCAGGCCGCGACCATCCCCGTCGCGCTCACCGGCGCCGACGTGATCGGCCAGGCGAAGACCGGCACCGGCAAGACGCTGGCGTTCGGCATCCCGGTCCTGCAGCGGATGGTGCGCGAGATCGCCGCCGCCGCGGTGGCCGCCGAGACCGCCGCCGCCGGCACCCTGGACGAGGGCGCCGCCACCACGGCCGACGCCACCGCCGCCGCCACCGACTCCCTCACGACCGACACCGCCGACGCCGCCGCGACCGGCGCCAGCGCCGCGCGCGGCGGACGCCGTCCGCGCGGCCGGGGCCGCAAGCCCGCCGGCGGCCCCGCGCCGACCGGCGTTCCGGGCCGTCCGCTCGGCCTGATCGTGGTGCCGACCCGCGAGCTCGCCGTCCAGGTCACCGAGGACCTCGCGGCGGCCGGCAAGGTCATGGCCGCCCGCGTGCAGTCCGTCTACGGCGGACGCGCCTACGAGCCGCAGATCGCCGCGCTGTCGGCCGGCGTCGACGTGGTCGTCGGCACCCCCGGCCGGCTGCTCGACCTGGCCAAGCAGGGGCACCTGGACCTGTCCGGGGTGCGCATGCTGGTGCTGGACGAGGCCGACGAGATGCTGGACCTGGGCTTCCTGCCCGACGTCGAGCGGATCGTCACCCACGTCCCGGACGACCGCCAGACCCTGCTGTTCTCCGCGACGATGCCCGGCCAGGTCATCGCGCTGGCCCGGCAGTACATGAGCCGTCCGACGCACATCCGCGCGGCCGACCCGCACGACACCGGCAGCACCGTCCTCAACGTCACCCAGCGCGTCTACCGGGCCCACGCCCTGGACAAGACCGAGATGCTGGCCCGCATGCTGCAGGCCGAGGGCCGCGGTCTGACCATGGTGTTCTGCCGCACCAAGCGCACCGCCGCCAAGGTCGCCGAGGAGCTCGACGACCGCGGCTTCGCCGCCGCGGCGGTCCACGGCGACCTCGGCCAGGGCGCCCGCGAGCAGGCGCTGCGCGCCTTCCGCAACGGCAAGGTCGACGTCCTGGTGGCCACCGACGTGGCGGCCCGCGGCATCGACGTCGAGGGCGTCACCCACGTGGTGAACTTCCAGTGCCCCGAGGACGACAAGACCTACCTGCACCGCATCGGCCGCACCGCCCGCGCCGGCGCCTCCGGCACCGCGGTCACCTTCGTGGACTGGGACGAGGTCCCGCGCTGGAACCTCATCAACAAGACCCTCGGCCTGGACCACCACGAGCCCCGCGAGACCTACTCCACCTCGGACTGGTTCTTCGAGGAGCTGAGCATCCCGGCCGACTCCAAGGGCCGGCTGCTCAAGTCCGAGCAGACCCGCGCCGGCCTGGCCGCCGAGGAGGTCGAGGACCTGGGCGAGACCGGCCGCGGCGCCGGCGTCCGGGCCCGCGGCGGCGCGGCCCGCACCGAGCGCGCCGAGCGCACCGAGCGCCCGTCCCGCGCGAAGCGCGAGCGGGTGCGCACCCGGGGCGGCCGTCGCTCCGCCGACGAGCTGAACGGCGCCGAGGAGGCGCTGTCCGGCTCCGACGCGGCAGCCGACGTGCTGGACGAGACCTCGGGCGCCGACAAGCCGAAGCGGAGCCGCACGCGGACCCGCAGCCGGGGCGGAGCGAAGCTCGAGACCACGGCGACCGAGACCGCTGAGACGGACGTCGTCACCGACGCCGTCGTGGCGGCCGCCGAGGTCGCCGGCGACGAGACGGACACGCCGAAGCGCACGCGGACGCGGAGCCGGTCGAAGGCCGCTGAGACGGCCGGGCCGGACGGCATCGCCACCGAGGCTGCCGAGGCCGCTGTGGCCGCCGCGGTCACCGGGGCGGCCGCCGCCGAGGCGAGCGCCGAGGTCGTCGCCGAGGCCGGGACCGACGAGGCCGAGAAGCCGAAGCGGACCCGCACGCGGAGCCGGAAGCCGGAGACCGCCGAGGCGGCCACCGACACCGTCGAGCCCGCCGCCGAGGTCACCCTCCCGAAGCAGTCGAGCCGCAGCCGATCGAAGACCGCTGAGCCGACCGCCGAGGAGACCGCCGAGCCGAAGCGCACGCGTTCTCGCAGCCGGTCGACCGTCGTGGTCGCCGACGCCGTCGAGGCGGGCGCGGGCGACGCCGTCAAGCCGAAGCGCACCCGCCGCGCGCTGGCCGACGCCGAGGGCCTGACCGCCACCGGCGTCGCCGTGACCGGCAACTACAACTCGTAGTCGCGCCAACTGATCGCACCAACTGATCGCACCCGCCGACGGCCCGAGACCTCTCACGAGGCTCGGGCCTTCGGCTTCTTACGGCCCGTCGATGTCCCCGGAGCCGCGACGCACCTGCGGTACCGCGTCGTGAAACCCTGAAGCCGCCGGGCCGTTCGGCCACGTTCTTGAGTGGTCAACTACGCTCATCCCCATGAGCACGCCGCCCTTCGTCGACCTGCCGCCCCACACCGTCGCGGTCCAGCTGCCGACCGCGGGCGGACCGCTCGCCGCGCTCCGCGCCACCCCGCCGGCCGGGACGGCGCGGAACGGAATCGCGGTGCTGGTGCCCGGCTACACCGGGTCGAAGGAGGACTTCATCGCGGTCCTGGCGCCGTTGGCGGAGGCCGGGTACGAAGCCGTCGCGATCGACCAGCGCGGCCAGAACGAGTCGGCGGGCCCTGAGGATCCGGACGCGTACACGCTCCCGCGGCTCGCCGCAGACCTCGCCGACGTCGTCGATGCGCTCGCCGGCGCCGACACCGCCTCGCTGCACGTCATGGGCCACTCCTTCGGCGGCCTCGTGGCCCGCGAACACGCCCTGGCGCACCCCGACCGCGTCCGCAGCCTCGCCCTCCTGGACTCCGGCCCCGCCGCGATCCCCGGCCGCTCCGCCGAGCAGGCCAAGCTCCTGGCGGCCGCCGCCGGCTTCATGACCTCGGCCGAGATCTGGGCCGAGATGCAGAAGATGGCCGCCGCCGAAGGGGCCCCGCAGCACCCGGACCCGGACGTCCGCGCCTTCCTGCAGCGGCGCTTCGAGAACAACGACACCGGCATGCTGGCCGGCATGGGCACCTCGATCCTGACGGCCACCGACCGGACCGCCGAGCTCGCCGCCGCCGGGCTGCCCCTGCTGGTGGCGGCTGGCGTCGGCGACGACGCGTGGCCGGTCCCGCTCCAGAAGGAGACGGCCACGCGCCTGGGGACCGACCTGGTCCTGATCGAGGACGCCGCGCACTCCCCCGCCGCCGAGAATCCCGCCGCCACCGCCCGGCTGCTGGCCGGTTTCTGGGCTCGGAACGACTGAGGCCGAATCAGACCGCGAACGCGGAACGCGGTATCAGAACGCCCTGCCAGAACGCGGTGTCAGAACGGCCGGGTCCCGCTCGACCGCGCCACGAGCTCCTCGTACACGGCCGGATCCGTGGTCTCGTCGCCGAGCCGGATGTTCGGCTTGCGCGACCCGTGCCAGTCCGACGAGCCCGTGGTCAGCAGTCCCAGCTCCTTGGCCAGCGCGCGCACCTGGTCGCGCTCCTTGGGCCCGTGGTCCGCGTGGTTCATCTCGATACCGTCCATCCCGGCCTCGGCGAACGCCGCGATGTCCGCCTCGGACACCACCGGACCGCGGCGCCAGGCCATCGGATGCGCCATCACCGTCACCCCGCCGGCCGCCTTGACCAGACCGATCGCGCGGACCGGGTCCATGTCCAGCTTCTCCACCCGCGCGCGGCCGCCCTCGCCGAGCCAGTCCGGCGTGAACGCCGCGTCGACCGAGGCCACCACACCGGCCTCGACCAGCGCCGAGGCCACGTGCGGCCGGCCGACCACACCGCCGTCGGCGATCTCCTGCACGTGCTCCCAGGTGATCGGCGCGCCCAGCTCCCGTGCCTTCTCGACCATCGCCTCGGCGCGGTGCGTCCGGGAGTCGCGGATCTCGGCGAGCGCCGCGGCCAGGTCCGGGTGCTCGGGATCGAACATGTACCCGAGCATGTGCAGGCCGATCCCGTGGATCTTGCAGGAGATCTCCACGCCGGGCACCACGGTCTGGATGTGCGACCAGACCCCGGCCTCGACGCCGTAGCGCAGCGCCCGACGCGCCTCGGACCAGCCGGCCGTGCCGTCGTGGTCGGTGATCGCGACCACGTTCAGGCCGGCCGCCTCGGCCATCGCGACCAGTTCGGCCGGTTCGTACGTCCCGTCGGACGCCGTGGTGTGGGCATGGAGATCGATACGCATGCCCTCACGCTACTCACCTTGTGATGGTGCCGCCGTCCACGACCATCGACTCCCCGTTGACGAACGACGCCTCGTCGGAGCACAGCCACACCGCCGCCTCGGCGATCTGCTCCGGCTGCCCCATGAATCCCCCGGTGTTCTCCCGGGCCTGCATGTTCACCGCCGGCCGCTCCTCGGCCGACGTGCGGATCATCGGGGTGTCGACGACCCCGGGGCAGATCGCGTTGATCCGCAGCCCGGCGTTCCGGTACTCGCGCGCCGCGGTCTTCGTGAGCCCGAGCACCCCGTGCTTCGACGAGCAGTACGGCGACAGGTAGGGCACCGCCACCAGCCCCGCCGCCGAGGCGATGTTCACGATCGTCCCGGCCTTGTTCGGCAGCATCGCGCGGATCTCGTGCTTCAGCGAGAGGAACACCCCGGTGAGGTTGACGCCGAGAACCCGGTTCCAGTCCTCCAGCGCAGTGTCCGCGATCTTCGCCCCGGTCCCGGCGACGCCGGCGCAGTTCACCGCCGCGTCCAGTCGTCCGTACTCGGCGAGCGCCGCGGCGACAGCCGCCTCGACCTCCGCCTCCACGACCACATCCGCGCGCACGAACAACGCCGTGCCGCCGGCCTTGCGGATCAGCTCGACCGTCTCCGGCCCCGAATACTCTCCGGTGTCGGTCCGGTCCACGACCACGACCGCCGCCGCGCCCCGCGCCGCGAACATCTCCGCGGTCGCCCGGCCGATCCCGCTCGCACCGCCGGTCACCATCACGATCTTCCCTTGAGCCACCATGGCCGCACGGTAGGTCAGAGGGCGCCAAGCGTCCATGCCCACAGCGGTAATACGCTGGTCGGCGTGGATCAGGACCTCCCCACCGGGGACGACACCAGGGCCGCGCACGTCTTCAACGACCACCGCAGGCTGCTGACCTCGGTCGCCTACCGCGTCCTCGGCCGCTGGAGCGACGCCGAGGACGTGGTCCAGGACGCCTGGCTGCGCTGGAGCGCCGCCGACTACGCCTCGGTCGAGGACCCGCGGGCCTTCCTGGTCACCGTCACCACCCGGCTGGCCATCGACCAGCTCCGCAAGGCCCAGACCCGCAAAGAGTCCTACGTCGGCCCGTGGCTCCCGGAGCCGGTGCTGACCCGGGACGGCGCCGACACCGCCCCGGACGCCGCCGACCGCGTGGTCCTGGACGACACCGTCTCGCTGGCCATGCTGCTGGTGATGGAGACGCTGTCGCCGCTGGAGCGCGCCGTCTTCGTGCTGCGCGAGGCCTTCGACTACAGCTTCGCCGAGATCGCGGCGATGCTGGACCGCACCGAGGCCGCGGTGCGCCAGCTGCTGGTCCGGGCCCGCAACCACGTGCACGACAAGCGTCCGCGCTACCCGCTGGACGACGTCAAGCGGCAGAGCATCGCCGAGCGCTTCCTCGCGGCCTGCACCGGCGGCGACGTCGCGCCGCTGCTGGAGCTGCTCTCGCCAGACGTCACGGTCATCTCCGACGGCGGCGGCGTGGTCACCGCGGCGACGCGTCCCGTGGTCGGGCTGGACCACGTGTCCCGGTTCCTGCTGGGCATCGTCCAGAAGTACGCGAAGTACATCGAGGACGGCATGGACATCCGCATCGAGATCGCCCCGACCGCGGTCAACGGCGACCCGGCGCTCATCGCGTTCGCCGACGACAAGATCCTCTACGTCTACGCGCTGGATCTGGACGAGGACGGCCGGATCCGCACGGTCTTCGCCATGGCCAACCCGGACAAGCTCAGCGGGGTCCGAGCGTTGGAGGACAACGCGGACTGAGCCCGCGGTACGCCCTGTGGCGCGGGTCACACCGACCCGTGTCACAGATCCGGGAGCGGGCCCGTCCTTGCGGTCGAGAGCGGCGCCAAGACAGCCGCCGAGCCGATCCCAAGGAGCTCACGATGCGTATCCTGCTCGCCGGTGCCAGCGGCGTCTTCGGCCGCGTCCTCACCCCGGCCCTGATCGACGCCGACCACGAGGTGGTCGGCATCACCCGCACCCCCGACGGCGTCCGCGTGATCGAGGGCATGGGCGCCGGCGCTGTCGTCGCCGACGTCCTGGACCGCGACCGACTGCTCGCCGCGGTGAGCGGCCGGCGCTTCGACGCGGTCATCAGCCAGCTGACCGCGCTGAAGAAGCCGCCGATGCGCAACAAGGACATGGATGTCACCAACGTCCTGCGCACCGTCGGCACCGAGAACCTGATGGCGGCGGCCGAGGCGACCGGCGCCACGCGCTTCCTGACCCAGTCGATGATCTTCGGCTACGGCTACGGGGACCAGGGCGCGACCCCGCTGACCGAGGACGCGTTCTTCGGGCCCTCGCCCCGCAAGGCGTTCGCCCGGCACGGCGAGGCGATGCTGCGCAACGAGCAGATCGCCTTCTCCGAGCCCGGCATCGACGGCGTCGCGCTGCGCTACGGCCTGTTCTACGGCGGCCCCGCGACGAACGCCTACGTGGACGTCCTCAAGGCCGGCAAGCTGCCGCTGGTCAAGGCCGGCACCAACGGCTTCGTCCACCTCACCGACGCGGCGGGAGCGACCGTGGCAGCCGTGGAACGCGGCAAGGGCGGCGAGGCCTACAACATCGTCGACGACACCCCGGCGCCGTTCGCGGACGTGGCCATGGAGATCGCGAAGGACTTCGGGACGAAGACCCCACGCGTCGTCCCGGCCTGGTTGACGAAGCCGATGCCCTACCTGAACGCCTTCATCACCGGCCGCTGGATCGTCAGCAACGCCAAGGCCAAGGACCAGCTGGGCTGGCAGCCGCAGTACCCGTCGTTCCGCGAGGGTGTGAAGGCGGACGCCGACGCCGCCGGAGTCTGACGCAGGAGATCCGGCAAGACATTCGATCAGGACTTCCGGAAAGGGAAGCGCCCCTGACCCGGTGAGGGAGTCGAGTCAGGGGCGAGCACGTTCTGGTCTGCGGACCGGGGTCGCTACAGGTCGATCCCGGTCAACACCAGTACGCGCTCATATGTGTAGTCCTCCATGGCGTACTTGACGCCTTCGCGGCCCACGCCGGACCCCTTCACCCCACCGTACGGCATCTGGTCCGCACGGAAACTCGGGGCGTCGCCGATGATGACCCCGCCGACCTCCAGATCGCGGTGCATCCGGAACGCGGTGTGCAGGTCGTTGGTGAACACGCCGGCCTGCAGGCCGAACTGCGAGTCGTTGACCAGGCGCACCGCCTCGTCCGCGCCGCTGAACGCGTGCAGCACCAGGACCGGGCCGAAGACCTCCTCGGTCACCACCTTGGAATTCGCCGGGGCGCCGGCGATGACGGTCGGCTCGTAGCTGGCGCCGTCGCGGCCGCCACCGGTGAGCAGCGTGGCGCCGGCCCCGACAGCCTCCTCGACCCAGGCCTCGACGCGCTCGGCGGCGGCGGTGCTGATCATCGGGCCGACGTCGGTCGCGCCGTCGGCCGGGTCGCCGGTCTTCTGCGCCTCGACGGCCGCGACCACCTTGTCCACCAGCCGCTCGTAGACCGCGCGGTCGGCGAACACGCGCTGCACCGAGATGCAGGACTGGCCGGCCTGGTAGTTGGCGAACGCGGCGATCCGCTGCGCGGCCCAGTCCAGGTCCTTCTCCGAGGAGTAGTCGGCCATCACCACGGCCGCGGCGTTGCCGCCGAGCTCCAGCGTGACGTGCTTGTGCGGCACCTCGGCCTGGATCATCGAGCCGACCGGGCCGGAGCCGGTGAAGCTGACCACCGGCAGCCGCGGGTCGGTGGTGAGCCCGGCCATCCGGTCGTTCGGCACCGGCAGCACCGACCAGGAGCCGGCCGGCAGGTCGGTCTCGGCCAGCAGCTCGCCGAGCAGCAGAGCGCTGAGCGGGGTGGCCGGCGCCGGCTTCAGCAGGATCGGCGCGCCGACCGCGATCGCCGGGGCGACCTTGTGCGCCACCAGGTTCAGCGGGAAGTTGAACGGCGCGATGCCCAGCACCGGCCCGCGCGGGAAGCGGCGAGTGATGGCGGTGCGGCCGGCGGCGTTGGCGTCGGTGTCCAGGCGCTGCAGCTCGCCGTTGAAGCGGCGCGCCTCCTCGGCGGCCCAGCGGAAGACCGAGACGGCGCGGCCGACCTCGGCCTTGGCCCACTTCAGCGGCTTGCCGTTCTCGGCGGTGATGAGCGCGGCGATCTCGTCGGCGCGCTCGGCGATGCGCCGGGAGACGTGGTCCAGCGCCGCCGCCCGGCGATAAGCGGGCTGGTCGGCGGTCTCCTTGGCCGCCTCGGCGGCCGCCGCCACCGCCTGCTCGACCTGCTCCTCGGTGGGCACCGAGACGGTGGCCACCAGGCGGCCGTCGTACGGCGAGCGCACCTCGTAGCTGTCGGTCCCCGTGACCTGCTTACCCGCGATCCAGAACGGCGTTGCCTGCTCAGTCATGGCACTCACAGTAGGCGCGGGCGGCCGGTTCCGCCGGTGTACGCGATGGCCAGTCGACGGCGGCGGCTACGCCGTTCGGGCCAGAATGCGGCCGGACCGGCCGTGACTGGCGCTCAAGCAGGTGCGAGACAGGGCCTCCAGCCCTCGACACGCCGGCCGCGCACGTCGCCGAGAGCCCCGGCGGGGTCACCGCGCGGCCGGCCACAGGCTGAACTCGTTGCCGTCGGGATCCAGCATCAGCACCTCGCCGCTGCCCGGTCCGACACCGACCCAGGTGGCGCCGAGCGAGACCAGCCGGTCGGTCTCCGTCTGCTGCGAACTCTCGGCGACGGCGAGGTCGAAGCGCAGCCGGTTCCTGCCGTTCTTCGGCGTGACGGGCGGACCGCCCCAGGTGATCTTCGGGCCGCCGTGCGGCGAGCGGATCGCCGTCTCCTGGTCCTGGTCCCAGACCAGCGGCCAGTCCAGGGCCCGGCCCCAGAAATACCCGACCTCCTGCGAACCGTCGCTCGCCAGCGCCCCGATGAACCCGCACTCGGCGAGGAACACGTTGCCCGCCGCGATGACGCAGAACTCGTTGCCCTCGGGATCGGCGAGCACGACGTGCGTCGCTTCCGGGCCCTGCCCGACGTCGTGGTACCGGCCGCCGAGTTCGAGCGCGCGGGCCACGGTCTCCTTCTGGGCCTCGGGAGAAGCGCTGGTCAGATCGAAGTGCATCTGGTTCTGCCGGACCTTCTGCGCCTCCGACGGCAGGAACCTGATCCGGAAGCCGGTGTCGTCGGCGGGGACGAGGGCGACACCGTCGCCCTGATCCTCCGCTCGTTCCCAGCCAAGAAGGCCGGACCAAAACCGGGCGAGCAAGAGCGGATCGTGCGCGTCTATACACAGCGCGACAAGCTGGGCACCCATCTCTCGACTTAACCACTTCGAGAACTGCGACGCGACTGCATTTCGGCCTCAATGCCCCGCGAACGGCCGGCTACTGCCCCTCGCGCACCCGCAGCGCGAACCACAGCTCCATGCGCGCGTCCGCCGAATCGGCGGCCGTCAGGTCCTTGCCCAGCAGCTCACCGGCCCGCGCGATCCGCGCACGCACGGTGTGCCGGTGCACCCCGAGCTCCGCGGCCGCCGAGTCCCACTGGCCGTTGTGCGCCAGCCAGGCGCGCAGCGTCGGCACCAGTTCCGAGCGGTCCGCCTCGACCAGCGGCCGCAGCACACCGGCCGCGAAGTCCCGGACGCCCTGGTCCGCGAACAGCGTCGCGAGCCCCGAGCCGGACTCGGCGAAGTACACGGCGGGCCGGCCGCTCTTGCGCGCCGTCGCCAACGCCTCGCCGGCCTGCCGGTAGGCACGTCCGAAGTCCACGTAGCCGACCGCGTCCGAGACGCCGCCGGTGAAGCCCTCGTAGTCGGCGGAGGCGACCAGCACCCGCTCGTTGTCCTCTTCGAGCACGAACACCCGGTCCGAGACCGCCTCGTCGCGGACCGAGTCCCGCGCGACCCGCACCGGCTCGGCCGGCAGCGGCACCCGCAGCTCCCCCGCGGCCTCGTACGCCGCGTCCACGTACCCGGCCAGCAGCAGCCGGACCACCGCGCGGCGCAGCGTCAGCTCGGCGACGGTGACGTCCTTGGTGGGCTGCTCGACCCCGAGCGTGAGCAGCGTGAGCGCGACGGCCAGGATCTGGCGGCCGGTGATGTCCGGGCTGCTCGTACGGCCCAGCACCCCGACGGCCAAGAAACCCATCACGCGCTTGCCGGCCCCGAGCGCGTGCACCTCGACGTGCCCTGATTCGGTGAGGATCGACGAGCTGCTGGGCAGCGTCCGGCCGCGCAGCCGGGCCAGCTCCGGCGCCAGGTCCAGGTGGGGCACCGGGCCCGCGCTGTGCAGCACCGAGCCGTCGGCCCCGGCCAGCACCGCCCACGCGCCGGGCCCGAGGCCGCGCACCAGAGAGCGCACCAGGGAGCGCTGCGGCTCGTGCGCGAGCGCCGACTTCACCAGGTCCTGCTGCGTCCGGTACCCCTCGGTGATGGCGCGGTACTCCTCGGCGGCCAGCGCCTTCGACACGGACTTCGCGATCGCGATGAACGGCGTGGCCTTGGGCACCTCCAGCACCGGGAGGCCGTGCGCCGAGGCCGCGGCGACGAACCGCTCCGGCACCGAGGCGTTGTTCAGCCCGACGCCGAACCCCAGGCCCGCGACCCCGGCGCGCACCAGCCCCGACAGGAAGGCCTCCAGGTCGAATCCCGGGTCGGCCAGGCGCAGCCCGGTGGTCAGGAGCAGCTCGCCGCCCTCCAGGAACGGCGCCGGGTCGTTCAGTTCCGTGGTGTGCACCCACCGCACCTCGCGCGCGGTGTCCCCGGCCGGGCCCTCGGAGGTGAGCAGTCGCAGGCCCAGAGGTCGGTCGGCGAGCAGGGAGGCGATCGTCGGCGGCACAGCCCCAGCCTACGTCGCCGGTCCGCGGCGCCATCGCCGCTGATCGCCCTTCGAACAGCGGTGCGCGCGCCCCGTACCATGGAGCACGCCATGACGACCACCACCACGCCGGCCGAGGCCGCGCCCTCCGCAGAGGCCCCGCTCCGCCTCACCACCGAGGCCCCGCGCACCCTCTCCTTCAGCGACCAGTCCGCGTTCTGGGCGAACCTGGGCGTCAGCCTGATCGGGTTCTCCTCGGCCGCGGTCGTGCTGGTCCCCACCGGCTACTCGCCGCTGCCGGTCCCGGCCTCGCTGCTGGCGCTCGCGCTGGGCACCGTGGCCGGCATGGTGATGACCGCGCTGGCCGGCGTGGTCGGCACCCGCACCGGCGCCCCGGCGATGACGGTGCTGCGCGGGCTGTTCGGCACCAAGCTGTCCTGGCTGCCGAGCCTGGCGAACATCTTCCAGCTGATCGGCTGGGGGGTGTACGAGATCACCGTCATCGTGCAGGGCGTGGACGCCATGACCGGCAAGGTCCCGCGGCCGCTGGTGGTGGTCGCGGCCGGGGCGTTGTGCACGTCGATGGCGATCTGGCCGCTGGCGGTGCTGCGCGTGCTGCGCAAGTACGTGACCGGCGCGGTCGCCGTCGCCATGCTCTACTTCACGGTCCAGCTGCTGCGGAACCCGATCCCGCACCAGAGCGGCACGTCCTGGAGCGGCTTCTTCCCGGCCGTCGACGCCGCGCTCGCGCTGTCGGTGTCCTTCCTGCCGATGGCCGCCGACTACATGCGGCACGCGCGCAGCTCCCGCCAGGCCGGCGGCGCGGCGGTGCTGGGCTACAGCATCACGCAGTTCTGGTGCTACGCGATCGGCATCGTGGCGCTCTTGCAGGCCCCGAACGCCGACGTCTTCCACACCATGCTCGGCGTGACCGCCGGCTGGCTCTTCTTCCTGGTGCTGGTGCTGCGCGAGTCGGACCAGTCCTTCGCGAACGTGTACTCCACCGCGATGTCGATCCAGAACCTGCTGCCCCGCGTCGACCGCCGGATCCTGGCCGGCGGGGTCGGCGTGCTGGTCACGGTGATCGCACTGTTCGTCCACGACCTCGGCGGCTTCGCGAACTTCCTCGGGCTGATCGGCTCGGTCTTCGTGCCGCTGGCCGCGGTGGTCGGCGTCGACTACTTCCTGGGCCGCGGCCGCCAGGGCCGCTGGGACCTGTCCGAGCGCTCCCCGGCGCGGCCCGCGATGCTGCTGCCGTGGGCCCTGGGCTTCGTGGTCTACCAGGTGCTGAACCCGGGCTCGGTGGACTGGTGGGCGCACGGCTGGATGCACGTCCAGGACTGGGTCCACGTGCACCCGGGCTGGTGGGCCTCGGCCTCGCTGTACTCGTTCGCGGTGGCGGCGCTGGTCACCGGTGCGATCGTGGCGCTGGACCGGCGGCGCGCCCCGGGAGTCTCGATCCCGGCGCAGGCCGAGGGCTCTGCGTGAGCGACGACGACTTCGTCTTCGGCATGGGGGCGGAATCGATCGTGCGGCGCGACTGGCCGAGCCTGGCCGCGGAGGAAATCGAGGCGGTGCTCGGCGAGGAGATCGCCGGGATCGAGTGGCGCAGCCCGCGTCCGCTGTCGACGACCGCGCGCATCCGCCTGCCCGACGGCCGGCGGCTGATCGTGAAGCGGCTGCCCTCGGCCCTGCGCACCCCGGAGGCGCTGGCCGAGGAACACGGCTTCATGGACCATGTCCGCGAGCGCGGCATCCCGGTCCCCGCCGCCTGGACCGCCGGAGTCCGCGGCGACTTCGTCTATGAAGTCCAGGAACTCGGGATCGGCGAGGACCTGTATCAGAGCACCTTCTCCTGGTCCCCCTACTCCCCGAGTTCCCACGCCGCTCCCGCCGGAGCAATGCTCGGCCGCCTCCACATCGCCGCCGAGGGCTATTCAGCCCCACCCCGCCCCTGGCGCCCCCTGAAATCCGGCTTCTCGCTCTTCGGCTCGGCAGACCCGATCGCGGCCATCGAGCAGATCGCCGACGAGCGCCCACACCTCGCCGACTTCCTGGCCGCCCGCGACTGGCGCTCCGACATCGAGCGGTTCCTACTCCCCTTCCACCGACGCCTGAGCCGCGACCTCAGTCCGCTCTGGACCCACAACGACTGGCACGGCACGAACCTGCTCTGGTCCGCCGACCGCGACGACCTGTCCGTCACCGCGGTCCTCGACTTCGGCCTCTCCGACCGCACCGCCGCCGCCTACGACCTGGCCATCGCGATCGAACGCTTCGCCGTGGACTGGGTCGGCCTGCGCGACGGCGGACCCGCCAACGTTCCCCAGCGCGAACTCCGGTCCTTCCTGCGCGGCTACACCTGGGTCCGACCGCTCAGCGCCGCCGAGTCCGCGGCACTCCCGAACCTCTTCCCGCTCTGCCACGCCGAATACGAGCTCTCAGAGATCGACTACTTCCTCTCGGTCGTCCCCGGCGGCAGCGAGAAGAACGCCGAGATCGCCTACCGCGACTGGCTCCTCGGCCACGCGAAATGGGCGGAGTCCGAGGAAGGACAAACCTTCCTCGGACTCCTCGGAGGGGACACGCCGGCCTGAGACCGGCCCCTCTCAGTGCCCCTCAGCCTCCTGGGTGTGCTTCGACATCGTGAACGCGACGGCCCAGGCGACCACCAGGATCGCCGCGCTGATCGCGAACACCAGGGTCGCGGCGGCCGGGACGCTGGTCATCATCGCGCCCGCCTTGTCGAAGAACACCGTGCCCAGCGCGGCGATCCCGAAGGCGCCGGCGAGCTGCTGCATCGCGTTGAGCAGGCCCGAGGCCGAGCCGACCTCGGCGTCGTCCAGGTCGCCCAGCACGGTGCCGAAGATCGGGCCGAAGATCAGGCCCATGCCCATCCCGGAGACCAGCAGCGGGACGATCAGGGTCCAGCTGGTGGTGGTCGCGCCGTAGGTGTGGACCAGCAGCGCGGAGATCACCGTGCCCAGGGACATGACCAGCATGCCGGCCTGGAGCGTGCGGCGCGGGCCGACCTTGGGCATCAGGGCCTGCGAGGCGCCCATGGAGACGATCGTGCCGATCGACCAGGGCAGCATCGTCAGCCCGGCGTGCAGCGCGCTGTAGTGCAGGCCGACCTGCAGGAACAGCGTGTAGACGAAGAACACGCCGCTCATCGCCGCCGCGAAGGAGAACAGCACGGCGATGCCGCTGACGAACGAGCGCTTGCGGAACACGGTCGGCACCACGAACGGGTCGCGGCCGAGGGCGTTGCGGCGGCGCTGGTGCAGCGCCAGCACACCGAAGGTGGGGACGGACGCGGCCATCATGGCGAACATCCACGCCGGCCAGCCCGCCTCGCGGCCCTGGACCAGCGGGTAGACCAGCAGCATGACGCCGGCGGTGGCCAGCAGCATGCCGACGATGTCGAGCTTGGGCTTGGCGCCGTCGGCGGCGTGCTCGTCCCGGGGCAGCACCTTGCTGCCGAAGGCCAGCGCGGCGATCCCGACCGGCACGTTGACCAGGAAGATGGCGCGCCAGCTGAGCCCGAACAGGTCGGCGCCGACCAGCCAGCCGCCCAGGATCGGGCCGAGGGTCGCGGCCAGGCCCATCATCGGGCCGAAGATGCCGAAGACGGAGTTCATCTTCTCCGCCGGCACCATGGCCCGCAGCATGCCCAGGCCCTGCGGGATCATCACCGCGGCGAAGGCGCCCTGCAGGATGCGCGCGCCGATCAGCTCGCCCGAGCTCTGCGCCACCGAGCACAGGACCGAGCCGACCAGGAAGCCGCTGATGCCGACCTGGAACATCCGCTTGCGGCCGAAGACGTCGCCGAGCCGGCCGCCGGTGGTCAGCATCACCGCGAAGGCCAGCGTGTAGCCGGCGACGATCCACTGCAGGGCCGAGGTGGAGGCGCCGAGGTCGGTCCGCAGGACCGGGCTGGCGATGTTCATGATCGTGGTGTCGAGCAGGTCCATGATGTCGGCGCCGATGATCGCGAACAGCGCGAGGATCACGGCCTTGCCGAGCTTGGACTTGGCCGGACTTTGGGCGTCTTGTGAAGCCTGCCCGTCCGGTGAGCCGGGAGGCGCGCCGTCGGAGTGGTCGACGGTCTGGTTCGAGGTGTCGATCGTGCTGGTCATGGTGGTCCCCCTCCGGGACGGATCCGCGGAGAGTGGTCCGCAGATGACGGGAAAATCTGGTTGAACGTTGTTCGAGACGAGCGAACGCCGTTCGGTGGGTTGCGTCATCACGATATATCTCGTGTGCCGGATGTCAAGCTATATCGCGAACCTCGGATCTGCGTCCGATGTCCTCACGAACGCCGTTCGTGGTTCTACGAACACCGTTCTACACGCGAACATCGTTCGAGTCAAACGCCGTTCGAGCTTCCGAACGCCGTTCGTCAGGCGTACAGTGTTCGGAAGAAGGAAGGGAGCCAGACCCGATGGCGAATCCAGCAGCACCGAACGAGACTCCGGAAGCGCCGGTCCCCCCGTGGGAGCGCACGCGCAAGGTCAAGGCGACCGCGCGCACGCCGCTGAGCCAGGAGGCGATCGTCGAGGCGGCGCTGCGCATCCTGGAGTCCGACGGCTACGACGCGCTGTCCATGCGCCGCGTCGCCGCCGATCTGGGCACCGGCGCCGCGTCCCTGTACGCGCACGTCGCCAACAAGGACGAGCTGCTGAAGCTGGCCATCGACCGGGTGTTCGGCGAGGCCGAGATCCCCGAGCCGGACCCCGAGCACTGGATCGAGCAGCTGCGCGACGCGATGCGCCAGACCCGGCGGATCCTGCAGGCCCACCCCGGCCTGGCCCGCTCCATGCTCGGCCGGGTGCCGATGGGACCGAGCGGGATCCGGCTGGTCGAGGGCTTCATGGGCCTGCTGCGGGCCGGCGACCTGCCGGACAAGGTGGCCGCCTGGGCCGGGGACGTCGTCTCGCTGTACGTGGTCGCCAGCGTCTTCGAGGACGACGTCCGGTTCTCCGTCCACGGCGAGACCTCGCAGGAGGACGTCGAGAAGTGGGCCGGCGAGATGAAGTCCTACGTCAAGTCCCTGCCGGTCGAGACGTTCCCGAACATGGTGGCGCTGGCCGACCCGATGTTCGAGACCGGGGGCCCGGACGGACGGTTCGAGTTCGGCCTCGACCTGATGCTGCGCGGTCTGGCCTCGCACGCTCGGCACTGACTCCCAGGCTCGATACAGATCCGGCGCACCGACAGCGAAAGCAGGCGCGGCCTGGCGAATCAGGCTTTTGTGCTTTTCAGGGCAGACATCTTCAAAAGGGTTACCTAGTCTCCATCTCAGCACACAGAGATTGGAGACACAGGATGTCTTCTCCCCGCCGCCGGGCCGCGGCCGCGATAGCGCTCTCCGGAGCGATATCCGCAGCCCTCATCTCCACTCCGGCAGCGTCTGCGGGCATCGTGGAGGGCACCGCGCTGGCCGCGCGGCCGGCCACCCCCGATCTGCCCGACAGCACCTCCGCGAACTGGGCCGGCTACGTCGCCACCGGCGGCGGCTACTCCTCCGTCAGCGCCGCCTGGACGGAGCCGGGCGTCTCCTGCCGATCGCAGACCACGTACGCGTCGTTCTGGATCGGCCTGGACGGCGACGGCAGCAACTCGGTCGAGCAGATCGGCACCGAGGCCGACTGCTCCGGCGGCCGCGCCTCCTACTCCGCGTGGTACGAGATGTATCCGAACGGCCCGGTCGACGTCGCGGGCCCGATCTCCCCCGGCGACGCGATCCACGCCTCGGTCACTTACAACGGATCCGGCCGCTTCACCCTGGTCATCGGCGACCGGACCAGGGGCTGGTCGCACACGTTCACGCCGCACCTGGACAACCCGGCCCTGGCCTCCGCCGAGGTCATCGCCGAGGCCCCGTCGGACGCCTCCGGCGTGCTGCCGCTGTCCGACTTCGGGGCGGTGGGTTTCACCGGCGCGAGCGCCGACGGCAGGGCGCTGGGCGCGTTCCGCCCGGACCCGATCACCATGGCCGACGGCGGGACCACGAAGGCCGCTCCCAGCCCGATCTCGTCGGGCGGGGACTTCACGGTGACGTGGCACGCCGGTTGAGCGGGGGCGGCGGCAGCGGCAGCGGTACCGGCGACAGCGGTCGCGGCGGCGGCGACCGGTCCGGCCGCCGCCGGCCGCGCAGGTTCAACCGCGCAGGTCGACCAGCACCGGCGGCGTCCGGAAGCCCTCGGCCGTGGCCAGCGACACCAGGGCGTGGCCGGTCGGGATCTCGTTGATGATCTCCGAGGGCGACCAGACGTAGCGCTCCACCGGCCGGGTCGCCACCGAGCGCTGCTGCGTCACCGACGAGCCGCCGGTCAGCGCCAGCAGCTGGCCGGGCCGCCGGGCGTTGCGGCCCATGGACTGCACGCTGCGGCGCCGCTCCGGCGGCCCGGTGATGGTGCCGGAGCGGGTGGTGTTCTCCTGGCCGGTGGTCACCGTGGTCTCGGCGACCCATTGTTTGCCCCAGAAATCGGCGATGTAGGAGGCGTCCTGCGGGTCGATGCCCGCGAAGACCGCCTTGCAGCCGGTATTGGCGAAGACCGTGGCCCGCAGGTCCTCGGGGAACTCGCGCATCGACTGGGCCAGCAGGATCAGGCCCGCGTTGGCCGCCCGGGCCCGCTGCAGGCCCTGGACCACGTACTCGTCGACGAAGCGGCCGGCGTCGTCGACGATCAGGCCCTTGAAGATCGAGCGGTCGACGTCCGGCGCGGACACGGTCTGCACGAACTGCGAGACCGCCAGCCGCGCCAGGATCCGCGCGGCCTGCGGGTAGGCGCCCTCCGGGAGGGCGATGCGGACCCGCATCGGCTTGTCGATCTGCCGCATCGAGAACTTCTGCTCGCCCCGGCCGTCGAACAGCTCGATCAGCGCCGGCCGGTCCAGCAGCCGCAGCCGCTCCACGAGCAGCCGGGGTCCGCGGCCCTCGGCCAGTTCGCCGATCAGCTCCTTGAGCGTCGGGTAGCGGCTCTCCCGCTCGCGGAACCAGCTCAGCGCGGCGTCCAGGGCATTGTGCGCGGCGGCGTCGGCCTCCGGCTCCACGCCCGGCGGCAGCAGCGCGCCGGCCAGCCGGTCGGCGGCCTCGGCCGGGTTGCGCGCGCCGCCGTAGAGGTCGAAGCCCCAGCGCGAGTCCGGGTCCAGTGGGTCGATGTCGACGTCGAAGAAGCCCGGCAGCGCGTAGTCGCCGTGCGGGTCGATGACCACCACCGAGGCCATGTTGGTCAGCGTCTGCAGGCCCAGCAGCTCCACGATGGGCCGCGCGAAGCTGCGGGTCTTGCCGCTGCCGGTGGGCCCTATCACCAGCAGCGAGGTGCGCAGGACCTCGGCGTCCAGGGCGAAGGTCTGGCCGGCGTGGGTCGCCGGGTTCTTCGCCGAGGACGACGCCACACCCAGGCGCACCTGTCCGGTCATCAGGTCGTGCTCGCCGAGCCGGGCCGGCAGGTCGCGCTGGCCGGAGGGGTGCAGCCAGGCGTGCGGACCGGCGTCCTCGATCTCGGCGGCCACCGCGGCGAGGCGGTTGTCGTCGCCGCGCGCCTGCCGGATCACCCGGACCACGCGGACATAGTCGACGTCGGTGAGCTCGCCGTGGTCGGCGGCGGAGTCCAGCCGGCTGGCGGCCGCGACGTGGCCGGCCTGGCGCAGGTCCACCCACATGTCGGGCTTGGGCGGCGGCGGGGCCTTGCGCTTCTTGCCCAGGCCGGGCAGGGCGCCGAGGCGGTCGCCGTGCTGGGCCCACAGCACCCGGCCCACCGGCACCCAGCCGCCGGCCCACCCGCAGGCGCCGAGCACGGCGACGAGGTAGATCAGCCACAGCAGCGCACCGCTCAGGCCGATCGAGGTGAGGACTATCGACGCGGGCACCGCGAGCACCACGCCGGCCAGCGGCGCGTAGAGCAGGTATCGCAGGGCCCGCTGCCGGGCCTCGCGGGTGACCCGGACGGCGGCGGCCGCCTCGGGGTCGCGGCCGTAGGCGAAGACCCCCGGCACGTCCACCAGCCGCGGGCCGTGGACCCAGGACTGCACGTCGGGCCGGGTGCGCTCGGTCCATTTGGTCCCGGTCCAGTAGCGCACCTGCGGTGCTCCGGAAGGGTCGGCGTACCAGCCGGGCGGCAGCGGGCCGGGGCCCTGGCCTTCAGTCGTCACACGTTCTGTGTATCAGAACTACGACGCGGTGAAAGGGAACGGCGCCCGGCTGCTTCGCGGACGCTCGCCCGACGCTTCCGGCACGGCCTCGGCGCGGCGTTCCCACTCGCCAATTCGGCTCAACCCCGCCACCGGACCCGCCACCGCGTCCTGTGCCGGGCCGTCACGGCGCGCTTAGGCTGCGAGGGAACCGCGCGACCGATAACCACCCAGGAGGCACAGGGACAATGAACGAGCTCAAGCAGGAACGGCGTCTCGTCACCGAGATCCCCGGCCCGAAGTCCCGCGAGCTGTTCGAGCGCCGCAACAAGGTGGTCGCGCGCGGCATCTCCACGACGCTGCCGGTCTTCGTCACCGACGCCGACGGCGCGGTGCTCCTGGACGCCGACGGCAACCAGCTGCTGGACTTCGGCTCCGGCATCGCGGTGACCTCGGTCGGGCACGCGGACGCCAACGTCGTGCGCCGGGCCTCCGAGCAGCTGGCGAAGTTCACCCACACCTGCTTCATGGTGACGCCCTACGAGTCCTACATCGCGGTCTGCGAGGCGCTGGCCGAGCTCACCCCCGGCGACTTCGACAAGCGCTCGGCGCTGTTCAACTCCGGCGCGGAGGCGGTGGAGAACGCGGTCAAGATCGCCCGCGCGTACACCAAGCGCCAGGCGGTCGTGGTCTTCGACCACGGCTACCACGGCCGCACCAACCTCACGATGGCGCTGACCGCCAAGGTCGCCCCGTACAAGGACGGCTTCGGCCCGTTCGCCCCCGAGGTCTACCGCGTCCCCATGGCCTACCCCTTCCGCTGGCCCACCGGCCCGGACAACGCCGCGGCCGAGGCCCTGGAGCAGACCAAGACCCTGATCGAGAAGCAGGTCGGCGCGCACAACGTGGCCGCGGTCCTGATCGAGCCGATCCAGGGCGAGGGCGGCTTCATCGTGCCCCCGGACGGCTTCCTGCCGGGCCTGGCCGACTGGTGCAAGGAGAAGGGCATCGTCTTCATCGCCGACGAGATCCAGTCCGGCTTCTGCCGCACCGGCGACTGGTTCGCGGTCGACCACGAGGGCGTGGTCCCGGACCTGATCACCACCGCCAAGGGCATCGCCGGCGGCCTGCCGCTGGCCGCGGTCACCGGCCGCGCGGAGATCATGGACGCCGCCGGCCCCGGCGGCCTGGGCGGCACCTACGGCGGCAACCCGGTGGCCTGCGAGGGCGCGCTCGGCGCCATCCAGACCATGAAGGAGCAGGACCTCCCGGCCCGGGCCCGCGCGATCGAGGCGCAGATGGTCGGCCGCCTGACCAAGCTGGCCGCCGCCGACTCCCGCATCGGCGAGGTCCGGGGCCGCGGCGCGATGATCGCCGTCGAGCTGGTGCAGCCGGGCACGAAGGAGCCGGACGCGGCGCTGGCGGCCGCGGTCGCGAAGAAGTGCCACACCGAGGGCGTCGTGATCCTGACCTGCGGCACGTTCGGGAACGTGCTGCGCTTCCTGCCCTCGCTGGTGATGAGCGAGGCGCTGCTGGACGAGGGGCTGACGGTGATCGAGGGGGCGTTCGCCGCGGTCTGAGATCACACAGCGCGGCGGCACCGCGGCCGGTACGGAATCCTCCGTACCGGCCGCCTCCTTTTGCCGCCCCTCCTCCGGACCACCCAGCGCGCGCGGCCCGATACGCGGCGTTAGCGTCGCGATGTACCGCCGCACGATGAGGGGAGCCCTGAGATGCCCGACCTGGGTCGCGGTTCCGGCTCCCCGCTCGGTTCCGGCTCCCCGCTCGCGCCGAGTCGGGAGGCGGCGGTCTGGCTGGCCACCACGCCCGACGGGACGGAGCTCTTCCTCCGCGAGTGGACACCGGCCCCGGCCATCACCCCGCGCGGCTCGATCCTGCTGGTCCACGGCCTCGGCGAGCACAGCGGCCGGTACCGGCGCCTGGCCGGGTTCCTGACCGAGAACGGGTATCGCGTACGGGCCTACGACCACGCGGGCTTCGGCCGCTCGGACGGAGCACGCGGGCACATCCGGCGTCCGCTGTCGCTGGTCGACGACCTGGCGACGGTCTTCGAGGACTTCGACGCCGTGGTGCGCGGCGAGGACGCCACCGCACCGCCGCCACTGGTCCTCGGGCACAGCATGGGCGGCTGCGTGGTGGCGCGCGCGCTGAGCGGCGGACGGCTGCACCCGACGGCGGCGGTGCTGGCGTCACCGGCGGTCGGCCAGCACGCGGCGGGCATGCAGAACGCGGCACTGCGCATGGCGGAGTTCCTGCCGGCTCGCCTCACGGTGCCGAACGGCCTCCCGAAGAGCGCCCTGTCGCACGACCCGGCGGTCGCGGCGGCGATGCGCGAGGACCCGTTCTGCCACGACCGCATCTCGGCGGCCCTCGCCCACTTCGTCTTCGACGAGGGCGAGCGCGCCGTCGCGGACGCGGGCCGCGTCCCCTGCCCGGTCCTGCTCCTGATCGCGAGCGCGGACCGCGTGATCGACCCGGCCGGCGAACGCCGCCTGGCCGCGGCACTCCCGGCCGCGACGACCCGCGTGGAGGAGTTCCCGGGGGCGTACCACGAACTGTTCAACGAAGCGGAGCCGACGCGCGCGTTCGCACTGGACGCGCTGCGCGGGTGGTTGGAGGGGCTGAAGTGAGCGTGCGAGAGACGGAGGCCGGCTGGTGAGGGTTCTGAGGGTTCTGATGGCGACGGCGAGCGCCCTGCCGCTGGCGGTGGCTGTGGCGACGGGTACGGCGATTCCGGCGCGGGCCGAGGACAAACCCGCCAACCCGACAGTCCAACCCAACCCGGCCACCCCCGGCACCCAGGTCTGGGTCTACGACGCCAACGAATGCACAGCCCCCAGCGGCACCGCGACCTCCCAGGCCCTGACAGCCCCCATCGCCCTGGTCCCCCTGGCCAACATGACCGGCGGAGGCGGCACACTCCGCCAAGGCCTGCCCGCGGGCACGTACACCATCACCCTGCACTGCGGCAGCACCCTGACAGCCACCCTCCACGTCGACACCCACGGCACCACACACACCGCGGCCACCCCCACCGGCGCCGCCGCAACCGGCGACGGCTCCGCCGAAGACCACCTCGGCATAGGCGACGCAGCAGTCGGCAGCGCATTCCTCATAGGCGGCCTCGCCTTCGCCACCGCCTCCTTCATCCGCCGCCGCCGCGCCACCCCGCGCGGATGAGCGAACCCCCGGTGGTCGGCATCCCGATCGGCGGCGCCGTTACCGACCAGCAGCCCAAGCCGAGCCCGCACCCGGCATCGCGCGCCGAAGATACGCCGAGCCATTCACCAGCCAACTCCCGACCACGGGTGTCCAGCACCGGCAGCGGCACCGCGAGCCGCCTCCTTGCGGCCGCGCGCAACACCGGCGATCCACCGCAAGCCGCCGAGCCGCCTCCCGACAGCAGCCTGGCGCGAAGCCCGGGCACGCTCGCAAGCACGGGGCTACCAGGCGATGCTTCTCCGCACATCTCGCCAACGGCCGCACAGCCTGCCGAGCCCGGACGCCGCCCGGCCCGAGACCCTAGCTCGCTTGCACACACCGGACTGCCCAACGACACATTGCCCGACAGCTCACCAGCAGCCGCACAGCCCACCGAGCCCGGACGCCGCCCGGCCCGAGACCCCAACTCGCTGGCAGACACCGGACTGCGCAGCGACACATCGCCCGACAACTCGCCAACGGCCGCACAGCCCGCCAAGACCGGACGCAACCTGGCGGGCAGCCCCGGCACACTCGCAGACACCGGACTGCCCGGCGATGCCTTGCCGGACGGCTCTCCAGCAGCCGAGCAGCGCGCCGAGCCCAGCCGCAGCCTGGCGGGCGGCCCCGGCACGCTCGCAGACACCGGACTGCCCAGCAACACATCGCCCGACAACTCGCCAACGGCCGCACAACCCACCGAGCCCGGCCGCGGCCTGGCGCGAGCAGCCAAATCTCCTATCGGCCCCGAGCCGCACGGCGCGGCTCGCCTCAGTCGGCTGCCGCGAACAGATGACTCATTCGCCGGACCATCCACCTTCGCCGGCGCTTCTGGCCGCACCGAGCTGCTGTGCCCTGCCGGTTCGTCGCCCGCGAACTTGCCGGCCGTCGGGCTCCCCCCATCAGCGCCGATCTTCCACACGATCGGCGAGCCCGGCCAGACCGCGGTGTCGGGCGCCGGTGTCATTGCACCCGGCTCGCACGTCGAGGTCGGCGTCCACGGCAGGGCGCGGCCGTCCGGCGGGGCACCCGCGCAGCTGGACTGTGCGGCGAGCGAGGTGCGGCATCCGGGGCGGGCGCTGGCTTTCGCGTCGGTGGTCGCCGTGGTCATCGGGTCCGGCTTCCTCATCCGTGCGCTGACTCTCGCCGATCCTGTGCCGCCGCCGTTGCCTCCGGCGTGGGCGGGGCGGGCTGTGGGTGCTGTCGGGCATCGGGCTGCGCCGCTGGGGTACGCGCGGCCGACGCGGGTCACGGTGGGGCGAGTGGGCATTCACGCCGATGTGCTCGCGGTGGGGTTGGCGCGGGATGGTGAGGTCGGGGTGCCGCCGGCTCGGGAGCCGTTGAAGGCTGCCTGGTACGACCGGGGTCCGGCGCCGGGGCAGGCGGGGCCCGCGGTGATCACCGGGCATGTGGATTCGCGGTTCGCGCCGGGGAATCGGGCGGCCTTCTACGAGCTGGGGGCGGTGCGGCCCGGGGATGATGTCGAGGTGGCTCGGGCTGATCGGCGGGTCGCGGTGTTCCGGGTGGACTCGGTCGCGCTGGTGCCGAAGACCGGGTTTCCGACGCGCGAGGTCTACGGCTCCACCGGCTATGCGGCGCTGCGCCTGATCACGTGCGGTGGCCACTACGACCGGCGGACCGGCTACGCGGACAACGTCATCGTCTACGCGCACCTCGTCGGGTCGCGCTGAGCGATATCGCGCCGGCGGCCCGATAAGGCACCGCCGCCGCGCCCCGCCCTGCCCGGCCGCGCCCGCCATGCCCCGCCCCGCCTCGACATGCGGCAGCGGCGGCCCCGGCATAGCGTCGGTTGCATCGATCTGTCGCCCAGGAAGGGACCGACATGGCATCGCCGTCGGAGAGTGCGACGACCCCGTCCCAGGGCGCCGAGCAGGCCGTCGAGGACACCGAATACGGCCCGCGCGTCAACCACGAGTGGATGATCCTCGGCGTGGTCAGCCTCGCGCAGCTGATGGTGGTCCTGGACGCGACCGTGGTGACCATCGCGCTGCCGTCCGCGCAGCACGACCTGGGGTTCACCAACGCCTCGCGGCAGTGGATCGTCACCGCGTACGCGCTCGCGTTCGGCTCGCTGCTGCTGGTCGGAGGGCGGTTCGCGGACCTGTTCGGGCGGCGGACCGCGCTGATCGGCGGGCTGGTCGGGTTCGGGGTGGCCTCGGCGCTGGCCGGGATCGCGCCCAACGTGGGCATCCTCATCGGCGGCCGCGCGCTGCAGGGCCTGTTCGGCGCGTTGCTCGCGCCGGCCGCGCTGAGCGCGCTGACCACGACTTTCACCCGGCCGGCGGAGCGGAACCGGGCCTTCGCCGTGTACGGGGCGGTCGCCGGTGCCGGCGGTGCCATCGGGCTGTTGCTCGGCGGGCTGCTCACCGAGTACCTGAACTGGCGCTGGACGCTGTTCATCAACCTGGTCATCGCCGGTGTCGCGCTGCTCGGCGCGCTGGCGTACGTGCCCAACCACCGGCCCGCGGGCCGTCCGACGCTGGACCTGCCCGGCACGGCCTACGCCTGTTCCGGGTTGTTCCTGCTGGTCTTCGGCTTCTCGCGGGCCGAGGCGAAGGGCTGGAGCTCGCCGCAGTCCTGGGTCAGCCTGGTCGTCGGCTGCGTCCTGCTCGTGGTCTTCGTGCGATGGCAGCGCCGCGCGACGCATCCGCTGCTGCCGCTGCGGGTCGTGGGCGAGCGCAACCGCGGCTCCTCGTACCTCGGCATGTTCATCACCGGCGCCGGGATCTTCGGCGTCTTCCTGTTCCTGACGTACTACATGCAGCAGATCCTCGGCTATTCGCCGGTCAAGACCGGCCTGGCCTTCCTCCCGATGGTCGCCGCGCTGATGGTGTCCGCGCAGATCGCCACGATCACGCTGCTGCCGAAGATCGGCCCGCGGCCGGTGGTGCCGCTGGGCATGCTGCTCGGCGGGCTGGGCATGCTGTGGCTGACCCGGCTGGACCTGAACAGCAGCTACGCCCCGCACATCCTGCCGCCGCTGCTGATCCTCGGCTTCGGCATGGGCCTGATCTTCGCCCCGGCGATGGCCATGGCCACGTACGGCGTGAGCGCCGACGACGCCGGCGTCGCCTCCGCCATGGTCAACACCTGCCAGCAGGTCGGCGGCTCCATCGGCGTGGCATTGCTGTCCACCCTGGCGGCGAGCGCGGCGACGAACTACGCCAAGGGCAAAGCGGCCTCGGCGCAGGTCACCGCGCAGGCCAACCTGCACAGCTACGCGACCGCCTACCGCTGGTCCGCCGCGTTCTTCTTCGTCGGCATGGTGGTGTGCTTCTTCCTCTACCGATGGGGCGCGCCGAAGGGCGATCCAGAGCTTCAGAGCAGCGTGCCAATGTAGGAACATCTCAGGACCCTCAATTCGTGTCGCGTCGGGTGACGATCAGCAAAGGCACGGCGATCGAGATCGCCAGGTACAGCAGGCACACGCCCCACGCCGCCCCCGCACCGAGCACGTAGTCCGCCGCCAACCGCGGCGTCGTGCGCGCCGGCGTCGCCATCGCCTCGCCGACCTTGGTGAACGTCAACCGCACCGCGTCGGCCCGGACCCCGTCCGGCAGCAAGGCGGGGATCACCCCCATCCCCACGAACACGATCCCGACGAACGTCGCCACGGCCGCCGTCGTCCGCTGCAACACCACCCCGACGCAGAACCCGAACATGCCCACGAAGGCCATGTAGAACCCGCATCCGAGCACCGAGAACGCCATGTCGTGATCGGCCAGCGAGAAGTGCGCACCGCGCCGTCCGCACAGGATCTGCGCGGCGAAGAACGCGGCGAACGACACCGCCTCCCCCACGACCACCAACACCGCGAACAGCAGTCCGGCCTTCGCCGCGATCACCACACGCCGCCGAGGAACCGTCGCGAACGTCGTCCGGATCAGCCCGGTGGTGTACTCCGACGACACCACCAGCACCCCGAGCACGCCGAACGCCAACTGCCCGAACACCGCGCCCTGCAACGCGTTCGTCGGCTCCACCTCGCCGGGCTTGGCGACCAGCGCGTACGTGGCCGCCAGCCCGATCGTCCCGGCCACCGCCACATACAGCGCGCACCACGTGGACCGCACGCTCCACAGCTTGATCCACTCCGACCTGATCACGACTCCGCCCCCTGATTCCCCCGATACTCGACCGCCGCGTCGGTCAGCTGCAGATACGCGTCCTCCAACGACGTCGCATGCCGCGCCACCTCCAGCACCAGCACCCCGGCGCCGTGCGCCAGCCGTGCCACCGCATCGCCGTCCAGCCCGACCACGCGCAGCGTGTCCGGACCCTCCGGCGTCACCCGGGCTCCAGCGGACGCCAGCACCGTGATCAACCGGCCGGGCTCGTCCGTCCGCACGCTCAGGAACCCGCCGCCGTACCGCTCGATCAGCTCGCGAGCGGGGAGGTCGGCGATCAGCCGCCCCCGCCCGATCACCACCAAGTGATCGGCCGTGTTCTCCATCTCGCTCATCAAGTGGCTGGAGACGAACACCGTCCGCCCCTCGGCCGCCAGCGCCTTCATCAGATCCCTGATCCAGCGGATCCCTTCCGGATCAAGGCCGTTGACCGGTTCGTCGAACATCAGGATCCCGGGATCGCCGAGCAGGGCGGTCGCGATCCCGAGCCGCTGCCGCATGCCGAGGCTGAACCCGCCGACCCGGTGCCCGGCCACGTCGGTCAGCCCGACCCGCGCCAGCACCTCGTCCGCCCGCCGCCCCGGCAGCTTCCCGGCGGCGGCGACCGCCCGCAGATGCTGCCGCGCGCTGCGCCCGGGGTGCACTCCCCCGGCGTCCAGCAGCATGCCCACGTGGGTCAGCGGCCGCTCCAGCGCGGCGTACGGCCGGCCGTCGACCCGGATCCGGCCTGCGGTCGGCAGGTCCAGGCCGAGGACGGCGCGCATGGTGGTGGACTTCCCGGCGCCGTTCGGCCCCAGGAACCCGGTCACACGCCCCGGACGCACGCTGAACGTCAGGTCGCGCACGGCGTATCTGTCGCCGTAGCGTTTGCTCAGGTCCTCGATGTCGATCATGTCTCAATGGTCGGCAATGCCCGGAGCGCGCGCATCGGAGCAGGGGATGATCTTTCGGCCTCCTCCCACGGTATGGTTTTCGGCCCGCGACGTTGATCACCGTCCGTCCGCAGGCTTACGGTCGGCCCATGGCCGACATCGCGGCGCACTCCGTTCCGCCGCCGACCCGGAAACAGCCCGAGCCCGTCTCGTTCTCGCGGCGGATACGCCCCTGGCAGTGGGTGACGCTGGACGCCTTGGTCGCGCTGATGTTCCTGGTGCCGTTCGGATCGAGCCGATCGCGCGCGCCGGCGCATCAGAACCCGTGGCTGTCGCTGCTGGTCCTCGGCGTCACACTGGCTTTCCTGGCCCGCCGCCGCTTCCCGATGACCGTCTGCCTGCTCCTCACGGCCGCGACCGTCACCCTGGCCACCTCCGGCGCACCGTACGACTCCTACGGCCCCTTCGCGATGATGTTCGCGCTCTACACCGTCGCGACGACCCGCTCCGGCCGTATCACCACCGTCGCCTCTGCCGCCGTCCTGGCGGCAGCCCTGGCCGTCCTGACCAGCCTGCACTACCCGCCCTCGGTCACGACGCTCAGCGGAGTCGCCATCGGCGTGGCGCCGTCCTTGACCGGCTACGCAGTACGCCAACAGAAGCAGTACCGCACAGCGATGGCCGCCGCACGCGCGCGCAAGATCGAAGCCGAAGTCACCTCCAGGATGGCCGACGAACGGCTGCGCATCGCCCGCGAACTGCACGACGTGGTGGCGCACGCACTCAGCTTGATCACCGTCCAAGCCGGAGTCGCCGTGTTCCGCCGGCACGAAGCCGACCAGATGCGCGCGACACTCGCCGCGATCGAGGAGACCGGCCGCAGCGCGATGATCGACATGCGCCAGTTGCTGGGGGTTCTCCGCGACACCTCGACTCCGACGCCAGACACCGACGAACTCCCCGCACCAGACCGAAAGCCAGACCGAAAGCCACGCCAAGAACCAGACCGAAAACCACGCCAGGAACCAGACCAAGAGCCAGACCGCGAGCCAGACCGAGAACCGGACCGAGCACCGGTCCCCGACCTGCCGGACCTCGGCACCCTCATCTCCCAGGCGGCCCAAGCCGGCCTGCGCATCACCCTCCAGGAGGAGGGCGAGCGCCGCGTCATCCCCGCAGCCATCGGCCTCGCGGTGTACCGCACCGTCCAGGAGTCCCTGACCAACATCCTGCGACACGCCCGAACCACCTCCGGCTCGGTCCTGCTCACCTTCGCTCCGCACCAGCTGGCGGTCACCGTCGCCAATCCCCCACCGCCCGACGGCCTGCCACCGGCCCCGGCCGGAACGCCAGGACACGGCCTGCGCGGCATGGCCGAGCGCGCCACACTGTTCGGCGGCACCTTCTCCGCAGGGCTTACGGCGGAAGGCGGATTCACGGTCACCGCGAGGTTCCCCGCATGAGCCGCATCCTCATCGCCGACGACCAGGCACTGCTGCGTGCCTCACTCCGGGCCCTGGTCAACGGCTACGACGGCTGCGAAGTCGTCGGCGAGGCGGAAAACGGCGCGCAGGCGGTCCGCCTGGCCGCCGATCTGAGCCCCGACTTGGTGCTGATGGACGTCCGGATGCCCGTCCTGGACGGCATCGAGGCCACCCGCCGGATCACCGCGGCCGACCCCGGCGTCAGAGTCCTGATCCTGACCACCTTCGACCTCGACGAGTACGTCTACGAAGGCCTGCTCGCCGGGGCCAGCGGCTTCCTGCTCAAGGACTCGCCGCCGGCCGACCTGGTCAAGGCGGTCGAGGTGATCCGCGGCGGCGAAGCCCTGCTCACTCCGGCCGCGACCCGCAGGCTGATCACCGAGTTCGTCCGGGGCCGCAAGGCGAAAGGCCACGCGGCGGCGACTCCGAACGCCGCCCCCGACCAGGCGACCCTCGACACCCTGACCACCCGCGAGCGGGAAGTCCTGACCCTCGTCGCGCGCGGCCTGTCCAACACCGAGATCGGCACCGAACTCTTCGTCTCGATGTCGACGGTCAAAACGCACATGTCAGCATTGCTGGCCAAGCTCGGCGCCCGCGACCGGGCCCAGCTGGTGATCCGTGCCTACGAGAGCGGCGTCGTGCGAGCGGGATGAGACCCCGCCCGCACACACGCCTCAGTTGCCCCCGGCCACCCGCAGCACCGCACCAGTGGTGAAACTCGCGTCATCGCTCAGCAGCCACGCGATGGCCGCCGCGATCTCCTCCGGCTCGCCGGGCCGACCGAGCGGAAGCATCGCGCCGCGCTTCTCGGCGCGATCCGCGTCTCCCATGTCGGCATGGATACGGGTCCGCGTGACCCCGGCCTGCACCGAGTTCACCCGGATCCCCTCGCCTCCCAGCTCCTGCGCCAGGCCCACGGTGATCGAGTCGACTGCGGCCTTGGCACCGGCGTAGTGCACGTATTCGCCCGGCGAACCCCGGGTGGCCGCACCGGAGGAGACGTTCACGATCGCGCCACCCCCGCGCTTCGCCATCTCCTTGGCCGCGCGCCGGCAGCACAGCAGATAGCCGATCACGTTCACGTCGACGACCCGTCGGATATCCGCCACGTCGGCGTCCACGAGGCGGGTCAGCGGACCGGTCACGCCGGCATTGTTGACCAGCCCGGTCAACCCGCCGAGCTCGCCGATCGCGGTGTCGAAGAGGCGCTCCACGTCCGTCTCGTCGGTGGTGTCCATCTTGACCGGCACGCAGCGGCGGCCGAGGTCGCGGACCTCCTTGGCCGTCGCCTCGGCGGCGGCGTCGTCGCTGAGGTAGCTGAAGGCGATGTCGTGGCCGTCCCGGGCCAGGCGCAGGGCGGTGGCGCGGCCAATTCCCCGACCGCCGCCCGTGATGATGGTGACGCGTTCCATACCGGCACGCTAGCCGTTCGCGTATGCGAGAGTTGGTCTTGATGACTGACGCGAAGATCGCCGACACCGGTCTCGGGGCTGGATCCGGTCCGGCAGCGGAGCCCGGCAGGCCGCGCACCAGCCGCTGGCAGGCACTGCGGCAGCCGGAAGCCCTCATCCCGCTGATCCTGGTCGGCGTCTTCCTCGTGATGTGGGTCCTGGTGCTGGCCCGTCCGACGTTCCTGACCTCGTTCGACCTCTGGGCCCGGAACCACATCCAGAACGTGTCGCACGCGACGCAGGGGAAGAACCGCTGGCCGGTCTTCAAGAAGATCGCCGACCTCGGCGGCGGCGTCACCGTCCAGGGCGTGCCGTTCCAGATCCAGGTGCCGATGGTCGCGATGGCCGTGGTCGGCGTCGGCGCGGCGCTGGTCCGCCGCAGCTGGCGCCCGGTCCTGGCGATGGCGGCCGGCTACGCGGCACTGCTGGTCGTGCTGTTCCTGAAGGCCGTCGGCGACCGCCCCGGCCCGAGCATGGCCGGCCAGGCGATGTCCGGCGGCCTCGGCTACTTCCCGTCCGGGCACACCGGCAACACGATGCTGGGCTACGGCACCGCGGCCCTGATCCTGGCGTTCGTGTTCACCGGGCACCGGATGCGGATCGCGATCACGGTGGCGATGGCGCTGTGGGCGCTGACCGTGGGCTTCTCGCTGGTGTGGATGGACTTCCACTGGGTGTCGGACGTGCTGGGGTCGTACGCGCTGTGCGGCGCGATGCTGTTCGGGGTCGCGCGGGTGCTCGGGTTCCGGATCAGCGCGGAAAAGGAGACTCAGTCTCCGTCGACCGACGGCTGATCACCGCCGCGGCGCCAGAGCTTCAAAGCCTGCAAAACCGTCTCCCCGCGGATGGCCTCGCGCTCGCCGGCCAGCCGCAGCTCCTCGGCGGACGACGCGCCCGGACCGCTATAGCCGACGTAGACCAGCCCCACCGGTTTTCCGTCCTGCTGCGTCGGGCCGGCCACGCCGGTGGTCGCCAGGCCCACATCAGCCCCGAGAAGACGCCGGACGCCCTCCGCCATCTGCCGCGCCACCTCGGGATGCACGGCACCCTCGCGGGCCAGCAGGTCGGCGTCCACACCGAGCACCGAGGCCTTGATATCGGTGGCGTACGCGGTCACCGAACCACGGAAGACCGCCGAAGCGCCGGGAACCGAGGTGATCGCCGCGGCCAGCAGCCCACCGGTGAGCGATTCCGCGACCGCCACCGTGAAGCCCAGGGCCGTCCCGTCCTCGACCAGCTCGGTCGCGAGCCGGCTGATCTGCTCGGCCGCTACCGCTTCGTCCCGCTCCACCGCAATCTCACCGCTCGCATCACGTAGTCCACCCCGGTCGCGACCGTCAGCACCAGCGCGGCGGCCATCGTCACCACGCTCACCCAGTGCCACCACGTGGCCGAGGTCGGAATCAGATAGAAGAGAATCGCAAAGCCCTGCAGGAAGGTCTTGAGCTTCCCGCCCTGGCTGGCCGCGATCACGCCGTACTTCAGCACCCAGAACCGCAGCAGCGTGATACCCAGCTCGCGGGCGAGTATCACGATCGTGATCCACCAGCTCAGCTCGCCGAGCGCGCTGAGGATCACCAGCGCGGTGCCCATCAGGGCCTTGTCGGCGATGGGGTCGGCGATCTTGCCGAAGTCGGTGACCAGGTTGCGGGCCCGGGCGACCTTGCCGTCCAGGGTGTCGGTGATGTTCGCGACCACGAACACCGCGCACGCCATGGCCCGCCACGCGGTCGAGCGGCCGTGGTCGTGGGCGAGCAGGAAGCCGAAGAACGGCACCAGCAGCAGCCGCACCATCGTGAGGATGTTGGCCATGTTCCACAGACCCGCCGGGGACGCCTCCAGCGTCAGCGGGTCCGGGGCGGCGGCTTTCACCCGACCAAGCTTAGGGGAGTGATCGCCACGGCGTGCAGATCCACCCCCTCACTTCCCACCACCTTCGCGGGCACGATCGCGCCGGGCACGAGCTCCACCGCCGGCGCCCCCGGCTCCAGCGCCGGGACCAGCATGACCGAGCCGTCGACCTCCGGGCCCTGGAACGCCGCGCGGCCCTCGGCCACGCCGTCGTGCGCCACGGATTCCACCAGCACGTCGATCCGCTCGCCGATCCGGTCCTCCGCGCGCTGCGCGGTCAGCTCCTCGGCCAGGCTCGTCAGGTGCGCCACGCGCTCGGCGATCTCGTCCTCGTCGAGCTTGTCGTCGTAGCCGGCGGCCTCGGTGCCGTCCTCGTCGGAGTAGCCGAACACGCCGATCGCGTCCAGCCGCGCCTGCGACAGGAACGTCTCCAGCTCCTCGAAGTCCGCAGCCGTCTCGCCCGGGAAGCCGACGATGAAGTTGGAGCGGACGCCGGCGTGCGGGACCCGGGTCCGGATGGTCTCCAGCAGCTCCAGGAACGACTCGGTGCCGCCGAAGCGGCGCATCCGGCGCAGCAGGCCGGGGGCGGAGTGCTGGAAGGAGAGGTCGAAGTAGGGCACGACGCCCTCGGTCGAGGACATCACGTCGATCAGCGTCGGGCGCATCTCGGCCGGCTGCAGGTAGCTGACCCGCAGCCAGTCCACGCCGTCGATCGCGGCCAGCTCCGGCAGCAGCGTCTCAAGGAGCTTGAGGTCGCCGAGGTCCTTGCCGTAGGAGGTGGAGTTCTCCGAGACCAGGACCAGCTCGCGCACGCCCTGCCCGGCCAGCCAGCGGGCCTCGTCGAGGATGTCGTGCGGGCGGCGGGACAGGTAGGAGCCGCGGAAGGCCGGGATCGCGCAGAACGAGCAGCGGCGGTCGCAGCCGGAGGCCAGCTTCAGCGGGGCCGAGGGGCCGTCGTCGAGGCGGCGGCGCACGACGCGGCGCGTCGGCGGGGCGACCGGGGACAGGGTCGGGTCGTCGGGGCGCTCCGCGGCGGCCTGGGAATCGGCGGCCTGCGAATCGGCGCCCTCAACTACGTCGGCAGCGATGTCAGCGGCGTCAGCGGCGTCGCCATGACCCGGCACCGCCACGCCGCCCTTGGCGGACTGCCGGTCAGCCGGCGACAGCGGCAGCAGCGTGCGCCGGTCGCGCGGGACATGCGAGATCGGGCGCTCGCCGTGCAGGATCGCGGTCAGCCGCGAGCTGATGTCCTGGTAGTCGTCGAAGCCCAGGACCGCGTCGGCCTCCGGCAGCGCCTCGGCGAGCTGCTGGCCGTAGCGCTCGGCCAGGCAGCCGACGGCGACCACGGCCTTGGGGCCGGCACCTTCGTCCTTGGCATCGGCGGCGGCGATCAGCGTGTCGATCGAGTCCTTCTTCGCGGCCTCGACGAACCCGCAGGTGTTGACCACCGCGATGTCCGCGCCGTTGGGATCCTCGACCAGGTCCCAGCCGTCGGCGGCGAGCCGCCCGGCCAGCTCCTCGGAGTCCACGTCGTTGCGGGCGCAGCCCAGCGTGACCAGCGCCACCGTGCGGCGCGGGGACGTGGGCGGAGTGGCTGGGGACAGGGTGCCGGACATGGCCACCAGGCTACAGCGCGCGGAATAGTTAGCCAGACACAACAGTTGTGTGCTAACAATGATTGCATAAACACAACCTTTTCTTCGGGAGGCACCGTGCCCGAGATCGCGCAGCGCCGTCGCTACCTGATCCTCGTCATCTGCTGCATGAGCCTGTTCATCGTCGGGATCGACAACACCGCCGTGAACGTGGCCCTGCCGTCCATCCAGCGCGATCTGAAGGCCCCGGTCTCGGGGCTCCAGTGGACCATCGACGCCTACACCCTGACCCTGGCCTCCCTGCTGATCCTGGCCGGCTCGCTCGGCGACCGGTTCGGCCGGCGCCGCGTGTTCATGACCGGCACCTCGTTGTTCGTCGTCGGCTCCGTGCTCTGCGCACTGGCGCCGAGTCTCAGCGCGCTGGTCGGCTCGCGCGCCGTCCAGGGCGTCGGCGGCGCGATGATGAACCCGGTCGCCATGTCGATCATCACCAACGTGTTCACCGACGCCAAGGACCGGGCCAAGGCGATAGGCGTGTGGTCGGCGGCGTTCGGGGTGAGCATGGCGGCCGGCCCGGTGGTCGGCGGTCTGCTGCTGAGCGCGACAAGCTGGCGGTCCATCTTCTGGGTGAACGTTCCGGTCGGGATCACAGCCGTGGTGCTGACCGGGATCTTCGTCCCGGAGTCCAAGGCGCCGACCGCGCGTCGCTTCGACCCGGTCGGGCAGGCGCTCGGGATCGCGTTCCTGGCCGGCATCACCTACGCGATCATCGAGGCGCCCCGCGTGGGGTGGCTGTCGGGACGCACCGTCGCGGTGTTCGTCGTGGCGATCGCGGCGGCGGCCGGGTTCGTGGCCTACGAGCTGCGCCGCGAGCAGCCGCTGATCGACCCGCGCTTCTTCCGGAGCCTGCCGTTCTCCGGCGCCACGCTGATGGCGGTCTCGGGGTTCCTGGCGCTGTCCGGATTCCTGTTCATGAACACCCTGTATCTGCAGAACGCGCTCGGCTACAGCGCGCTGAAGGCCGGGCTGCTGACGCTGCCGATCGCGGTGGCCAGCGTCATCGTCGGCCCGCGCTCCGGGCGGTGGGTCGCCAACCACGGGCCGCGGGCGCCGTTGATCACCGCCGGCGTGCTGCTGGCGCTCAGCGCCCTACTGCTGACCGGGCTGAGCGCCACGACGCCGGTGGCCCTGCTGCTGGTCGCCTACGCGATCCTGGGCCTGGGCTTCGGCACCCTGAACCCGCCGATCACCAACACCGCGGTGTCCGGCATGCCGCGGGCGCAGGCCGGGGTCGCGGCGGCGGTGGCGTCCACCAGCCGGCAGGTCGGGCAGACGCTCGGCGTGGCGATCATCGGCTCCGTGGTGGTGGCGCGGGCGACCGGCCCGGCCCGCACCGGACTGCCGGCGGCCAGCCACGCGGGATGGTGGATCCTCTTCGGCTGCGGCCTTGCAGTGTTCGTACTAGGTATGCTCACGACCGGTAAGCGCGCGGCGGCGACGGCCGCGCGGACCGCGGCGCGGCTCACGGAGCCGAGCGAGCGCACCGACCCGACCGAGCCGACGACCGAACCCGGGATTGCCGCACTGCGATGAGCGACCACCCCAGCCACGACGCCTACCGTGCGCACGCCGCGATGCAGAAGCTGGTCCTGCACCAGCGCGACATCCGGCGCTCCGTGGAGGACGCGACCGGCGTGAGCTTCGGCCGCGCCCGCGCCCTGCGCCGGCTGGTGCACGGGCCGCTGCGGATGAGCGAGCTGGCGGCCCGCCTGGGGTGGGACAAGCCGTACACCACGAACGTGGTCGACGACCTCGAGGAGCGCGGCCTGGTGACGCGCAGCGTGGCCCCGGACGACCGGCGGGCGAAGATGGTCGAGCTGACCGCCGAGGGGCACGCCGCCGCGGTGACCGCGATCCGGATCCTGGCCGAGCCCGCTCCAGGGCTTTCGCGGCTGAGCGACGAGGAGCTGGCTGTGGTGGCGGAGCTGTTGGAGAAGGCTTCGGACGAGAGCGAGTGCTGAGGTTCTGAACGGCTGAGGGCGGCGACCGTGATGGTCGCCGCCCTCAGCTCTGTCCGCCCGCCGCTCGTCCCGCGCCTCAGCCGGTGACCGCGCCGGTCGGGTTCAGCGTCACGTGCACGACCTGGCCGCTGCCGCCGGCCGCGCCGAGGTCCTTGCCGTTGAGCGTCATGTGCACGGCCGCGGCGTTGCCGAGGGTCACGCCGAGCTGCTTGGGGTCCTGGAAGTTCTGCGTGCTGCCGGCCGGCAGGAGGTTGTCGAACAGGACCTTGCCGTCGGGGCCGGTGACGTTCAGCCAGCTGTCGGAGCCGACGGCGGCGATCCGGACCGCCACGCCCTTGGGCGCCGGCGGTACGGCCGGGGGCGGCGGCTTGACCGCGGCGGCCTTCGGCGCGGGCGCCGGGACCGCGGCCGCGGCGGTCTTGCCGTCGCCGCCGTCGCCGATCAGCTGCACGCCGGCGAAGACCACGAGGCCGAGCAGGGCCACCAGCATCGCGGCGGTCCAGTTGGCCGACTTGGGGTGGCGCTCGATCTTGCCGGGGTCGTCCTTGCGGGCCGGCTGGGGCGGGCGGACGGAGCCGCCGCCCTTGCCGGCGGCGAGCGCCGGCTTGCCCGCGTTCGAGCCGCTGCCGTTGCCGTTGCCGCCGCTCTTGCCTCGACCCGCGGCGACGAGTGTCGCGCCCTCGGCGGCGGGACGGATGACCCGGCTGGGCGCGCGTCCGGCGAAGCGTGCCGCGTTGTCGCGGGCGGCGCTGGTCGGGACGGCGTTGGAGGACGCGGTGCTCGTCCGCTTGCCCGGCTCGGGGCTGTTCTGACCGGCCGCCGCCGAAGCGGGACCCGACGCGGCCTCGGCGCGCGGCGTCACCCGCGACCGCCCCCGCACCGGCAGGTCGCTCGGCACGAACGGCGGATGCTCGGCGAGCAGCGGCTCCGGATCGATGCCGACGACCTTGGCGATGGCGCGGACGTGGCCGCGGGCGTAGACGTCGCCGCCGCAGTGCACGAACTCGCCGGCCTCGATCTCCCGCAGCATGCCCGGCCGAATACGCGTGGCCGCGACGACGTCCTCGATGGACAGCCCGGCGTGCTGGCGCGCGAGCGACAGGCGGCGGCCGACGATCTGGGAGTCGGTGAGGTCGACCGGCTCCGCCGGCACCGACCCGGGCACAGATCCCGGAACCGACCCCGGCACAGAACTCGGCACCGATCCCGGCTCCGAAGCCGCGGCCGGCACCGCAGGCACTGCAGGCACAGTCGGCGCAGCCGCCGCGACGTGCGCCGACGCCACAGCGTCCGCGTCGACCCCGGCAGCCGCCGCGACCTCCGTCGCGACCTCGCCGACGACCTCGGTGGCGGTGCCGGCGCGCGCCGCAGTCCGCGCACCGACACCGCCCCCGACGCCCCCGGCTACCCCGCCGCCGGCCACCTCGTCCCCGACGAAGCGCTCGCCGCGCAGCGAGTCCGCCTCGTCGAGCCCGACGCCCACGCCGTCCCGCTCGTCCTCAGCCCGCTGACCGCCCATGCGACACCGCCTCGATTCACCTGACCCGTAAGCCCGCCGGACCTCCCGCCGCGCACACCCCCACACAGACGGCTATGCCCTAGATCGAGTGGATTGAGGCGAGCCAACGCATGGATTCGCCCATATGTCGTATTGATAGGGCGCGCGGACCAGTTCCGATCGACTTGTCGACAAGGGATTCGGGGCGCGACTGATCCCTGCGAGTGGAACACTCGCGCGGTCATTCCTTCAGCGGTTGACGGCCGTCCCAGTGCCGCATCAGGCAACCTTCGCCCTGCTGACGATCTGCGTAGGTGGGCCGCCGAGCTCTGCCTTCTGCGCTACTTCGCCGGCGGCTTCCAGATGTACGGAGTGGTCGTCGTCACCGAACTCATGCCGAGCCGCTCGAGAATGGGCCGGGAGTCCTCCGTGCAGTCCACCTGGAGGAACTCGTATCCGCGAGCGAGCGCTACCTGCGCTCGCTGCGCCACCAGGGCTTTGTAGACGCCCCTGCCGCGCCACTCCGGCCGAGTGCCGCCGCCCCATAGAGAAGCGAACCGTCCGGGACCGAACCGCAGCCAGCCAGAACACACCGCCTGGTCGCCCGCCTCGGCCAGAACGACGAGCGTGCCCGTCTCGACCTCGCTCACCAGGTAGTCCACCATGCCGGGGAACTTCTCGCCGAACGCCGCCAGGTTCAGCTCGTCGATCTTCTCCAGGTCCACCCGCTCGGTGACCTCACGCAGCCGCACGCCGTCCGGCGGTCGCGGCGTCACCGCCAGCAGTGCGGCCCGGCCGATCACCACCGTCTCCCGCTCCTGTGCCACGAACCCGGCATCGAGCAGCAGGTCCGGCAGTTCGGGCGGGGCGTCGTGGCCGTAGGTCTTCCATTCGAACGCCTCACCGCGCTCGGCGAAGAACGCGACCTGGCGCGCGATCAGCGCCCTCAGTTCCCCGCCCCGCAAGCCGCCAAGGTGCGGGTACAGGACGAAGTTGCCGTTCCCTGCCGCGCCGGCCCGGCGGAAGAGCGGACCGTCCCGGTCCACCGTGGACCCGGGACCCCCGTCCGGGCTCGCGGTTCGTACCTCCGAGTCGAAGGCGTGCCGGAGTTCGTCAGCTTCAGTCATTGTCGGCACAGTACCGGCGCGCCGCCGCGCAGCACAGGGATATATCGCCGTTCCCTACCCGGCCCCCGCCTCAGCGCGAATCGAATCCAGCAGCCCTTCCAAATCATCAGGCCGCACCAGCACGTCCCGGGCCTTCGCCCCCTCCGAAGGCCCGACCACGTTCCGCGTCTCCAGCAGGTCCATCAGCCGCCCGGCCTTCGCGAACCCGACCCGCAGCTTCCGCTGGAGCATCGACGTCGACCCGAACTGCGTCGACACCACCAGCTCCGCGGCCTGCAGCAGCAGGTCCAGGTCGTCGCCGATCTCCTCCTCGACGACCTTCTTCGAGCCCGCCTGCCCCGTGACGTCCTCGCGGTACAGCGGCGTGAGCTGGTCGGTGCAGAACTTCACCACCGCCGCGATCTCGGTCTCCGACACGTACGCGCCCTGGAGCCGCTGCGCCTTCGACGCCCCCATCGGCAGGAACAGCGCGTCGCCCTGGCCGACCAGCTTCTCCGCGCCCGGCTGGTCCAGGATGACGCGGGAGTCGGCCAGGGAGGAGGTCGCGAACGCCAGCCGGGACGGCACGTTCGCCTTGATCAGGCCGGTCACCACGTCGACCGACGGCCGCTGGGTGGCCAGCACCAGGTGGATGCCGGCGGCGCGGGCGAGCTGGGTGATGCGCACGATCGAGTCCTCGACGTCGCGCGGGGCCACCATCATCAGGTCCGCGAGCTCGTCGACGATCACCAGCAGGTACGGGTACGGCTGGTACACGCGCTCCGAGCCCGGCAGGGGCTTGAGCTTGCCCGCCCGGACCGCGGCGTTGAAGTCGTCGACGTGGCGGAAGCCGGAGTCGGCCAGGTCGTCGTAGCGCAGGTCCATCTCGCGGACCACCCACTGCAGCGCCTCGGCGGCCTTCTTCGGGTTGGTGATGATCGGCGTGATCAGGTGCGGGATGCCCTCGTAGCTGGTCAGCTCGACCCGCTTGGGGTCCACCAGGATCAGCCGGACCTGGTCCGGGGTGGCGCGCAGCAGCACCGAGACGATCAGGGTGTTGATGCAGGTGGACTTGCCCGCGCCGGTCGCGCCGGCCACCAGCATGTGCGGCATGCGCGTCAGGTTGGCCACGATGTGCCGGCCCTCGACGTCCTTGCCCAGCGCCACCATCATCGGGTGGGTCTCGCCGGTGGCCTCCACCGAGCGCAGCACGTCGCCCAGCGCCACGTTCTCGCGGTCGGCGTTGGGGATCTCGATGCCGATCGCGGACTTGCCGGGGATCGGCGACAGGATCCGCACGTCCGCCGAGGCGACCGCGTAGGCGATGTTCTTCGACAGCGCGGTGATCCGCTCGACCTTGACCGCCGGGCCCAGCTCGACCTCGTAGCGGGTGACTGTCGGCCCGCGGGTGAAGCCCACGACCTTGGCGTCCACGTTGAACTGCTTGAACACCTCGACCAGCGCGGCCACCACGGCGTCGTTGGCCTTCGAGCGGGTCTTCGGCGGCGCCCCGACCCGCAGTATGTCCGGCGGCGGCAGCTTGTACTCGGCGTCCGGGTCGACCTTGGCCGCGTAAAGCTCCATCGCCGCCTGGACCGCGTCCTTGGGCGAGGTTCCCGTGGCCGCCGCCGAAGCCCCGGCCTTCTTGCCGCCGGCCTTCCGGCTGCGCGGCACCGCGACCGGGATCGACACCTGCGTGCCGTCGTCGACCTCGGGCACCGCGTCCACCACCGCGTCCGGCGTGACGTCCCCGGCCTCGTCCAGCATCGGGATGAAGATCGTCGGCTCGTTCTCCACCGTCTGCTGCAGGCGCTGGTTGCGCACCTCGTTGTCCGAGGGGTCGTCCTCGGGGAGGATCCCGTACGGGTCGTCCTCCTCGTCGGCCAGCACGTCCGGGTCCTCGCGCTCGCCGAAGATCATCCAGTGCAGGAACCCGCCGGCGTGCCCGCGCCCGGCCCGGATCCGGTCCGGGATCCGGTACACCGGCGTGGCGGTGATCACCAGGACGCCGAACAGCAGCAGCAGGATCAGCAGCGGCACCGCCACGAACGAGGACACCGTGGCGACCAGCGGCGCCGAGATCGCGTAGCCGACCCAGCCGCCGGCGTTGCGCATCGCCGTCGCGCCGTCCGTGGGGTGCGGCATGTGGCCGGCGATGTGGATCAGGCCGACCGCGGCGACGGTGAAGGCGCCCCAGCCGATGGACATCCGGTTGGTGTCGGCGGCCTCCTCCGGCCGCCGGATCACGCGCACCGCGAGGCCGAAGACCAGCAGCGGGGTGAACGCGCCGACCCGGCCGAAACCGCCGGCCACGATCGCGACGACGGCCTGCGGCACCGCGCCGGGGAACCCGTGCCACAGCGACGCGGCCATCACTATGCCCAGGCCGATCAGCGCGAAGCCGAAGGCGTCGCGCCGGTGGTCCGGATGCAGTGCCTTGGCCCCCTGGGAGGCGCGCCCGGCGCCCCGGCGCGAGCCGGTGGCCAGCTTGCCGATGCCCTTCTCCAGGGGCCCGGCGTTGCGCGCGGAGCGGGCGCGGGGATTCTTCGGCGGAGGTGCGGCGGAGTTCGCCGTGTCGGAGGCGGCAGCCTTGCCGCGCCCCTTCCTGGCAGCGGCGCCCCTGGCCGCTCCCGCCGAGCCGGCCGACCCCGAGGTCTTCGACGACGAGGCCTTCGAGCCGGACTTGGACGCGGATGTGGCTGCCGTTGCCTTGCTGTTCTTGGAGGGCGTACGGGTGGCCATGATGACCAGGCTACCGGTGATGTCCCACCGGTACCGCCCGCCACACGCAAGTCATCTGAGCGTACGGACCCGCGGCCGCCCGGACCGCCGATTCCCGTCTCGGCCGCCGTTCAGGCTAAAGTGGTTCGGTCGGCCCCTTGTGGGTGCCGCGCACGTGCACGCGTACGCGCCCTTTCCCACGTGGGCCGATCCCCAATTCATCAGCTGGTTCGTCCGCGTCGGCTCGACGCGCCGGGACTATCGAGGAGGGCCGTCGTGGCCGGTGCCAAGAAGGAAAGCAAGACAGCACGCGCATCCGTGCGGGCCGGTGCCGGTGGTGCCGGCGGTGGGCGTGTCTTCGGTGACATGAAGCGGTTCACGCCGCTGGGCGGTGGCTTCTGCTACTTCGCCGCCGGCGACGGCAAGAACATGCACCTGAAGGTGGACTCCGAGGAGCTGTTCGGCCTCCTGTCCGCCATCGAGGGCGCGGACCGCACGAAGATCGACGCCGAGGTGGCCGAGCTGGCCGCCAAGTTCGGCGACAAGGTCCCGGCGTGGAAGGCCCTGGCGGAGAAGCTGTCCGCCGGCGACCTGGCCGAGGCCGCCGCCTGAGGCGACACCGCGTATCGCCCGTAGTACGCACAGCGAGCCCCTGACCCGACCGGGTCGGGGGCTCGCGGCGTATCATTCCTGCGAAGGCGGCCCGTGGGGCCGTCAGGGTGCTGCCACCCGCGCCGGACGGTTCGGTCCGGCCGCCGGACGGCTGGTATGGGGAGGAAGGAGCGAGGCTGCGTGGTCGGAATCCCCATGAGCAGCGCCGACCTGGCTCGTGTGGGCTTCGAGACCTCACCGCTGGTGAATCTGGTCCGCGGTCTGGACCAGCTGGGCTCGACCCGGCCGCTGCGCCCGGCGCACCGGCGCTGGCTGGCCAGCGCGCTGCGGAACATCCCCGAACGCTGCCGGCCGGTGATGGAGCTGCTGAACGCGGTCCCCAACTACGCCCCGGCCTTCCTCATCCCCGACCTGCCGCCCAGCGGGAACCTGCACCGCTGCCTGGACGAGGAGCTGGACGCGCTGCGCTCGGTCCGGGACAGCGAACTGGCCCTGGACTTCTCGATCTTCGACACCTGGGAGCGCCGCCCCTCCCGCGCCTACGACGCCCTGCGCGACCGCGGCGAGCGGCTGATCCCGATGCTCACCGACGCGATGCACGCGCTCTACACGGCCTGCCTGGCCGAGGACTGGCCGGACATCCGCCGCACCCTGGACGCGGACATCGGCCGCCGGGCCCGGCAGATGGCCACCGACGGCCCCGGTGCGGTCCTGAACGACCTGCACCCCAAGCTGCGCTGGGAGCCGGAGCAGCTCTCGCTGGCCGTCGCCAAGGTCCCGGACTGGCGCTACGACCTGCACGGCGACGGCGTGACGTTCACCCCGTCGGTGTTCGGCCACTACGTCGGCTCGCTGATCGCCCCCGGACGACGCTCGATCATGGCCTATCCGGTCTCCGACCTGGATGCCGCCGCCGCGCTCAGCACGGAGGGCCCGCCCCACGACGGCCTGGCCGCGCTCATCGGCCGGGCCCGCGCCGCCGCGCTGCGGGTCATCGGCGACGACCCCACGACCGGGGAGCTGGCGGTGCGGCTCGGCGTCAAGGCGCCCACCGCGTCCGCGCACGCCGCGGCGCTGCGCTCGGCCGGCCTGGTGGTCACCGAGCGGACCGGACGCAGCGTCCGGCACCGCCTGACCGGCCTGGGCGCGGAGCTGATAGCGGCGAACCGCCGGTAGCCCCCGCCGGCACCGGCGGTCCGTTCGAAGCGGGGACGCCGCGGTGGCTGTCACGGTGCCGATGAGAGCGCGTCGGGCCGCGCTCGGACATCGCATGGCCGGGACCATCCCGTCCGCCGGATGCGGACCGGCGATCCCGGCCACCCCCGTTACCCCCGTATCCCCGTTCCCCGTGTGAACCCCCGCCCCTGACCCCCCGGTGAGGTGCCGTGTTGCTTGGGTTCCCCCGGGCCGAGACGGCGGGCTCCGCCCCACGAAGGCCCCGCCTCGTCCCGATGTCCATTACAGCCCGCCGGGAAAGCGGCGGGCCATCCTTTCGCTTCTGCGGCGAAAGGATGGCCCGTGCCAGAGGCGCGAACGCGGTGGCCCGCGCGGATCAGACCTCGACGACCACCGGCAGGATCATCGGCCGGCGGCGCGTGGTGTTGGACACCCAGCGCCCGACCGAGCGGCGCACCAGCTGTTGCAGCTGGTGGGTGTCGCCGATGCCCTCGGCCGCCGCGTCCGCCAGCGCCGCCACGATCAGCGGCTTGGCCTGCTCCAGCGTCTGGTCGTCCAGACCGAAGCCGCGGGCGGTGATGACCGGGCCG
The DNA here is from genome assembly GCF_041261445.1 of Catenulispora sp. EB89. Taxonomy (NCBI): domain Bacteria; kingdom Bacillati; phylum Actinomycetota; class Actinomycetes; order Catenulisporales; family Catenulisporaceae; genus Catenulispora; species Catenulispora sp. EB89. The sequence goes on from NZ_JBGCCU010000002.1 coordinate 270,739, forward strand.
GTGACGATGGCGCCGGTGTCGGCCGAGACCGCGACGAACACCGAGACGAAGCCCTCGTCCCCGAGGATCCGCCGGTCCTTCAGCGAGGCCTCGGTCACCGAGCCCACCGAGCTGCCGTCGACGTAGACGTAGCCGGCGTCGACCTTGCCGGTGATGCGCGCGACGCCGTCGACCAGGTCCACGGTCACGCCGTCCTCGGCGATCACCACCCGGTCGGCCGGCACGCCGGTCTTCATCGCCAGGTCGGCCGCGGCGCGCAGGTGCCGCCACTCGCCGTGCACCGGCATGAAGTTGCGCGGTTTGGCCAGGTTGAAGAAGTACAGCAGCTCGCCGGCCGCGGCGTGCCCGGAGACGTGCACCATGGCGTTGCCCTTGTGTACGACCGTGGCGCCCCAGCGGGTCAGCCCGTTGATCACCCGGTTCACGGCGTTCTCGTTGCCGGGGATCAGCGAGGACGCCAGGATCACGGTGTCCTCACCGGTGATGCGCACCTGGTGGTCGCGGTTGGCCATGCGGGAAAGCGCCGCCATCGGCTCGCCCTGCGACCCGGTGCACATCAGCACCACCTTGTCGTCGGGCAGATCGTCGATCTCCTTCAGATCGATGATCAGGTCCGCGGGCACCTTCAGGTAGCCCAGGTCGCGGGCCACGGCCATGTTGCGGACCATGGACCGGCCGACCAGCGCCACCTTGCGGCCGTGCGCGGCGGCCACGTCGCAGACCTGCTGGACGCGGTGCACGTGCGAGGCGAAGGAGGCCACGATGATGCGCCCCTTGGCCCGGCCGAACACCCGGTCCAGCACCGGCGTGATCTCCCGCTCGGAGGTGACGAAGCCCGGCACCTCGGCGTTGGTGGAGTCCGCCAGCAGCAGGTCGATGCCGGACTTCCCGAGCTCGGCGATGGTCGCCAGGTCGGTCAGCCGGTCGTCCAGCGGCAGCTGGTCCATCTTGAAGTCGCCGGTGTGGAACACCGTGCCGGCCGGGGTCTTGATCGCCACGGCCATGGCGTCCGGGATGGAGTGGTTGACGGCCACGAAGCGGCACTCGAACGGCCCGATCTGCTCCACGTCGCCCTCGACGACCTGCAGCGAGTACGGCCGGATCCGGTGCTCGGCGAGCTTGGCCTCGACCAGCGCCAGGGTCAGCTTGCTGCCGATCAGCGGGATGTCCGGGGCCTCCTTGAGGAGGTACGGCACGCCCCCGATGTGGTCCTCGTGGGCATGCGTCAGCACCACGCCGACCACGTCGTCCAGCCGGTCCCGGATGGAGCTGAAATCCGGCAGGATCAGATCGACGCCGGGCTGGGCCTCCTCCGGGAAGAGGACGCCGCAGTCGACGATGAGCAGTTTGCCGCCGTACTCGAAGACGGTCATGTTGCGACCGATCTCTCCGAGTCCGCCGAGCGGGGTCACTCGCAGCGCGCCTCGCGGCAGCGGCGGGGGTCCGGAGAGTTCCGGATGCGGATGGCTCATGCAGTTTTCCTTTGTGTTCCGCGGACCGCTGGTCCGCTCCTTGCTAGATCTTCACGCCGCCTTGGGCGAGATACGTCTTGAGCCGGGCCTGCTGCTCCTCGGTCGCCTCGACCAGGGGCAGCCGCACCGGGCCGCCGGGCAGTCCCAGCATGTTCATTGCCGCCTTGAGGGAGATCACACCTGGCAGACTTGTCACACCGGCGTGGACCGGCAGCAGTTCGGCGTGCAGGCGCGCGGCTTCGAGCACGTCGCCGGCCAGATACGCGGCGATCATCGCGCGGATGCGCGGCGCCGCGAGGTGCGCCGACATGCTCACCACGCCGACCGCCCCGACCGAGAGCCAGGGCAGGGTCAGCGGGTCGTCCCCTGAATAGTAGGCCAATCCGGTGGCCGCGATGACCTCGGACCCGGCGACCAGGTCGCCCTTGGCGTCCTTCACCGCGACGATCATGTCGTGCTCGGCCAGCCGCTTCAGGGTGTCGGTCTCGATGGCGATGCCGGCGCGGTGCGGGATGTCGTAGAGGACGACGGGGCGCGCGGTGTGGTCGGCGACCGCGGTGAAGTGCCGGTAGAGGCCTTCCTGGGTCGGCTTGTTGTAGTACGGGGTCACGACCAGGAGCGCGTCGGCCACTTCCGCGGCCCGCCGGGCCAGCGCGAGCGTGTGCTCGGTGTTGTTGGTGCCGACGCCGGCGATCACCGAGATCCGGTCCCCGACCGCCTCGCGCACCGCCCGGAGCAGGTCCGCCTGCTCGGCGTCGGAGGTGGTCGGCGCCTCGCCGGTGGTGCCGGAGACCACCAGGCCGTCGTTGCCCGCCTCGACCAGGTGGGCGGCCAGTTTCTGCGCACCGTCCAGGTCCAGGGATCCGTCCGGGTGGAAGGGCGTGATCATCGCGGTGATCAGCCGACCGAAGGGCGCCCCGGCGGACCACAGGTCGGGGGCGGATTCGGCGAGGTGCGCGTTCTCGGGCATGGCACAACGGTACCGGGCCGTGCAGGTGATCGAATAGCTGGCTTTGCTTACGTGAATCACGTAGCCGCGCTGAATGGACAGACCCCGTCTCCACCGCTCGGGGGTCCGGTGGGGACGGGGTCCACCGTGGTTAACAGACGCGCGCGGGGCGCGTTACGGGTCCGGCCGCGCCGCCGGTCGTTTTTCACTCTTTAGGACTACCAGGAGTGAGCACTTCGCGACTGAGGAGGATTTGCGCGGCCAATAGAAGCAGTGCCCGCTGTCGCCTTCTCGGGCCGAGGAGCCCCTATCTCCTCACCACTATTAAGGTGCGACCCGGCCATTCGCCTGCCACGCCGCGTAGGTCAGCGGCATCAGCTCGGCGAAATGCTGTTCCATCTTCTCCGCGACCATCTCGATCTCGCGCTGCGGGAACGACGGGAACGTCGCTTCCTCGTGCTTCGTCCGTAACGACAGGAAGTGCATCAGCGCACGGGCGTTGCACGTGGCGTACATAGAGGAGTAGATGCCGACCGGAAGTACGGTTCGGGCGACTTCCCGCGCGATGCCGGCGTCCAGCATCTCCAGATACGCCGCGTAGCTCGCCTCGCAGGACCGCCGCACCGTGTCCTCGACCGTCTTGTGCTGCTCGTCGGTGCCCGGGACGAACACGTACTTGCCGGGCTTGCCCTCCTGCACCAGCTTCCGGTCCGGTCCGGGTACGTAGAACACCGGGTCCAGCTTGCGGTAGCGCCCGCTCTCCTCGTTGTAGGACCAGACGCGATGCCGCATGAATTCTCGGAAAACAAAAATCGGCGCGGCGACCAGGAAGGTCATCGAGGAGTGCTCGAACGGCGAGCCGTGGCGGTCGCGCATCAGGTAGTTGATGAGGCCGCTGGAGCGCGCGGGGTCGGCTCCGACCTCGTCCAGGGACTGCTCGCCCTTGGTCGAGACCCGGGCCGCCCACAGGACGTCGTTGTCGGAGGCCGAGGCCTTCACCAGTTCCACGGTCATGTCCGAGCGGAACCGTACGCTCTCCATCGCATCGCTCACCGTCCGAGCCTACCGGCGTCTGACCTGTGACGACGCCGGTGCGGACGGTGTGGACGGCCGCGCGGACGGCGCGGACGGCACTGGCGGCCCGGACCGCCGGGGAACCGGGAACCCCGGTCCGCCGGTCCGCCGATCCGCCGGTCAGCTCCCGGTGCTGCTGCGCAGCGCGTCCGGCGGCATCATCGTGTCGATGTTGTAATACGGAGCCAGGTCCAGGCTCTGCATCAGGGTCAGTACGCGGTCCACGCGGTCGACGTTCACCGTGGTCGGGAACGTGCCGAAGCTGATGCTGGCGGCGACCGTGGAGTTGGCCATCGTGCCGTAGTGCGCCTGCATCTCGGTCATCGCCGTGGCGCGCTGCGAGGTGGCGGTCTTGGCCTGGTTCAGGGCCCCGGTGAAGGCCTTGAACAGGTTGGTCTTCTCGACCGCGAAGTCCTGCTTGGTGAAGTAGCCGCCCATCGGCATCGCCTGGGTCGAGCCGCGGGTCAGGTCCATGAGCTGGACCATCTTGTTGTTGTTCGTCGCGTAGCTGTAGTACGGCTCGGGGACGACGGCCGCCATGCTGGTGTCCGCGCTCCCGGACTTGGCGAACAGCTTCTCGCTCAGGTCGCCGGGGGCCATCGACTTCAGGTGCGCCGCGGAGTTGGCCGCCTTGATCCGGAAGCTGTTCGCCAGGTCCGGGAGCGAGGTCATGAGCATGATCGTCGGCACCGTGTAGGCGTCGTTGGCGTCGTTGGTGCCCGCGGTGGGGACCAGGAAGCCGCCGGCGGCGTCGAAGACGTTCTTGATCTCCTGGGCGTTCTTCAGGCCGGTGACCTTGCTGAGCAGCTCCACGCTGCCGTCGCCGGCGGTGTAGCCCTCGGCGACCAGCTGCAGCCGGTAGGCACCGGTGGACTGGGACAGGATCGCGTGCACGTAGTCGTCGTAGACCAGGTCGACCTTGCCATCGTTGAGCGCCTGCAGGGCGTCCTGGTAGGTCTGGTAGGAATCGTCGATCGTGACGTCGATCCCCTGGTCCTTGAAATAGCCCTTGTCGACGCCGGTGTAGATCGGCAGCGCGCCTATTTCGCCCTTGGGAATGCCTATTCGGAGCTGGTGCTGCTCCAGCGGGCCGTGGGCCGGCATCGCGACCGCCCCCGACGACGCCGTGGACGTGCTGCTGCTGCACGCCGTGGCCGCACCGGCGGACGCGGTGAGCACCACGCAAAGGACGATCGCCGAGGTCCTGCGCGAACGGGCTCGGGGTTTGGCTGATCGCACTGCGCTGCCCCCTGCAAAGGTTTCGATGAAGCCGGTCGGCGCATCGTAATACATGGGCCGCTGAGCCCCCTACGTCACCGTTGAGATCGACTAGCACTAATGCACGAGTAAGGATACGCACATACGCGGAGTCATCGCCCGGCTTATCCCCCTATAACGCACCGAATCGCCCCTCTGTCAACCCCCGCCCTTGGCCTCGCTCGCTCTCCTGTGCTGGAATGCGTTGCTTGAAACCTAGAGACCGCGAGCCTTGTGTGGCGCCCCACCCGCCGCAGTAGCGGCCCGGTCGCAAAGAAAGCTGTGAGGGCCAGTGCAGACTCGACCCGTGTCCCCGCGCCGTCCGCCGGCTCCTTTCCCGGAGCGCGGTGCCGGCGCGCCGCCGCCCGGCGGATCCATATCCGACGCGGCCGCCGGCCGCACTGCTCCCGGAGAGCTTCCGCGCGGGGCTCGGGATGGCGTGCTGCCAGGACAACGGCCGGTCCCCACCTCGCAGGAGACCGAGGGCAGCGGCGGGCACGTGCCCCCACCCCCGCCGCCCACCGCGTCCGCGAACCGCTTCGCCCCCCGCAACTGGCGCGTCCGCACCCGACTGGTCGTCCTGGTCATCGTGCCGCTGGTGGCCACCATCTTCGGCGCCGCGGCCCGGATCGTGCAGCAGGTCGGCAACGTGCAGACCTACGACCACGCCAAGACCATGGCCGCCGCGGCCAGCCCGCTGTCCGACCTGATCGACTCGCTGCAGGACGAGCGCGACGTCAGCATCGAGATGATGGCGTTCCGGGCCCCGACCGGCAACACCGACTCGGCGACCCTGACCAACCTGACCACCAGGATGGCCACGCAGCGCAAGACCACCGACCGCGCGACCGCCGTGATGCAGCCGGTGCTCAACAAGATCGACGGGTCCTACCCGGCGGACACGCTGGCCGCGATCGCCGACGCCAAGGCCAACATGACCGGCGTCCCGGCGCTGCACCAGGCCGTGGACGGCGCGTACTCCAACCCGCTGAGCGTGTTCGACCAGTACAACAAGGTCCTGGACAGCCTCGACGGGCTCTACGAGTTCGTCGCCGCCGACGCCGGCGACCAGCAGCTGATCAACGACGCCCGGTCGCTGGCGGACCTGGGCAAGATGACCGAGACCACCTCGCGCGAGCGCGGCTTCCTCACCACGCTGGCCGTCAGCATCGACCCCAACCAGAACCAGGACAACCTGGCCCGGTTGCAGGGACTGATCTCGGACCTGGCCTCCACGCGCTCGGAGTTCAAGACCGTCGCCACCGCGCAGATGCAGCAGTCGCTGAGCGACACGGTGGACGTCGGCGACACCTTCACCGGCGCGAACCAGTACCTGACGACGATCGACGACAAGCTGGCCAACAACGACGTCAGCGACGCCGGGGACCAGCTGGTCCCCGGCAGCGTCTACCTGCAGTACAACGAGTTGCTCGGCCGCTACAAGCAGGTCCGCACCGAACAGGCGGCAGCCCTGGTGCAGCGGGCCGACTCGCTGGCCAACAGCGCCCGCAACACCATGTACCTGAACATCGGCATCATCATCGGCGTCCTGCTCGTGGTGTCGGTCGCCACCGCGCTTATCGCGCGCTCGCTGGTGCGCCCGCTGCGGGTGCTGCAGAACACCGCCCTGGAGATCGCCGGCAACCGGCTGCCGGAGATGGTCCGCCGCCTGCGCGACGCGGACGGCAGCGAACCGATCGAACCGATCTCGCCGATCGCCCTGTCCAGTACCGACGAAGTGGGCCAGGTGGCCCGCGCGTTCGACGAGGTCCACCGCGAGGCGGTCCGGCTGGCCACCGAGCAGGCCATGCTGCGGAACAACGTCAACGCGATGTTCACCAACCTCTCCCGCCGCTCGCAGTCGCTGGTCCAGCGCCAGCTGCGGCTGATCGACGAGCTGGAGAACGCCGAGCAGGACCCGGACCAGCTCGCCTCGCTGTTCAAGCTGGACCACCTCGCTACCCGTATGCGCCGCAACGGTGAGAACCTGCTGGTCCTCGCCGGCGAAGAGCCCGGCCGCCGCTGGTCCCAGCCGGTCCCGCTGATCGACGTGCTGCGCGCCGCGGCCTCCGAGGTGGAGCAGTACGAGCGGGTCACGCTGCGCGACCTGCCGACCGTCGAGGTCGCCGGCCGCGCCGTGAACGACGTCGTCCACCTGGTCGCCGAGCTGCTGGAGAACGCGACGTCGTTCTCCGCGCCGGAGACGAAGGTCTCGGTCACCGGCAACCTGCTGAACACCGGCGGCGTGATGCTGGAGATCGAGGACTCCGGCATCGGCATGACCCCGGAGGAGCTCGACGACTCCAACGAGCGCCTGGCCAACCCGCCGGTCGTGGACGTCGCGATCTCCCGGCGCATGGGCCTGTTCGTGGTCGGCCGGCTGGCCACCCGGCACGGCATCCAGGTGCGGCTGCGCCGTTCGGCCACCGGCGGCATCACCGCGCTGGTGCTGGTCCCGGCGGCCCTGCTGGCCGGCAACCTGTCCGACGCCCCGGCGGTCGGCGGCAACCGCGGCACGTTCGGCGACATCGCCGACACCGGCCAGCTCCCGCAGCTCACCTCGACCGGCCTGCCCCGGCGGCCGGCCGGCGCGGTGCGCGCCGAGCAGCGCGAGCTGGCTCCGGGCGCGGACCTGCCCCAGCAGGCCCCGCCGGCCCAGCCTCCGGCCCCGTTCTCACCGTTCGGCGGCGAGCGGGCCCCGGTCGGCGGCGGCGACGGGGACGGGTGGGAGGACGTGAGCGCGGCGGCCCCGCCGTACCGGAACACCGACGCCACCCCGCCCGGACTCGCCGAACTGCTCGCCGAGACCGAGGCCATGACGCACGGCGTGACCCCGGTCATCCGCGAGGGCGACCCCGGCGACCCGGGCAGCAGCGGTGCCTTCGACCGTCCCGAGTTCGTACTGCCGGAGCCGGAACTGGACGGCCGGCTGGCCGAGGCGCTGGACGGGACGGCGACGTACGACTTCCGTCCGAACCAGGCGCCCAGCGGTCCGCCCGCGCCGCCGGCGGACCCGGAGAACACCGGCCAGTTCCGGATCAGTGCCGGCAGCGACGACATGCGGCTGGACTTCCGGGTCGGCGACGGGGGCCCGGCGATGCCGCCGCCCCCGGCCCCGCCGGCCCAGCCCGCGCCGCTGAACTTCTCCTCCAGCTTCGACGATCTGCTCCCGAACATCCCGGACATGGAGCACACCGGCGAGTTCGCGGCCTACCGCGAAGCCCAGCAGGAGGAGCGCGACGACCTGCTCCTCCCGCCGCCGGCGGGCCCCTTCGCGACCCCCGGCCAGCCCTCGCTGGGCTCGTCCTCGGGCGGCTTCAGCACCAACCCCGACTCGCTGTCGGCAAGCGGCCTGAACAACGACCTCGGCGCCGAACTCGCGGCGGGCGACCCCTACGCCGCCCCCGGCGAGGTGCGCATGACGCCGTTCGGCGGGCACCTGGACAACGGGTTCGGCAACCCGCAGCCGCCGAACCCCGTGGTCCCGCCCGGCGCGCCGGTCACCGACGCGCCTGTCGAGCCCCCGCGGTACGGCGGTCCGAGCGGGTTCGACCCCGGCGCCTCGGGCCAGTTCGCCGCACCGCCCGCACCGCCCGCACCGCCGGCGCCGACCGGCACCGGCTACGGGAACGACGCCCCTTCCTTCGGCCGCCGTCCGATGGGCGAACCGCTGAGCGGCCCCGGCTTCGAAGCTCCGCAGTTCGAGGCCCCGCAGTTCGAGGCCCCGCAGTTCGAGGCTCCCCAGTTCGAAGCCCCGCAGTTCGAGGCCCCGCCTGCCCCCCCGGCGCCGACCGGCACCGGCTACGGCAACGACGCCCCCTCGTTCGGCCGCCGCCCGATGGGCGAACCGCTCACCGGCCCCGGCTTCGAAGCCCCCGCGGCGTTCAACCCGAACGCCCCGGCGGACAACGACCCGAACGACCCGATGGCAGGTCTGAGGAACCCGTTCGCGGCGGCGCCCGAAGCCCCGGCGAACACCGGAACCGGGTACGGCAACGACGCGCCGTCCTTCGGCCGCCGCCCGGTCGGCGAGCCGCTGTCCGGCCCCGGCTTCGAGACCCCGCAGTACCAGCCGCCGCAGTACGACGCTCCGCAGTACGAGACCCCGCAGTACGGCGAGCAGCCCGCCGCCGACCTGTCCGGCTCGGGCTTCCACACGCCGCTCGGCACCAACGCACCGGGCAACGGCATGGGCGACACCACCGGCTACGCCCCCCCGGTCGGCGAACCACTCGCCGGTCCCGGCGCGCCGGACCCGCTGTCGTCCTCCGGCACCAACTACGCCGACTACCCGGACCCGCTCACCGCGCCGATCGAGTCGATCCCGATGGACCCGGCGGCGCACAACACCTCGATCTTCAACGCGATCGAGTCCGAGTGGTTCCGGGTGCGGGCCGGCGAGGGGACCGCCGTTCCGCAGAACGCTCTGGAGGTCGGCACCGTGCGTCCGGCCGAACCGGTCCGGCCGGCCGTGCCGGGACCGCGTTCAGAGCCCGCAGGAGACCCGCTGGCGGGCTCCGGCACCGGGTACCCGGCCGAGGCCCCGCAGGCCCCCGCCGAGCCCGTCCAGGCGGCTCCTGCCGCGCCCACCCCGGCCCCGCCGACCGCCCCCGAGGCCGGTCCCGGAGCCCCGACCCCGCCGGCGCCGTCGGCCGCCGACTCCGCGGTCGGCGGGGCGGCCCGGCCCGCCGCACCGCACGAGGAACCCAAGGAGCCCATGAACGACGACCAGAGCTCCGCGGGACAGGCCTGGCAGTCGCCGGGCGACGACGGATGGAAGGCCGCCCAGGTGGTCAGCAAGCCGGTCGCGGCCGGGCTGACCCCCAAGGGCCTGCCCAAGCGCGTCCCGCGGTCCAACCTGGTGCCCGGCTCGGCGGACGGCAGCGGCGCCGCCAAGACCGCGCCCTCGCCGATCCCGGCGCGCTCGGCCGAGGCCGTGCGCTCCCGCCTGGCCAGCTTCCACAATGGGCTGCGCCAGGGCCGCGACGCCGCCGGCACCCCCGGCGAGTCGCAGCCCGCCGATCCCGCCAACCCCACCGCGTCCGACGGCCCGGCCGCCTTCGGTGCTCCTGAGCCAGGAAAGCAGGACTGAGCTACCGTGAACGACCCGAACCTGACCCAAGCCGCCAGGAATCTGAACTGGCTGATCACCAATTTCGTGGACCGCGTCCCGGGGGTCGCGCACACGGTGGTGGTCTCCTCCGACGGCCTGCTTCTGGCGGTGTCCGACGGATTCCCCCGGGACCGCGCCGACCAGCTGGCGGCCGTGGCCAGCGGCCTGTCGTCGCTGACCCAGGGCGCCGCGCGCATCTTCGAGGGCGGCGCGGTGACGCAGACCGTCGTGGAGATGGTCCGTGGTTTCCTGTTCGTGATGGCCATCTCCGATGGTTCGGCCCTGGCCGTACTCGCTTCCTCGGATTGCGACATGGGCCTGATCGGCTATGAAATGGCCCTGCTCGTCGAGCGGGCCGGCGACGTCCTGACGCCGGCACTGCGTGCCGAGCTCCAGTCGTCGCTGCCGCGCTGAGAGGACGCCCGGTGACCCCCCTTCCCCAAGCCGAGACGAGCGACAGGAGCACGCGGCCGTGAGCAGCGCGCACGATTCCTCGCCCCTCGTCCGCCCCTACGCGCTGACCCGGGGCCGCACGCGGGCCCGTTACCAATTGCCCATCGAGGCGTTGGTATCCACGACGGACAACGGACGATCGCGCCTTCCCGGCCGGGAGCCGGAGCACCAGCGCATCTGCGAGCTGTGCGTCGAGCTGAAGTCGGTCGCGGAGGTCGCGGCGCTGATGCGCATGCCGCTGGGGGTGGTCAGGGTGCTGTTGGGCGACATGTCGGACGCCGGCCTGGTCACCATCCAGCAACCCGGCGAGACCGATTCCGGCCAGCCCAACCTCGCGCTCCTCGAACGAGTCCTCATCGGGCTCCGCAATCTGTAGAAAGGAGGCCGTGCAGTGAACTACTCCCCTTACGGACAGGAGCCCGAGCCGCAGCCCGCGGTGGGCCCGACCACGTCGGTGAAGATCGTCGTAGCCGGCGGCTTCGGCGTCGGCAAGACCACCTTCGTCGGCGCGGTCTCGGAGATCGCCCCGCTGACCACCGAGGCCGTCATGACCGCCGCCTCCGAGGGCGTGGACGACCTCACCGTGGTGCCGGGCAAGGTCACGACCACGGTGGCCATGGACTTCGGCCGCGTGTCCCTGGACCGCGAGCTGATCCTGTACCTGTTCGGCACGCCGGGCCAGAACCGCTTCTGGTTCATGTGGGACGACCTGTGCCGCGGCGCCATCGGCGCGGTGGTGCTGGTGGACACGCGGCGGCTGGCGGACTGCTTCTCGGCCATCGACTACTTCGAGGACGCCGGCCTGCCGTACATCGTCGGTGTGAACTGCTTCGACGGCATGCTCACCCACGAGGTCGCCGACGTGCGCGAGGCGCTGTCGATCCCGCCGGACGTGCCGGTGGTCACCTGCGACGCCCGCAGCCGGGAGTCCACCAAGCTGACTCTGATCCGCCTGGTGGAGCACGCCATGTCACGCTTCGCAGCGGCGGCGGCATCCTAGGTAGGCGACGATCGCGTAACGCCGAGGGCGGCACCGGGTTCCGGTGCCGCCCTCGGCGTTTACGCTCCTTGCATCCACTGATGTCCGCCAGTGTCCGAATCAGGCAGGTCCAGCATGTCCGGAACGATAGCCCTCACCCGCCGCAGCGGGTTCCAGCTGCGTCCGCGGCCCTACCGGGTGTGGATCGACGGCGTCGCCGTCGGCCGGCTCGCACAGAACGGCGCCGCCGAGTTCGCCGTGGACTCCGGCGTGCACATGGTCGAGCTCTCCCTGGACGGCATGTACTCCAAGAAGGTCTCTGTAGAGGTCCGCGAGGGCGCCACGCGGCGGCTGCACTGCGGCGCGCACGGCCCGGTGGCGTTCAGCGCTTTCGGGCTGCTGCTCCCGGGTCTGGCGATCAGGCTGACGCTGACCCACTGAGCGCGGGCTCGGCACCGGCACCGGCACCGTTCGTCACCGGAAGGTTCCGCAGGGTGTGCGGCATCTTCCAGCCGGCGGCCAGCCGCGAGGCGTGCACCGGCCGCCCGCCGCCGAAGAACTCGCAGAACTTCATGATCAGCGGGTCCCACGCCTCCGGGTCGATGTAGTGCGTCCCCGGGATGACCAGCTTCTCCTCGACATGCGTCCGGAGCACTTCCACCTCGAACGCCGTCAGATGTCCCTCACCGCCGACCGGATGCGCCGTGGTCAGCCGGCACTCCATCTGGATCGGGCACTCCAGGATCCGAGGCGGGGAAACCAGTTCTGAAGGCTGCTCGGTCAGCCCGGCCAGGCCGAACTTGTCGCGTTCGGTCCGGTAGCCCTGCTCGACGCGGTACGGCGAGATCTCCTTCCGCGCGGTGGTCATGGCGATGCGGTCGACGTACTCGACCATGTCGGAAGAGGGCAGGTTCAGAACGCACTCGCCCTCGCGGGCGATGTTGGCGGAGGTCTGCGAGGAGTTGCCCAGCCCCAGCACGGCGTTTCCGTCGAGCCACCAGGCCGAGGACATCGGGGCGATGTTGGGGGTGCCGTCCTCGTTGCGGGTCGTGATCAGGACGACGGGGGTTCCGAAATACAGGACTTTGATACCTGGAACGGTGTGCATGCATCAATCGTCCGCCGCCGCACCCGTCCCCACCGGCGGATTCCGGACCTGTCACCGATCAAGCGCGGCGACCCTGAGGAGCTCCAGAAACGCCGCGACCGCCGCGCTGTCCTCCACCCCTTCGGGGGTCGCGACGAAGACCGACCGCGGGGTCACTTCCTGAGGATCCAGCGCTACCACGACCACGTCCGACCGCACCGAGGCGGCCGCCAACGTCGGGACCAGCGTGACGCCCAGTCCGGCCGCCACGAATCCCTGCTTCGCGGACCATTCCAGGACCACGTAAGGGATCTGCGGCCGGAAGTCCGAGTCCTGCACTCCGGCGATCAGCGTGTCCTGCGTGCGCGGCTGGCCCGCGATCCAGTTCTCGCCCTCGAGATCGGCCAGCGACAGCATGTCCCGGGCCGCCAGGCGGTGGCCGAGCGGCAGCGCCACCGACAAGGCGTCGTCCATCAGCTTGCGCAGATGGACGCCCTCGAAGGCCGGCTCGGGATGCGCCGTCCCGACGACCGCCAGGTCCAGATCCCCTTCGCGGACGTCCACGACCAGCCCGCGGGTGAGCCCTTCGGTATGCGTCACGACGACCGCCGGATGCGCCCGCCGGAACTTCGCGATCGCCCGCGGGATCAGGGCCATGTCGGCCGTCGGGATCGCGCCGATCCGGAGGCCCCCGCCGCCCAACGTCCGGACGGCCCGTACATCGGCCACAGCGGCCCGCAGACGGCCTACGACGGCCGTCGCGTGCGGCACCAAGGCCCGGCCTTCCTCCGTCAGCCGTACGCCCCGTGGGAGGCGGTCGAACAGCGGGCCTCCGACCGACGACTCGAGCACGGCTATCTGACGCGATATCGCCGACTGCGTGTAGCCGAGCGAACCGGCCGCCGCGGTGAACGACTCGCGCCGCGCGACCTCCAGGAAGACTTCGAGCAATGCGGTGTCCATGGCGAGCCATGCTAGTCGGGCATGGGATTCATGCCGACTATTCGCTTCTGGTATCACGGCTCGCGGACATAGCTTCGCCCCATGACCGCTTTCACTCTCGACAATCCCGCCGGCGTCCCCAGTTCGCAGCACAAAGCCTTCTCCAACGTCGCCGTGATCCCGCTCGGCGACCGCACCCTGCTGATGCTCGCCGGCCAGGTGGCGTGGGACGACGACCACAAGATCGTCGGCGGCGGCGACCTGCGCGCCCAGACCCGCCGGGTCATGGACCTGATCGTCCAGCTGCTGGCGGCGCACGGCGCGACCCTGGCGGACGTCGTCAGCCTCCGGACGTTCCTGACCGACATCTCGCGCATCCGCGAGTACGGCGACGTGCGCGGCGAGTACTTCCAGGGACTGCCCGCACCGACCAGCACCACGGTCGAGGTCGCGTCGCTGTTCCTGCCGGAGGCGCTGATCGAGGTCGAGGCGACCGCCGTCATCTGAAACCATATCGAGGCCGTTTTCTCAGGTCAGCGGCCCACAACGGGCCTATCCTGGCTGGGTGCCAACGGTTCGAGTCGGCGACATCGACGTCTACTACGAGATCCACGGCGAGGGCCCGCCCCTGGTGTTCATCGGCGGCCTCGGCGTGGATCTGACCGTGTTCGCACCCTTCACCGACCTGCTGGCGCGCACCTTCCGCGTGCTCACCTTCGACAACCGCGGCGCGGGCCGCACCGACAAGCCCGACGCGCCGTATTCGATCCCGATGATGGCCGACGACACCCTCGGCCTCATGGACGCCCTCGGCATAGCCCGAGCGAACGTCGTCGGCGTATCGATGGGCGGCCGCATCGCCATGGAACTCGCCGCCGAACACCCGTCCCGCATCGACCGCCTGGTCCTGATCTCCACAGCCGCCACCGGAACCGGCCGATTACGCATGTCGCTCCCGGCCCGGATCCTGGGCCTCGCGAAACGCCTGCACCTCCTGCGCGCGGAGGGAGAGACCCAACGCCAACCGCACTACGCGCACCACCACCAACTCACCGCCAGCACCACCTACGACGGCACCGACCGCCTCCCCGCCATCAGCGCTCCCACCCTGATCCTGCACGCCCGCCGCGACCGCAGCATGAAGCCCGCCGCCGCCCTCGCCACCCGCGTCGGCATCCGCGACTCCGAGATCGAGTTCTTCCGCGGCGGCCACATGTTCTTCCTGCTGACCCAGCGCGACGCCGTCGCGGCGCGGGTCGAGGACTTCCTGCAGGACTGGCGGGACCGACGGTGGCCGTCGACGCTGGCGGAGATCTAGCGAACCAACCCCACAGCCGCGCGCAACCCCTTCACAAACCGCGCCGGCTCGTACCGCCCCGGATCGGTCAGCACCAGCCGAGCCGCCATCTCCGCGAGCGTCACCACCGTGTGCGCGATCAACTCCGGGTCCAGATCGGCCGGCGCGTCGAACGTCCGCGTGATCCACCGCCCCAACTCCTGCGCCGAGGCCAGCACCAGCCCCCGCGTCTCCTCGCGCGCCGCGTTGAACTGCGGGGGCATGTCGGCCATCGGCAGCACGATGCAGGACCACCGCTCCGGCGCCGCCCGGACCGCGGCCAGGAACCCGTCGAGCGCGTCGGCCAGGACGTCCGCGGGATGCGCTCCGTCCTTGAGACCTTTGCGCAGCCCCGGCAGCAACTCCACCAACTGCTCCAGCGCGGCCCCCTGCTCCCGCTGCAGCAACTCCCCCAGCAGCGCCTCCCGGTTCGGGAACACCCCGTAGACCACGGGCTTGGTGACCCCCGCGCCCGCTGCCACCGCTTCCATAGTCACCGCCGCGTGCCCGTCCCGGACGACGATCCGCAGCGCCGCGTCCAGCAACTCCCTGCGACGCTGCTCGATCGGTACCCGCGGCGCGTACTCGCGCCGCCGCCGTCCGTTCTCCGCCACCACCGGCCCCTTTACAAAGCTACTCCCGCGTAGCATATTGCTACGCGCCGGTAGTAATTCCGGCTCCCACTGTAGAGGAGGCACACAAGATGCCCCACCCCACCGCCGAGGAAGTCCCCGTCTCCCCCGACCGCGGACCGCTACGCAGCCTCGACAACGGCTTCTTCGGCCCGGACTCGGTGAGCTGGCGGGTCTGGACGTCGCCGACCTCGCTGATCGGGTTCCAGCGCGCCGTCGTGCTCGAGCACTTCGACCCTCCGCTGGCCGCGGCGGTCGCCGACAGCGGCGGCATCTACGAGGACCCGCACGGCCGCCTCGACCAGACCCTCGCCTACTTCCTCACAGTGGCCGTCGGCGACAGCCGCACAGTGGTTCAAGCCTCGGAATTCCTCATGCGTGTCCACGCCAAAGCCACCGGTGTCGAACCCATTACCGGGAAACGCTATAGCGCCAACAACCCAGAGTCCCAACTGTGGATCCACCTAACGGGATGGCACAGTGTTCTGAAGTGTTACGAGCTCTATGGCCCCGGCCGCTTGTCCAAGGCCGACGAGGACCGCTACTGGGCCGAGTGCCGCATCGCCGCCGAGCTCCAGACCTGCGACCCCGCCGACGTTCCGCGCAACCGCGAAGAGGTCAAGGCGTACTTCGAGAAAGTGCGTCCGCAGTTGAGCTCTTCAGAGCGTGCGCACCGCGGAATGCACTACCTGCTCTACCCGCCGCTCAAGAAGGTCGGCTTCCGGATCTGGGCCGCGTCCCGCTTCACCGCGATCCTGAGCATTCACTCGCTGCCGAAATGGATGCGCCGTACAGGCGGGTTCCACCAGTGGCGGCTTATAGACCTCGGCATACGTATAGCGCAGCCATTCATCCGTATAGGGACGCGCATCGCAAAGGTGCCGCGCATCGGTATCACGGTCATCTCACCGGTCGCCCCGGTAACCGGCAAGGTTCTGCGCCAGCACTACAGATCCGCGCCGCCGCAGACCCCCGCGGTCCTCAGCCCCGCGCAAGCCCGCGAACTCCACGGAACGATGGGCTCACGCCGCGCCGATCAGCAGAAGCAGGCCGTATCCCCGAACGGATAGCCCGCTCAGGCCTGCTGGCGGTCCAGTTCGATAGCCCTGCGCAGCGCCTTGCGCGCACGCGACCGGTCCCGGGCGTCGTTGTAAGCCAGCGACAACCGGTACCACCCGCGCCAATCCTCCGGATCGGCCTCGACCTCTGCCTTGCGCTTCTCGAAGATCTCGTCGGCGGCCTTCAGATCCGGCCGCCCCGAGGGCCGGCGCGGGATCTCCTCGGTCGGCCACAGGCCCTCGGCCTCCAGCCGGGTCCCGAGGCGCGAGGAGGCATTGCCCATCCGCACCTCGGTGACCACGAACCAGGCCCCCACCACCGGCAGCATCAGCACGCCGAGCCCGAACACCACGAGCACCGGCTTGCCGGTCGCCATCAGCCACACCCCGCGCTGGACGGCCAGCAGCAGGTAGAAGCACAGGATGACGACCAGGATCAGGGCCGTGGTGCGGTTGCGCATGAGGAGAAACGGTGCCTATCGGGGTTCGCAGTGTTCTATCGCGTTCAGATGTCCAGCAACGCGTCCAGGCCGACGGTCAGGCCGGCCGGGAGCGTCCCGGTCTTCTTGCAGGCCAGCACCACGCCGGGCATGAACGAGGCGCGGTCCAGCGAGTCGTGGCGGATCGTCAGCGTCTCGCCGACGCTGCCGAGCAGCACTTCCTGGTGCGCGATCAGGCCGCGCAGCCGGACCGAGTGCACGGGGATGCTCTCGACCACCGCGCCGCGCGCACCGTCCAGACCGGTCTTCGTGGCATCGGGCATCGGCGCGCTCCCGGCCGCGGCGCGGGCCTCGGCGACCAGCTCCGCGGTGCGGGTGGCGGTGCCCGAGGGCGCGTCGACCTTGTCCGGGTGGTGCAGCTCGACGATCTCCACGCTCTCGAAGTACGGCGCCGCCGTCGCCGCGAACCGCATCATCAGCACGGCGCCGATGGAGAAGTTCGGGGCGACCAGAACCCGCACGTCGGTGCCGTGCAGCAGCGCGCGGACCTGGTCCTGGCGGGCCTCGTCGAAGCCGGAGGTGCCGACCACCACGTTGATCCCGTTGCGGACGCAGAACTCGATGTTCTGCACGGTCACGCCGGGGTGCGTGAAGTCGACCGCGACCTCGGCGCCGGCCTCGACCGCGCGCTGCGGGTCGTCGTCGGCGTCGATCTGGGCGACCAGGTCCAGGCCCGGCGCGTCCAGCACGGCGCGGCAGACGGCCTGCCCCATCCGGCCGGCCGCCCCGAACACCGCGACCTTCACCACCGACTGGCCCAGAGCCTGCGTCACACTGGTCATCCCAGGGCCCCTTCGAACGATGAAGCGTCCTCGTAGTCGCCGATGACGGCGATCGCCTGGGGACGCCGCAGGAACTCCTCGGCGACCTCCTTGACGTCCTCCAAAGTCACCGACTCCACCCGCTCCAGCAGCTCCTCGATGGTGAGGTGCTCGCCGTAGACGAGTTCGTTCTTGCCGATCCGGGTCATCTGCGAGCCGGTGTCCTCCAGCGAGAGCACCGTGGAGCCGCGCACCTGGCCGATGCCGCGGCGCAGCTCCTCCTCGGTGACGCCGCTGTCGGCGACCTTGGCCACCTCGTCGCGGCAGATCTTCAGCACCTCGGTGAAGTTCTCCGGCTGGCAGCCGGCGTAGACGCCGAACATGCCGCAGTCGGCGTGGTGCGTGGAGAAGCTGTAGACCGAATAGGCCAGACCGCGCTTCTCGCGGACCTCCTGGAACAGCCGCGAGGACATGCCGCCCCCGAGGATGGTGGACAGGATGCCCAGCGGGTAGCGGCGGCGGTCGTTGCGGGCCACGCCCGGCACGCCGAGCACGACGTGCGTCTGCTCGGTCGCCTTGGAGACCAGGCGCAGGCCGGAGTGCGCGGTGCCGCAGTCGCCGCCGATGCGCGGGACGACCGGCTGACGGTCGGCGTCCCGGTCACCGCGGGCCTGCGCGAACGCCGCGTCCACCAGCGCCACCACGACGTCGTGGTCGAGGTTGCCGGCCGCCGAGACCACCAGGTGGTCGTCGGTGTAGTGGGAGTGGTAGTACTCGGCGATCGCGTCCCTGGTCAGGGCGTTGACCGAGTCGACCGAGCCGAGGATCGGCCGGCCCAGCGGCGAGTCGCCGAGCAGGGCGAAGGCGAACTCGTCGTGGATCTGGTCGGCGGGCTCGTCCTCCGTCATCGCCATCTCCTCCAGGATGACGTTGCGCTCGGAGGCGACGTCGTCCGGACGGATGAGCGCTGAGGTGACCAGGTCGCAGATCACGTCGATGGCCAGCGGCAGGTCGGTGTCGAGCACGCGTGCGTAGTAGCACGTGTACTCCTTGGCGGTGAAGGCGTTCATCTCGCCGCCGACCGCGTCCAGGGCCGCCGAGATCTCCAGCGCCGACCGCTTCGCCGTGCCCTTGAAGAGCAGGTGCTCCAGGTAGTGCGTGGCGCCGGACTCGTCGGCGTGCTCGTCGCGCGAGCCGATGCCGGTCCAGATGCCGAACGTCACGGACCGAACAGATGGCATGGTCTCGGTGACCACGCGCAAACCGCCGGGCAGAACGGTACGGCGCACTGTGCCGTTGCCGTTCTGCCCGGCGATCAGGGTCTCGACCGGGTACAAGGCTGTTACTCCGCCTTGGCCTCGGCCTTGGCCTCGGAGCCCTCGGCGTCCGGCAGGACCGGGATCAGCGAGAGCTTGCCGCGGGAGTCGATCTCGGCGATCTCCACCTGCACCTTGTCGCCGACCTTGATCACGTCCTCGACGTTCTCCACCCGCTTGCCGCCGGCCAGCTTCTTCAGCTGGGAGACGTGCAGCAGGCCGTCGCGGCCGGGCATCAGGGAGACGAACGCGCCGAAGGTCGTGGTCTTCACCACGGTCCCCAGGTAGCGCTCGCCGACCTCCGGCATCGTCGGGTTGGCGATCTGGTTGATCGTGGTCCGCGCGGCCTCGGCGGCCGAGCCGTTGGCGGCGCCGATGTAGATGGTGCCGTCGTCCTCGATCGTGATCTCCGCGCCGGTGTCCTCCTGGATCTGGTTGATCATCTTGCCCTTCGGGCCGATGACCTCGCCGATCTTGTCCACCGGGATCTTCACCGAGATGATGCGCGGAGCGAACTCGCTCATCTCGTCCGGGACGTCGATGGCTTCCATCATGACGTCCAGGATGTGCAGGCGGGCGTCCTTGGCCTGCTTCAGGGCGGCGGCCAGGACCGAGGCCGGGATGCCGTCCAGCTTGGTGTCCAGCTGCAGCGCGGTGACGAAGTCCTTGGTGCCGGCGACCTTGAAGTCCATGTCGCCGTAGGCGTCCTCGGCACCGAGGATGTCGGTCAGCGCCACGTACTCCGTCTTGCCGTCGATCTCAGCCGAGACCAGACCCATCGCGATGCCGGCGACCGGGGCCTTCAGCGGCACACCGGCGTTCAGCAACGACATGGTCGAGGCGCAGACCGAGCCCATCGAGGTCGAGCCGTTGGAGCTCAGCGCCTCGGACACCTGGCGGATCGCGTAGGGGAAGTCCTCGCGGGCCGGCAGGACCGGAACGAGCGCACGCTCGGCGAGGGCGCCGTGGCCGATCTCACGGCGCTTGGGCGAGCCCACGCGGCCGGTCTCACCGGTGGAGTACGGCGGGAAGTTGTAGTTGTGCATGTAGCGCTTGCGCGTCTCGGGGTTCAGCGTGTCCAGCTGCTGCTCCATCCGGAGCATGTTCAGCGTGGTGATGCCCAGGATCTGGGTCTCGCCGCGCTCGAACAGCGCCGAGCCGTGGACCCGGGGCACGACCTCGACCTCGGCGGACAGCGGACGGATGTCCCGCACCCCGCGGCCGTCGATGCGGACCTGGTCGCGGATGATGCGCTCGCGGACCAGCTTCTTGGTCAGCGCGCGGAACGCGCCGCCGATCTCCTTCTCGCGCCCCTCGAACTGCTGCGCGAGCTTCTCCACGACCAGCGCCTTGACGCGGTCCAGCTCCTCCTCGCGCTCCTGCTTGCCGGCGATGGTCAGCGCGTTGGCCAGCTCGTTCTTGGCGGTCGCGGTCACCGCCTCCAGGACGTCGTCCTGGTAGTCCAGGAAGCGCGGGAACTCCGCGGTCTCCTTGGCGGCCTGCGCGGCCAGCTCCTGCTGGGCCACGCACAGCGCCTTGATGAACGGCTTGGCGGCCTCCAGGCCGTCGGCGACGACCTCCTCGGTCGGGGCGGTGGAGCCGCCGGCGACCAGGGCCACGGTCTCGCTGGTGGCCTCGGCCTCGACCATCATGATCGCGACGTCGCCGTCGTCGAGCACCCGGCCGGCCACGACCATGTCGAACACGGCGTCGGCGAGCTCGGTGTGGGTCGGGAAGGCGACCCAGCGGTCCTGGATCAGGGCGACGCGCACGCCGCCGATCGGACCGGAGAACGGCAGGCCCGCCAGCTGCGTGGAGGCGGAAGCGGCGTTGATCGCCACGACGTCGTAGAGGTGGTCCGGGTTCAGCGCCATGATGGTCGCCACGACCTGCACCTCGTTGCGCAGCCCCTTCGCGAAGGAAGGACGCAGCGGCCGGTCGATGAGCCGGCAGGTGAGGATCGCGTCCTCACTGGGCCGGCCCTCACGCCGGAAGAACGAGCCGGGGATACGCCCCACGGCGTACATGCGCTCCTCGACATCCACCGTCAGCGGGAAGAAGTCGAGAGAGTCCTTGGGGGACTTCGAAGCGGTGGTCGCCGAAAGGACCATCGTCTCCTCGTCCAGATACGCGACGACGGACCCGGCAGCCTGACGGGCCAGCCGGCCCGTCTCGAAGCGCACGGTGCGCTGGCCGAACGGGCCGTTGTCGATCAAAGCCTCAGTGGTGAAAACACCCTCGGACAAGAGGTACTCCTCAGTTCGTATGCGGCGGACTGAAGAGGACGCGTTTGTCGTGGGCCCACGCCGCCGTGTGGCGGCCCGGTCTTCGATCGAAGCCCCCGGGTGCGTTACATCCCGAGGGCCACTACCGAAGATCGGCGCCCAACCGGCCACTTCGACGCGAGCCACGTCGCGCAGTGCCTCTTCAGTTCCCTAAAACGTATTGAACTTTTCCGCTACCCACTCTAACCGGAAAAGTCGCCAGCTTGGTCCGGCCCGGCACACAGCGGGTACACGACAGGAGCGGTCCGTGACGAACGGACCGCTCCTGCTCACAGCATGTGGCTGGGAACCGACTAGCGGCGCAGCCCCAGCTTCTCGATCAGCGCACGGTAACGCACAATGTCGGTCTTCTGCAGGTACCCCTGCAGCCGCCGCCGCTGCCCGACAAGCAGCAGCAGCCCCCGCCGACTGTGGTGGTCGTGCTTGTGGAACTTCAGGTGCTCAGTGAGCTCGTTGATCCGGTACGTGAGCAGAGCGATCTGCACCTCCGGGGAGCCCGTGTCGCTCGGCCCGGTCCCGTAGTCCTCAACGATCTTCTTCTTCGTAGCTGCGTCCAGGGACACCTGTGACTCCTCGTAAGATTGTGGTCGCTGAGCGCCCCTGGTCGTCTCCACAGGGAACCACACCAACTCGCGGCCGACTGCCAACGGTACCACCCCCGCACCCGCCCCACCGCCACACCCCGGGGAGGCCCCACACCCCATGAGCAGCACCACCCACACCTTCCGCATCTGCATGGACCACCTGTCAGCCCTCCGCAAAGCCCTCGCGGACCTGGAAACCACCCTGGGCGCAACCCACGCCCACCACTGGCCCACCATCGACCCCACACTCCACACAGGCCCCGCGGCGTGGCGCGTGGAGAAAGACGACAGCGCCACATATGTATATGGACTGCTGAACGAAGCCAGCCCCCTAGGCGACACCCACGCAGACGTAGTCCGCCGCCTGGAGGCCTGGTACCACCGCATCCACGAAACGGTCACCGCCATGACGACATACGCCGACCAGACGCGCGAGAGGTACAGCGCAGCCGATGAGGCGGTCGCGGCTGCCATTTTGCGGGTGGCTGAGGGCGGGAGCGCGAGTCCTGGCGGGGGCGCGGGCACGGGTGCCGGCGCGGGCGCGGGCGCGGGTGTCGGCGCGGGCACCGCGAGCACGGCTGGCGGCGGGATCGGAGGCGGGGCGTTCGAGCGCGCCGTCGGTGGAGGTGAGGTCGCGGCTGACGCGGGTGGAGGGACGCCGTGAGCGAAGGTCAGTTCGCCTACAACGGCTTCACCCTCGACGAACTACGCAGCCTGGCATCGTCACCCCAGGTCGGAACGATGCAGGCAATGCCGCAGTCCTTCCGCGCACTAGCCGAGCGCGTCGGCGAGGTAGCGGATCTCCTGACCCACGCCCAGGCCGACCTGCCCAACTGGTGGAAAGGGCCTGCCGCGGAGCAGGCAGCGGCCACGCTGGGACGCGCCGCTGCGGAGGCGCGAGAGTTTCACGACAGCGCAATGGGCGCAGCCACCGCCGTCGGCCGATGCGCCCGAGTCGTCGCAGAACAACAGCATCAGATGATGAACGTGCCGGAGGTTCCAGAACCCGGCATCACCGATGTGGTGCAGCGCCCCAAGACACCCTTCGAAGCACTCGAAGCTGCACGGCAGGACGCCAGCTACCAGGCTGCGCACGAGCAGGCAGTCCAAGTCGTCAATGGCATCGCCGCCCAGTACGTAGAAACCCGCGGACAACTTTCAAATATTTCCTTCAAATTTGGCGAGAACTTCACCCCAGCGCGGGAATCGAACCCGCCCTCGCCGCATTCGACACCACCCCAAGATGCCGACTATCAAATCACGGCACCGCCAATCAAGGGCTCACGGCTCGACGGGACTCCACACCTGCCACCAAAAAATGATATAAGCGACCACGCCGCTACGCCGATCACAAATCGACCGTCGATACCGGCAGAATCGCTCAGCATCCGACCCCCCGAGCCCAAATCAGCGGACCCTTCAACCTTCGAGTCTACGCTTCAGAGAACTGCCACCCGCAACACACTCGAACAGGCTTCCGCCGATACCACCTTTACATCAACCGATTCCCCCGCTACGCCCGAAACATCTAGAGCTAAGCAAAGCATCAAGCACGAGGCCCCCGGCATCATCAGCGATGCATTTCTCGACGTCGAAGAAAGTCCGATACAGCACTATCGGGCCCATCTCTCTTCGACCACCAAAAAGGCCTTCAGCCAAGAAGCCCAAGCGGTCATCGTCGATAATGGCCATCGCAACACCGCGAGCGTTCGAAATTCGCGGCAGGTAGTCTCGAGCGACCAGCCGAGCCGCGCAGCAGAGCCAACAAGCGATAGCTCTTCTTCCACCCCTCCCCAAGCTACGCACGAACTTCAACTCGACGGAACCAACAGCGAAAACGCCGAAATAATCCCTCCTTATAGCAGCCCAGGATCCTTACACCGCGCACGCGAAGAGCGAAATCCTCGTCCCGCATACCTCAAAGAACGAAAGAGCGCATGGCTTCCCGACACAGCGGCGGCGCCAGCGGACGGCGTCATCAGTCCCGATTGGTTCGAGCATCTTTAGCTATTATCTTGCCTTTAGTGCCAGCCAGCCTTGCTAGCGCATCAATCGATAACCAGTGGGCTCTTCGCTACCTGCAGGCCGACAAGGTCTGGGGAGTTACACGTGGGTCAGGAATCGAAGTAGCAGTAGTAGACACTGGCGTTCAAATGAACGTCGATGTCTCCAGTAACCTACTTCGCGGCGCAGACTTTTCCGATCCGAGCGGCATTAATGCCGGCAGCGGCCATCTCGATAGAGACGGCTACGGACACGGCACTGGCGAAGCCACTATTATTGGCGGATCTGGCATGAAAACTCTCGGACTAGCCCCAGACTCGAGCATTCTTCCAGTGCGAGCCACAGACGGGTCCGACAATGGACTAATTTTTGGCGTTGCCCCTGGAATTAATTTTGCTGTCGCTCAAAAAGCGCGCGTTATCAATTTGGCTTTAGGATATGAGCATGACGATCCTGATATTCATCGCGCTGTTCAGGATGCGCTCGACCATGATGTCGTCGTTGTCGCGGCCGTGGGGAACGATGGCAGCTCGCAGCAGTATTACCCTGCGGCATGGCCTGGGGTGGTTGGGGTGGGGGCGATTGACAGTTCCGGGGCGGTGTGGAGTCAGTCGAATAGTGGGGCTGACGTGGCTTTGGTGGCGCCCGGGGTTCATATCTTGCGGGATGACAATCAGGGGCGGGTGGGGTATTCCGATGGGACGTCGGAGGCTACCGCCTATGTTTCCGCTGCGGCTGCTTTGGTGCGGAGTGCGCATCCTCGGTGGACTGCCGTGCAGGTGGTGGCGGCTTTGGAGAGTACGGCCGACAAGCCTGCGGCTATGCGGGGGGCCGTTCGGGACGACCGGTATGGCGCGGGGATTCTGGATGTGTTGGCGGCCGTTCGGCTTGCGGAGCCGCCGGTGGTTGGGGGGCCGGCTGCGGTGGCTGCGCGGGGGGCTGGTGGTGGGTGGGGGTGGTTGGTTGTTGGTGGGGGTGCGGCGGGTGTTTGTCTGATCTTCTTGGGGGTGTGGTGGAGGGTGCGGCGGGGCTGAGTGGGTCGGCGTGGGGATCATGTCTGCGGGCTGGCATTCGGTAAGGCTTGTGCTGATTATACGAATAATGCGATCTGGGTGATTTGCCCGCCGTAGACCACTTCCATCAGATACCGTAGATCGTGTCAGAACAGGCGTGCGGGGAACACGTCGAAGGGACACGACGATGGTCGACCCGCTGAGCCAGCTCACTGATGCGACGGCCTGCCTTGCCGCGCTTGATCCGCTCGCTTATGACACTGCTGGGAGCCTTGCGGTCGCTCGGGCTGCGGAGCAGGTTTCGCGCGCCGCTGATGGGGTGCTTGTGCGGTGTGTGCGGACGTGGCATGACCGGGGTGATCCGGTGCAGACGCCGGAGACCACGCGGGAGGAGTTGTCGTGGCGCGCCACTGATGCTGCGCGGAAGGCCCTGATCGTTGATCTGGGGTGGACGCGGGGTGATGCGGGGCGGCTGATCGCTACGGTCAGGGCTTTGCGGAAGGATCCGCCGACGGAGGAGGCGTTGCGGACCGGGGACATCTCGGCGCCGCAGGCTCGGATTATTGCCGAGGCGCTTGCCGCGATGGTGCATCAGCCGGATGAGGTTGTCGGCGAGGTTCGTAAGGCGCTGATCGCCAGGGCGATGGCGGAGGGGGCCGAGAGTCTGCGGGAACATGCGGAGGATGCTGCTCATCGTGTGGCGCCGACGACTGTGCTCAACCGGGCGCGGGCCGCTGAGGCCAAACGGGGGTTTCATATGACTCCGGTGCTCGACGGATATGTGCCTGGTGGGTGGCTTTCGACTACGGGTGGCGATGCGTTGCTGACGGCGTTGGATGCACTCTCTGACCAGCGCTCGAAGGATGCGGACGAGCCGGCCGACGGGAGTGACGAGCTCGGCAGGGCGCGGGCTGATGCGCTCGTGCAGCTGGCCGAGGATCGGCTTCGGGCCGGAGAGCTGCCGCAGCGGCACAACGGCCCGACGACGATGACCATCGTCATGCGCGCTGACACCGCTCAGGCCCTGCCGGGGGCGCCGGCTGCGCGGACGGGACGTGGGAGGGCCGTGCCTGCGGCGGAGGCGCACATGTTGCGGTGTGAGGCCGCGCTGCGAGCCGTGCTGGTGGATGGCGACGGCGAGGTCCTGTGGCAGGGGCGCAAGCGACGGCTCGCGACGCGGGCCCAGTACGAGGCCATGGCCGTGCGCGATGGGGGTTGTACGGCGCCGGGGTGCCAGCGGCCGCCGCGGGAGTGCGACGCGCACCACGACGTCCCGTGGGCCGCGGGCGGTCACACCGACGTCGACCAGATGCGCCTGTTGTGCCGCCGGCATCATCGCGAGCTGCACGACGAACTCTGGCAGCGCCAGCACGGGTGGCAGGAGGCAGAGATCAGGGCGAGCAACGAGAAGCGACGCTTCGAGCAGCCGCGCACTCCCTGGTACGCCGATACGCCTGCCTGGTATCCGGGGCCGAGTCCGTGGCGGCCCGAGGGGTCGGAAGGCGGCGCGCCGGAGCACGTCGGGGGTGAGGTGCGATGACCGGGGTCATCCAGCGGGTGTGGCAGTCAGCCCTTCAGGTTGCGCACCTGGCCGTACACGCCGAGCACGGCCATCAGCACCGGCAGCACCGCGAGGAAGATGACGCTCTCGACCGCGTCGACGGCGCGGGCCCAGCGCGGCGGCATGATCGGCTCGGAGGTACCGCGACGGGGACGGATCGAGGCCAGGCCGAGGGCCAGGAGCGCGACCACCACCAGGAGCGGCGCGAGCCAGACCGCCCGGAGGTTCGGTTCGGCGTTCCGGGCCATCGCGCCGAAGGCGATCACCAGGCCGGTCAGGCCGCTGATGGCCACGGCGAGGACCTGGGCGCGCTCCCGGAACAGGCGGGCGCGGCAGAGCATGACGCCGGAGACCAGGATGGCGAGCGCCTGCTCCCACACGGTGTGCGGGCCGGCCGGAGCGGTCTGCATGGCGTCGATCGGGACGACGAGGAGCGCGACGCAGAGCACGAGCAGCGTGCCGACTCCCGCGGTGAGGCCGGTCAGCACGTCGAGGGTGCGGGCCACACGCAGGCCGACCACATAGTTGTTGACCGGCGAGCCCTCGAAGTCGCCGGGTTCGACGCCGCTGGTCGGCGGTTCGATGACGAATCGGGCGGCGGCCATGGCGGCGAACGGCAGGAGCTCGACGGCCAACGCGCAGACCGCGGCGACGATCGCGATTCCGGCCGCCGGGCTGGCCTTGGTCAGCAGCAAGCCGACGCCGGCGCAGGTGGCGACCAATCCCACCGCCGCGCCTGCCACCGGCACCGCGATCCGGCGGCCGAGACCGATGATCGCGACGAGTGCCACGACGAGGACGGCAGCAGCACCGGCCGTGAAATGGACGCGGCCCAGGCCGTGTCCGGCGGCGAGGTTGGTCGGGAGCAGCCCCGTGCCGGCGATGAAGGCATAGGGCAGCGACGCCGCCGACAGGACGGCCGCCGCGGTGTAGTCGCGCTGCTGCTGCGCGCCGGTCGCCCAGGCCATGGCTTCGGCAACGGTGGGCCAGGCCGCGAGGCTGCCGAGGCCGCCGTCGCGGACGCTGTTCGCGGCCCGGGTCGCGGTGGCGGCGCTGACGGTGCGGGTCGCGGTGCGGCGGGTGTCCGGCCCCTCGGAGGCGAAGGACGCGAGGTCGAAGCTGGTGGTCGTGTCGGTGACGTCAGAGTCCGGATCGTCGCCCGGGTAGCCGTGGCCGGCGCCTTGGGGCTGGTCGTAGTAGGTGCCGGAGCGTGGCTTCGGAGTGTGGCGAGACTCGATGTCGCCACGTGGTGGACCGAAGCTCGACGTCGGCGCGTGACCCGGATCGGCGTCGCGATGATTCACTCGATCGTGTCTGTCGCGCAGTCGGCCTCGGCCGCCGAATCCTCGGGGCCCGCCGCGGAAACCGTGCGGAGGCCGGGGAGCGGCGGCCGATCCCGCAGTGTCTCCGTACCCGTAGTAGCTCCCGCGACCGACGGCGGACGGGTCGTACCGTGCCCGCCAGATCGCCATCCCGAGCAACAGGAGGGCGATCGCGCCCGCGATCAAGCCCTTCCAGTCGTGGAATGTCCCGGTGTTGGAGAACCAGAGCACCACCGCGCCGAGCGTCGAGGCGACGGCGACCACCGCCAGGGCCGTCGCGCGCAGGGCGGTCGTGCTCCACTGCGAGCCGCCGGCGATGACCGCTTCGGCGACGACGTCCGCGATGTCGTCGTGGACCGCGGCCTCCGGGACATCGCCGATCGGGTGCAGGCGGAGGACGCCGCCGTGGAGCACGCCTTGTTCGGTCAGGGACGCCGCGGTGTCCAGCGCCTCGCCGTCGGCGCCGGTCAGGACGTAGCCGGTCAGGGCCGCCGCGACGGCGCTCGGGGTCGGAAGCGGGTCGCCCACGAGCCGGAGGAGTTCCGGAAGCAGCTCGGCGACCGGGACGTCCTCCGGCAGGGCCACGTCGACGCGGCGGGTGGGCGCGACGACGGTGACACGGCAGTGGCCGCCGGTCACGCTGGGTCGGCCGGCGACCCCGGAACCTGCAGTCATGCCGTAATGGTAGCCAGCCGGTCACTGCGAATACCCTTCACGAATGAGCACGACCTCTGTCAAACGCGGACCGCGTCGCCCGGCGCCGGAAATGCCGAGCGGCACCGTGGTCCTGCACCCGCCGCCGGAGGTGCCGCGCGGTGGCGGGGATGGACACTGGGCGCTGAACCTGCTGCCGATGGTGGCCGGCCTGGGTTCGGTCGTGTTCTTCTTCGTGCCGGGTGCCAATGCCCTCATGATGATCGTCGGGGGTCTGACGTTCGCCTCCAGCCTGGTGTTCGGAGCGGTGACGGCGGTTCGGCAGCGAAGCGGGGGCAAGGGCAGGCTCGTCGACGCGCGCCGCGACTACCTGAGGCATCTCGCGAATGTCCGCTCCGAGGTGACCGCTGCGGCGCGGGCCCAGAAAGTGGCGACGCGCTATGCGAATCCGGACCCGGACACGTTGTGGAGCCTGGTCGCGCTGCGCGAACGACTCTGGGAACGACGGCAGTCCGACCCCGACTTCCTGACGGTACGGATCGGTCGGGGCGCCGCACAGCTCGCGACGCACCTGGTGCCGCCGGAGACCGCTCCGATGCAGGAGCTGGAGCCGATGTGCGCGGACGCGTTGCGGCGCCTGCTCGCCGTCCACGGGACGCTGCCCGATCAGCCGGTGGCGATCCCGCTCCGGTCGATCGCGCGCCTCGCGGTCAGCGGTGCGCCGGGCGCGTCGGCGGTGTGCGCGCTGCTGGCGCAGCTCGTGACGTTCCACTCCCCCGACGACCTCAAGATCTGCGTGGTCGCGGACAGCGACCGGATCCAGCACTGGGACTGGTTGAAGTGGCTCCCGCATGTCGAGCACCCGAGCGCGCTGGACGCCGCCGGGCCGCAGCGGATGATCTACGACGACAGGACGGACGCCGAGGCGGGACTCGAGGAACTGCTGGCCGAGCGGCCACGGTTCACGCCGATCGTCTCGCTGATCGACCGGCCGCACGTGATCGTCATCTTCGACACCGCGTCGGCAGCATCATCGGACTCGTATACCTCTGCTTCCACGTCCTCTTCGATGGGAGCCGGCTCGCCGACGGCATCGACCGGGCCGTCCGCGCCGCTGATCTCCGACGCCGGCCTGCTCGGCGTGACGATGGTGGAGATCGACGCCGAGCCAGCTGGCGCGCGCCCGAAGCGGCACCGGATGGGACTGCACATCGCGAACGACCGGACCGCGACGGTCGAGATTCCGGACGGCCGGTCCGGTTCCGACGACCGCGCCTTCCCGATCCGGATCGACACCCTGTCTCTGGCGCAGGCCGAAGCTCTGGCCCGCCAACTGGCGCCGTTGCGATTGTCGGCGGGAGGCGGAGACGAGCCGCTGTTGTCGGCGCTGGACTTCACCGACCTGCTCGGGATCGAGGACGCGGCCGAGATCTATGCGCCGAGCTTGTGGCAGCGTGGCTCAGCCTCGCCGCACGACCGGCTGCGCGTGCCGATCGGAGTCGGCGAGGACGGCCAGCCTGTCGTGCTGGACCTGAAGGAAGCCGCGCTCGGCGGCATGGGCCCGCATGGCTTGTGCGTGGGAGCGACCGGCTCGGGAAAGTCCGAGCTCCTGCGAAGCCTGGTCGCGGCTTTGGCCCTGACGCACTCGAGCGAGCAGGTGAACTTCATCCTGGCCGACTTCAAGGGCGGGGCGACGTTCGCCGGGTTGGCAACCCTGCCGCATGTGGCAGCGGTGATCACCAACCTCGCGGACGACCTGACGCTCGTGGACCGGATGCATGATGCGCTGACCGGCGAGCTGAACCGCCGCCAGGAGTTGCTGAAGCGCGCCGGGAACGTGAAGAACGTGCACGACTACGAGAAGGCACGCGCGGGCACCGCGGATCTGGTGGCACTGCCCTCGCTGCTGGTGGTCGTCGACGAGTTCTCCGAGCTGCTGACCGCGCGGCCGGAGTTCATCGAGATGTTCCTGCAGATCGGCCGCATCGGGCGATCGCTCGGCGTCCATCTCTTGTTGGCCTCACAACGATTGGAGGAGGGACGGCTGCGCGGACTGGACACGTTCCTGTCCTACCGGCTGGGGTTGAAGACGTTCTCGGCCGCCGAGTCGCGGGCCGTGCTGGGCGTATCCGACGCCCACAGCCTGCCCAGCGTGCCCGGCTCCGGATATCTGAAGTTCGACAACGAGACGATGACCCGCTTCAAGGCCGCGTATGTGTCAGGGCCTTACGGCAAGGACAAGGCCCTCGCGGTCCCGGCGGCACGCAGCCCGCTCCACCGGCGGCCGGTCTGGTTCACCGCGCTGCACCAGGCGCCGGTCGTCGCGTTGCGTACCGACGTGGCCGAACCGGACCCGAGCGATACAGCGGCAGCCGCACAAGAGGCGGTCGCCGAATATCAGAAGTCGTCCGTGACCGTGCTCGACGTGATCATCGACCGGCTGACCGGCTTCGGCCCGGCGGCGCACCAGGTGTGGCTGCCGCCGTTGGCCGAGTCGCCGACCGTGGACGAGTTGCTGCCCGGCATCATGGTCACCGCGGACCGGGGGCTCTCGGCAACGCGCTGGCGGGCGAACGGTCAGCTGCGGGTGCCGGTCGGCATCGTCGACCGGCCGGCCGAGCAGCGGCAGGATCCGCAGGTGCTGGACCTGTCCGGCGCCGGCGGGCACGTGCTGGTGGCCGGCGGGCCGAGGTCGGGGAAGTCGACGACGCTGCGGACGCTGCTGTTCGCGCTCGCGCTGACGCACACGCCGGCCGAGGCGCGCTTCCTGGTCGTGGACCTCGGAGGCGGGACACTCGCGCCGCTCGGCAGGATGCCGCACGTCTCGGCGATCGCGGGCCGGGCGAATCCCGATCTGGTGCGGCGGATGGTCGCCGAGGCGATCGGGGTGCTCGACCGGCGGGAGGCCGCAGGCGGGACGGCGGCGGGCGGAACGGCGGCGGCCGGGGTGGACCAAGGACATGTGTTCCTGGTCATCGACGGCTGGTCGGCGTTCCGGGACGAGTTCGAGGCGTTGGAGCAGGACGTCGTGGACATCGCACGGCGAGGGCTCGGATTCGGCGTGCACCTGCTGGCGTCCACCGGCCGGTGGGCGGATGTGCGGGCGCAGCTGAAGGACGCCGTCGGGACCCGGCTGGAGCTACGTCTCGGCGATCCGATGGAGTCCGAGATGGACCGGCGGGCCGCGGCCGAAGTGCCGCAGGGCGTGCCGGGGCGAGGCGTGACGCGTCAGAAGCTGCACACGCTCGGGGCGGTGACGGACGAGCCGCCGGAGGAGTTGGCGTCGGCGATCGCGAGGGCCTGGCAGGGCCCGCCGGCGCCGCGGGTACGGATGTTGCCGTCGCAGGTCGCTTATGGCGAGCTGGTCTCGCATCGGCGACCGGGCACGCGGCCCGGCGCGACGGTGGTGATCGGGATCGAGGAGGCTCGACTGCTGCCGGTGGCGCTGGATTTCGAGGCTGAGCCGCATTTCGTGGTGTTCGGCGAGGGCGAGGCTGGGAAGTCGAACTTCCTTCGGCTGCTGGCCACCGGGTTGGTCGAGGAGGTCGCGGCGGGGCGGCTGGAGGCGCGGTTCATGGTCATCGACTACCGCAGGAGCCTGATGGGGGTGGTACCGGAGGAGTTCAGCGCCGGGTACGCCGTCGCCGGGCCTGCGGCGCAGTCGATGATGTCGCAGTTGGCGGAGGCGTTGCGGGACCGGTTGCCGGGGCCGGAGGTGACGGCGGAGCAGCTGCGGACGCGAAGTTGGCGGACGGGGAAGGACGTGTACGTGTTCGTCGACGACTACGACCTGGTGGCGTCTCCGACGGCGAATCCGTTGGCGCCGCTGGTGGAGTTGCTGCCGTACGCGCGGGATGTCGGGTTGCATGTGGTGATCGCGCGGCAGAGTGGCGGGGCTGGTCGGGCGATGTTCGATCCGGTGCTGCAGAAGCTGCGGGATTTGACCACGGCAGGGCTGTTGTTGTCCGGCGACCGGGATGAGGGGCCGCTGGTGGGAGCCGCGCGGCCGAGTCGGCAGCCGGTGGGGCGGGGGCAGTTGGTGCGGCGGCGGGGTGGGACGGTGCTGGTGCAGACCGCTTTGGTGCCGGAGCCGCGGTGGGATGAGGACGAGGACGCCGGTGGCGTAGGCACGGACGTGCTGGAAGGCAGTCGGGCCGGTCCTGCGGCGGGCTAGAACGCAGTTCAGCCCGACACGGCCGAGGCCGTGTCGGGCTGTTCCGTCTCACGGCGCGGGATCAGGGGGCTGAGGCGCTCGACGACGGCTGGGCCGGCGAGGAGACGGGGATGACGTACCCGGACTCGGGTGCCGGACCGCCGCCGACGGCGGGAGCGGGAGACGCGTGGCCGCCGCCTGCGCTGATCGTGCTGGTCGCGACGAGGAGGCCCGTGAGTGCCAGCAGTCCGGCGGCACCGACGCCGGCGATGATGGCCAGCGATACGCGGGACGCCGCGGGTCCGGGGCGGAGGTGCGCGCGGTTGACGAGGTACACGGCGGTCGCGGCCGGGGCGGCGAGGATCAGGACGACGGTGGTCGCGGCCAGCCAGCCGGGTGGGTTCCAGCCGGTATGGGTGGTGACGCAGTGACCCAGGCCGTCGCAGTTGGTGTAGGAGCCGGAGTCGTCCGTGGCGGCGAAGGCGAGGAGGCCACCGGCGATGCCGCCGGGGAGGATGAGGGTGCCGATCAGCTTCTCGAGGCGGGACCAGCGCGGGGAGGTCCAGAGGAGGACGGCGCCGATGAACCAGCCGATGCCCGCGAGGAAGCCGCCGAGGAGAAGGAGGGTGACTGCGCAGACGTCGAGGGTGCCGAGGGGGTAGGGCGGCCCTTGGAGCACTGGTTGCGGCGCGGGCGCGGGATACCCGGGCGCCGGGGGCAGGGGCGGCGGATAGTCGGCGAGGGCGGCGGCGACGATTTCGCTGGGGTCGCCGAGAGCGGCGAGGATCGCGCGGACTTGGGTGAGCTCGTCGGCGGGTGAGAGGGAAGGCGTGGCAGCCCCGGCCGACCCAGCAGCGCCGTTGGGAGCCACATCAGCCGAGCCGGTGCTCGGATCGGCGGCGCCGATGACATCGCCAGCCAGCGAGCCAGCCACGTCGTCGGAAGACGCGGCATCGCCGCCGGACCCGCTGGCACCCGGACCAAAAGCGCCGGTGCCCGAGCCAGCGCTCAACCCAGCGACGCCGCCGTCGGATTCACCGTCGCCGACATCCCCCGCCCCGCCCCCGCGCGCCGCCTCCCGCAGCTCGGCGAGTGCCACCTCGATGTGGCTGCGCACGTCCTCCAGCAGCTCGGTGCGGGCGTGCCAGGGGAGGCGGGACGCCTCGCGTTCCAGGTCGGTCAGGTAGGCGGTGATCAGTTCGTCTGTGGCCGTGCTCATTCCCCCACGCTCCCGTCTTGGGAAAGGAAGTACTCGACGCCGTCGCGGAAGCGGCTCCACTCGGCGGTGAACTCGTCCAGGGCCTTCACGCCGTCGGGGGTCAGGCGGTAGTAGCGGCGGGGTGGGCCGGTGGGCGATTCCTGCCAGGCGGTTTCGACCAGGTGGTCTTTGCGGAGGCGGGACAGCAGGGGGTAGATCGTGCCTTCGCTGGTGACCAGGGCGTCGACTTCGCCGAGTTCGCGCAGGAGTTCCACGCCGTAGCGTTCGCCGTCGCGGAGCAGGGCCATGACGCAGAACTCGAGGACGCCCCGCCGCATCTGGCTCACCGCCTTCGCTGCACCGCCAGGTTCCATGCGTCACAAGGTACTCGGTGTCGCAGGGATCGACAACCCGTTCGGGGAGAAGCGAAAGAAGGAGCAGAAGGGGTAAGTCAGGGTGCCGGTTCGGCGGGCTGGCCGGCCTTGACCGGGTCCAGCGGCGGCCCCAGCGGCACCAGCCGCAGCCACTCCGACGGCACCTCCGACGAGGCGATCCCGTCGTACCCCAGCCGCTGCGCCGCCACGCCGACCAGCTCGTAGCGCAGGCCGGTGTCGGTCACCAGGTAGTCGGGCGCCGTCGCGGGGTCGCTGCCGGACTCGCGCACGATCGTCCCGTGCCCGGACCGCACCACCACCATCTCGCCCCCGGTCCCCAGGGACTCCGGCAGCGACGGCCGCACCGCCACCGCCATGTGCGCACGCCCCTGTTGGTCGAAGACCCCGGAGAAGGTCGCGCACAGGACCGCGGCGGCGCCGGCGGCGCTCTGCGAGGCCGTCGAGAAGTGCGGCGGGACGGCCGGCCAGGACAGTGTCTGCGAGGCCGCCGTCGTCACCAGCATGTCCGGCGTCACCTTGTCCGCGGTCAGCGTCGTCTCGGTGAACTTGTACTCCGCCAGCCGCGGATCGCGCCGGTAGAGGTCGTACATCGTCGGCGTCACCGCCGCGATGCCGTCGCCGGTCACCAGGTAGTACGCCGACACCGCGCCGCCGGGGCCGAGGGTCCGGCCGAACATGCCGATCCGGTTGAAGTTCGGGGGTGCGGGGCGCGGGTCGGGGCCGCCGTAGCGGCCGGAGACGGTCGGGACGCCCAGGACGTCGCCCGCCGACAGGCCGCCGAGCCAGGCCGACGGGACCCGCCGCGGCTTCACCGAGGAGGTGCCGAAGGCCGCCGCGACCGACGCCCGGTCGCCGACCCGGTACTTCAGGCCGTCCTCGATCACCCACTGCTCGCCGGACTCGTCCTGGACCAGCAGCGCTTCGGGGTCCGACAACACGCCCGGGGCGGTCGGGCCGCCGACCGGGAAGCCGATCTCGACCGCCGCCTTGCCGGCCGGGGTCACGCAGGCCGTCCAGTCCTTCAGGTCCAGGTTCGCGACGGCCGGCGGGGAGCTCGGCACCTTCGGCAGCCCGACCGCCGGCCCGACGTGCTGCAGGTACGGCGCCAGCTGCGACGGCTTCGGCTGCGAGACCTTGGGCTGCGGGCCCAGCATCAGCTGCGCCGAGGTGGAGTTCAGCACCGGATGCAGCCGGCCGTCGAGCATCACGTACTGCGTGCCGGTCCCGTCAGCGATCAGGTCCTTCTGCCACGCGACCTTCGCCCGCGGATGCAGATACCCGACGACGCCCGCCGTCCCCAGCGCGACCACGACCACGATCGCCGCGACGAACAACGTCCGGAACGGCCGCGGCACCCCCTCGCCGACCCCGCCCGCACCCGGCCGCAACAGCGCCCCGATGACCCGGCGCCGCGAGAACTCGGCGGCGGTCAGCTGCTCCTTTCGCGTCGCCATTCCCCGTACGATACGTCCTCATGCGGACCTTCGCAGGCATGGGTCTGGCGCTGGCCGCCGAAGTCGCCGCGGCGGGTGGCCTGGCCGCCGCCTGGCGCCTGCGGACGCGCCGAAAGCAGCCGGTCACCGCGGCCGCCGACCCGACCGCGGTGGCGTTGAGGCTGGGCCGCGCGGGCATCGCAAAGCAGGAAGATCAAGACCTGGACAAAGGTCGGGACAAGGGCGCCAGGACCCCGGTCCCCGACCACGTCAGCGCGGTCCTGGAAATCGAGCCCCTGGACGCCGTCCTGCCCTCGGCCGACCCGCCCGCCCCGATCCCCTCGCACATCCTGACCGGCCTGCGCGCCGACCCGCTGCTCGGACTGGCCGACGTCCGCCTGGTCCAGCACGTCCAGCCGACCGGCGCCGGGCTTCCCGAGCGCTCACAGGCCGGCGCGTCGTACCAGACCCTCAACCACGACGTCGCCCGCCGCCTCGGCACCGAGCCGATCCCGGCCGCATGCCTGACCTGGCTCGCGTTCCGCCTGGAGCTGCCCGGCAGCCACCGCCACGCGCTGGCCGCGCGCGCCGCCGGACCCATCCTGGCGCGCGGCGGCGGCATCACCGGAGCGCAACGCACGCTCGACAAAGCCGCCCGCACCGCGTCGGCGAAGCTGGCCCTCGCCGGCTACCGCACCATCACCCTCGCCGACGACGACTACCAACCCGGCTTCCGCAGCGACCTGGTCGAGACACACGAACGCCTCAATGAGGACACCGACCAAGCCCCCGACGCAGCCACAGCGGCCCCCGGCGGCGTCCTGATCGGCGTCGACCCGGCACACCGCCCGGTGACCCTCGGCCTCTTCCGCCGCACGACCCTGAGCGCCGCGGTCGTCGGCAGCCTGCACCTGGCCCAGATACTGGCTCTCCGCTGTGCCGCGGTCGGAGCCCGGGTGATCGTCGAGACCGCTCGCCAAGACGAGTGGGACCCGGTTCTCCTGCACTCCGGCCTCGACGCGGCGCGCCTGGCCGTGCAACCGGTCGGACGCCCGGTCGGCAATCCCGGATGGCCCGCGCCGAGCATGGCCAACCCGCTGCTCGTCCTGCGCGACTGCGGCGCCCGGCCGCCGTACGCGACGGTGCCGCGCGGGCCGTGGACGGCGATCGTCACCCTGCTCCCCTACTTCGATCCGCGCACCGCCGGTTATCTGCGCGACGCCGATCTCGTGGGCCTGCAACGGATGCCCCGCGAGGAGGCGGCGATGGCGCGGCACCTGCTGGCCCTGCCCGACAAGGACACCGCCGCGCTGCCGGACCTGCCCGATCCGATGGTCCTGTGGCGTTCCCGGAAGCGGACCGTGCGCTTCTGTGAGCTGGCCTCGACAACGTGGGAGGAAGCTTTTCTCGGCGAGCCCGTGCGCTGAAAAAAGCCCCTTCCAGCCCGGTCCGGGCGAAGATCCGGCAGCGTAGGGTTGGAGCATGACGAGCACCGCGGACCCCGAAGAAGTCCCCTACGGCGAGGTCGTCGGCTTCCTGCGCGACCTCATCCGGATCGACACCTCGAACCCGGTCAAGCCCGAGCGCCCGGCGGCCGAATACGTGGCCGAGAAGCTCGCCGAGGCCGGCCTCGACCCCCAGATCTTCGAGTCCGAGCCGGGCCGGGCCAGCGTGGTCGCCCGGATCGAGGGCTCCGACCCGAGCGCCGACGCGCTGCTGCTGCACGGGCACCTGGACGTGGTGCCCGCCGACCCCGCCGACTGGACCTTCGACCCGTTCGCGGCCGAGGTGCGCGACGGCATGGTGTGGGGCCGCGGCGCGGTCGACATGAAGGACATGGACGCGATGATGCTCGCCGTCACGCGCCGCATGCTCCGCGAGGGCCGCAAGCCGCGCCGCGACGTGGTGCTGGCCTTCCTGGCCGACGAGGAGGCCGGCGGCAACTACGGCGCTAAATTCCTGGCCAAGGAGCACCCCGACCTGTTCGACGGCGTGTCCGAGGCGGTCAGCGAGGTCGGCGGCTACTCCTTCGAGGTGTCGCCGGAGCTGCGCTTCTACCTCATCGAGACCGCGCAGAAGGGCCTGGCGTGGATGCGCCTGCAGGCCCGCGGGCAGGCCGGGCACGGCTCGATGATCAACGACGACAACGCGGTCACCGCGCTGGCCGAGGCCGTGGCCCGGATCGGCCGCCACGACTGGCCGGTCACCCTGACCCCGACCGTCACCACCTTCCTCACCGAGGTCACCGAGGCGCTCGGCGTCGACTTCGACCCGAAGGACCCGGCCTCGGCCCGGGCCGCGGTGGCGAAGATCGGCCCGCTGGCCCGGTTCATCGGCGCCACGCTCCAGCACACCGCGAACCCGACCAAGCTGGAGGCCGGGTACAAGGTGAACGTGATCCCCGAGCGCGCCTTCGCCGAGGTCGACGGACGTTTCCTGCCGGGTCTGGAGCAGGAGTACTTCGCCGAGATCGACAAGCTGCTCGGCCCGGACGTCACCCGCGAGTTCTCGCACTACGACATCGCGCTGGAGGCGCCGTTCGAGGTGCCGCTGGTGGAGAAGATGATGGCCTCGCTGCAGGCCGAGGACCCGGCGGCGCGGATCGTCCCCTACTGCCTGTCGGCCGGCACCGACAACAAGACGTTCGGCGTGATGGACATGGGCCGCGGCCTGATCCGCGGCTACGGGTTCGTGCCGCTGAAGCTGGACCCGAGCCTGGACTTCGCGGCGATGTTCCACGGCGTGGACGAGCGGGTGCCGCTGGACGCCCTGGAGTTCGGCAGCAAAGTGCTCGACCGGTTCCTGACAGTAGCCTGATTCCCGTGAAACATTGACCGATGATCGGCCGAAGGCCCGGCCCCGTAACGCGATTCGGGGCCGGGCCTTCGCTGTGGTCTCAGTCGTGGTCGTGGTCGGGGGAGAACAATCCGTCGACCTTCTGCGACCGGCGCCGTACCGGCTCGTCGGGTTCGGGATCGGTCAGCGCCAGATAGCCGCTGCCCGGCTGGAACGAGCTGAGCTGCTGGGTCCGCGTGTTCGGATCGGCGACCAAGGACGGCACCTGGACCGTGCGCCGGTGCTCCTCGTCGAGCGCCTTCGGGTCGATGCCCGACTCACCCAGCGCGCGGCGGCTGGCCTTCTCGTAGAGGTTCACGTAGCCGCAGCGGACCGTCAGGCACTTGGCGAGCCGACCGGTGATGCTCTCGAAGAAGTCCTTGCGGTAGGCCTCGTCGGTGACTGCGGAGACCGCGAAGAAGAACGCGGAGAAGGTGGTCAGCAGGATCGCGGTGCGCAGGAGCGGCTCGGAGAAGAAGAGCTGGGTACCGGGGACCCGCGCCGGGAAGCCGAAGAGCCTGCCGGGTTCGATGATCTTGTACCAGGCCTTCGCCTGCTCTTCGTCGAAACCACAGAGCCGCTGGATGGTGCCCAGGTCATGTTTCGGCAGAGCGACCTTGCACTCCGGCGTCTTCAGCCAGTCCGCGATCTGCCCATCCGTCACCGCGAGCTTGCCCAGGGTCACGAAGTAGAGGAAGACCACCACCGACAACAGCAGGATCTGGATCACCTGCGTGAAGGCCAGCACGAACAGCATGTTGACCCGCTGCCGCCGGTCGGTCCGCAACTGCGGCAGCTCGTCGTCGAGCTCGCCGACGTGCTCGTGCAGCGGTGTGTCGGCGGACGCGGCGACCACGGCCTCCAGGTAGTAGTCGCCCTGCAGGTCCTTGATCTCGCCGGGCAGCCGCACCATCAGGAACAGCAACGTGATCGCGGCGAAGAACAGCGCCGTATACCAGAGCTGGCTGCGCTTGTCGAAGGACGAGGCTATGTGCCACATGTCCACGTTCAGGAACAGGAACGTCCCGAACAGTGCGAGCATCGGCAGCGCCTTGCTCGCCAAATTGCCCAGGTTCCCCAGCTCTTCGAACGAGTGCCGTAGCGCCCACTTGAGCACCGGCAGGATCGCGTACGCGACCAGCAGGTATGCCAGGCCCAGCACCCCGATGTTGGCGGCGAAGTCCGCTACCACCGCACCCCAGCCGGCCCCCGACAGCTTGCCGACCACCGGCCCGAGCAGCACCAGCAGCGTGATCTCCAGCGGCCCGATCTTGCGCGGCCACCGGTACCAGCGCCGGGGCTGCCGGACCAGGTTGGCGACCAGCATGATGACCAGCACCGCCGCGAGGCCGATGGCCCCGCCGATCAGCCGGTCCTTCCAGGTCACCGTCTTGCTGGTGAGCTCCAGCCCCATCTGGAGGACGACCAGGACGACGAACAGCGGAAGCGCGCGCGTGAAGACGTCGTCGGTGGCCTTGTAGTTCTCGATGAAGTGCGGCAAGCCGCGTTTGATGAACCATTTCTCGACGTCGTCGAGGTGCAGGTGCGCGTCGGCCAGAGCGCGGCGTTCGTCGCGCTTGGCCGCCATGGCACGCGCGCCACGGGACATGGTGGGCGTACTCACGGTCCCCCCGGAGAGTGAGGCTGTTGAGGTGTGCTGGATGAAGACCCGCCGATCCTAGAGCATGCCAACCCCCTGTCACACCAGGGCAGAACCCTGCCTCAACGCCTCGGGAGCCGCGCGGCCCGGACCCTGTTACTCGGCCTCCAGCGGTACCACCAGTTCAGGGCCGTTGTTCCGCACAGAGTTCACCGCCGAGGAGACCGGATAGGTGTCCAGGTGCGGATCGCGGCCGGCGTCCAGCAGACCGAGCAGGGCGTCGGTGTCGCCCTCGCCGGAGCCGTAGTCGGGGTCCAGCCAGGTGTCGAAGTGCGCGCGCGGAACGATCACCGGCATCCGGTCGTGGATCCGGTGCAGCCCGCCGACCGAGGCGGTGGTGAGGATCGTCGCCGACCAGAGCCAGGCCGCCGGGTCCTCCTTGTCCTCGATCTCCGGGTCGCGCCAGAGCTCGTACAGACCCGCGAAGGCCAGGGCGTCGCCGGACGCGTCGTGGATGAAGAACGGCTGCTTGACGGGCTTCTCACCGGCCGGCTTGTACCACTCGTAGTAACCGTCGGCCGGGATGATGCAGCGGCGCTTCATGAAAGCGCGTTTGAACGACGCCTTCTCGGTGATCGTCTCGATGCGCGCGTTGAACATCTTCTGGCCGATCTTGCGGTCCTTGGCCCAGGACGGCACCAGGCCCCAGCGGACCTCCTTGAGCTTGCGCACGGCTTCGGCGCCGGGCTCGGCGTCCCGGGGGCGCCGCTCGATCGCGGCCACGACCGGATCGGTCGGGGCCACGTTGTAGTTCGGCTCGAAGGTCTCGACGACCTGCTCGAACATCTCCGGCTGCCCGATGCCGAGCTGGTCGGCCAGCTGCGAGGGATCGGTCTTCAGCACGTAGCGTCCACACATGTACCGAGCTAATCACGGGATGCCCACAGGAACCTCCTCCTCCGGCCCGGAAGCGGTGGCGAAAACGCGCGCCCCGCACGGGGCAACCGGCACGCGACACCCCCAGCGGTGATCGGGCGCACCGACTAGCCTTGACCCATGACCTCCGCCGAGAAGACCCTGTGGTCCGCGCCGTCCGCCAGCCGTCCCGTGACGGCGAACGTCCGGGTCCCCGGGTCGAAGTCGGCGACCAACCGCGCGCTGGTGCTGGCCGCGCTGGCCGACTCGCCCTCGACGATCACCGGCGGGCTGCGGGCCCGGGACTCGGTGCTGATGGTCGGCGGGCTGCGCGCGCTCGGCGTCGAGGTCGACGCCGGCGAGAAGCTCGACGCCCCGGTGTGGCGGATCACCCCGCCGAAGCGGCTGCGCGGCGGGGACGTCGGCGACGTGGCCCGGGTCGACGTCGGCCTGGCCGGCACCGTCATGCGCTTCCTGCCGCCGGTCGCGGCGCTGGCCGACGGCCCGATCTACTTCGACGGCGACGTCTACGCGCGCTCCCGTCCGATGGGCACGCTGCTGCAGTCGCTGCGCGACCTCGGCGTGCGGATCGACGACGGCGACCGCGGCACCTTCCCGTTCCTGGTCGAGGGCACCGGTACGGTCCCCGGCGGGCTCGTGGAGCTGGACGCGACCGCCTCCTCGCAGTTCATCTCGGCGCTGCTGCTGGCCGGCTCCCGGTACGAGCACGGGGTCGAGGTGCGGCACGTCGGCGGCCCGATCCCGTCGCAGCCGCACATCGACATGACGGTGGAGTTCGTCCGCGCGGCCGGCGGCACCGTGGACGCCTCCGAGCCGGGGCGCTGGGTCGTCACCCCTTCGGTCCTGCGCGGCCGCGAGTGGAGCATCGAGCCGGACCTGTCCAATTCCGCTCCGTTCCTGGCCGCGGCCCTGGTGACCGGCGGGACGGTGACGGTCGCCGACTGGCCGGCCGCGACCACCCAGGCCGGGGACGCTTTGCGGCACCTGCTGCGGGAGATGGGTGCCCGTGTGGAACTCACGACAGCGGGGCTGACCGTCTCCGGCGGGGCCGGCGTGCACGGCCTGGAGGCCGACCTGCGCGACGTCGGCGAGCTGACGCCGACCCTGGCCGCGATCGCGGCGCTGGCCGACTCGCCGTCCCGGTTCACCGGCATCGGCCACCTGCGCGGCCACGAGACCGACCGGCTGGCCGCGCTGGCCCGGGAGATCAACGGCCTCGGCGGCGACGTCGTGGAGGAACCGGACGGCCTGCTGATCCGCCCGGCGAAGCTGCACGCCGGCGTGTTCGCCACCTACGACGACCACCGGATGGCCACCTCCGGCGCGGTGCTCGGCCTGGCGGTGCCCGGCGTGGAGGTCGAGAACATCGCCACCACCGGCAAGACGCTGCCGGACTTCCCCGCGATGTGGGCCGCCTTGCTGGACGGCGACACCGACGGCGACGGCGCCCAGGAAACCCCGGCCCCGACGGGAGCCCACAGCTGATGGCCGGCGCCGGCCGGAAGCTCGACAGCTACGACGAGAGCGACGTGCGGGTTCGAGCGAACCCGAAGGGCAGCCGGCCGAGGACCAAGAGCCGCCCGGCGCACGAGGACGCGGCGACCGGCATGGTGGTCACCGTCGACCGCGGCCGCTACACCTGCCTGGTGCCGGACAAGAAGAAGAACCGCGCCGTGACCGCGATGACGGCGCGCGAGCTGGGCCGCGAGCGGATAGTGGTCGGGGACCGGGTGGGCCTGGTCGGGGACCTGTCCGGCTCGCCGGACTCGCTGGCCCGCATTGTGCGCGTCGAGGAGCGGCGTACCGTGCTGCGCCGGACCGCCGACGACACCGACCCGGTGGAGCGCGTGCTGGTGGCCAACGCCGACCAGCTGGTGATCGTCACCTCCTTCACCGACCCGGAGCCGCAGCCCCGGATGATCGACCGCTGCCTGGTCGCCGCCTACGACGCCGGTATGACGCCGTTGCTCTGCCTGACCAAGGCGGACCTGGTCATAGCGTGGGAAGAGGACGCGCTCCTGGATATGTACCGGCCGCTGGACATCCCGATAGTGGTGTCGGCGAACGCCTCCGGGGCCAAGGACCTCGCGGCGCGGCTGGCCGGGCGGACTTCCGTGCTGGTCGGCTCCTCGGGCGTGGGGAAGTCCACGATCTTCAACAAGCTGGTGCCGACGGCGTTCCGGGCCACCGGCCGGGTGAACGCGGT
Organism: Catenulispora sp. EB89; assembly: GCF_041261445.1. Lineage (NCBI taxonomy): Bacteria > Bacillati > Actinomycetota > Actinomycetes > Catenulisporales > Catenulisporaceae > Catenulispora > Catenulispora sp. EB89. The sequence continues at coordinate 313,847 of NZ_JBGCCU010000002.1, forward strand.
GACCGGGCGCGGCCGGCACACGTCGTCCTCGGCGCTGGCGCTGGAGCTGCCGGGCAAGGCCGGCGGCTGGGTGATCGACACGCCCGGTGTGCGCTCCTTCGGGCTGGCGCACGTGGACGTCAACCGCCTGATCGACCACTTCCCGGACCTGGCCGAGGGTACGGAGAACTGCCCGCGCGGCTGCCAGCACGACTCGCTGGCGCCGGAGTGCGCGCTGGACGCGTGGGTGGCCGAGGGGCACGCCGACCCGGCGCGGCTGAACTCGCTGCGACGGCTGCTGGACGCGCGGCTCGGCGCGGAGGCGTGGGGTGCGTCGACCGGGTTGGCCGAGTCGGGCGAGTCGGCAGAGAGCTGATCGAGGCAAGGCGCAGAGCCGGGCACGGAGAAAATACCGCCGTGCTCCGCACTCCCGTTCGCGTATCGTGAACCGGGCCGGTCGCGGGACTTGTGACGCGACTTCCGGAACCTGCCTTTGGAGCAACGATTCGCAGCTCGCGCCTTCCTTCCCCGACCGGCACCAAGGCGTATGGGCGCGATGTGGTGGCGGCGGAGGACGTGCTGCTCTTCGTCAACGCGGCGACCGCCTCGACCGGACAGCGGGAGTTCTCGGAGAACGCCGAGCAGCAGTCGATATCCCTGTCCTTCCTGCACGAATACATGCGCGTCAACTACCGCGAGCTGTATGCCGCGACACTCGCGCTCGGCATCAACGACCACAACGCGATGCTCGCGGTCCGGGGTCTCCTGGGGAACGCGCGGGATGTCTCTGCAGAGCAGAAGGCTATAGAGGGGCGCCTCATAGCGGCGACTCTTATGCGGCTGCCTCCGCCGCGCGTGTTCCGTCTCTTCAAGGCGCTCCAGCGTGACGGCGTCAACAACCGGCGGACGCGCGCGATCATCCGGGACTGGATGACAGCTCTCGACAATCCTGCGTATCACGCGGTCAAGTACCGCAACGGGTTCAAGGCCGGGCTGAAGCACGCGCACGTCGACTTCGGCGACGGGGAACTCCGTGACTTCCTGTTCGGGCCGCTTCAGCGCAAGCCGTATGCGACGCCAATCCTGGAGACGTGGCGGCAGGCGCACTACGACCGGAACATCCTCTACAAACTCCCCTATACGGTTGCCGAGGGCTTCGCGGCTAAGCACGGCATCAAGCGTGAGGTCTTCTTAGAGCGCATCGGCACGCAGATGACGCCTCTGGAGAAGCTGCGGACTGACAAGGATCCAGCGGACCGGGTGGATCCGCTCGCGCTGCTCGACAACTACGCCAAGTACTGCGGACCACAGCAGATCCCGTGGCTGACCCGGCTCGCCGTCCGCATCCTCGCGCTGCCGCTGGACGAGCGGGCCGCGCGGCGTGCCGAGCTCACCGAAGGCCTGCGCCGCTTCGCGCGGGTGGAGGCCGGGGACCTGCGCGGGACCTGGGGGCGCGTCACCGCGGTGCTCGACGACAGCTTCTCCTCGTTCGGGTCGCCGGTGAAGCGCCGGCGTCCGCTGGCGGTGGCGCTGGCGACGCACTTCCTGCTGGAGGCGCTGGCCGCGCCGGGGCAGTACACGCCGCTGTGGGTGTCCGGGCGCGACGATCCGCTGCTGTCGTATCCGAGCGGCGCGACGCCGCTGGGGACGCGGCTGCTGGACGCGTTGGAGACCTCGCCCGAGCGCATCGTCGTGGTCTCCGACGGCTGGGACAACAGCCCGCCGGGACTGGCCGGGGAGGTGCTGCGGGTGTGGCGGACGCGGCTGGATCCGGCGCGGCGCGTCGACATCGTGCACGTCAACCCGGTGTTCAACGCGGAGGGCCTGGATGTGCGGGCGCTGAGTCCGCTGGTGCCCTCGGTCGGCATCCGCGACGCCGAGGACCTGGTGCTGCTGGTCGAGCTGGCGCAGTTCGCGCAGGGCCGGGTCGGGCTGCCGGAGCTGCTGGCGTATCTCGACGACCGGGTACGGAGGTTCCTCGGTGCGGATTGATCTCGGCGGGCTGCGGACCGGGCCCGCGCAGACCTGGGGTGCGATCCGGCTGGTGCCGCTGCTGCGGGACCGGCCGGTCGAGGGCCTGCGGCTGCACCGGATCGCGTACTCCGAGGAGCCGCGGTGGAGCGCGGTGCGGCTGAGCTCGAAGCTGTCCTACTATTCGTACGTCCCGCACGGCTTCGTCGCCGACTGGGACCGGGACGGCGGCGACGGCGGTCAGTCCGCGGCGTTCGGGACGCAGATCCTGGACGAGAGCAAGGACAAGCGCGGCAGCGTGCTCGGCATGCCGATGCAGGTCCACCGGCGGATGACGCAGAAGCTGGGCAAGCGGCGGGCGCGGTTCCTGCCGCTGCACTTCGCGATCGAGGGCTACCTCACGCTGCACTTCGGCGGCCCGGACATCGCCTGGCGCGAGTGGTCGGACCGGGTGCTGCGGCACGGGCTGTCGCCGCGGATGGAGGCCTCGTACCGCGGCACGGCGGTGGCGGATCTGCAGGACGCGCTGAAGGTGTTCGAGATCCACGAGGGACAGTGCGGCGTGCTGCTGTACGCGGCCGACGCGCTGGCGGCGGCGTTCGCGGTGCCGCATCCGGACGACTACCGCGAGCTGCATCCGACGCTGATGCTCGACCACTACGGCGAGCTGATCTACCAGTACGCGCTCATGATGCCGCCGGTGCAGGAGTTCCGGGCGCGCATCGCAGAGGACGTGGACACCCTCGCGGAGCTGCGGGACGCCGCCGAGGAGCAGAGCGCGCAGTGGGCTGAGTTCCACGACCGGGTGATGGCGAACGCGCTGCTGGACCGCGACTACACCGCGGAGCGCGGCTACGTGATGGGCGACTTCGAGCTGGCGCGGTTCCGGCCGCAGTTCAAGCCGGGCGAGGAGAACCACATCGGGGAGGCGATCACCGACCGGGACGGCGCGGTCGCGTACCTGAAGACCTACCGGCTCTCGGAGGCGCAGGTCCGGCGCGGGTACCTGCTGGAGACGCTGGCGGCGAACGGCTGGCGGCTGTCGGCGGCGGCGAAGGCGATCGGGACGACGGCGGAGGACCTGCGGGGACGGATTCGGGCTGCCGGGTTCGAAATGATCTTGCGGCAGAAGGAGACGGCGGCTGCGGAATGAGGCAGGACCGCGCGGGCGTTGGCGCAGCCATGCCATCGATCGACGTGCACGCCGCCGCAGACCTGTTCAGTGAGAAGGACGAGAGCACGCTGGCCAGGGAGTTGGCCGAGGCGGCGCTCCGTGCCGAAGGGCTGGAGCCGTCGCCCTTCCTGCTCTCGAAGTCATGGGTGTTCTTCCATCGTCACCCGACCTCGGCCATCCTGGCAGGCGACGGATCAAGCGCGACGGGAGCCGTGCGGATCAGCATCCTGGCGCCGCCCGGGCGGCTGACGGCCGAAGCTCGTTCGGGGTTGGTCGAGCAGGCGACGCGGATCGTGGCGCGGGTGGTCGGGGATCCAGAGCAGGCCGAGCGCACCTTCGTGCTCATCGGCGAGACCGGCGACGGCGGTTGGGGGCTGGCCGGACGGACCGGCGCCGAGCTTGTCGAGTGGGCGGTGAAACGCGCCGCCTCATGACCTCGACAACAGCAGCCTGACAGCGCGAAAGCACCAGCCCACCGCCGGCACCACAGCACCACAGCACCACAGCACCACAGCACCAGCGTGACAGGCCCAGCCCGGCGGCTCGGCCACCCGCCAGCCGCCGGCTCCCCGCACCGCGCAGAACGGCCGGGACACGCCACCGCGTGTCCCGGCCGCCGGCCGCGAAAAGCCGCCGCTACATCGACGTGGCCCGCAGTATGGCGCTGATCGTGCGCATCGCGACCGACAGCGTCGCCAGGTCGTACGTCTCCGTCGCCATGATCTCCTCCAGCACGGTCCGCGAGCGCTCCACGGCGGCGCGGTCCTTGTCGAGCCAGGCCTCGTAGCGCTGCTCCGGGTTGTCGTCCTCGGCGCCGGAGGCCAGGAGGGCCGCGGTCAGGCCGGCGTGGGAGGCGTAGAGCTCGTCGCGGAGTGCGGCGCGGGCCATGGTCTGCCAGCGGTCGCGGCGCGGGAGGTCGACGATCTTCTGCTGGATGGTCGCGATGCCCATGCGGTCGGCCAGGTCGAAGTAGACGTCGGCGACGTCCAGGACCGGCTTGCCGGTGGCGCGGGCCGTCTCCACGATGTCCAGGGCGCCGAAGATGGACGACATGCCGGCCACCGCCGAGGCCAGCTCGCCGGGGACGCCGGCGATGATCAGGTCCTCGCGCTGCTCCTGGTAGCGAGTCAGGTGCGGGCCCTTGAGCAGCTTCGGCAGGTGGGCCGCGATGTCGCGGACGCCTTCGCGCAGCTGCTCGATCTGCGCCGGGATGTCCAGCGGGTGCCGGCGGTTCTGCAGGAACCAGCGGGACGCGCGCTGCGTGAGGCGGCGCACCTCCATCCGCATCGCGGTCTGCACCGCGGCCGAGACCTTGTTGTCCAGGTCCTCCACGGCGGTCAGGTAGCCGCCCATGTCGAAGACCTCGTTGGCGGCGCTGTAGGCGCGGGCGATCTGGTCGGCCGCGGCCCCCGACTCCTCGCGCATGCGGAAGGCGAAGCTGATGCCGGCCGCGTTCACCAGGTCGTTCACCACCTGGGTGGTGATGATCTCGCGGCGCAGCGGGTGCGAGTCCATCAGGCCGCGGTAGGTCTCGCGCAGCGGCGTCGGGAAGTAGTTCGCCAGGCGCGTGACGTAGTACGGGTCGTCCGGGAGCGAGGAGGCGAACAGCTCGTCGGCCAGGACGATCTTCACGTACGCCAGCAGCACCGACAGCTCCGGCTGGGTCAGGCCCCGGCCGGCGGCGCGGCGCTCGGCCAGCTGCTTGTCGTTCGGCAGGAACTCCAGCTCCCGGTCCAGCAGGCCGTCCTTGACCAGCCGGCGCATCAGCCGGCCGTGCGCCTCGATCAACTCCGGCGCCTGCCACTGGGCGTTGGCCAGCGCGATGTTCTGGTCGATGTTGTCGCGCAGGACCAGGCGCGCGACCTCGTCGGTCTGCTCGGCCAGCACCTTGTTGCGCTGCTTGACCGTCAGGTCGCCGGCGTGGACCGCCTGGTCCAGCAGGATCTTGATGTTCACCTCGTGGTCGGAGGTGTCCACCCCCGCGGAGTTGTCGATGGCATCGGTGTTGATCTTGCCGCCGACGTTGCCGGGGCCGCCGGAGGCCGCGTACTCGATCCGGCCCAGCTGGGTGAAGCCCAGGTTGCCGCCCTCGCCGACGACCCGGGCGCGCAGCTCGGCGCCGTTGATCCGGATCGCGTCGTTGGCCTTGTCGCCGACCTCGGCGTGGCTCTGCGAGGAGGCCTTGACGTAGGTCCCGATGCCGCCGTTCCAGAACAGGTCGACCGGCGCCTTCAGGATCGCGTTCAGCAGGTCGTTCGGCGCCATCCGCAGCACCGAGGACTCCAGCCCCAGCGCCTGGCGCACCTGCGCCGAGACCGGGATCGACTTCGCGCTGCGCGGGTACACGCCGCCGCCGGCGCTGATCTTGCCGGTGTCGTAGTCGGCCCAGGACGAGCGCGGCAGGTTGAACATCCGCTGCCGCTCGGCGAAGGAGGCCGCCGCGTCCGGATCCGGGTCCAGGAAGATGTGCCGGTGGTCGAAGGCCGCGACCAGCCGGATGTGCTCGGACAGCAGCATGCCGTTGCCGAACACGTCGCCGGACATGTCGCCGACGCCGACCGCGGTGAACTCCTCGCTCTGGGAGTCCACGCCGAGCTCGCGGAAGTGGCGCTTCACCGACTCCCACGCGCCGCGCGCGGTGATGCCCATGCCCTTGTGGTCGTAGCCGACCGAGCCGCCGGAGGCGAAGGCGTCGCCGAGCCAGAACCCGTAGTCGATGGCCAGGCCGTTGGCGATGTCGGAGAAGGTCGCGGTGCCCTTGTCCGCGGCCACCACCAGGTAGGTGTCGTCGCCGTCGTGGCGCACCACGCCGGCCGGCGGCACCACCTCGCCGGAGACCAGGTTGTCGGTGATGTCCAGCAGACCGCTGATGAAGGTCTTGTAGCTGGACACGCCCTCGGCCAGCCAGGCGTCGCGGTCCACCGACGGGTCCGGCAGGTTCTTGGCGTAGAACCCGCCCTTGGAGCCGACCGGCACGATCACCGAGTTCTTCACCATCTGCGCCTTGACCAGGCCCAGGATCTCGGTGCGGAAGTCCTCGCGGCGGTCGGACCAGCGCAGGCCGCCGCGCGCCACCTTGCCGAAGCGCAGGTGCACGCCCTCGACCTGCGGGGAGTAGACCCAGATCTCGAACTTGGGCAGCGGGGCCGGCAGGTCCGGGACCGCGTGCGGGTCCAGCTTGAAGGACACGTACGGCTTGGGCTCGCCGTCGGGGCCGGTCTGGAAGTAGTTCGTGCGCAGCGTGGCCTGGATGACCTTGAGCAGCGAACGCAGGATGCGGTCCTCGTCCAGGGACTGCACGTTGTCCAGCGCGCCCTCGATCTCCTCGACGATGCTCTCCCACAGCTCCGGCGTCTCGTGCGAGTACGCCGGGGAGAACTTCGCCTCGAACAGCTTCACCAGCAGGCGGGCCACCCGGCGGTTGTTCGCGACCACGTTCTCCACCAGCTCCTGGCTGGAGGTCATGCCGCCCTGGCGCAGGTACTTCACGTAGGCGCGCAGGATCACCACCTGCCGCCAGGTCAGACCGGCCAGCGGGACCAGGGTGTTGAAGCGGTCGTTCTCGGCCCGGCCGGTCCAGATGGCGGTGAACGCCTCCTGGAAACGCGTGCGCGCGGCCTCGTCCATGCCGTACTCGGCGATCGAGCCCGGGTCGCAGCGCAGCCCGAAGTCGTAGATGCGCGAGTCCGGCTGGTTCGGGGTGTCGATCTCCAGGTCGTACGGGAACTCGTCGACGACCTCGACGCCCATCCGCTGGAACACCGGCAGCACCTCGGCCAGCGAGACCGAGGAGCCGACGCGGTAGATCCGGAAGCGGCGGTCACCGGGAGCCGAGTCGACCTCCTCGTACAGCCGCACCGCGCTGCCCTCGCCGGAGGTCTTGAGCCCTTCCAGGACCTTGACGTCGGCGACGGCCATCTCGGGCCGCTCCTCGGCCTTGTACGACTCCGGCAGCGCCGCGCCGTAGGCCTCGCGCAGCTCCCGCGCCTGCGCCTCGCCGAAGTCGCCGAGCAGCGCGTCGGCGAAGTCGTCGTCCCAGGTGCGGGTGGCGGCGGACAGCTTGGCCTCGATGGCGTCGGCGTCCGCGTCGACCAGCGTGGTGCCGGGGGCGACGCGCACCACGAAGTGCAGACGGGTCAGCACCGACTCGGTGTTGCGCACCGTGTAGTCGATGACCGCGCCGTTCAGCTCGCGCATCAGGATGTCCTGCATGTGCAGCCGGGTCGAGGTGTCGTAGCGGTCGCGCGGCAGGTACACCAGCGCCGAATAGAACCGGCCGTAAGCCTCCTTGCGCAGGAACAGCCGCAGCCGGCGGCGCTCCTGCAGCTGCGAGACCGCGATCGAGATCTCGGCCAGCTCCGGGGTCGGGATCTGGAACAGCTCGTCGCGCGGGTAGGTCTCCAGGATCTGGAGCAGTTCCTTGCCGGAGAAGGAGTTCTGGTCGAACCCGGACTCGGCGATCACGGCGCGCACCTTGCGCTGCACGACCGGGATGCGCAGCACCGACTCGGTGTAGGCGGGGGCGGCGAACAGGCCGAGGAAGCGGCGCTCGCCGACCACGTTGCCGTCGGCGTCGAACTTCTTCACGCCGACGTAGTCCAGGTAGGCCGGGCGGTGCACGGTGGACCGGGTGTTGGCCTTGGTCAGCACCAGCAGCCGGGGCTCGCGGGCCTTGGCCCGGGCGTCCGGGCCGAGCTTGGAGAAGCTCTGCGACATCGGCTGGTCGGCGCGCAGGATGCCCAGGCCGGTGCCGGGGACGGCGCGCAGGGTCTCCTCGCCGCTGTCGTCCGTCGTCAGGTCGTACTCCCGGTAGCCCAGGAACGCGAAGTGGTCCTCGGCCAGCCAGCGCAGCAGGTCCGAGGCGTCGGACAGCTCCTCGGTGCGCACCGGCGGCTTCTGCTGGTCCGAGGCCGGGTGCAGGTCCTCGGCCAGGGACAGCGCGGTGGCCCGCATCTTCGGCCAGTCCTCGACCGCCTCGCGCACGTCGCGCAGCACCCGCTGCAGGTCGGCCTCGATCTCGGAGTACCGCGTGCCGTCGGCGTCCTCGCGCGGGGACAGCCGGTCGATCTCGATGTGGATCCAGGACTCGACGGTCACGTCCGGACCGGACTTGTCCTGGTCCGGGGCCAGGATCTCCAGCAGGTCGCCGGCCAGGTCGCGGCGGACGTGCATGACCGGGTGGATGATCACGTGGATCCCGCGGTCCTGCCGGGAGAGCTCGGAGGTCACCGAGTCCACCAGGAACGGCATGTCGTCGGTGATGATCTCGACCACGGTGTGGCCGCTGGACCAGCCGGTGGTCTCCACGGTCGGGGTGTGCGCCCGCACCTTCGCCGTGCCCTGCGGCCGGGACGCGGCCAGCGCCGCGTGCGACAGCGCCGCCGAGCGGATGTCCTTGGCCGCGGTGCCGATCAGGTCCTCGGGGGCCGCGTGGCGGTAGTACTCGTCGAGGTAGGCCTCCATGGCGCCGTCGCCGCGAGCCGGCATGAGGACCGCCGCGGAGGCGCCGCCCCCGGCGTCGGTGGCGGGTTTGGCCGCCTGGCTCAACAGGTCGGCCTTCGCCTGATCCAGCTTGCCCAGTTTCGCACCCGTATACGTGCTCTGCATGGCCGTGTGAACTCTATTCTGTCGCGCGCCTTTGCGTGACTAAGTGGTTTCCGAGGGGACTCGCGGTACTACGTGTGAATTTGTCGGGCTGAACCGGCGCGCGAGTGGTCACACACAGAGTGACGACAGACACGCCGAAAGGTCACGTCACCGTCTAAAGGAAACTTCTGAGCTCCCACAGGAGCGGGAAGTAGTGCAGGCCCAGACGGGAGCGGAGGTAGGGGGCGCCGGTCGAGCCGCCGGTGCCGGACTTGGTGCCGATCTGGCGCTCGACCATGGTCACGTGCCGGGCCCGCCACAGCGCGGCGGCCTCGTCGTGGTCCAGCAGCGCTTCGGACAGCTCCCACAGCTCGCCGTACCCGTCGCGGTCGCGGGCCACCTTGACCAGCGAGTCGCGCAGTTCGTCCTCCGAGGAGGCAGGCAGACCCGTGGCGGCGACGGCGTGCACGAAGCCGTCCCACAGGCTCGGCGCCTCCAGCCGGGCGGCCAGCCGCTTCTGCTCGGCCTCGGTCAACCCGCGGAAGCGCTTGAGGTAGGTCGGGTCCTTGGCGCCGGAGGCGAACTCCAGCTCGCGGAACTGCGCGGACTGGAAGCCGGAGGCCGGGGACAGCAGCTCGCGGAAGACCAGGAAGTCCTGCGGGGTCATGGTCTCCAGGACCGCGATCTGCTGGATCAGCACGTCCTCGATGGTCGCGACGCGCTTGAGGAGATGTTTGGCCCACCACAGCCGGCCGCCGAACATCGCCTCCGTGGCGGCGTCGACTTCGTGCAGGAGCTGTTTGAACCACAGCTCGTACACCTGGTGGATGGTGATGAACAGGAGTTCGTCGTGTGCCGGCGGATCCGACTCCAGGACTTGGGCGGACAGCAGCTGCTCCAGCCGGAGGTACGAGCCGTAGGTCAGCTTCGCCCCCTCCTCGCCGAAGTGGTGGCTGGTGACCGTCTCGTCACCGAAATCGGAGGATGCGCCCACAGGACAGCCGACGACGCTGTCGGCTGACGGTTCTTTCGTCACGCCTGCCAGGCTACCGCCGCGCGGGTGGGGCTCACGGCCGGTTTGAGATGACAGAAAGGCAGCTGTTCGGCAATCTGCTGTACACCTTGGCCAGACCTGCCGGGTCTCCACACCAAAGCGGCGGGACTTGCCACCCGGCGGCGGTTCGGCCCGATGGTGTCAAGTCCGGGGAAGTCCGGACGGCCGGGAGAATCCGGACCACGCGGAAGCCCGGACGGCGACGCAGCGCGGCGCGGCCCCGCCGAAGCGAAGCCGCGCCACCCCCCGATCCCCGTGTCCCCCCGATCCCCCGATCCCCGTGCCCCCCGATCCCCCGATCCCCGTTCCCCCGGCTGCGAGCGGTACGAGGCGTCAGCCGTCGGCCGCGATCGCCCGCAGCACGTTCATCCGCGACGCGCGGAGCGCCGGGGCCAGGGCGGCCAGCAGACCGACCACCGCGGCTCCCAGGAACACCGCCACGATGGTGCCGACCGGGATCGCCAGGGTGCTGATGCCGATCCCGGACAGCACCCGCTGGGCGGCCACGCCCCAGGCCAGTCCCAGGCCGACGCCCAGAGTCGCGCCGAACAGCGCTATCACCACCGACTCCAGGCGGATCATGCGGCGGGTCTTGCGGCGGCCCATGCCGATCGCCCGGATCAGGCCGATCTCGCGGGTGCGCTCCACCACCGACAGCGCCAGGGTGTTGACCACGCCCAGGATCGCGACCACGATCGCCAGCCCGAGCAGCCCGTAGACCATGTTCAGCACGCCGCCGACCTGGTCGTGGATCAGCTGCTTGTAGTCGGTCTGGCTCTTCACCGTCACCTGCGGGAAGGGCGCCAGGTCGGCCTTGAGCGCCGCGTAGGCCGCGTCCTGCCGGCCCTTGTCGGCCTTGGCGAACAGCAGCTCGGAGGCCGGCTGCGCGGCCGCCGGCAGCGACTTGCCCAGCGTGTCCAGCGAGACGTAGCCGTCGCCGTGGTTGAACACCGTCTTGTCGCTCAGGATGGCCAGGACCGGCAGCTTGAGCGGCGTGCCGCCGTGGAAGGCGACGGTCAGGACCGAGCCGACGGTCGCGTTCCGGGTCTTGGCCTCGGCCGCCGGGATCGCGATGCCCTCCTTGGTGAACACGTCGGACAGCGAGCCGGCGGTGGTGGCCGCGTCGAAGTCCTGGGTCAGGGTCGGCGAGGAGGCCGAGATCACGATCGTGCCGCCGGCCTTGCCGTCGCCGGCGGCGTCCGACACCGCGGCGTTCACGAACTTGTTCTCGGTGACGTGCGCCAGCCCGGGCGTCGCCTGGGCCTTGGCCAGCACCTCCGGGGTGATCTCCAGACCGCCGTTGGTGGTGATGATGTAGTCCGCGCCGACGCTCTTGTCCATCTCCGAGGTCGCCGAGGTGACCAGCGAGGAGCCGACCACGGCCATCCCGGACACCAGCGACAGCCCGATCATCAGGGCCGCGGCGGTGGCGCCGGTCCGGCGCGGGTTCCGCAGGGCGTTGCGCTGCGCCATGGTGCCGACCGAGCCGTAGGCCGCCGGCATCCAGACCCCGAGTACCCGGATCACCACGCCGGCCAGCAGCGGGCCGAGCAGGATCGCGCCGATCAGGGTGACCAGCACCCCCAGGCCCAGCAGCAGTCCCCCGGTCGCGGTGGCGCCGTTGACCGCGCCGCCGACCAGGGCCGCCGCGCCGCCGCCGGCGATCGCCAGACCGATGCCGTTGCGCAGCCAGGAGGCCCGGCGGTCGCCCGGGGTGCCGGCCTCGCGCAGCGCCGCCATCGGCGTGACGCGGGCCGCGCGGCGGGCCGGGATCCAGGCCGCGAGCAGGGTGACCAGCACGCCGACCGCGTAGCCGGCGATCACCGAGGTGGCCGTCACCGACATGTCCGAGGCCTGCAGGTTCATGCCGACGCCGTTCATGATGGCGATCAGGCCGTAGGCCAGGCCCGCGCCGGCGGCGATGCCGACGGTGGCGCCGATGACGCCCAGCATCAGCGCCTCGAGGCGGACCGAGCGGTTGATCTGCCGGCGGCTGGCGCCGAGGGCCCGCAGCAGGCCCAGCTCCCGGGTGCGCTGTGCGACGAGCATCTGGAAGGTGTTGATGATCAGGAACGCGCCGACCATCAGCGAGATCCCGGCGAAGCCGAGCATCACGTACTTCATGAAGCCGATGAAGCCCACGCTGTTGCGGCCGTCGGCCTCCTGCTCGGCCCTGGTCTTCACGTCGTAGCCGGCGCCGAGCTTGGCCGACACCTCGGCCTTGAGCACGTCGTCGGAGGTGCCGGGCTTGGCGTCCAGGTCGACCCCGGTGAACGCGCCGGTCCTGCCCAGCAGCTTGGTCTGCGCGGTGTTCGTGTCGAAGTAGAACAGCGTCTCGCCGGGGTTGGTGGTCCGGAAGGTCGCGATGCCGCTGACCGTGACCTGGAAGGTCCCGGCGTCGGTGCCGGTCACGATGCGCAGCGGCGAGCCGAGCGTCAGGTGCTTCTTGGCGGCGGTGTCGGCGTCGACCACCACGTCGGTGGGACCGGCCGGCGGCCGGCCTGCCGTCAGGTTCACCGCCGGGTGCGGCGTGACGTACCAGTTGGCCCCGATGGTCGGGCCGCCGGAGGAGTTGGAGATGGCCTTGTCGTCCGCGCCGACCACGGCCAGCCGGTCGGTGGTGATGTCGCCGTAGACGGCCTGCACGCCGGGCAGCGCCTTGACGGTGTCGAGCACCGAGGTGGAGACGGTCTGCTCCGGAGCGCCGGGCAGCGCGTCCTTGTCGGCCTTGGCCGAGACCGCGACGTCCGAGGCGGTGGTCGCGAACAGCCGGTCGAAGGTGGTGGTGATGGTCGAGGTGAACATCAGGGTGCCGGTGACGAACGCCACGCTCAGCACGACGGCGATCAAGGACAGCGAGAGCCGGCCCTTGTGCGCGAAGAAATTACGGCGCGATGCCTTCCACATGATCGATACCCCCCGGCCCGGCTCAGCGCTGACCGGCGGCGTCGCCGCGCAGGTTCTGGTCGTGCGCAGCGTGGCCGTGGCTGTCGAACTGCCGCATCCGGTCCAGGACCTTGTCGGCGGTCGGCGCGGCCATGTCGTCGACGATCCGGCCGTCGGCCAGGAACAGCACGCGGTCGGCGTAGGCGGCGGCGGACGGGTCGTGGGTGACCATCACGAAGGTCTGGCCCAGCTCGTCGACCGAGCGGCGCAGGAAGCCGAGGACCTCGGCGCCGCTGCGGGAGTCCAGGTTGCCGGTCGGCTCGTCGCCGAAGATGATCTCCGGCTGGCCGGCCAGGGCGCGGGCCACGGCCACCCGCTGCTGCTGACCGCCGGACAGCTCACTGGGGCGGTGCTTGAGCCGGTCGGCGAGCCCGACGGTGCCGATCACCCGGTCCAGCCAGGCCTTGTTCGGCTTGCGGCCGGCGATGTCCATCGGCAGCGTGATGTTCTCCGCCGCGTTCAGCGTCGGCAGCAGGTTGAACGACTGGAAGATGAACCCGATCCGGTCCCGGCGCAGGTTCGTCAGCTCCTTGTCCTTCATCGCGGTGAGCTCGCTGGCCACGCCGTCCCGGCCGTAGATCCAGATCTTGCCCGAGCTGACCGCGTCCAGGCCGGCCAGGCAGTGCATGAGCGTGGACTTGCCGGAGCCGGAGGGCCCCATGATCGCGGTGAACCGGCCCCGCTCGATGTCGACGTCGACCTGGTCCAGGGCGGTGACCGCGGTCTCTCCCTGGCCGTAGCGCTTGGACACGGCCTGGGCTCGGGCGGCGGTGCCGACGGTGCGGTGGGTGACCGCGGCCTGTGCTGCCGTTGTCATGATCTTCCCCTCAGGTGGCTTTCAGCGGTGCTGGGTCGGTGTCGATCGACGTCACTAAGGCTGCCAGCCGCCCCCGGGGCGTCGCCACGGAGCCAACAGGTGTCCGGCGGTAGGGCTAACCCCACCGCTGCGCTACCGGCCTGCTCTTAGGGTACGGAAGCCCGCACTGGCCAGACGCTTGGTTCGCGTTGCGAACAACATGCGGGGCGAGGTACGGTTCGTGACGCGAACGATTCTGTTCGTCTCACGAACAACTGCGTGCGGCAGCCCGGCGCGCCGCCGCGAGGGGACGGCTTCCATGCGTAAGAAGGTTGCGATAGTCGGCGGCGGCTACGGCGGGGTGAAGGCCGCCAAAGCCCTGGACACCGACCTCGACGTGGTGCTCATCGACCCGAAAGACGCCTTCGTGCACAGCGCGGCGGCCCTGCGCGCACTGGTCCGTCCGGACTGGGCCGAGAACATCTTCTTCCCGTACGAGACGCTGATGGAGAACGGCACCGTGGTCCGCGATCGCGCGCTCGGAATCGATCCGCGCGGCGTATCCCTGGCTTCCGGCGGCCGCGTGGACGCCGACTATGTGGTGTTGGCCTCAGGGTCGACCTACGCGTTCCCGGCGAAGATGCACACCGATGCCGCCGCCGACGCCCTGGCCGCACTGCGCCGCGCGCACAAGGAACTGGCCAACGCCGGCCGGGTCCTGATCCTCGGCGCCGGGCCGGTCGGCCTGGAGCTGGCCGGGGAGATCGCCACGACCTGGCCCGACAAGCGGGTGACGGTCGTCGACCCGGCCGCCGAACTGCTGCCCGGCTTCCTCCCGGAGCTGGTCGCCGACCTCCGGCAGCAGCTCGACGAGCTGGGGATCGAGCTGCGGCTGGGCTCCGGCCTGGCGGCCGATCCGGAGGTCGCGCCGGGCGTCGCCGAGGAGTTCGCCGTCACCGACCGCGCCGGCGAGCGCATCACCGCGGACATCTGGTTCCGCGCCCACGGCTCCCGGATCCACACCGAGTTCCTGGCCGGTGCGGTGCCGCGCAACGAGGCGGGCCAGGTGAAGGTCACGGAGCGGCTGACCGTCGAGGGCCACGACACGATCTACGCCCTCGGCGACATCACCGACCTGCCCGAGGCCAAGATGGCCGGCTGGGCGATGCGGCACGCGGAGGTCGTCGCGGCGAACATCACCGCGCACGCCAAGGGCGAGGAGCCGGCCGCCGTCTACGCCACGCTGCCGGTCAGGGTGGGGCTGATCCCGCTGGGCCCGGCCGGCGGCGTCGGGCAGTTCCCGAACGAGCAGGGGGCGGCGTTCCAGGTGCCGAGGGAGACCGTGGTGCGGATGAAGGGCGCGGAGATGATGCTCGGGCACTTCCGGGAGCTGTTCAACCTCTGAGCGGAGGGGGACGGGCCCGGCCGGCACCAGCCGTCCGGGCCTACTGGCGCCTACTGGCGCCTACTGGCGCCTACTTCGTGCCGGCGCCTACTCGTGGTCGGGCTTCTCGCAGGTGAAGTCGTCCCCGAACACCACAGGCACCTGATTCGCCAGCACCAGCCGGCCGAGCAGCAGCGCGAGCTGTGCCTGCTCCTCCTCGGACAACATGATCGGGAGCTCGGCGACGCGCAGAACCGTCTCGTTGTAGAACTCCTCGGCAAGCTTGTCGCCTTCTTCGGTGAGGAACACGCGAACCGCACGACCATCGCTGATGTCCGCCTCGCGCCGGACCAGCCCGCGGCGCAGCGAGCGATCCACCAGGCCGGTGAGGCTGGACTTGGCCAGTCCCAGGATCCGCACCAGTTCGCCCATACCGAAGCCCTCTACGGGCCTGCCCATCAGGACACAGAGCAACTGCCCCTGTTGGGAGGTGAGTTGGTGTTTGCGGGCCACGTTCTCATAGGTGGCATCCACCAAGAACGCTGACCGTACGAGAGCAGTGACCACGCTCATATCGGGTTCTGGTTCGCGACCCATATAAAGGCTCCTGCATAAAGAACGCGGGGCCCCTCAGATTCTGAGGGGCCCCGTTGGTAGCGGGGACAGGATTTGAACCTGCGACCTCTGGGTTATGAGCCCAGCGAGCTACCGAGCTGCTCCACCCCGCGCCGTTTTGCTTCTCCTCTACTGTAACACCACTTTGCTACCGCCAGATCGCATTATTAGCCCGGCCTCCCACACTGAAGGCGGCAATTGTGGTGCCGCGCCCCATTGCCAGGCAGGTCCGGAGCGGGGAATCTGGCGGGATGCGACAGAGTGCGGAGCTCAATTTTCCCTCAGGCGCGGGTTCGTACGCTGTGACTCGCTGGTCAGGACCTGACGTAGCCGGGTCGGCACCGACGGTGATCGCCGCGCACGGCATCACCGCCAACGGACTGGCCTGGGCCCCGGTCGCCGAGGCGCTGCCGGAGGTCGACTTCGTCGCCCCGGACCTGCGCGGCCGCGGACGCTCCCGCGATGTCGGCGGCCCGTACTCGATCGGCGCGCACGCCGACGACCTGATCCGCACCCTCGATCACCTCGGGGTGGAGCGCGCGACGCTGATGGGCCATTCGATGGGCGGCTGGGTCGCCGCGGTGGCGGCGGTGCGGTACCCGGAGCGGTTCAGCGGTGTGGTGCTGGTCGACGGCGGTCTGGGATTCCCCCTGCATGCCGGCACGGACCTGAACGAGCTGCTCGACAATCTGCTCGGCCCGGCGATGGCCAAGCTGCGCACCGTCTTCGCCAGCCGGGACGAATTCCTCAAGCCGTGGCGCACGCATCCGTCGTTCCAGGACGGCGGATACACGGCCGAGGTCGAGGCGTACCAGCTGCGGGACCTCGTCGGCACCGAGCCCGAGCTGCGCTCGGCGTGCGTCCTGGACGCGATCCGGGGCGACGCGGCCGACCAGCTGCAGAACCCTGACGTGGTCGGCGCGATCCACCGGCTGCCGCTGCCCGCGACGTTCTTCTACGCCGAGCGCGGGCTGCTGAACGAGCCCGTCGGGCTCTACTCCCCCGAGGTCGTGGCCGCGGCGAAGCTCGCCGACGCCGGGGTGGACGTGCGCTTCGTCCCCGGTACCAACCACTACTCGATCTTGCTCGGCGACCGCGGGATCGCCGCGGTCGCCGAGGCGGTCAGGGCACTGCTGTAGCTCACTGCCCCGCTCCTGATCGGAAGGCCGGGCACGGGTTCGAACCCGCGCCCGGTGCGGACGCCCTCAGCGCACCTGCCCCCGATCGAAGTACTCGGCCAGCTCCGGGTCCAGCGGCGGGACCTGGAACGGCGTGCCGCCGTCGCGCAGCGAGAGCGTGGCCATGTAGCCGGCGGCCACGCTCATCCGCGCCGCGACCGGCGAGGTGTCGGTGGTCCCGCCGTCGCGGACGAAGCGGGCGAACTCGGCCATGATCGCGCCGTCCGCGCCGCCGTGGCTGCCCGAGGCGTCCGGGACCCGGTAGGCGATGTCGGCGTCGCCCCGGTAGCCGGTCGGGCCGGTGTTCCAGACCTTCACCAGGTCGCCGGGCGAGTCGCCGAAGTTCTCCAGCCGGCCCTCGGTACCGATCACCGTGTAGTTGCGGAAGTAGTCCGGCGCGAAGTGGCACTGCTGGTAGGCGGCGATGACGCCGTTGTCCAGCGTCATGTTCATCACCGAGACGTCCTCGACCTCGATCCTGTGGTTGAGGTCGCGGCGCGCCGTCGGCGGCCAGTCGAACTCCTTGAGCCAGCCGGCCGGCCGTGGCGTCCCCTCCGCGCGCCGCGGCAGGTCGCCGTAGACCATCAGGTCGCCGAAGGCGCTGACCCGCGCGGTGAAGCCGCCGGCCAGCCAGTGCACGACGTCCAGGTCGTGCGCCGCCTTCTGGAGCAGCAGGCCGGTGGTGCGGTCCCGCTCGGCGTGCCAGTCCTTGAAGTAGTAGTCGCCGCCGTAGGACACGAAATGCCGGACCCAGACCGTCTTCGGCTCGCCGATGTCGCCGCGCGCGATGATGTCGCGCATCGTGCGGACAACACCCATGTGCCGCATGTTGTGGCCGACGTAGAGCCGGGTCCCGGTCTCGTAGGCGGCGCGCAGGATCGCGTCGGAGCTCTCGATGGTGATGGCCATCGGCTTCTCGAGGTAGACCGCCTTGCCCGCGTGCAGGCACTCGACGGCGATCGCCTCGTGGGTGTCGTCCGGCGTCATGATGATGACGGCGTCGATGTCCGATCGGGTCAGCAGCTTGCGATAGTCGTCGACGGTGTCGGTGACCCCGACGCGCTCGACGGCTTTGGCGAGCGCGGCGGAGTCGGTGTCGCACAGCGCCGCGACCTCGAAACCGCGGTCCGGCTGGTGCGCGGCGACGGCGAGAGAGGTGCGCAGGCCCAGGCCGATCACACCGAAGCGCAGGTTGCTCACAGGAGAGGGTGCCTTTCTGAAAAGTCTTACTTGGTGCCGGTGAGAGCGATGCCCTCGGTGATGCGGCGCTGCGCGGCCAGGAACAACACGATCATCGGCAGGCTGGCCAGCAGCGAGCCGGCCATCAGCAGCGGGTACTCGGTGAGGTGCTCGCCCTGCAGCGTGGACAGGCCCACGGTGAGCGGCATCTTGGAGTCGTCGTTCACCACGACCAGCGGCCACAGCAGGTCGTTCCACGACCACAGCACCGTGAGCACGCCCATCGAGATCAGCCCGGGCTTGGCCAGCGGCAGCATCACGGACCAGAAGATCCGGAACGTGCCGGCGCCGTCGAGCCGCGCGGCCTCCTCAACCTCGTTCGGCAGCGACATGAAGAACTGCCGCAGCATGAACGTGCCGAAGGCGCTGAACAGTCCGGGCAGCACCACGCCGGCCAGGGTGTTGAGCAGGCCCATGTTCTGCACCAGCTGGTACTGCGGGAGCAGATACACCTGGCTGGGCACCATCAGGACCGCGAGCATGAGCAGGAACAGGGCGTTGCGGCCCGGGAAGCGCAGCCGCGCGAAGGCGTAGGCGGCCATCGAGCAGAACAGCACCTGGGCCAGGACTCTGACGACGGTCTGCAGCACCGAGTTCACGAACTGCTGGGCGAACTTGGTGTCGTGGAAGACCTGGCTGTAGTTCGACCACTGCCACGAGGGCAGGAAGTGCGGCGGCACGCTGGTGGTCTCGCCGGTGGTCTGCAGCGAGGTGATCAGCTGCCACAGGAACGGGGCCACCATCGCCGCCGCGCCGATCGCCAGGATCACGTGGACCGGCCACAACCGCTGCCTGCCGCTACCCATAGTGGACCCACCTCTTCTGCAGCCGGAACTGGAGCGCGGTCAGCACCAGCAGCACCAGCGTGAGGACCACCGCGATCGCCGCGGCCAGGCCCTGGTTGCCGGTGACGAAGGCGTCCTCGTAGAAGAGGTACGCGATGGTCTTGCTGCCGGCCAGCGCCGGATTGGTCTTGCCGAGCATCATCAGGACCATGTCGAACATCTGCAGGCCGCCGATCACCGACAGCACCGAGACGAAGAAGATGCTGGGGCTCAGCAGGGGCAGCGTGATCGAGAAGAACTGCCGGATCCGGCCGGCGCCGTCCAGCGAGGAGGCCTCGTAGTACTGGCGCGGGATGTTCTTCAGGCCGGCGGCGAAGATGATCATGTTGTAGCCCAGCGAGCTCCAGATGCCCACCAGGCCCATGGCCCAGACCGTGTACCGGTCGTCGGACACCCAGTGCGGGCCGTGGATCCCGACCAGCGACAGCAGGTAGTTGATCAGGCCGTAGTCGCCGTTGTAGAGCCAGCGCCAGATCATCGCGACCGCGGCCGGCATGGTCACCACGGGGATGAAGTACAGGACCCGGTACAGGCTCGCGTACTTGCCGCTGACCTGGTTCATCAGCGCCGCGAAGACGATCGACAGCGGGATGCCGGCCAGGATGATCAGCGAGTACTTGACGGTGTTCCAGGCCGCGCGCGGCAGCTGCGGATCCGACATGAACGAGCTGTAGTTCTGGAAGCCGACCCACTGCTGGCCGCCGAAGACGCCCCACGAGGTGAAGCTGAAGTAGGCGGACTGGACGATCGGCCAGAGGTAGAAGATCACGAGCCCGAGGAAGAGGGGCGCGATCATCGCGTAGCCCCAGGCCCATTCCTTCAAGTGCGCTTTGGAGAAGCGGGGGCGGCGGCCGGCGACGGGCCGTTGGGCCGGCCCGCGCTCCGGGCCAGCCCCCACCGCCGCCTTGCGGGCGGCGATGGAGGGGGATTCAGTGGCTGACACCCGCTACTCCTTGGCCAGTTCGGCGTTCATCTGGTCCGCTATCTGCTTGGCGCCGGTCTGCAGATCGAGCTTGCCGCCCCAGATCTGGTCCAGGGTGGCCTGCATGGGGGTGGTCCAGGCCGCGGTGTTCTTCGACACCGGATACGGCACGGCGTCGTTGAGCTGGTCGATGAAGGACTGCAGGTGGTACTGCGGAGTCGAGGCCACCCAGGTCGCGGACAGGCCGTTGTAGGCCGGGATCACGGTGCCGGTCTTGGCCTGGATCTCGTTGGCCTCCTTGCTGCCGAGGTACTGCACGAACTCCCAGGCCGCCTGCTGGTGCTTGGTCTTGGCGTAGATGACGTTCGCCAGGCCGTTGATGACCGTCGCCTTCTTGCCGTCCGGGCCGGCCGGCAGCGGCGCGACGTCCGCGTCCAGGCCGGTGGCCGCCTTGTACTCCGGCATGTCGTAGTCGCCGTCGGCGAACATCGCCACCTTGCCGGAGGCGAACAGCTGGTCCGGCTGGGTGTCGGTCATCTGCTGCGCGGTCGGCGAGACGTGGTACTTGGTGATGAAGTCCAGCGCGTACTGCAGGCCGGCCAGGCTCTTGGGGTCGTCGAACCCGGACTTCTTGTGGTCCGGGGTGATGGCCTGGCCGCCGGCCTGGAGCATGGTGTTGAACAGGTTCTCCTGCGTCCAGTCCGGGGAGGCGATGCCCCAGACGCCCTTGCCGGGGTCGTTCAGCTTCTGGGCCGCGTTGATGACGTCCTGCCAGGTCCAGCCGGCGGTCGGGTACTTCACCCCGGCGGCGTCGAAAAGCTTCTTGTTGTACCAGAGCCCGACGGTGTCGAAGTCCTTCGGCATGCCGTACTGCTTGCCGTCGAGGGTGTAGACGTCGTTCAGCGACTTCGGGAACGGGCTGTTGTCGAAGCCGGGCTTGTCCGACAGGGACAGCAGCTGCTTCTGGCCGGCGTAGAGGCCGATGCGCGTGGTGCTCATCCAGAAGACGTCCGGGGCGGTGCCGGAGGCGGCCGCGGTCTGGAGCTTGGTCCAGTAGTCGGCGTTCGGCGTCAGCTGGATGTCGATGGTGATGTTCGGGTGGGACGCGTGGAAGGCGTCGGCGATCTCCTGCATCGCCGGCTTCTGCTTCGCGTCCCAGATGCCGTAGGTCAGGGTGACCGGGCCGGATTCGGCCTGTCCGGAAGACGACTTCGAGGAGGAACAGCCGGTCGCGGCCAGGGCAAGCGCCCCGGCTCCGGCCAGCACCAACGCCTTTCGGAACATCCGCGTCTCCCAACGTTTTCGTAAGCCGCCGACGGCGTCGCCGCCTGTCAGAGGCCTGATGAGGGTGAGGGGCGGGAGGCGGGGCCTCCCGTGGTCCGGGACACTAGCCGCCGTTTTTGCTTGAGACCAGTGTTAATCGAGCACGGTCACGCACGAGACGCGAAAAAGTACTCGTTCCGAGACCGGGCCGTGATCTGGTATCCGGACGAGTCGGACATCTTTACGACAGTGATCGTCATAAATACCGGGCGTACCGAGCTCCCCCGGCCTAAGATGACCGCCATGCGACGGACCAGCGGCGACGGCAGCTTTCTGCGGAGCCTGAACGAGGTGGCGGTGCTGCGCGCACTGCGCGAGACCGGGACGCCGACCCTGGCCGAGGTCGCCCGGGCCGCGCAGCTGTCCCGGGCCACGACCGAGGTCATCATGGACGCGCTGCAGCGCAACGGCTGGGTGGTGGAGGCCGAGGCGGTGGCCGACGGCCAGCGCGGGCGGCCGGCCCGGCGCTACGCCTTCCGCGCGGCCGCGGCGCACGTCGCGGGCGTGGCGATCGGCGGCTCCGGGATCACCGCGATGGTCGCCGACCTGGACGGGGCGGTCGTCGGGCGGGCGGTGGAGCACCTGAGCCCGGAGCTGTCGGCGCCCGGGCGGCTCGACGCCGTCCAGCGGGTGTTGGGGCACGCGGCCGGGGCAGCCGACGTGCCGGCCGGGCGGTTGGCCGCGGTCGGCGTCGGCACCACCGGGGTCATCGACAACGAGGGCCGGGTGCTCAAGAGCGTCGCGCTGGCCGACTGGTCAGGGGTGGACCTGCGGGCGGAGCTGGCCGCGCGGGTGCCGGTCCCGGTCGTGATCGAGAACGACATGCGGCTGGCGGTGCTGGCCGAGCACTGGTGCGGGGCGGCGTCCGAGCACGACAACGTGCTGTATCTGCACACCGGCCGGCGCATCGGGCTGGGGCTGCTGTTCGACGGCGTGCCGTACCGCGGTTCGCACGCCGCCGCCGGCGAGCTCGGCGGCCACCCGAACAGCCGGTGGGCGGCGTTCCAGCACGTCATGGGCTACGCGATGGCGGTCGACCCGGGCGAGCTGCGGGCGCCGTCGCAGGCCGCGTTGTTCGCGATGGAGCGGGCCGACGCCGGCGACGACCGGGCCGCCGCGGCCTTCGACGCCTTCGCCCGGGGCCTGGCCGAAGGGCTGGTCAGCCTGGTGACGCCGCTGGACCCGGGGCTGGTGGTGATCGGCGGCAGCCTGGCCCAGACCGGCGAGCGTCTCACCGAGCCGATCAGGGCCCTGCTCCGCGAGGTCTGCATGTATCCGCCGGACGTGAAGGTGTCAGAGCTCGGAGGCGACGCGGTCGGGATGGGGGCGGTCCGGCTCGCCCTCGACCACGCCGAGCCGGTGCTGTTCGCTTCGCTGTCGTCGGGGGCCGGCTCCTCCTCCGCGGCGTAGCCGGCGCACCCGGTTCGGCAGCGCGGCGAGCCCGCCGGGGACGGCGTAGACCACGAGCACGAACAGCACGCCGAGCAGCACCAGCGGCTGCGACAGCGGGATCCGCAGGACGGCGGGCAGGCCCGCGACCGAGTCGGAGGTGGCGACGGCGCCGAGCCGGTGGTCCAGCAGCGTGTAGAGCACGCCGCCGAGCACCGGGCCCCAGCGCGTGCCGGACCCGCCGAGCACCACCATCACCAACAGCGCGAGGGTGAAGTCGGTGGTCGTGGTCTCCGGCGTCGCCCCGGCAGTGACCAGCAGGTGCACCACGCCGCCGGCCGCGCCGAGCGTCCCGGCCAGCACGAAGGCGCCGAGCTGGTAGCGGAACGGGTTCAGGCCGAGGACCTCGGCTCGCCGCTCGTTGTCGCGGATCGCCTGCCACACCCGGCCGACCCGGCTCCCGGTCAGCCACCAGACGACGCCGCAGACCAGGACGAGGTAGGCGAGCGCGAGCCAGTACAGGTTGACGGTGTTGACCACGCCGACGAACGCCGCGGGCACCTTCTCAGTGCTCAGCGGCAGCCCCTCCTCCCCGCCGGTGGTCTTCGGATCCCGGCCGACCAGGATGGACCCGGCCTGCGCGAACGCCAGGGTGACCATGGCGAAGCCGACGGTCCCCAGGTTTTCGCCGCCCAGCTTTCCGACACCTTTCAGGGAAACTGCGCCCAGCAGGGTGCTGACCGCCGCACCGATGACGATCGCGAGCACCGCGGCGGTCGCCAGGGGCAGGTGCATGTCCTTCATGGCGAGCTCGGCGCTGTACGCGCCGATCGCGACGTAGAGCGCGTGGCCGAAGGACATCAGGCCGAGGCGGCCGAACAGCAGGTCGTAGCCGACGGCCAGGCCGGCGAAGAGCAGGCAGAGGGCGAGGAGCTGGAGCGAGCCGGGGGTGTTGACGGCGCCGTCGAAGACGCCGGGGATGCTGAGCGTCGAGTAGGGCAGGGTGAGCAGGACGGCGAGGACCGCTGCGGGTATCAGGTTCTTAATTTTCAACTTACCGTCGCGCTTCACGCGGTCCTCCGGATGAGCCGCTGGATGCCGTCCCGGTTGCCGCGGGCGAGCAGCACGACGGCGAGGATCGCGACCGCGGCGAAGTCGCCGAGACCCGAGGCGGCGTAGTAGTTGGTGAACTGCTGGATCAGCCCGACAGCCGCCGCGGCGAGCGCGACCCCGTCGGTCCGCCCCATCCCGCCGATCACCACGACGACGAACCCGAACACCAGCAACGACGTGCCCTGATCCGGCGACACACTGCCGAAGTACACACCGCCGAGCGCCCCGGCCAGCCCCGCGAGCGCACCCCCGATCGCGAAGACGAGGGTGAAGGCCCTGCGCACGTCGATACCGAGGGCGGTGACCATCGCACGATCCTCGACCCCGGCGCGCACGACGAGGCCGTAGCGCGTCCGTCCGAGGAAGAGCTTGAGCGCGGCGAGCACTGCCAGCGCGGCGGCGATGAGGACGAAGCGATCGGTCGGGACCTTCGCCCCGAGAAGGCTGACGGTCCCGGCAAGCTGCCGGGGCGGCTGGAGCTGGCGCGCGTCGGCACCCCAGATGCCCTGCACGAGAGCGGGCAGCGCAAGGCCGAGCCCGACGGTGACGAGGATCTGGTCCTTGGGGCGCGAGTAGAGAGGCCGGATGAGGACGGTCTCAATGAGCGCGGCGAGGACCGCGCCGGTGGCGACGGCCGCCGCGACGGCCAGCGCGAACGGCAGGTGGCCGGTCAGGCGCCAGGCCGCGTAGGCGCCGGCGGTGACGAGGGCGCCGTGGGCGAAGTTGAGGACGTCCATCAGGCCGAAGATGAGGGAGAGGCCGCTGGCGATGAGGAAGTAGAGGGCGCCGAGGCCCAGGCCGGTGAGGGTGAGGAGGACGAGGGTGCTCACGGCGCGTCCGATCGGGTGGATTCCGCGGCCGACACTTCTTTCGGCGGTTGACGGTGGTTGACAATTGACTGAGGGTGGGTTGTCCCCCTGGAAGGGGCGGGGTGTGAGGATGGGCGCGCGTTTTCGCCGCGCGCCTGACCCACGCCCAGCAACTCCCGCGTCAGCGCAGCATCCGCCAGCAACTCGCGCACCGGACCCCGGTGCACCACCTGGCCCGCCGCGAGCACCACGCCGTCGCCGGCGAGGCGGCGCACCAGCGCCAGGTTCTGCTCGACCAGGAGCATCGGTACTCGCTCGGCGGCGCGTTCCAGGACCTCGGCCACTTCGGTCACCACCTTCGGGGCCAGGCCCTTCGTTGGTTCGTCGACCACGAGGAGGCGGTTGTCGTTGAGGAGGGTGCGGGCGATGGCGACCATCTGCTGCTGGCCGCCGGACAGGGTGCCGGCGGCCTGGGCGCTGCGGGCCTTCAGTTCCGGGAAGAGTTCGTAGACCAGGTCGTAGGCGTGGGCCGTGCCTCGGCGCTCGGCGAGGGTCAGGTTCTCCGCGACTGTCAGCTTTGCGAAGACGCAGCGGTCTTCTGGTGCGTAGCCGATGCCCTGGCGGACGATCTCGTGGGTACGCAGCCGGTGGACCGGGGTGCCGGCGAAGGTGATGCGGCCGGTGCGGGGGACCAGGCCGAGGATGGCCTTGACCGTCGTCGTCTTGCCGACGCCGTTGCGCCCCAGCAGGGCCGTCACGCCGGTCGGCGCTACGGTGAACGAGACGCCTTGCAGGATGTGCGAGCCGCCGAGGGTGACGCGGACGTCGTCGAGTTCGAGGATCACAGTGCGTCCCCCACGTATGCCTCCTGGACGCGCGTGTCGGCCATGATGCGCTGCGGTGTGTCGATCGCGAGCAGGGCGCCGTGGTGCATCACCGCGACGCGGTCGGCGAGGCCGAGCAGGACCTCCATGTGGTGCTCGACCATCAGGACCGTGCGCCCCTCGTCGCGGTGCAGGGTTCTGATGACGTCGACCAGTTCGGGGACGTCGCCGGATGCGACGCCGGCCATCGGTTCGTCGAGCAGGAGCAGGCGTTCGGCGCCGGAGGCCAGGAGCATGGCGAGTTCGAGCTTGCGCTTGTCGCCGTGGGAGAGGTCGGCGGCGCGGGCGCCGGACTTCTCGGTCAGGCGGACGCGCTCCAGGGGGTCGGAGGCGACCCCGCGCCGCTGCTTCGCCGCGACCTGCTGCGCGAGCGCCACGTGCTCGGCGACGGTCATGGTCGGGAAGACGCTGGAGGACTGGAAGGTGCGGCCGATGCCGCGCCGGGCCCGCTTGTGCGGCGCCTCGGTGGTGATGTCGGCGCCGTCGAGGCTGATGCGGCCGGCGCTGGTCCGGTTCAGGCCGCTGATCAGGTTGAACAGCGAGGTCTTGCCGGCGCCGTTGGGGCCGATGACCGCGACGAACTCGCCCTCGCGGACCGCGAGGTCCACGCCGGACAGGATCGCCGAGCCGCCGACCGTCCAGGAGAGCCCCGCCAGAGTGAGCACGTCGGGCGTGTCGGGCACGTCGGGCACGTCGGGCGTGCGGTCGCCGGGCGCCGCCGGGCCCGAGGTGAGTCCGCGGCTCGATGCGAGTCCGTCGCTCATCGTCAGCTCGCCGGGAAGCTCTTGGCCGGCGGCGCGACCTCGTTCGGGTCCAGGGTCTTCACCACGGTCGGCGTCGTGCCGTTCAGCTTGGCCTGGAACATCGGCTGCAGCAGCGCGTGGTCGGAGGCGCGGATCGTGTAGGCGCCCTTGATCCCGTCGAAGCTCCAGCCCTCCAGGTTCTTCACCATCGCGTCCACGTCGGTGTCGCCGTTCTCCGCGGCGTGCACCACCATCTGCGCGGCGGTGAAGCCGTCGGGGCTGAACAGGTCGGACTGCTCGCCGTGCGCCGAGAGGTAGGCGTCCATCGCCTTGGCGGCGTCGTTGCTGGTGCCGTCGGGGACGTAGTGCGCCAGGAAGGACACCTTGCCGCCGGTGGCGGCGAACACCGGGTAGGAGGCGCGCACGTCCAGGCCGGTGACGGTGGTCGTGGCGTCCAGGACGCCCTGCTGCGACAGCGCGGTCCACAGCGCCGAGGCCGTGGTGCCGGCCCAGGCCACGAACAGCAGGTCCGGCTTGGCGTTCTTGGCCTGGGTGGCGAACGGGGTCAGGTCGGTGGCGCTCGGCGGGGCCAGGACCGAGTCCACCTTCGCGCCCTTGGCGCCCAGCACCGCCTTCACCGCCTCGACGTTCGCCTGGCCGAAGGCGCTGTCCTGGGCCAGGACGGTGACGTGCTTGTTCGTCAGGTCGCCGAGGAAGGACGCGGCGGTGGCGATGTCCTGGTACGTCTCGCGGCCGGACCGGAACGTGTACCTGTTCAGGCCGGTGACCGCGTCGGTGGCGGCCGGGCCGGAGATGAACAGCACCTTGTTCTGCGCGGCCAGCGGCGCCACCTGAAGTGCCACGCCGGAGGCGGTGGAGCCGGCCAGGATGCGGTAGCCCTGGCCGATCAGGTCCTTGGCGGCGCCGACCGCCTTGGTCGGGTCGCCCGCGTCGTCGCGCTGCGTCACCTCGATCTTGTGGCCGTTCACGGCGTCGGTGCCGTGCGTGGCGTAGTCGAGGCCGGCCAGGAAGCCCTGGTAGTAGTCCTTGCCGTAGTCGGCGAGCGGTCCGGTCTCGGAGTAGACGAGCCCGACCTTGATCGGCGCGCCGGACCCGCCGGAGGACGCCCCGCCCCCGCCCGACGACCCGGCGGTCGCCTTGCTCGGGCTCCCGCACGCGGCCAGCGCCGCGATCGACGCGGCGGCCATGGCTGCTGCTACATACCGGGCGCTGTATCTGCGCAGGATGCTGGTGGAATGCATGGCCGGAACGTTAAGTGCGCGTTACGGGCCCCGAAATGTGGGCCATCGCCACATCGAGGGGCGCTCCGGTGTTGGCCACCACCTCCTCGACCGTGACGCCCGGCGCCAGCTCGACCAGCCGGAAGCCGGCCGGCGTCACGTCGAGCACCGCCAGGTCGGTGATGACCCGGTCGACGACGCCCTTGCCGGTCAACGGAAGCGTGCATTCCTGGAGCAGCTTCGGGGAGCCGTCCTTCGCCGTGTGCTCCATGACCACCAGCACCCGGCGTGCGCCGTGCACCAGGTCCATCGCGCCGCCCATGCCCTTGACCAGCTTGCCGGGCACGGTCCAGTTCGCCAGGTCGCCGGCGGCCGAGACCTGCATCGCGCCGAGCACCGCGGTGTCGATGTGGCCGCCGCGGATCATGCCGAAAGAGGTGGCGGAATCGAAGAAGCTTGAGCCCGGCCGGACAGTGACGGTCTCCTTGCCCGCGTTGACGAGGTCGGGGTCGACGTCGTCCGGAGCCGGGTAGGGGCCGAGGCCGAGGATGCCGTTCTCCGACTGCAGGACCACCTCGACGCCGGGCGGCAGGTGGCCGGGGATCAGCGTCGGCAGGCCGATGCCGAGGTTGACGTAGGAGCCGTCGCGCAGTTCGCGCGCGGCGCGGGCCGCCAGCTGGTCGCGGGTCAGGGGCATGTCAGACTGCTCCGTTCTCAGAGGTGGTAACCGTGACGGTCCGCTTCTCGATGCGCTTCTCCCGCTGGTCCGCCGGAACCGCGACCACGCACTGCACGAAGACGCCCGGCAGATGGATCTCGTCCGGGTCCAGCTCGCCGGGCTCGACCAGCTCCTCGACCTCTGCGACGGTCACCCGGCCGGCCATCGCCACCACCGGGTTGAAGTTGCGGGCCGAGGCGTGGAAGACGAGGTTGCCGTGGCGGTCCCCCTTCGCGGCGCGGACCAGCGCGAAGTCGGCGGTGATGGCGCGTTCCAGCAGGTATTCGCGGCCGTCGATGACGCGCGTCTCCTTGCCCTCGGCGACGCTCGTGCCGACGCCGGCCGGCGTGTAGTACGCGGGGATGCCCAGGCCGCCGGCGCGCAGGCTCTCGGCCAGCGTGCCCTGCGGGAGCAGTTCGACCTCGAGCTCGCCGGCCAGGTACTGGCGCGCGAACTCCTTGTTCTCTCCGACGTACGAGCTGGTCATCTTGCTGATGCGGCCGGCGTTCAGCAGCAGGCCCAGGCCCCAGTCGTCGACGCCGCAGTTGTTGGAGACCACGGAGAGCCCGGTCGCGCCCTGGTCGAGCAGGGCCGCTATCAGGGTGCTGGGGATGCCGCAGAGGCCGAAGCCGCCCACGGCGAGCGTGGCGGCCGAGGGGATGTCCGCCACCGCGTGGGACGGGGTCGGGGCTGTCTTGTCCATGGGGATGGACCGTATGAGTGGCCTGCGTCTTTTGATATGTCTTCGAGCACTACAAGATCGCGTACGGCTATGCCTCAGAGCCCCATCACGCGCCGGACCTGGAGCGCCAGCTGGATCTCCAGGCTGCGGCCGGGCTCCTGCCAGTCGGGGCCGAGCAGGCGCGCGGTGCGGTCCAGGCGCTGGGTCACGGTGTTGACGTGGATGTGCAGCGCCTCGCCGGTGCGGCCGAGGCTGCGGCCGCAGGCGAAGTACTGCTCGACGGTGCCGAGCAGGTCGGTGCCGCGCTTGGCGTCGTAGTCGACGAGCGGCCCGAGGGCCTTGCGCACCACGGTGCCGGGGTCGCCGCCGCCCAGGACGAGCGCGAGGAAGCCGAGGTCGGAGGGGGCGGCGGCACACCCGGCGCGGCCAAGGGCGTGCAGGGCGCCGAGGCAGCGGACGGCTTCGGCGTGCGCGTCGGCATAGGCCGCGACATCGGACTTCGGGCCGCCGGCACCGACGGTGACGGGATGCGCGAGGCCGCCGCGGAGCGCCGCCAGGACGCGCTGCGCCGCCGGGGCGGGGTCGTCGCCGGGCAGCAGGAGGACGATGCGGCCTTCGTGGGAGCCGGCCAGGCCGCCTTCGGACTTGGCCAGGCGGCCGGCGGCGAAGTGCGCGCGGGGACGGTCGGCGGGAGCGGCGTCGGCGGCCACGACGATGTGCGGCCGGTCGAGGTCCACGCCGACGCGGCGGGCACGCTCGGCCAGGGTGGAGGTGTGGCGGACGGGGACGGCGAGGAGGTCGTCGAGAAGATCGCCGCCCAGCCGCTCAGCAGCCTCCGCTTCGGAACGGCGCATCAGCAGATGGAGCGCGACGACGAGCGCCGCGCGTTCGAGGATGCGCTGGTCGACGTCGCTGAAGGATTCGGGGGCGCGGAGGATGAGGGCGCCGAGGGGTTCGGCGGCTGCTGCGACCGCTGCGACGACCAGGTCGCCGGAGCGCACGGCGTGGCCGGTCGCCGCGGAAGTGGCGATCAGGCCGGTCGCCGACGCGGCAGTGCTCAGCGGCCCGGATCGCACCACGCCGGCGATGACATCGATGGCCGCATCGGCACCAGCACCAGCGCTAGTACCAGTACCAGTACCAGCACCGGCGCCAGCTCGACCGGCAGCCGCCGCACCGGATCCGGCGCGCCGGCCGGCCCCAGCGGCATCAAACCCCGAAGTCTCTCCGGCGACCGCCGTCACCACCCCCTCCGCGTCGACCACCACCAATCCCCCGCCGACCGCCTCCGCCACCGCCGCCGCGATCCCCTCCACATCCCCGCCGCGCAGCACCAGGTCCGCCAGCTTGTCGTGCACCGCGGCGGCCCGCTCCACCGACTCGCTGTGCGCGCGCACCAGCTCGTTCGCCGAGCGGAGCTCGCTCAGCGCGTCGCGCGTGGCCTGCAGGAGGCGTGCGTTGTCGATGGCGACCGCGGCGTGCGCGGCCAGGGAACTCAGCAGCGTGATCTCGTGGCGGGCGAAAGGCCGTGCCGAGCGGTTCGCCGCGAACAGGACGCCGATCACCCGGCTGCCCAGGACCAGCGGGACGCCGAGGATCGCGGTCAGCCCCTCCTCGCCGACGCCTTCGTCGATCTCGTTGGTGTGGCGGAAGCGGCTGTCGCGCGGGTAGTCGGAGGTGACGTACGGCTTCGCCGTCTGTGCGACCAGGCCGCCGAGGCCGGCGCCCATCGGCAGGCGCAGGGACTGGAAGCGGGCCGAGACCGAGCCGTGGGTCACGCGCATGTAGGTGTCGCCGCGGTCCGGGTCGTCGAGGGTCAGGTAGGTGACGTCCGCGCCGATCAGCGTGTGCGCGCGGGTGACGATCGCCTTCAGGACGGCGTCGAGGTCGCGCAGCGCGGCCAGGTCGCCGGCGGTCTCGAAGAGCGCGACCAGCTCCGCCTCGCGGCGGCGCGAGCGGGCCAGCGTGGCGCGGACTTCCAACGCCACCCGTTTGGCCGCCTCCAGCTCCGCCAGCTCCTCGGCGCCCGCGCCGGCCACCCGGGCGGCGACCACCGGGCCGTCGTACTCGATGGCGGCGGCGTCGCGGGCCAGCAGGTCGAGGAACACCGAGGGTGGGCGATGCGCGGACATGGCGCCCAGCATCACGCGCTCCTCACCGCGCTGTCCATCCGCCGTCCATGGCCAACGAGGCGCCGGAGACCGAGGCGGCGGCCGGTGAGCACAGGTAGGCCACGAGCTCGGCCACCTCGGCGGGCTCGATCAGACGCTTGATGGCCGAACGCTCCAACATGATCTTGGAGACCACCTCGTCCTCGGGGATGCCGTGCGCGGCGGCCTGGTCGGCGATCTGGTTCTCGACCAGCGGGGTGCGGACGTAGGCCGGGTTCACGCAGTTCGAGGTGACGCCGTACGGGGCGCCCTCCAGCGCCGTGACCTTCGACAGCCCCTCCAAGCCGTGCTTGGCCGTGACATAGGCGGCCTTGAACTCCGAGGCCCGCAGGCCGTGCGCCGAGGAGATGTTCACGACCCGGCCCCAGCCGCGCTCGTACATGTGCGGCAGCGACTCGCGGATCAGCCGGAACGGCGCCTCCAGCATCAGCCGCAGGATCAGTGAGAAACGCTCGACCGGGAACTCGTGAAGCGGCGCCACGTGCTGCAGTCCGGCGTTGTTCACCAGCACGTCCACGCCGCCGACCCGGTGCGGCAGCGCCGAAGCCTGGTCCAGGTCGCTCAGGTCGGCGACCAGCGCCACCCCGCCGATCCGCTCGGCGGCGGCGTGCGCGCCGTCGGCGCTGATGTCGGCCACCACCACCTTGGCCCCGGCCGCGGCCAGCCGCTCGGCGCAGGCCAGGCCGATGCCGCCGGCCGCGCCGGTGACCAGCGCGGTAAGGCCGGACAGGTCCAGGGGTGCCGGGGAGGCGGGGGAAGCCACGGAGGCGGCAGAAGTGGCGGCAGCGTCCATAGAAGGCGTCATACCCGATCACGCTAGAGAGCGGTCATCACGCTTCCCATGTCGGCCGCCGCCACATACCAGCGACGCCTCATGGCTGCCCCAGCCATGACGTGGGGTCGTACGGCGGTTCTCCCGCCTGACCGGTATCGAAGTGCGCGACCTTGCCGTCCACGACCTCGAAGTGCCAGCGGGTGTTCATGCCGCCCCACTGCTCGTTGGTGTACTCCGCGATCAGGTCGCGGCCGTCCGGGGACTGCACGATCACGTCCATCCGGCCGTGCGTGTCGTAGACCTCGCGCTGGAGCCAGTCCCCCAGCAGGCGCGGCGTCCCGTCGTCGGTCATCGTCGCGTTCCCGGTCATGGCGGCCTGCACGGCCGCCGGGTCGTTGGCGTTGAGCGCGTCGACGAACGTGCGCACCGCCGGGTCCACCAGCTCCGAGGTCGGCATCATGAGGCGATGATCGGACGCCTCGACGCCGCTCGCAACCGGGTGGACCCGGCGATGGGAACGCCTCAGGCGCTCACGCGCCGCGCGCTACCCCAGCCGGCAACCCCGGCTACCCCAGCTTCCACTGCTGGTTGGCGCCCCCGTTGCAGCCCCAGAGCTCGACCGGGGTGCCGTTGACGTTCCCGGAGGCCACGTTCCCGCCGGTCACATCCAGGCACAGGCCGGACTGCACGCCGGTGATCGTCCCGTCCGCGTTCGGGGTCCATCGTTGGTTGGTCTGGCCGTTGCAGGTCCAGATGATGACCTTGGTCCCGGCCGTCGTCCCCTGACCGCTCGCGTCCAGGCAGAGGCTGCCGTTGTAGACCCGCAGCTCGCCGGCCGCGGTCAGCGTGTACTCCTGGTTCGAGCCGGTGTTGCAGTCCCAGATGTCCAGCTGCGTGCCAGTCGTGGTGCTGTTGTTCGGCACGTCCAGGCATCGGCCGGACGACGCACCGACCAGCGGATGCGTGCTCCCGATGCTGCTCCCGCTCCCCGGCGACACGCGGTACATCACCGATCCGTGGGCCGGCACCGTGGCACTGATGGCACCGGTCGTCGAGCTGAGCTCCTTCGACCACAGGTTGTCCAGCGTGTACGAGGACGCCGACGCGATCCCGACGGCCGAGGTGGACGTCGAGATCGTCTGCGCCGAGGAGTTCTCGTTGAACAGCACGACCGCGACATCGCCGTTGGCCAGCGGCTTGGCCATCACGTCATTCCCGCCGGACGAGGCGATCTCGGTCCCGGCCTTGCCCAGCGAGTCCTGGTCGACGGCGATGACGTCCTTGTTCGTGTACAGCGACAGAGTCGCAGGCGTCGCGGTACGCAGATCGGTCCCGGAGATCAGCGGCGCGGCCATCTCCGCCCACAGCGACATCTCCGAGCGGTCCTCGGTGAACGACATCCCGTTGCCCACTTCGAGCATGTCCGGGTCGTTCCAGCCGCCCGGCCCGGCGTAGGACGCCAGCCCGACCGTGTTGTGGAAGTTGGACAGCATGCTGCTGAAGCCGGCGTTGATGTCGCCGGTGGTGCGCCACAGGTTGCCGACCCCGGCGCCCCACGTCCACACCGACTCCTGGCCCCAGTTGCACAGGCTGAAGACGATCTGCCGACCGGTTTTGGCCAGCGCGTCGCGCATCGCCGTGTACCGGGTCTGGGCCGGGATCCCCTGGTTGTTGCAGTTGTCGTACTTGAGGTAGTCCACGCCCCAGGACGCGAACGAGTTCGCGTCGGCCTGCTCGTGGTTCAGACTGCCGGGATAGCCGGCGCAGGTCGCGGTGCCGGCGCTCTCGTAGATCCCGAGCTTGAGGCCCTTGCTGTGCACGTACGCGGCGGTCCCCGAGATGCCGTCGGGGAACTTCGCGGGATCCGGGACGAGGTTGCCGTTCGCATCCCGGCTCGACGACATCCAGCAGTCGTCGATGTTCACGTACTGGTAGCCGGCATCCTTCATGCCGGACGAGACGATGAGGTCCGCCGTCTGCTCGACCAGGCTCTCCGAGACGTTGCACCCGAAGGAGTTCCAGTCGTTCCATCCCATCGGCGGGGTCAGCGCCAGACCGTTGCCGAGGGCGTGCGCGGGTGCCGATACCGCGACACCGAACACCGTCCCGGCGATGAGGGCGAGCGCTGCGAAGGCTGCGCGCAACTGTCGACTGCGCGGGGCCCGATCACGCATGGTGCCTCCCTAGTCTTCCTCCTCATTCGCCCCCGCCCCTTCGACGGGGACGACGATCAACTCCCCCACGGACTCGCGCAGCACCTGCCGCGCGCCCGAGCGCAGGCCGTCGTCGCTGACCAGCACCGAGGCGTCGTGCAGGGCGGCGATCTCGGACAGCCCGACCACGCCCCACTTCGTGTGGTCCGCCAGCACGACCAGCCGCCGCGCGGTGGACACCAGCATCCGGTTGGTCTCGGCCTCCATCAGGTTCGGACTGGTGAACCCGGCTTCGGCGTCGATGCCGTGCACGCCGATGAACACGCAGTCCAGGTGCAGGCGGCGGATCGCCTGGATCGCCACCGGCCCGACCAGCGCGTCGGAGATCGTGCGCACGCCGCCGGTGAGGATCACGGTCTGCGGCGGGCCGGGCAGCGCGTGGAGCAGGTCGGCCACCGGCGGCGAGTTGGTGACCACGGTCAGGTCCGGAACCCGGGCCAGTTGTTGCGCGAAGGCGTAGGTGGTCGACCCGGCCGACACCCCGATCGCCGTGCCCGGGCGCACCAGATCCGCGGCCGCCCGCGCGATCGCCTCCTTGGCCCGCCGCTGCCGGGCGGCCTTCACGCTGAACGCCGGCTCGTCGGTGGAGCTGCCGCCGCGCGCCGTGGCACCGCCGTGCACCTTGGTGACCAGGCCCTGCTCGGCCAGCGAGTCCAGGTCCCGGCGCACCGTCATGTCGGACACGCGCAGCGCCGAGACCAGCTCCGTGACCCGCACGGCACCGCGCTGCCGGACCTCCTGGAGGATCCACGCCTGCCGCTGAGCTGCCAGCATCCGCCGTCCCGCCCCTCGTGTCGCCCGCCCGCTGCGGGGGTGTCGCGATGTCGATCCCCAGACGAACTCAGCCCTTGCTGCTCCCCAGCGCCAGGCCGGCGATGAACTGCTTCTGCAGCAGCACGTACACGACCAGCGTCGGAATCGCGGCGATCATCGCGGCCGCGGCGATCAGGTTCTGGTTGCTCACGAACTGGCCCTGCAGGTTGGCCAGCGCGGAGGTGACGGGCCGCTTGTCGCCCGACGACATCAGGGTGATGGCCCAGAAGAAGTCGTTGTAGATCCAGGTCGTCAGCAGTGTCGCCAGGGCCGCCAGCGCCGGGCGGCACAGCGGGACCGTCAGCTTCCTGAACCGGGTCCACAGCCCCGCCCCGTCGACCAGCGCGGCCTCGTACATCTCGTCGGGGATCGACTTCATGTAGTTGCTCAGCACGAAGGTGCAGAACCCGAGCTGGAACGCGACGTTGATGACGATCAGGCCGGTGATCGAGTTGTACAGCAGCCCGCTGCCGGCCAGGAAGGTCGGCAGGTGGATCTGCAGGAAGATCCGGTACAGCGGCGTGATGATGACCTGCTGGGGCAGCAGGTTCCCGGCCGTGAACACGATCAGCAGAGCCACGTTGATCTTGACGTTCACCCGGGTCAGGACGAACGCGAGACCGGAGGCGAGCGCCAGGACGATGATCACCGAGGGCACGGTGATCAGCACCGAGTTCCAGAAGTAGTGCAGCATGTCCGACTGGGTCCACGCGTCGCTGAAGTTCTTCAGCGTCAGGTGGTGCGGCATCGACACATAGCCGTACTTCTGGGTCTCCGAATACGGACGCAGCGACACGTAGAGCGCGAAGGCGATCGGCAGCAGCCACAGCACACAAGCGCTGATCAGGAACGCCTGCGACGCGAGCTGTCCCCAGCGCGGCGCCTTCCGGCGGCCGCCGGCCGAGGCGCGGGGCGTCGTCCTGTGAATGGTCTGTGCAGTCATCGGGCGCCCTTGGGTTGGCTCTCGCGGCGGAACGTGAGGTACAGGAACGTACAAATCGGCACGAGGGAGATGACCAGCAGAACCACGCCGAGCGCCGACCCGAAGCCGACCCGCTGTGTCTCCCCGACGATGTTGGAGGTGACCAGAACCGACAACAGCTCCAGGCCGTTGATGCCCTTGTTGGTGATGTAGACCAGGTCGAAGGCACGCAGCGACTCGATGACGGTCACCACCATGACCACGATGTTGATCGGCCGCATGACCGGGAAGACCACTTTCCAGAAGGTCTGCCAGGCGTTGGTGCCGTCCATGACCGCCGCCTCACGGAGCTGCGGGTCCACGGCTTTGAGGCCGGCCAGATAGAGCACCATCACGTAGCCGGCCTGCCGCCACGTGGCCTCGACCAGCACCGACCAAAGATTCAGCTTCGGATTGCCGAGCCAGTCGATGGCGTTGCCGTTGTGGTTGTGCCCGATGACGGTGTTGATCAGGCCGTAGTTCTGGGAGTACATGAACTCCCAGATGATGCCGACCAGCGCCAGCGAGAGCATCACCGGCAGGAACAGGATGCTCTGGTACATCCGGCTGCCCTTGATGCCGCGGTCGATGAGGACGGCGAAGAGCATGCCGAGCGGGGTCGCGAAGAACACGAACACCGCCAGCCAGATCAGGTTGTGCCGGACCGCCGGCCAGAACTCGGGGTAGATCGTGGCGGCCTGGTGGTAGTTCTGGACGCCGTACAGGCATCCGTTGTTCAGGATCGAGGGGACGTTCGGCTGGCAGGTCTTCGTCGACAGACCGCCCACGCCGTTCCACT
The DNA here is from genome assembly GCF_041261445.1 of Catenulispora sp. EB89. Lineage (NCBI taxonomy): Bacteria > Bacillati > Actinomycetota > Actinomycetes > Catenulisporales > Catenulisporaceae > Catenulispora > Catenulispora sp. EB89. The sequence continues at coordinate 350,170 of NZ_JBGCCU010000002.1, forward strand.
TCGTGAACGACAGGCCGATGGTGCCCAGCGTCGGGCCCCAGATGAACACGAGATCTATGAGGATGGGCAGGCCCAGCAGCACGGCCACCACGGCCTTGTCCCGGCCGCTGAGCCTGCCCAGCCGGCGACGGCGGGGCGCGCGGGGCGCCCCGACCGTCGCCGGGTCGAGTTCGTGATCGGTCATGACGTGTAGATCGACTTCGCCTGCTGCTCGGCGCTGCTCTGCAGACTGGTGATGTTGCCGGTGCTCGGGTCGTCGATGAACTTCTGGATGATCGAGATCATCGCGGTGGCCATCGCCGGGTCGGCGTCCCGGTCCATGAACTGCGCCACGGCCTTGCAGCTCGAGATCGCGGCCACCGACTTGGTCTGGATGGCGTCGTAGGACGGCGCCTGGAGCCCGGTGGCGACGCCGACGTCCCACTGGTCGGTCTTGAGGAAGGTCGACTCGGCGGCGGCCGTGCCTATGTACTCCAGGATCGCCTTGGCGCCGGCCGGGTTCTTCGCCTTCTTGCTGATCATGAAGCCGTCGGTCGGGGCGTCCATGTAGTCCTGGCCGTACGTCGGGTTGATCGACGGGTACGGGAAGAAGTCCAGGTCGGCCAGGTTCGCGTTGTCGGTGACGTACTGCGCGGCGACCTGGTTGGTGCCCTGGAACATCATGCCGGCCTGCTTCTGCTCCAGCGCCTTCGCCGCGTCCTGCCAGATGCGGCCGTTGGCGCCGGTCTGCATGTACGGCATCAGCTCGGCCCACTGGTTGAACACCGCCGCGACGCCCGGGTCGGTCCACGGCACCTGGTGCTTCATCAGCTTCTGGTGGTAGTCGTACCCGTTGATCCGCATGTTGAGGATGTCGAAGGTCCCCAGCGCGGGCCAGCCGTCCTTGTCGGCGAAGGCGAGCGGGACGATGCCGTCGGCCTTCATCTTCTTGCACAGCGCGATGAAGTCGTCCCAGGTGGTCGGGACGGTGTAGCCCTTCGAAGCGAAGTGGCTCTTGTTGTAGAAGACCACCCACGGGTAGTTGTAGATCGGCACGAAGTACTGGTGGCCGTCCAGGCCCGTGCACAGCGTCTTCACCGAGGCGCTGAAGTTGCCGCCGATCTTCGCCCAGACGTCGTCGAGGGGCAGCGCCAGTCCCTGCGCCGCGAAGTACTGCATGCGGTAGCCGGCGAACCAGGTGAACAGGTCGTCCGGGGTGCCCTGCAGGTAGCTGGTGATGTTCGTCTGGAACGTGTTGTGGTCGACCGTGTTGATGGTCACCTTGGGGCCGCCGGCCGCCGTGGCCGCCGCGCACAGCGCCGCGAACGCCGCCTTCGGGCTGGCGTCGGAGTAGTTGGATCCGAACGTCACCGGGGAGGTGACCGAGCCGGCGTTGCCGCCCGAGGAGCCCGAGCTCTTACTCGAGGAACAGGCAGCCAGCGCGCCCGGCACCGTCGCGAACGCCGCAGCCGCGCCCATCCCCTTGAGCAGGCCTCGACGTGCGAGGGGCCGTTCGAAGTTTTGGGGAATCCGAGGGGAAGTCATGTGGAAGGTCTCCCTGCCGAGTGAGAATGCCACCAGGATCGAACATGAACGAACAGGTGCCGCACATCACACTCGGCTGGGCGGGTACTGTCAAGATCCCGTAACACTCCGGAAGCCATCCGTTACCCAGTTGCAACCGGGCCCGGGGCGGTGTCGGGACCATGTTCGTGGCCGAACATGTCCGGAAGTGTTGGGTTCTTGAGCATCCGGGCTGGTCACGGGCCACCGGGTGCTCGCCGTGCCCTGACTGGGGCGTCCTACCGCAGCTCGCGAGGGTTTACGGCCGAGCTCGCGGAGCGCACGAAGCCCCTTGACACCGCTGGCACGGGGGAAGCCGCAGGTTGTTGGAAGCTGTTAACAATTTTGGTTTCTGTTGACGTCGGACGACGATTCCCGGGGTATTGCCGCTGTCAGCTCAGGCCCTGCGCGGCCTTCAGCCGCGCCACCTGGACGTCGGACAGATGCGAGAGCTGCTTGCCGCCCATCTGCTGCAACAGCGCGGGATCGTTGCTCATCGGGCCGATGAAGGCGACCACCGAGACCGCCGTCCCGACGTGCACGAGGTCGGCCGCCAACAGTTCGGTTTTGCCGCCGGCGCTCATGTAGTCGATGTAGCCGGCCTGGCCGTCCTTGGTCAGTTCCGGGATCGCGCTGGGAGTCATGACGACCGAGACCGTGCCGGACTGGGTGATGGCCAGGTTCTTACAGGTCTTCAGACCTGTGGCCAGATCGCTGATCATCGCCGCGGCCTTGTCGGCGGATGGGAAGGCGATCACTGAGGACTCGATCCCGATGGCCACGTTCGGCTTAGAGAGCTGGCGGTCGACCTCGGCGGTGGTGCCGTACTTCGTGGACAGGGCTTCCTCGGCGTCCACGAACGTCTGGCAGGCCGCGCCTCCGGTGGTCACGGTGTCCTGGGCGGTCGTGACCGCGGTGCCGTCCTGGGAGGCGTTGAAGGTGTAGCCGGCGTCGTCCTTGTCGGTCAGCAGGAGTGCGCTGATCTGGGCCGTCGTCAGGCTGCCGCCGGGAGCACCGGTCGGGGCGCCGCTGGAGGTCGCGGCCGACGTGGTCGCTGTGGCCGATCCGGCCGAGGTGCCCGACCCGGTGCTGGAGGTCGCGGGCGGCGCGGCGGCCTTCTTCGCCGACCCCCCGCAAGCCGCCGTGGCCAGCACGACTGCGGTGAGCACGGCTATGGAAACGCCTTTGGTCCCGGTCGGCATGGCGGTCAACATAGCAGCACACAGAGACGGCCGGGCAGACACGAAGTGTCCGGTCCCGGCCGTCTCCCCCCGTTTGTGCGCCCCCGCTATTCGAACCGTGCGTACTCCGAGCGCGTCATCCGGCTCAGCAGCGTCATCGAGCCGAGGATCACGCCGAGGGCGGCGACGAGCACGACGGACACGCTGATCGAATACGTCGCCAGCGGGAAGGACATCGAGACGCCCTTCGCCATGGTCCGCACGGCGATCAGTGCCATGGCGTAGGCGGCCAGGCCCGCCAGGACCGAGACCGCGACCAGGGGCAGCGCCGACTCCAGGAACACCACCCGGCGCAGCACCGCGAGCGGGGCGCCGGACAGCCGGAGCAGGGTGAACGGCCGTTTGCGCTCGACCAGGCTGCCCGCGGTGGCCACGGCGATGCCGCAGCCCGCGACGAACAGGGTCAGGCCGACGACGAACATGATCATCTGCTGTGCCGCGCGGTACTGCTCCTCGCGGACCGAGGCGACCTCGCCGAAGGTCATGGGTCCCGCGGCGTTGGTGGACCACTGGTCCGGGCTGCCCATGCCGATCAGAACCGGGGCGTGGACGTCCAGGTAGGTGCGGGCACGCTCCAGTGTCGCGGGGTTGGCGGCGGCAACCATCAGGGTCGTGACGTCCAGCTTGGACAGGTCCAGGTCGGACGGGACGGACGCGGTCGTACCTTCGCCGGACACGCGGTCCACGTCGCTGTACCCCATCACGGGGAGGTGCAGCATCAGCGGATTGTCGATGAACAGCTCGTCGCCGGCGATCACCGAGACGGTCCGGCCCGGAGCACAGCTGCCCAACGCCGGGAGCACCTTCACGTCCGCGCAGCTCACGTACTGCATCGGCGGCTGCCAGCCGAGCGGCGGCGGGGTGCCGCTGTCCGGGCTCCAGCCCGACGTGTCGGCGCCGAGGTAGATCGGGATGGCCGACACGCCCGGCATCGCGCGCAGGTCGGCCAGGGTGGTCGTGGCCTGTGCGGGAGTGAGACCGCCCGGCTGTCCCGGCCCGCCCATGTCGTAGCGCAGGCGCAGCACGTCCGTCAGCGGTGCCCGCTGGCCGGAGGTCTCGGCCGCGACGGCGGTCGGGAGCACCCCGGCCACGGCCGTTCCGACGAAGACCGCCACGGTCACGCCGGCGACCGTGCGGAACGTCGCCCTCGGGTCGTCGGCCAGGCGCCGGGCGGCCAGGGTGGTGGCCGCGCCGCCGCCGATGCGGGCCAGCAGGCGGGAGGCCCACATGGTGACCCAGGGCCCGGCGAAGACGACGCCCCACATCGTGAGGATCAGCGAAGGGTAGACCACGGCGTCGGTGTTGGAGGTGGCCGGCATGTTGACGGCGACCACGAACAGCGCCACGCCGAGCACCAGCGGGATCAGGCGCTTGACGGTCGGCGGCTTCGGCGTAGCCTTGCGGGTGACGGCCAGCGGGTCGTACTGCACCCGGCGCAGCGAGCGCACAGCGGCGAAGGCGGCGACCACGGGGACCAGGATCAGGGTCCCGAGATACCCGAGCAGTCCCGGGGACACCTCGGAGGGGAAGAACAGCGTCCCGGTGACGTTGACCTTCGCGACCTGCGAGCTCACCGCGAGATAGACGAGCGTGCCGAGGACCGCGCCCAGCGCCGCGCCGACGAAGGACTCGACCGAGGCGACCGTCGCCACCTGCCTCGGCGTGGCCCCGACCAGGCGCATCGCGGCGTAGCGCTCCTCGCGGCGGGCCGCGGACAGCCGGGTGGCGGTGCCGACCATGATGATGATCGGGAGCAGCAGCGCGACGGTGCCGAAGGCGAAGGCGAACCGGTAGATGGTGGTGGTGCCCTTCACCTCCTTGACCGTCGACATCGCGGTGATCGACTCGGTGGCCGGGCGCTTCGCGAGGTCGGCCGGGGTGTGGCCGATGACGATGGCCAGTTCCTGCGGGCTGTAGAGCGCGGTCTTCGGGATGAGGCCGACCTGGTGGCCGGGGAAGCGGGCGCCGAGTTCCGCGGCCGGGACGGTGGCGAGCAGGTGCGACAGGGCCGGGGAGACGTAGTACTCGCCGGCGGCGGGCACCGCGGTCATGCCGGGCAGGGTCGGGGCGTCGGCGGTGAGCGCCGCGACGTCCAGGCGGCGCAGCTCCGTGCCCTGGTAGAAGTCCTGGGAGAAGTTCCACAGCTCCTTGGCGCCGGCCTGCTCGGCGGCCGCCACGTTGATCGTGCCGTCGGGGTTCGTGTCGGCGTTCGTCGCGCCGTTCGCCCCGTTCGCTCCGTTCGCGCCGGCGCCGCGATGCGGGCCCGAGGCCGCGTTCGAGGTCCCGACTCCCGTCGGCGAGCACTCCCAGCACTGCCGGGCGGTGGTGCTCTGGTAGGCGTTGAACAGGCTGAAGACGCCGAGCATGACGGCGACCCCGACGGCCACCGCGAGCGACGTCACGACCAGCCGGACCACGGCCTCGCGGCCGCCGCGCAGCGTCAGGCGCATCCCCATGCGGATCATGGTCAGGCCACCGCCGAGCTCGGAGTGGTGAGCGCGCGGCCGTCGCGCACCACGATCTCGCGGTCGGCGTAGGCGGCCACCCGGGCGTCGTGGGTGACCAGCACGACCGTGGTGCCCTCCTCGCGGACCGTGTTGACCAGCAGGTTCATCACGGTCTCGCCGGTCAGCGTGTCCAGCGCTCCGGTGGGCTCGTCGGCGAACAGCACGCGCGGCTTGTGCACCAGCGCGCGGGCCAGCGCGACGCGCTGCGCCTGGCCGCCGGACAGCTCCCCGCTGCGGTGGTCGCCGTGCTCCTGCAGGCCGAGGCGTTCCAGCCACGGCGCGGCCTGCGCGTACGCCTGCTTGCGCGGCTTCTTGGCCAGCAGCAGCGGCAGCGCGATGTTGTCCAGGGCGGTCAGCTCCGGCACCAGCTGGCCGAACTGGAACACGAACCCGAAGGCGTCACGCCGCAGCTCGGTGCGCTTGGTCTCGTTCAGCGTGTCGACCCGTGCGCCGTCGAACCACACCTCGCCCTGGTTCGGCGTGTAGATGCCGGCCAGGCAGTGCAGCAGCGTCGACTTCCCGGAGCCGGACGGCCCCATGATCGCCAGCAGCTCTCCGCGCTCCACGGCGACACTCGCCCCGCGCAGCGCCTGCGTCTGGCCGAACGCGCGGTGCACGTCCCGCGCTTCGAGGATGTATTGGCTCATCGCACTTCCCCCTGTTGCTTCCGGTCATCACTCACGACGCGGGCCAGGGCGGTCAGCCTGGCCGAGGTCAGCTCGATCCAGCGCAGATCGGCTTCGAGGTGGAACAGCCCGTAGTCGGCGAGCAGCGCGTCGACCGTCGGGCCGGTCCGCTTGAGCTCGGTGAGCTCGCGCATGCGCTTGAGGTGGGCGGCCCGCTGGGCGTCGAGGTAGCCCTCGGCGTCCTCGCCGAGCATGAGCGCCAGCACGACCTTGGAGAACAGGACCGTCTGCAGGTGCGGCTCGGGCTCCACGGTCTGCGACAGCCAGTCCATGACCTCGCCGCGCCCCAGATCGGTGATCGTGTAGCGCTTGCGGTCCGGCCCGTCCCCCGGCTCGGCCTCGCCGCCGACGACCTTCCCGTCCCGCGCCAGCCGGCCCAGGGTCGAGTAGACCTGGCCGTAGGGCAGCGGCTTGCCGTTGGCGAAGTGGCTGTCGTAGTCGCGCTTGAGGTCGTAGCCGTGGGTCGGCTGGCCTCGGGCCAGCAGGCCCAGCAGAGTCAGAGGGACGCTCACGGGAAGGACTATACACCCGAGGTATAACCCGAGTGAATAGTCTGTCCCGAGGGTGGGATCCGGCTGGTCAGCGGGATTTCCGTCGATGAGGCGGTCGAAGGCGACCGCGACGGGCCGGCTGCGGCGAAGACGCCGCAGGGCGTCCGAGAACACTTCGGGAACACTCGGGAAAAGCGAAAGGCCCGGTTCGGAGAGAACCGGGCCTTTCCCTAGTAGCGGGGACAGGATTTGAACCTGCGACCTCTGGGTTATGAGCCCAGCGAGCTACCGAGCTGCTCCACCCCGCGTCGGTGAATCAAAGGTAACCCGCGGGGGGCCGTCAGAGCAAATCGACCAAGCGCCGCACCATCCGGCCCCCGCGCCACACGCGTGTCACTTCGGCGGCGGCTGGCCGTTCTCGATGGCCTGAGCTCGGGCGAGGGCCTGCTGGACGGCTTGTTCGGCCTCGCCGAAGGTCTTCCAGTCCGGGGGCGACTTCGCCAGGGCCGCGGCCGCGGTGTTCTGGGCGGCGACGGCGTCCGCGAGGGCCTTCTTCAGGGCGTCGGCCTGGGGGCCGCTGGGAAGCGGGGACGCCGTGGAGCCCGGGGGTGCGGGGTTCTCGCCGGTGGTGGCGCCGGAGCTGCCGCCGAAGATCTCGTCGAGGCCCTGTTGCAGCGTGGGTTCATAGGCCGTCTTGCCGCCGAAGGCGACCAGGACGCCCTTCAGCAGCGGGGCTGTCGTCGGGCCGGCGAGGGGTGGCGCGTAGACCGGCTCCACGGACAGCAGGCCGCCGCCGACCGGGAACGTCAGCAGGTTGCCCTCGACCGTCTTCGGGGCGCTCAGCTGGCTCGCGTAGGTGCTGCGGAACGTGTTCTGGAGCTGTCCGGGGCCCGGCGCCGTAGTACCGGGAGGAAGTTCCAGCACTCTGATCTTGCCGTAGTCCGGGCCGGGGTCGGAGTCCACCGCCATGACCGCCGCCAGGGTGCCGCCGTTGGCCGAGGCCAGGGTCGAGGTGAGGGAGAACGTCGGCGCGCTCTGGCCGGGCATCTGGAGCGTCACGTAGGACGGCGACTGCGGGGGCGGACCGTCGGCGCCGTCCTTCGTCGGGTCGGCCGGGACGTTCCAGAACTCGGTGCCGGCGAAGAACTCCGAGGCCGTGAGCACGTGGTAGCGGCCGAGGAGGTCGCGCTGGGCGGTGAACAGGTCCTGCGGGTAGCGCAGGTGCGCCAGCAGGTCGGGGCTGATCGCCGAACGCGGCTTCACGGTGCCGGGGAAGGCCTTCATCCAGGTCTTCAGGATCGGGTCGCTCTCGTCCCAGGCGTAGAGGGTCACCGTGCCGTCGTAGGCGTCGACCGTGGCCTTCACCGCGTCGCGGACGTAGTTGACCTTGCCGCCGAGCTGCGTCGTCGTCGAGTACGGATACGCCGCCGTGCTCGTGTAGCCGTCCACCACCCACAGGATGCGGCCGCCCTCGACCACCGGGTACGGTGCCGCGTCGACGGTCAGCCACGGCGCCACGGCCCGCACGCGCTGCCCGGGGTCGCGGTCGTACATGATCCGCGAGTCCCTGTTCACCTGGTTGGAGAGCAGGATCTTCGGCTCCCGGAACTTCGCCGCGTACAGCAGCTTCTTCATGAACGAGTTGACCTGCACCCCGCCGTTGCCGCTGTACGTGGTGCTCTGCTGCGACGTCGGCGAGGCGTTGTCGGGATGGTCGAACTCGACCGGCGCGGCCTTCGGCAGGCCGCCGACGATCGAGTAGTCCGGCAGCCCCGGGCCGAAGTAGACGCGCTCCTCGTAGCCGGCGGGGGCGCCGGGGTCCGGGAGGCCCTGCTCGACGTAGTCCGGTGAGCCGTCGGCCAGCACGGCGTCGGTCTTGGCGGCCACGACGCCGTAGCCGTGGGTGTACTTCAGGTGGTCGTCGATCCACGTGTGCTGGGAGCCCGGCACCCCGGAGGGCTTGAGGCCGCGCACGCCGATGACGGTGTCCTGCGTCTTGCTCCCGACCTGGTAGCGGTCCACGGTCAGGTTGTCGGGGAAGCTGTAGAAGCCCTGGCCCTGCTGCTCGTCGAAGGCCTGCGAGACCACCGAGGGATCCACGACCGGGATCTGCGCGACCGTCTTGGCGTCGCCGGACAGCTGGTTCTTCGCGGCACCGGTCGTCGCCGGGTACGGGATCGGCTGGACGCCGTCCAGTCCGTAGGCGGCCCGCGTGGCGTCGATGTTCCGCTGGATGTACGGCGCCTCCTTCGTGCCCTGGCTCGGGTTCACCTGGAGCTGCTGCACCGCCAGCGGGTAGACCCCGCCTATCACCACCGCGGCCAGCACCATCAGCGAGACCCCGAGCGCCGGCAGGGCCCAGACGTGGCCGCCCCGGTCGATGTCCGGCGTCTGGGCCCGGACCAGCAGGCGCACGGCGTTGCCGAGGAACAGCAGCGCGCACAGCACGGCGATCACCAGGAGGATCTCCTTCGCCGGGATGACCGCGTGCACGTCCTTGTACGTCGGGCCGGCCCAGCCGCTGGTGATGGTGGAGGTGGCGACGGACAGCGAGTACCGGTCGAGCCAGTAGGCGTAGGCCTTCACCAGGACCAGGCAGCCGAGCAGGACCGAGATGTGCACCTGCGCGGCGCGGGTCGCCCGGGAGCCGAGGAACCTGCCGGCGGTGCGGGTGCCGGTCGGCGGGGTCAGGGCGACGCCGGCGAACAGGTAGTGCGTGAGGAGCGAGACCAGCAGGCTGAGGAGCACGGCCGCGACCAGGAAGCCCTGAATGTGGCGCAGCCAGGGCAGCGTGAAGACGTAGAAGCCGACATCCTTGTGGAACTGCGGGTCCTCGGTGCCGAACGGGACGGCGTTGGCCCACAGCATGTAGGTGCGCCACGACCCGGCGGAGGACGCGCCGGCGGCGATGCCGAACAGGACCGACACCCCGACCAGGATCCAGGCCAGGAACGGCGCCAGGCCCATGCGGTAGCGGTCCAGCGCCTGCTGCTCCATCGAGACCCCGGTCAGCGGCGGCCGGAAGCGGTAGGCGAGCCAGACGTTGGTGCCGACGGCGGCCGCCATCAGCGCGCCGAAGACCAGGAACAGCACGATCTGGGTGAGCGTCCGGGTCCGGTAGACCGGCCCCGCACCGACCGAGTGGTACCAGAGGTAGGAGGTGTAGACGCCGTCGAAGAGCAGGAAGAGCACGACCAGCACGGCCATGATCACGATGGTGATGGCCAGCACTCTGGTCCGGCGGGGCGGAACGCCGAACGCCACCCGATGGCCGCCCGCGGAACCGAACCTTCCGGATGATCCGGCCGGGTGCCCGCTCCCGTCGCCCCCGGCGTCCCTGTCATCCCCGCCGAAGTTCTCGAACGCCACGGCCTCAGCGTACGCCGAGGGCGGGGCCGGACGGCGGGCGCCGCACGGTGTGTTCGTCATATGGAAAGGCCGGAGCGGCTCGGACGTCGCTGGGGGGCTCCGCGGGGGCGGCACGGCGCGTGGACGGACGTCTCGCCGGCGGCCGGCCGACACCGAGTCGGCGGTCCGCCGCCGCGCAGTCGCCGCTCAGTCGATGCCCGGTCGGCGCCCGTTCGGCGGCATCGGCGAGCCGAGGGACAATGGCGCCATGAGTTCTGTCGCCAGCGTGGCCCTGATGCAGTCCGTCGTCGAGATCGAGCAGCACGTCGCCGCCGACGGCTGGAACCAGCGCCCGCGCATGTTCGCCCTGGTGCCGACGGCCGAACTGCTGATCACGCAGCCCCGGATGGCCGCGGCCCTGGGCCTCACCGACGAGGCCAAGGAGTCCGGCGGCATCCCCACTCTGACCTCGATCGAGCAGGACGGCCTGGCCCTGGACCAGCCCCTGGACGAGATGCTGGCCAAGATGGTCTGGCCGAAGACGGTCGAGGGCTGCGCGCTGGTCATCGAGTCGCAGATGCTGCCGCCGAGCGCCGAGGCGCAGATCCCGCAGGACCTGGAGGGCGCGGCGCTGGAGCGCTGGGTGGCGAAGCACCCGGAGCGGCAGGACGTGCGGATGGCGGTGGCCGTGTTGCGCGACGGGACGCGGCAGGCCGCGATCCGGCTGCGGTCGAAGGACTCGGACATGGAGGTGCTGTCCGGTCCCGACCTGGTGCCGAACCTGGCGACCGCGCTGCTGGGGACGTTCGAGGAGTGAGCGGGCTCCGGGGCGAGAGCAGGCTCCGGAAGGCGCGAGAGCTCCGGGACTAAAGCGAGCTTCGGGAAGTGAACAAGTAAGGGCGGCAGGCCGTATCGGCCCACCGCCCACGTTCCGAGGCCGCCGCGGTCGTCGCCGCAGCGGCCGGGCTACCTCAGCTGCATCCCTGGGGCGTCCCGCCGGCCCGCAGCGTGTTCAGCGCGTTCAGCGCGTCCTGCAGCGTGTTCACCTTCACCAGGCGCAGCCCGCTCGGGGCGTTCTTGGCCGCGTCCGCGCAGTTGTCGGCCGGGGTCAGGAAGACGGTCGCGCCGTCCCGCTTGGCGGCCAGCGTCTTCATCTGCACGCCGCCGATCGGGCCGACCTTGCCGGTGGCGTCGATGGTGCCGGTCCCGGCGATCTTCAGGCCGCCGGTCAGGTCCTGCTGCGAGAGCTCGTCGATGATGCCGAGCGCGAACATCATGCCGGCGCTGGGGCCGCCGACGTTGTCCAGCTGGATCTTCACGCTGAACGGGAAGACGTTCTGGGTGCCCGGCAGGAAGCCGACCAGCGCCCGGGAAGGGCCGCTGTCGTGCGACTGCGTCGTGACCACCGAGACCTGCTGCTGCTTGCCGTCCCGGGTCACGGTGAACACCACGGTGTCGCCCGGCTTGTGCTTCTGGATCAGGGTGTGGACGTCGTCGGGGTTCACCAGCGCGGTGCCGTCCACCGCGTCGATCACGTCCTGCGGCTGCAGCTTGCCGTCGGCCGGGCTGCCGGGCGTCACCGAGTCCACGATCACCTCGGTCTTCACCGGCTTGATCCCCTTGGCGGCCAGCGCCGCGGTGATCGCCTGGTCTTCGGAGTCGTCGAACATCGCGGTGTTCTGCTGGGTCGCCTCCTGCGCGGTCTGGCCCGCGGGGTAGATGACCGTGCGCGGGACCACGATCTTGTCGCTGGACAGCCAGCCGGACAGGACCTCGACGCTGTTCGGCTTGTAGTCCGCGCGGGACACCTCGACGGTGACCATGCGCAGCTGCCCGCCGCTGCCGTGCGGGAAGGTCTGGGTGCCGCTGATGTCGATGACCGGCTTGGCCGGCTGCCCGGAATCCGTGGAGTAGCTGCCCAGCGTGTCGTACGTCGGGCCCGGCGACATCTCCGCGTAGGGCGTCGGGATCAGGAATGCCGACGCCGTGAGCAGGGCGACCGTCGTTCCGGCAAGACTCAGGGTGAGGGCACGGCGCTGCATTCCACAGATGCTATCTGTTGCAGTCTGAAGCGGCGCTGAGACCGGGGTCACGGCCTGCGCGGTGGCACCGTCCGCACGGCCTACACGGGAGGCGCGGCCTCGGCCACCGCGATCGGGTCCTCGTTGGAGATGGCCTCGCGGAATCGCCGGTAGGCGTGGATCGTGTCGTCGTCACTGGGCCGCCGCACGCGGCGGGCAAGGGCGGACACGGCCGCCGCCAGGACCACGGCGCCGACCGGGATCGCCCACCAAGCCAGGATCGACAGCACACCGTGACTGTAACGTACGGATACGTCACCCGCAGTGAACCTAGCAGCCGACCCACTCATGGTCGCCGTCGGCGAACTCCTCGCGCTTCCAGATCGGCACCTGCTCCTTGAGCGTGTCGATGAAGGCGCGGCAGGCCGCGAAGGCCTCGGCCCGGTGCGGCGCGGAGGCCCCGACCACGACCGCGAGGTCGCCGACGGCCAGTGCGCCCACTCGGTGGATCGCGGAGAGCGCGACCACGTCCGGGTGGTCTGCGGCGACGTCCTCCGCGACTTTCCTCAGCAGGTCCGCGGCGGAAGGATGCGCGCTGTAGTCCAGAGAGGTGACGGACCGGCCGTGATCGTGGTCGCGGACGACCCCGAGGAACAGCGCGATGCCGCCGGCGGTCTGGTGCGAGACCGCGGCGACGACCTCGTCGACGGACAGCGGCTCCTCGCGGACGTCGGTGTGGATGGCGGTGTGGATGGCGCTGCGCTCCGCCGCCACGGCCGACTTCTTCTCCTCGATCTCCTCGATCGCGTTGTCGATCACGTCACTGATCCTCCCCCACGGCGCTTGCGCCGTGCCCGCCGCACCAGCGCCGCGGTGCCGACCAGCGCCACGGTGGCGCCGGCCGCGCCGAGACCGGCCGCGGCGTCCTTCTTGCCCAGGCGCCGGGCCAGCGCGGCGTGGTGTCCGTCGATGTCCTCGAGAAGCTGGCCGAACGCTTCCTCGTTCGTAAAGACAGGTTCCCACCCGGCTTCACGGAGCTTCTTGTTCGAGACTGCCCAAGGATGCATCACGTACTGCAGGTCGCTCGCGGGAGCCGGGGTGAGGTGGAGGCGGTGCAGCCGCTCGGCGGCGCCGACCGCGAGGCCTTCGGGGAGCTCCATCCGGCGCATCCCGGAGATCTCCTCGATCTCCTCCTGCGTGAGCCAGCCGTCGGAGGCGACCGGGACGACCCCGTTCACCTTTCCCAACGCCGCGTACTCCAGGGCCGAGAGCAGGTCGTCGATGTGGCAGAATTGCCAGACCGGCTTGGTCCCGCGGACCACCAGCAGGCGCGGCGCCTCGAAGTGCCGGGTCAGATAGGTGTCCACGCCCGGACCGACTATGGCCGCCGGGCGGAGCACGGTGACTGTGAGGCCGGGGTGCGCGCGCGGGGCGATCGCCGCCAGCCGCTCGATCTCCAGCAGGTCGCCGACCAGGGTGCCGTCCGGGGTGGCGCGCAGCGGGGCGTCGTCCTCCAGCGGGAGCGGGTTGTCCGGCAGCGCGCCGTAGACCATGGCCGTGGACAGCAGGACCACATGGTGGACGCCGGCGGCGGCGGCCGCGGTGATCGCGGTCTGCGCGGCGCGGACATTGCGCGCGGTCCGCTCGCGCGGCTCGGAGTTCAGGTCGGAGTCCACCGCCAGGTGCACCAGCGTGTCCACCCCGGACAGACGTTCGGCCAGGTGGGGGTCGGTGACCTCGCCCAGGCGCCAGGTCGCCGGGGCGGCCCCGCGCTCGGCGTCCAGCCCCACCACCCGGCGCACTTCGCCGCCGAAAGCGAGCTTGCCGGTCAGCGCTTCACCCAGCCGGGCGGCCGCGCCGGTGACGGCGATGGTGGGCTTGCTGGTGCGGCCGGGGCGCTTGCGGTCCGGCGAGGAACTCACTGAGGCTCTCCTGTGGTTACGTTAGATGTATAGAGGAAGTCAGTCTCCGCGCTGTTAAACCGATCCTTCTCCCCCGTCGTCCGTGAGGTCGCCCGCCGTGAACAAGAACCCCGAAGACCACAACCCCTCGGACGACGACGAGTCGCAGAACCAGGGTAAGCGCCCGGACGGCCCCGTTGATCCGTTGGGGGCCATGTTCCAGCAGATGTTCGGCGGAACCGGGGCGCAGTCCCCGGGCTCGAACATCCCGGGCATGCCGGACCCGCAGATGCTGCAGATGGTGTTCAGCCAGATCCAGGCCCTGATGACCGGCGGCGGCGACGGCGCCGTGAACTGGGACCTGGCCAAGACCATGGCGCGCAACGCCGTGGCCTCCGCCGGCCCGGACCCCTCGCCCACCGACGGCGAGCAGCGCACCTACGACGGCGCCGTCCAGCTCGCCGAGCACTGGCTGGACCAGGTCACCTCGCTCCCGGCCGGCACCGCGGGCACCCGCGTGTGGTCGCGCGCGCAGTGGATCGAGGAGACCCTCCCGGTCTGGAAGCAGCTGGTCGAGCCGGTCGCCGAGCGGATCACCGCGGCGATGGGCGAGGCCGTCGGCGGCGCGGTCGGCGAACTCGGCATGCCGGAGAACCCGGAGGCGGCGGGCCTGCCGCCGGGGATGGGCGACATGCTGGGCAACCTGTTCGGCGGCGGCGCGGCCCCGGGCGCCGGCTCCGAGGCCGGCCAGCCCGGCGGCGCGAACCCGCTCGGCGGCATGCTCAAGCAGATGGGCACCGCGATGTTCGGCTCCCAGGTCGGCCAGGCCCTGGCCTCGCTGGCCGGCGAGGTGGTGTCCGGCAGCGACATCGGCCTGCCGCTGGGCCCGGAGGGCAAGGCGGTCCTGCTCCCGGCGAACGTGGACGCCTTCGCCGAAGGCCTGGAGATCGACATCGAGCAGGTCCGCCTCTACCTGGCGCTGCGCGAGGCCGCCTACCAGCGCCTGTTCTCGCACGTGCCGTGGCTCAAGCCCCGCCTGCTCGGCGCGGTCGAGGAGTACGCCCGCGGCATCACCGTCGACGCCTCCAAGTTCAGCGAACTGGCGCAGCAGGCCGAGCAGATGGACCTGTCGAACCTGGACCCCTCCCAGCTGGAGAACATGCTGGGCGGCGGCGGCCTGTTCACCCCGGTCGACTCCCCGGCCCAGAAGGCCGCCCTGGCTCGCCTGGAGACCCTGCTCGCCCTGGCCGAGGGCTGGGTGGACGCGGTGGTGCACGCCGCCGCGGCCCCGCAGCTGTCGGCGGCGGACGCCCTGCGCGAGACCCTGCGCCGCCGCCGCGCGGCCGGCGGCCCGGCGGAGCAGACGTTCTCGGCCCTGGTGGGCCTGGAGCTGCGGCCGCGGCGGCTGCGCGACGCGTCGCGTCTGTGGGCGTCCCTGACCGACGCGCGCGGGCTGGAGGGACGCGACGCGGTCTGGTCACACCCGGACCTGCTGCCGACCTCGGCCGACCTGGACGACCCGGACGGGTTCGTGCACGGCCGGGACTCCGAGGACGGGCTGGAGTTCGACTTCTCCGGGCTGGACGAGCTGCTGGGAGGCGGCACCGGGAATGAGGCCAAGGGCGAGTCGAAGGGCGAGACGAAGGGCGACGACAAGGGCCCGGACACCGACGGCGAGGACAAGCCCAAGCAGTAGCGCTGCGTAACAGAAGAGGGCAGGCCCCGCCCACCCAAGGGGGCAGCCCACCCTGATAGATGGAGCGCGCGACGCCGACCAGCCCAGGATGGCATCGTGCGCTCCGTCGGCGTCAACGAAATCGCCGTGAAGTTGCGTCGAACAGGCGAACGGGCGGCTCCCGGCCGCGCCTCAGTCCGCGTCGTCCCCAGCCGCCCCGCCGCCCGCGCTCGCGAACCCCTCCAGAAACCCGCGAGCCCGCTCCGTCTTCGGATACACGCTCATCAGCTCCCAGAACCGCGGCCCGTGGCTGGGCACCAGCAGGTGCGCGAGCTCGTGCAGCAGGACGTAGTCCAGCACGTACTCCGGCATGCCGCGCACCCGGTCGGAGATCCGGATGGTCCCGTCCACAGGCGTGCACGAGCCCCAGCGGGTCTGCTGGTTCGCGACCCAGCGCACGCTGGAGGGCACGGCGCGGCCGTCGAAGTAGCGCATGGACAGGTCACGGGCGCGGCGGGACAGCTCCTCGTCGTCCGGCCGGCGCTTGCGCTCCTGGTCGGCGAGGCGGGCGAGCATCTTGTCGACCCACTGCTTCTCCTCCGCGCGCGTCATCTGCGCAGGGATCAGCACTACGGTCTTGTCGCCGTCCCGGTACGCAGAGACGGTGCGCCGCCGCCGGTTGCTGCGCCGCACCTCGATCTGGGCGCCCTGGTGGGGGGCTTCGTCGAGTCCCACGGCAAGGGACCCTAGCGCGTGGCACCCCCTCATGGCGTTACCGAAATGACACTACGGGGCGTCGGGAACGGCGGAAATCGGATTGTCCACATGCCATGCACAGGTTATCCACAGAGTTATCCACAGGGAGTTCGATCCTGTGGGTTTCCTAACACAAAGGGTGATCACCGGCCGGTGAAGCGTGGCGCGCGCCGCTCCCGCTGGGCCGCGAGACCTTCCTGGAGGTCCTCGGTGGCCATCGTGATCGGCTGCGCCAGAGCCTCCCAGCGCAGCGCCGCCTCGAAGGACTCGTGACCGGCGCCGATCAGCGCCTGCTTGGTGAGCTTCACCGCGACCGGGGCGCCGGCCGCCACGTCGGCGGCGATTCGTTCGATCTCCCCAGGGAAGTCCCCGGCGGGGAACACCCTGTTGTAGACGCCGAGCGCGACCGCTTCGGCGCCGCTCACAGCGCGGTTTGTGTAAAGCAGTTCCCGCGCGTTGGCCATCCCCACAACCTCCGGCAGCAGCCACGTCGCGGCCATCCCGGGGTGCATGCCGAGCTTGGTGAACGGCACCGCGAACTTCGCCGTGTCCACCGCGTAGCGCAGGTCGCAGGCCAGGGCCAGGCACGCGCCGGCGCCCACCGCGGGCCCGTTCACCGCCGCGATGGTCGGCACCGGCAGGTCCCGCAGGCTCAGCCAGATCCGGTAGAACGGCAGCATCTTGTCGCGGAGTTTTTCCACAGGCGCGCCCGGCTCCGCGCCGATCCACCCGAGATCGCCGCCGGCGCAGAAGGCGGAGCCGGCGCCGGTGACGACCACACAGCGCACTTCCTCGTCCTGCGCGATTTCCTGCATAAGCCGCTTCCACGACTCGGTCATCGGCGCGGTCATCGCGTTGCGCCGGTCCGGGTCGTCCAACATCACGGTCAGCACACCATCCGACGTGCGGTTAACGGCCAGGAGGGGATATTCGCGCGACTCAGGCATGGCGTCAGCGTAGCGGTGCGGTTTGGGCCCCGCGCTGCCGTATGGTGTTCCGCGTTCGGGGTGAAAGGTACGTATGGCCTCAGATACGGAAGGTAGTGACAAACCATGGCGGAGTCGTACACCGGGGACGCCTACTGCGTGAAGTGCAAGGAGAAGAAGAACTTCACCGGCGAGGTGAAGGTCAGCGACTCGGGCCGGCGGATGGCGCAGGGCATCTGCCCGACCTGCGGGACCAAGCTCAACCGGATCCTGGGCAAGGCCTGAGGTTCGGCGCACGCAGGCGGCGGCCGGTCCACCGGCCGCCGTACGGGTGAATTAGAGAGCTGACAGGTGCGGGGACCGGGGCGGGTGCCGCAGGCTGGAAGGCAGCGGGTGAGTACGGCAACGGAATGCTTGGGCTGGCACGGTGGGAGGTCGGGGCGTGCGTCCGGTGCTGAAGGCGGGGCTGCGCAGACTGTGGCGGCCCGGCGGCGCGCTGCAGGTGGGGGTGACGCCGGGGCGGTCGTTGCTGCTGAACGGACTGGGCCCGGCCGCGACCGCGTTCGTGGGCGCGCTGGACGGCCGCCGGGACATCGCCGGCCTGCTGGCCCTGGCCGAGGAGATCGGGCTGCCCGGGGCGCAGGCCACGACCCTGCTCGACGTGCTGGCCCGGGCCGGATTCCTGGACGACGCCGGCTACGATCCGGGCCCCGCGCTGCGCGCCCTGGACGTCGCCGAGACCGACCGGCTGGCCCCGGACATGGCGGCGCTGGCGCTGGGCTACCTGGTTCCGGGCGGCGCGGTGCGCGCGATGACCCGGCGGCGCACGGCGGTGATCGCCGTCTACGGATGCGGACGCGTCGGCGCGTCGGTCGCGCACATGCTGGCCGCGGCCGGAGTGGGATGCGTGGTGCCGATCGACGGCGGAAGGGCGCGACCCGCGGACGCGGCGCCGGCCGGGTTCGGCAATCCGCGCGGGCTGAGCCATCGGGACGAGCGGGACGTTCCGGGGCCGCGGCGGGGACGTCCGGCGCAGGCAGCTGACAAGCAGGCGGCCGACAGGACAGCTGCCGCAGCAGAGGCTGACATCAACTCTGATCTCGCCGCCGAATCCGCCGAACCTGCCGAATCCGGTGAATCCGCCGAATCCCCGCTCGCCGCTCCCCCACCGCGTCGCCAGGACCTGGTCCGAGCCCTGATCCGCGGCACGGCACCCGCGACCCGCACCACGCTGCCGACCAACCGCCAGCACCCCGACGTCGCGATCCTGGCCCCGATCGCCGACGGCTACCCCGCGCTGGCCGCCTCGCTCCAGGCCGACGGCGTCCCGCACCTGTCGGTCGAGGTGCACGAGACCACCGGAGTGCTCGGGCCGTTCGTGCAGCCGGGGCGCACCTCGTGCCTGCGCTGCCGCGACCTGTACCGGACGGCGCGCGATCCCGGATGGCCGCGGGCGATGGTGCCGTTCGGCGGCGTGGACGCGGTGCCGGCGGTGGAGGACCGCGCGTGCGACGTCATGCTGGCCACGCTGGTGGCGGTCCAGGCCGCGCTGCACGTCCTGGCCTTCGTCGAGGGCGACCCGCCGCCGACGGTGAACGCCACGCTGGAAGTGGTGCCGCCGTTCGGCGCGCAGACCCGGTACGACCGGCCGTCCCATCCGGACTGCGGGTGCCTGGTCGCCGGAGCCGAGGCGGCGACCGTCGCGCCCACGCCGCTGGTCCGCAACTGACGCCGCGCTCTCGTCCACAGTTGCCAGGGAATTCGTCTGGCCGCAGTGAGTGGACACCTGTCCGTCTCTGAACCCTGTCATTACTCTCCGACGTGTTCGTGGTCCGACTCAGGCACATCACGACGGAGGGGAACACAGATGCGCACAAAGCGCAGCTACGCGGCCGCGGCCGCGCTGGCCGTGGTCGCGGCGACCGCCGGCAGCACGGCGGCGATGACCGGCACGGCCCAGGCACACACCATCGGCGGGGGCGGGGCGGGAGCCGGCGGCTGCCAGCTCGGCGCCGGCGGCTCGGCGGTGAAGCACGTGATCTACCTGCAGTTCGACAACGTGCACTTCACCCGGGACAACCCGAACGTCCCCAGCGACCTGGAGCAGATGCCGCACCTGCTGAACTTCCTGGAGTCGCAGGGCACCCTGGACGACAACCACCACACCCCGCTGATCGCGCACACCGGCAACGACATCCTCACGTCGCTGACCGGCGTCTACGGGGACAAGCACGGCCAGCCGATCGCGAACTCCTACCGGTACTACAACCCGGCCGGGGTGTCGCAGGCCGCCGGGACGTTCGCGTACTGGACCGACGGTGTGGACGACTTCAACACCAGCAACCCGACCGACACCACGCCGACCATGGTCGACCAGAACGGCAAGATCGCCCCGGCGCCGTGGGTGGCCTACACCCGCGCCGGCTGCGACTTCGGGTCGGTCGGCACGGCGAACACGGTGCTGGAGAACACCGGGCCGGACGTGCCGAAGGTGTTCGGCGCCAACTCCCCGGAGGCCGCCGAGGCCGCGGACCCGACCAACCAGAACCTGGCGCAGACCGACTTCGTGGGCATCGGCGTGCACTGCGCGAAGAGCTCCAAGGTGTGCGCCGCGGCCGGCCAGAACGCCAAGCCGGACCTGCTGCCCGACGAGCCCGGCGGCTACACCGGCTACGACGGCCTGTTCGGGGCGAAGTACACCGACCCGGCGATCGACCCGAAGGGCCCGGTCAAGGACGTCTCCGGCGGCACCACGATCGCCGACAGCCTGGGCCGTCCCGGGTTCCCCGGCTTCGACAGCATGTCGGCGGCGAACTCGCTGGGCTACGTCGCGCAGATGCAGGAGGCCGGGGTCCCGGTCACGTACGCCTACATCTCCGACGCGCACGACAACCACGCGGTCGGCGGCGACGCGTACGGGCCCGGCGAGGCCGGGTACGTGGCGCAGCTGAAGGCGTACGACACCGCGTTCGGCCAGTTCTTCCAGCGGCTCGCCAAGGACCACATCAACGCCTCGAACACGATGTTCGTGGTCACCTCGGACGAGAACGACCACTTCGTCGGCGGCAAGCCGAGCCCGGCGAACTGCGACGGCGTGACCGTGCCGTGCACGTACACGCAGACCGGTGAGCTGAACGCGAACGTCAAGGGGCTGCTGGCGACGCAGACCGGGGACAAGACCGCGTACGGCATCCACGCCGACTCCGCGCCGAACTTCTGGGTGAACGGGAACCCGGCGGCGGACGCCCCGCAGACCCGCAGCTTCGAGCACGACCTCGCCGGGCTGACCGCGGACAACCCGCTGACCGGCAAACCGCAGCTCATGGCGAACTACCTGGCCGACCAGACCGAGATGAAGCTGCTGCACATGGTCACCTCCGACCCGCTGCGCACGCCCACCGTCACGGAGTTCGCCGACCCGGACTACTACGTGTACTCCGGCGCGCCGAACTGCTCGTCGCCATGCGTGCAGGAGGAGAACGCCTACGCGTGGAACCACGGCGACTTCTCGCCGGACATCAACACGACCTGGGCCGGCTTCGTCGGGCCGACGTTCCGGAAGCTGGGCGTGACGAACGCGGTGTGGTCCGACCACACGGACCTGCGCCCGACGATGCTGACGGCACTGGGGCTGCGGGACGACTACGTGCACGACGGTGTCCCGCTGGTGCAGTTCATCCGCGCCGACGCGCTGCCCGGCGGCCTGCACGGCGACCAGGTCACGGATCTGGAGGCGGCGTACAAGCAGCTGGACGCGAGCGTCGGGACCTTCGGCTCGGACACGCTGAAGGCGGCGACCGCCGGCATCGAGTCGACCACGCCGAACGACGCGAAGTTCAAGGCCACCGAGGCGGCGCTGACGAAGCTGGGCACGGAGCGCGACGCGCTGGCGCAGCGGATCGCGGACGCGCTGGACCGCGCGGCGTTCCACCACGGGCACGTCGGCGGCGCCGAGGCGTGGGTGCTGACGGCGCAGGCGGACTGCCTGCTGGCGCAGGCTCACACGCTGGCGAGCTGAGCTCGGCCGAGGAAGTGGCGAGGGCCCCGCTCCGGGTGGAGCGGGGCCCTTGCCGATGGTCTAGAGCACGCCGCCGACGACGAGGACGCCGATGACCAGGAGTGTGGCGACGGTGAGGAGGGTGGCACGCTCCTCGATCCAGGGCGCGGTCAGCCGGCGGGCGCCGGTGGCGGCGGCGAGGGTGAGGCCGACCATGACGGCGACGGTGGCGAGGGCGAAGGCGGCGAGGACGCCGAGCGCGGGTCCGATGCCGAGCGCGCCGGCGGTGAGGAAGAGCGGGAGGATGGTGAGGTCGGGGCTGGCGGCGGCGCCGAAGGGGGCCAGGGCGGTCAGCAGGCTGCGGTGGTGGGGCGGCTCGGGGGCGGAGCCGGGTGAGGTGTGGGGCAGGGTCGGCAGGGTGCGGCGGCGGCTGGGGTGGGTTGCGAAGTTTGCCGGGTCGGGTGATAACGGCAGCTCGCGGCGGGGCGCATGATTCTCAGAGCGCGGTGCGCGGCCCGGCAGCAGACTGCGGCGAGGCGCATGATCCTCAGAGCGCGGTGCGCGGCCCGGCAGCAGACTGCGGCGAGGCGCATGATCCTCGGAACGCGGTGCGCGGCCCGGCAGCAGACTGCGGCGAGGCGCATGATCCTCGGAACGCGGTGCGCGGCCCGGCAGCAGACTGCGGCGAGGCGCATGATTCTCAGAGCGCGGTGCGCGGCCCAGCAGCAGACTGCGGCGGGGTGCGTGGGTCGCGGCGTGCGCTGCCGGAGATGGCAGTGGCGGCGAGCCGCGGTGCGGTTCGAGTTCGGGTGTGGCGATCGGTCGTTCGAGCACTGCGGCGCTGCGGCCCGACCGGCGAGTGGCTTGAGCTGGCAGGTGCGGTGTCGCGGCGGCGGGCAGGTCGGCGAGTTCGTGCTCGTGCTCGTCGGCGCAGGAGTGCGCATGCTGATGCCCGCGCCCCGCGACCTCCAACACCGCCAGCGCCACGGCCGTCGCCACCAGCACTCCGCCGACCGCGAGGTCGGCGTGGCGTGCCACTGTCTCGCGGAAGCGGAGGCCCACCGCGGCCAGGGCGGTGCCGAGCAGAACCGACACCACCACGTGCGTCACCGCTGCGGCCAGGGCCAGGCGGGCTGTGCGGCGGGGCGGGTAGTTCCTGGTGCGGGCCAGGAGGGCCAGGGGCATCCAGTGGTCGGGGAGGATCGCGTGGCCGATGCCGATGCCGGTGGCGGCCAGGAGCATGGGGAGGATCGTCACGGCTGCCCCTTGGTGGTCGTCCTCGGCTGGGCGGGGACGCGATGGCGTGCGGGGTCGGGAGGCGGGAACGACGGTGCGGGCGGTGCGAGGGCTGGGCCGGTCTCGGCTTGGCTGGGCTGGACCGGGCCGCCGAGCTCGGCCCGGTCAGCGCGGCAGCGCCTCGTACGCCTCCCAGGCGTCCAGGGTGACCTGCTCGAAGCCCAGGCCGTAGGCCGTCACGCCGCGGCCGTAGGCGCCGAGCCAGCATTCGCGCAGCTCCGCCGCCAGGACCCAGCCGTACTCGCTCTCGCGGTAGCGGAAGCGGGTGGGCTTGCCGTCGACCGGGAGTTGGACCGCTCGCCAGGGGGCGTCGTCCAGGTTCTCGGCGACTTCGTAGGCGAGCTCTGTCTGCTGGTGCAGCCAGTCGCCGCGGAGTGCTTTGTCCACGGCCCAGGGCCAGGCGTCCGACAGCAGGCCGAGGCCCGCGACGGCCGCGAGGGTGGACAGGGTGGTCGGCTCCAGGATGGTCGCGCCGCCTCCGGGGCGGCGGTCCAGGCGGGCCATCGTGACCACGCCGCAGAAGCGGCGGGGGGACAGGTCGTCGGGGCGGCGGGCCGGGTGGTCGCCGTGGCCCAGGGTGCCGTATTCGGCGACGCCGTCGGGACCGAGCATGATCGAGCCCAGCCAGCGCTCGCCCGACCAGGCCTCGTCCAGGCCGTACCACGGGACCGCGGTGCGCTGGCCGGGCCAGGCGTCGGGTTCTGAGGCCGCCAGCGCGGCAGCGGAGATCGAGGCCACCGGCGGGCCGGGGACATGGTCGTCGTCCGCGACCGGCGGCACAGGGCCCGGCTGCGAGGCCGGGCCGACGGGGTTGGGGAAGTCTTCAGTTGAGATGGTGCTGCTCATGGAACCTCACGTCGCATCCGCGTCAAACGGCGGGCGCTCGCCCGCGGCCAGGCGCGGGGCGGGGGCCCGGTAGAGGGCATCGTCCGGGGTCGCGTCGTCCGCGGCGAGGGGCCGTCGGGCTCCCTCGGCCGCACCGCGTATCTCGCTGTTGAGCGAGTCGGTGATGTCCCTGATCTCGCGGAAGTCGCCGTCTTCGGGTCCGAGCACGTGCTTGCGCACGAAGTTCTTCGGGTGCAGGTCGGTCAGCTCCAGATCCTGGAACTCCGGACCCAGTTCCTTCTTCAGGTCGTTCTGGGCGTTGCGGGTGAACTCCCGGAACTGCCGCAGCGTGCGTGCCAGGCCCTGCACCGCGCTGGGCAGCTTGTCCGGGCCGAACAGCATGACGGCCAGGGCCAGCAGCGCGATCAGCTCCAGCGGGCTGATGTCGAGAAACGGCACGGTGGGGGGCTCCTGCTCTGGCGGGCGCGGCCGGTGGCTTTTCCGGTGCTAGCGCTAGCGTAACTCCCGGCCGGGTGGATGCTGGACCCCCGGCGGGTGGATATTCGTCGATCCTTACGCGTCAAGGCTCGGCAATGCCGAGCCTTGACGTCAAGAGCTAGCGCTCGATCACGGTGGGGCCGCGACCTGAGATGTCCGGCTAGTGTCCCGGTCCGTAGGTCACGACCTGAGCCGGCGCCGGCTGGGCCGGCGGGTGCGAGGGGCTGGCGCTGGCGCTGAAGTCGCCGACCAGCCACACCCCGGTCCCCAGCGCCGCCAGCGACACCGCGCCGATCGCCGCGGCCCGCAGGCGCTGCGGGCGCACCGGGGAGCGGCCGGCCGTGGGGCGGCCGGCCGCCGGAGCCGCCGGCGGGCGGATCGGCACGGTCTGGAACGAGAACGGGGTCGGGGCGTTGCCGGGCGCGCCGGTGGGCGAACCGCCGCCGCCTCCGGGCAGCTGCCCGGAGGCCGCGCCGGCCCCGGTGCCGCGGGTGGTGTCCAGGCTCAACAGCCCGAGCATCAGCTCCACCGGCACCTGGGGCGCCGCCATCGCGCCGAGCCGCGACTTCACCTGCCGTTCGACGTCGGCCTCGGCCCGGCACTCGTCGCACTGCGCGAGGTGTCCGAGCATGCGGTCGCGGGTGCCGTGGTCCAGTTCGCCGTCGATCAGCGCGGTCAGGCGGTCTCCGAGGTGCCTGGTCACCGGCGGCCCTCCTTCCCGCCGGACGCCGCGGCGCCGCCGGGGGCCCGGTGTTCCAGGGCGGCGCGCAGCTGGGAGCGGCCGCGGTGGATGCGCGAGCGCACGGTGCCGAGCTTCACGTCCAGGGTGGCCGCGATCTCCTCGTAGGACAGGCCCTCGATGTCGCACAGCACCACGGCGGCCCGGAACTCCGGCGCCAGCGCGGCCAGCGCGGCCTCGATGTCGGCGTCCATGTGCGAGTCGACGAAGATCCGCTCCGGTGACGGCTCGCGGCCGGGCAGCCGGTCGTCGGCGTCCTCGCCCAGGGAGTCGAAGCGGATGCGGGCCCGGCGGCGCACCATGTCCAGGAACAGGTTGGTGGTGATCCGGTGCAGCCAGCCCTCGAAGGTGCCCGGCTGGTAGCTGGACAGCGAGCGGAAGACCCGGATGAAGACCTCCTGCGTGAGGTCCTCGGCGTCGTGCTGGTTGCCGGTCAGGCGGTACGCCAGCCGGTAGACCCGCTGCGAATGGGTCCGGACGATCTCGTCCCAGCTGGGCGGCTCCCAGCCGACGGCCGCGGCGTCCAGGGGCTGCGTCTCCCCCACGCTCGCGACGGCCTCGGCGGGCGTCGTGGTATCGGGGATCGCCTCGCCCCGGCGGTTCTTTTCCAGGGCGGCCTTGCGGGCCGCACGCCGACGACGAAGTTCCCCGAGATCGATCCGCGGTCCAATGGTGTTGACCGGGACGGCTCCAGGATTGCGGGCGCTGTTGGCGTCAGCCACGACGTCCCCACCTCCTATTTCCAGTACCGCACTCATCACCATAGACGCCTGCCTCGCTGCTAAAGGCTGAAAGGAACCTGAGATCGGTCTAAGATCTCCCGGCTCTCCAGACCGTGAGCCACTGTCGAGGACAGAACGGCCGGTCACCGACATGAAGTTCCCGGGGTACGGGTTCCCCCTCGGTGTCCGCTTAGAGCGATCAGACAACCCGATCCCGCCGGCCCCGGAACCGGCCGCCCGCTGCGGCGCGCCCGCCGCCGGCGTCCCGCGGACTGTCCGCCGGACAGTCCGACGTGGTATGCGCGCGGCCGGGTGGCTACGCTCTTGATGCCCAGTAGCAACCAACCGACCAGATCCCGGCCGACCCCGGCGCCGGGACCCGCGACCCTCGGAGGCCGTCATCCCCAGTCACCGGCACGCCAGCCTGGCGTATGCGGAGGGGTACGTCGCCGAGGACGACGTCCTGGTCTCCGCGCGCCGCGAGGCGCGGCGGCTGGGCATCGTCCCGGTCGAGCCCGGCACCGGCGCGGCCCTGCGGCTGCTGGCCGCCACGCTCGCCGCCCGGTCGGTGGTCGACGTCGGCACCGGCGCCGGCGTGTCGGGGATATACCTGCTGCGCGGGATGCGCCCGGACGGGGTGCTGACCACCGTGGACGAGGACACTCAGGGTTCGCAGGCGGCCCGCCGGGCCTTCGCCGACGCCGGCTTCGCGGCCAGCCGCACCCGGGTGATCGGCGGCGCGTCCGGCTCGGTGCTGCCGCGGCTCGCCGACGGCGGCTACGACATGGTGTTCTGCGGCGGGCCCGGGACCGACCACCTGGCCGGCTACGAAGAGGCCCTGCGCCTGCTGCGGCCCGGCGGACTCGTGGCCTTCGACGGGGCGCTCGGCCAGGACCGCGTGGTCGACCCGTCGATCCGGGACGCGCGCACCTCCGCGCTGCGGTACCTGCACCGCCAGGTCGCCGAGGACACCCGCCTGCTGCCGGCGCTGCTGCCCACCGGCGACGGGTTGCTGTGCGCGGTGAAACGCCCGTAGGAAACCGAGAACCCCGCACGATGCCGCGTCGCGGCCCGGCGGGGAAACCCGGGAAACCGGCGTCGGCACCGGACCCGACACGGAAGGCTCTGACCGAGTGGGGCTCGGTCCGGCCGGGTGGCGGAGTGAGAAGGAACACGTGGTAGGGGACGCCGGACCCCGGCCGTTCGGGGGCCAGACGTCACTGGTGGGACGAACGGGGTGGCACGAATGGCGGCGCCGGGCTAACCGACGACCCCCTTGATCGCCTCGCCGAGCGCCGCGGCCTCCTCTGCCGACAGCTCAACCACGAGCCGGCCGCCGCCTTCCAGCGGAACCCGCATCACGATGCCCCGTCCCTCTTTGGTCACCTCAAGCGGGCCGTCACCCGTCCGCGGCTTCATCGCCGCCATGCTCGTTCCCCTTCCTAGGAGCCAGCTCTCAACCAATCCATTATCCCGCACGCGCCCGGATTGGGTTCCGGTGTCGCCGCGGGAGGCCCGACTGAGTAGCTTCGTCAGAGTCTGCAAACAGTTCTACCGGACGCGACCAACACTGGTACATGCCTGGAAGCCGATAAGGCGGAGAGTGGGACCCCCTATGTCCGACAACGTTGTCTACGACGTCACCGAGGGTGTCGGCACCATCACCCTGAATCGCCCGGACGCGCTGAACTCGCTCGACAGTGCGACGAAGGCGGCGCTGCGGGACGCGGCGACAGCGGCGGCGGCGGACGGCTCCGTTCGCGTGATCGTGCTGCGCGCCACCGGGCGCGCCTTCTGCGTCGGACAGGACCTGCGGGAGCACGCGGCCTCGCTGGAGGCCGGCACCGGGCTGGCGGACACCGTGCGCGAGCACTACAACCCGCTGCTGCGGGCCCTGACCTCGGCCCCCAAGCCGGTGATCGCCGCGGTGAACGGCGTGGCGGCCGGCGCCGGCGCGGCCCTGGCCTTCGCCGCCGACCTGCGGATCGCCTCCGACAAGGCGGCCTTCAACCTGGCCTTCGCCAACATCGGGCTGACCGCCGACTCCGGCGGTTCCTGGACGCTGCCGCGCCTGGTCGGCCCGGCCAAGGCGCTGGAGCTGCTGATGCTGCCGGAGACGATCGGCATCGAGCAGGCCGCCGAGCTGGGGCTGGTGCACCGGGTGGTGCCGGCCGCGGACTTCGACGCGGCGGTCGACGAGCTCGCGGCGCGGATGGCGGCCGGGCCGACCGCGGCCTACGCGGCGCTGAAGCAGGCGGTCGGCTTCGCGCTGACGCACACCCTGGACGAGACCCTCGACCTGGAGGCCGACCTGCAGGACGCGGCCGCCGCCACCGAGGACCACCGCAACGCGGTGCGGGCGTTCCTGGCCAAGGAGAAGCCGACCTTCACCGGGCGCTGACCGGCGAGCCCGGCGCAGCCGCCAGCACTGGGACAGCTACCGACACCGGCACACCTACCGGCACCGAAGCCGGCACCCCACCGACACCAATACAGTCACCGGATACTGCGACGGCCGGCCCCCCGTGGGGACCGGCCGTTCCGATGAGCTGAAAAACCGAAGACCCTATTGGTCGTTCTCCGGCCGCCGGTACCAGGCCGCCAGCGGGTTGCCGTCCTCAGGGTTCTGACCGTCCGCCGGACCCGGCTCGCCCGCGCCGGGCGCCACGCCCACGCCGGGGCCGAAGCCGGGCTGCACCACGGCCGTCGCGGTCGCCGCGCCGGACCCGCCCTCGACACCGGTCACCGCGTCCTGGACCCGCGCCACCGGCTCGTAGCCGACGCCCTCGCCGAACCGGCTGTCGGCCGGCCGCGTCAGGTCGGCGATCAGCCGGTCCCGGTGGTCGATCTCGGCGGCGAGCCGGTCCAGCAGCCGGTCGACCTGGTCCATGCGGTAGCCGCGGAACCCGACGGCGAAGCGGGCGCCGTCGATGTCCTCCCGGCCCAGCTGCCGATCGTCGGCCAGCGCGGGCTCCGGACGGTCCTGGCGCGGGTCGTCCAGACCCCCGCCACGGCCCGCGGCCACCCACGCGATCGCACCGAACACCGCCGCGACGACCAGAAATTGGAAGTACAGCACGCGGACATCGTGCCATGCCCGGCCCCGCGCCGTCGCCGTTAGGCTGATCTCCATGTCATCGAACGCGGACGGCGCCGCCGGCGACCGCACCGAGAACGCCCCGCCGCCGGCCGCCGTCCCGCAGGGCACGCTGCGCCTGGGACCGTACGAGTACCGCCCCGACCAGCGGCTCGTGATGGCGATCGTGAACCGGACCCCGGACTCGTTCTACGACAAGGGCGCCACCTTCGGCGACGCCGCCGCGCTGGACCGCGTGGAGAAGGCCTTGAGCGACGGCGCGGATCTGGTGGACATCGGCGGCGTGAAGGCCGGCCCCGGCGACGTCGTGGACACCGCCGAGGAGATGCGCCGGGTGGTCCCGTTCGTCGCCGAGGTCCGCAAGCGCTTCCCGGAGGCCGTGATCTCCGTGGACACCTGGCGCGCCGAGGTCGGGGACGCGGTGTGCGCCGAGGGCGCGGACGTCCTGAACGACGCCTGGGGCGGCTGGGACCCGCGGCTGGCGGAGGTCACGGCCCGGCACGCGGTGGCGCTGGTGTGCACGCACGCCGGCGGCGTCGAACCGCGCACCCGCCCGCACCGCATCGGATACCCCGACGTGATGGCGGACATCCTGGAGCGCACCGTCCACGGCGAGGCCGAGCGCGCGGCGGCCCTGGGCGTCCCGCGCGACCGCATCCTGATCGACCCCGGCCACGACTTCGGCAAGAACACCCGCCACTCGCTGGAGGCCACGCGGCGCCTGGCGGACATGACGGCCACGGGATGGCCGGTGCTGGTGTCGCTGTCGAACAAGGACTTCGTCGGCGAGACCCTGGACCGCCCCGTGAAGGAGCGGCTGATCGGCACGCTCGCCACCACCGCGGTGTCGGCGTGGCTCGGCGCGCGGGTGTACCGGGTGCACGAGGTCGCCGAGACCCGGCAGGTGCTCGACATGGTCGCGGCGATCCAGGGGCTGCGGGAGCCGGCGGTCGCCAAGCGGGGTCTGGCGTAGGACCCGGGAGCACCACACCCGAGACCTCGCACTTTCCGGGCGAAACCGACACATCACCCTGTCATCAACCCATTGACAGGAAAGTCCCAGCTCAGAGATCGAATCGTTACACCTTTTCGGCGATCTCAAGGTGTGGACGCCGTTTAGGCTGATCATCGGCGTCACCGCCTCCAGGGGGAATCGAGAACATCGAACCGAGGGGGAATAGCGCGCCGCCGTATCGGACGGCGGCGCCGGGAGGCGTCCGCTTCCTTCTCGGTCGAAAGAGCACCGCTACTCATGGCTCACTTCAGCCTGCGCAAGTCCCTTGCGCTCACCGCCGTCCTGGCCACCTCGGTCGGGGCCGTGCTGGCCACCTCCGCCTCGGCGAACGCCACCACCATGGGCAACCCGGGCAGCCCGGTCACCATCACGGCCGACGGCACGATCAACGTCGTCGGCGGCGGGACCGTCAGCCTGCCGGCCGGCGCGCACGACGTGTCCTGGGCCGGCCAGGCCGGCCGGTTCGCCTTCATCGGCGCGGACAACGGGATCTACACCGCCGACTACAACGGCGCGAACATCATCAAGATCGCGCAGGGCTCCGCCCCGTCGCACACCGTGTGGGACGCCTCCAGCCTGACCGTCTACTGGACCGAGGGCAGCGGCGTGAACGCGCGGATCGTCGGCGTGCCCGCCAGCGGCTCCGCCGCGAACGTCCCGTACCCGGTGGACGGCGTGATCCAGAACCGGCCGGCCGACACCGGCCTGAGCAACGCCGACGTGGCCGGGGACTTCAACGCCTCGATGGTGTTCCAGACGACCGACGTCATGAACCACGACGGCATCTCGGTCGCGTCCTACAACGCGCAGGGCCAGCAGGTCCTGACCCAGATCGTCGCCCCCGGCGACCTCTGGACCGGCGGCACCACCCCGACCATCTCCCCCGACGGCCGCACCGTGGTGTTCGTCCGCGACGACGCCACCAACAGCAAGCAGCTGTTCGCCTCGACCCTGAGCAACGGCGCGTGGTCCGCGCCGAAGCAGATCACCTGGGGCCCCGGCGACCACACCGCCCCGATCTTCGAGGGCGACAACGCCACCGTCGCCTTCGAGGCCGCGGGCGCGACCTTCCAGATCAGCGTGGCGGCCGGCCTGGCCTCGACGCAGGCGAACCCGACCCCGGAGACCAAGATCTCGGACCTGTCCGGCGGCCTGGCCGTGCGCACCGACAGCCCGGCGTTCGTCCACCGCCTCGGCGGCTTCGACCGGTTCGCGACCGCCGTGCAGGTCTCGCAGCAGCAGTTCCGCACCGCCGGCGCCGGCTCCGACCAGCGCTCCCAGGCGCAGGCCGTGGTGCTGAGCCGCTCGGACGAGTTCGCCGACGCGCTCGGCGGCTCGGCGCTGGCCGCGCACAAGAACGCGCCGCTGCTGCTGACCGAGACCGCCTCGCTGAACGCCGCCAGCCGCGCCGAGATCCAGCGCGTGCTGCCGGCCGGCGGCACGGTGTACGTGCTCGGCGGCGAGCAGGCGATCTCGCCGAACGTCGCCAACCAGCTCGCCGGGCTCGGCTACCACGTGCAGCGCATCGGCGGCTACGACCGCTTCGAGACCGCGGTGGACATGGCGAACATCTACGCGCCGAACGCCACCCAGGTCCTGACCGCCACCGGCATGAACTTCCCGGACGCGCTGTCCGCCGGCGCCGTGGCCGCGCAGGCCAACGGCATGGCGGTGCTGCTCACCGACGACACGGCCATGCCCGCGGTGACCGCGGACTACATCGCCTCCCGCATCAACGGCCACAGCCTGGCCTACCTCGCCGCGGTCGGCGGCCAGGCGGACAAGGCGCTGGCCGACGACGGCTTCGGCGGCTACGACAAGTTGGGCGGCGCGGACCGCTACGCCACGTCCTACAACGTCGCCTCCCACCTGTTCTCCGGCTTCACCGCCGTCGGCATCGCCACCGGCACGGACTGGCCGGACTCGCTGTCCGGCGGCGCGCTGATGGGCCGCTACGGCGGCCCGCTGGTCCTGGTCGACCCGACCTACGGCATCAACCCGGCCGAGTACACGCTGTTCGACGCCAACCGCGGCTCGGACAACTTCGGCTACGTGTTCGGCGGCGACCTGGCGCTGCCCGCGCGGATCGACAACCAGCTGGCCGCGGCGATCGACACCGCGACCGGCAGCTCGCACGTCGCCGCCGGAGGCGTCGCGACGCTGTCGACGCCGAACCTGACCGCCAAGTAGGACCGGCGCTCAGGTAGTAGCAGCGCACTTACGTAAGGCCGGCGCATAGGTAGGACCGGCGCATAGGTGAGCCTGGCGCTTAGGTGCGCAACGCCAAAGACGAAGACGAAGACGAAGACGAAGACGAAGACGAAGACGAAGACGAAGACGAAGACTCGGCCGCCGGAGCATCCCGCTCCGGCGGCCGAGTCTGTTGTCGACGAGTCCGTTGCCGAAGAGGGAGCCCTAGCCCCGCTCCCCCGGCTTCCCCATGATCGCGACCGCCTCGTCCGGGTCGTCGACGAGGTGGATCAGGTCCAGGTCGCCGGGGGCGATCTTGCCCGCCGGGACCATGGTGTCCCGGATCCAGTCCACCAGCCCGCCCCAGAATGCGCGGCCGACCAGGACCACCGGGAACGACGTCACCTTGTGCGTCTGCACCAGGGTGAGGGCTTCGAAGAGCTCGTCCATGGTGCCGAAGCCGCCGGGCAGGACCACGAAGCCCTGGGAGTACTTCAGGAACATGGTCTTGCGGACGAAGAAGTAGCGGAAGTTGATGCCCTGGTCGATGTAGCTGTTCAGGGACTGCTCGAAGGGCAGCTCGATGCCCAGGCCCACGGAGCGGCCGCCGGCGTCGAAGGCGCCCTTGTTCGCCGCCTCCATGGCGCCCGGGCCGCCGCCGGTGATGACGGTCCAGCCGGCCGCCGCCAGGCCGCGGCCGATCTGCTCGCCGACCAGGTACTCGGGGCTGCCGTTCGGGGTCCGGGCGGAGCCGAACACGGTGATGGCCGGGCCGGTGCGGGCCAAGGAGTCGAAGCCCTCGACGAACTCGCCCTGGATGCGCAGCACGCGCCAGGGGTCCTCGTCCTTCCAGTCCTTGCCGTAGGCATGGTCGAGCAGCTTCTGGTCGGCAGTGGCCGCCGGCAGCGGCTCCTGTCCCCGCCGCCGGGTCACCGCCCCCACGAAGCGCTCGGTGAACTTGCTGCCCGTCCCGTGTCCGTTGCCGCTGCCTTGACTCATAGTCGGCACACTACCGGCCGGGGTTGACCGGGCGACGGCTGACAGGCGACGAGCACGCCGCGCCCGGCCGACGTGCCGTGGCCTGCGGCAGGACCCCGGACCGGTCAGGACTGCGGGTGCACCTGCTCCAGGTGCTGGCTCAGCCAGCCGTAGGCCTGCGGCAGCCACTGCTTCCACACCGCGGTGTTGTGCGAGCCGTGGTCCTTCTTCAGCACGTCCACCACGTCCGGGGCGACCTGCTGCAGCGACAGCGCGTCGGAGAGCACGCTGCCGTGCGCGTCCTCGGCCGAGGCCGCGGCCAGCAGGGACACCGGCGGGTTGGGCTTGTGGTTCTGCAGGATCCACAGAGTGGAGTTCTGGTCGGCGAACGTCGCGCCGTACTTGGAGACGTAGCCGCCGGGCCGGATGTCGCCGCTCATCTGGACCGCGGCGCTGAACAGCTGCGGGTACTGGACCAGCAGCTTGCCGGCGCACAGGCCGCCCTCGGAGTAGCCCATCATGCCCCAGCCGGAGCGGTCGGTGGTGACCCGGAAGCTGCGCTCGATCATGTTCTTGACGTCGTCGGTGATGTAGGTCGCCACCTGCGGGCCGCCGGGGATGTCGGTGCAGTCCGTGTTCACGCCCTTGACCGGGGAGATGTTCACCGCGACCAGCACGAACGGCGTGGAAGCGTGCTGCTGGAGCAGCGTGCCCAGCTCCTTCTGCCCGGCCATGTTGCCGAACCAGGTCTGCGGGGTGCCCGGGTAGCCGGGGAAGAGCAGGACGACCGGGAAGGCGGCGTTCGCGTACGCCGGGTCGTTGTACTGCGGCGGGGTCCAGACGATCACGTCGTTCGTGCCGCCCAGCCCGGACTTGGGCCCGACGAAGCTGGTGACCACCGCGTCGTCGCCGTACTTCTTGAACTCCTGCGTGGGGCCGGCCGGCCGCTGGCGCGGCACCACCGGGACCACCTGGCCGCGACCGCCCTGGGCCCGGCCGTCGGTCAGGTCGCCGCCGGTGATCGGGGTGCCGGCCGCCGCGGTGTTCTCGTGGATGATGACGCCCGGGCTGCCGGTGTCGCCGAGCAGGTCGTCCCAGGACGCGTAGAGCCCGTAGTAGTTGTTGACGATCACGCCGCACAGCAGGATCGCCATGACCTGACTCACGCCGATCATCGACAACCGGGCGGCGGCGCGCACCGGGCGCGGGCCGCGGATGCGGTTCCACAACAGATACGTGCCGATCGGCGCGGCGACCGCCAGAAGGATCGCCGTCACCGTCATCGGCCAGCCGGTCGGGCTCATCGAAACTTCGGACCTCTCGGAACTTGCCTGGACAGCCGGGGCGTTCACGGGCTCCCATGGTCGTCCGGGGAGCTGCTCCGCCGCTGGTAAGACGCTGTTGAGTCCCAACCGGTTGCCTCCGGCGCGCATCTGTTGTGACGAGGTGCGCGCCGCCGCGGGTGTCAGGTCACGAGGCGGAGCCGAGCCAGCTTCTCATCCGCTCCGCGCATCGAACAACTTGCCCCAAGTCCACTGATTCATCGGGTTTGTGGGCCAGGGATCCGTCTCCCGGGCCGTAGTTCACGCCCGGAACGCCAAGTTCGGCGAACCGCGCGACATCGGTCCACCCGAATTTCGCCGTGGGTTCGGCGTCCGTTCCCGCCATCACCGCGCCGACGAACTCCGCCGCCAACGGCAGGTGCAGTCCGGGACGCGCGGCCGGGGCCGAGTCCGTGACGACGATCTCAGCGTCCAGATCCGCGAAGACCTCCCGGACGTGACGTTCCGCGTCGTCCTGACTGCGGTCCGGCGCGAAGCGGAAGTTCACGGTCACCGCGCACTCGTCGGGGATCACGTTGCCGGCCACGCCGCCGGTGATGCCGACCGCGTTCAGGCCCTCGCGGAACTCCAGGCCCTCCACCTCGACCCGGCGCGGCTGGTACTCGGCGAGCCGCCGCAGCGCGGCGCCGGCCTTGTGGATCGCGTTGTCGCCGAGCCAGGAGCGCGCCGAGTGCGCGCGGGCGCCGCGGAAGGTCAGCCGGGCCCGCATCGTGCCCTGGCAGCCGCCCTCGACGATGTTGTTGCTCGGCTCCAGCAGGACCGCGAAGTCGGCGGCGAACCACTCGGGCCGGGTGCGGATCAGCCGGCCCAGGCTGTTGCGCTCGGCCTCGACCTCCTCGCACTCGTAGAAGACGTACGTCACATCTCGGTTCGGCTCGGCGAGCGTGGCGGCCAGCACCAGCTGCACCGCGACGCCGGCCTTCATGTCGGACGTGCCGCAGCCGCGCAGCGTGCCGGTCTCCCAGTCGCCTTCCAGCAGCGAGGGCACGTTGCGGCGGCCGGTGCCGTCGACCGCGATCGGCACCGTGTCCAGGTGTCCGGCCAGGATCACGCGCTCGGCGCGGCCGAGGTTGGTGCGCGCCAGCACCGAGTCGCCGTCGCGCAGCACCTCCAGGTGCGCATGAACGCGCAGCGCCTCCTCGATCGCGTCGGCGAGCGCCTTCTCGTTCCCGCTCTCGGATTCGATGTCGACGAGCGCCGCGGTGAGGCGGGCCGCGCTCTGCGTGAGGTCCAGGCCGGACATCTGTCGGTCGCTCCCCGTCCTCAGCCGGTGAACCCGTTGTCGCGGAGCATGTCGTTGATCTGCAGCTTGTCGTGCGTCTCGCCGGGCTCCAGGCGGCGCAGCACCAGCAGGCAGGGAGTGGTGAACTCCCCGCCGGGGAACTTCTTCACCCGGGTCGAGCTGACGCACACCGACCAGGCCGGGGCCTCGCCGCGCGGCAGTTCCTCGCCGGTCTCGGCGTCGAACACCCGCATCGACTTGGTGAGGTTGGTGCCGGAGCCGAGCTTGGCGCCCCGGCGGACCCGGGCGCCCTCGACGACCATCGAGCGGGAGCCGATGAAGCAGTCGTCCTCGACCACGACCGGGACGGCGTTGGCCGGCTCCAGCACGCCGCCGATGCCGACGCCGCCGGAGAGGTGGACGTTCTTGCCGATCTGCGCGCAGGAGCCGATCGTGGCCCAGGTGTCGAGCATCGAGCCGGAGTCGAGGTAGCCGCCGATGTTGATGAAGCCGGGCATCACGATCGAGCCGGGGGCCAGGTAGGAGCCCCAGCGGACGACCGCGCCGGGGACCACGCGGGCGCCGTTGAGGTCGGTCTTGAGCGGCATCTTGTCGTGGTACCGGAAGTCCCCGGCGTTCGACTCGACCATGTCCAGGACCTTGAAGGAGAGCAGGATCGCGCGCTTGGCCCGCTCGTCCACCACGACCTCGTCACTGGCCTGGTCCACGAACGCCGCCCGCGCGGTGCCGGCGTCGATCAGGTCGACGGCCTCCACCACGGCCTTGCGGGCGTCGGAGTCCGCCGGGCTCAGCTCCGAGCGGCGCTCCCACAGCTCGTCGATGACGGCCGAGATCGGGGAGGCGAAATCCTGGGGGGTCGGTGCGTTCGTCATGGCCACCACGATATGTGTTTCAGCTACGGTGGCCTGGCGGTGTTCACACCGCAGGACGGATCTCAGACATTAGCGGACGGAACAGGACGGTATGGGTCAGAGAGGCCGCCCCCGAGGCAGGCAGGAACAGGCGCCGCGCAAGTCCCGGCACATCGGCGCGTGGGTAGTGACCGTGCTGCTGATCGGCGTGCTGGGCGCCGGAGGGCTCTTCGTGTACCGCGCGTTCACCGGCGGGCTCTCCTCGGAGAACTGCACAGCCGTCGGCGCGGACGGCCAGTCCTCCCAGATCTCCAACGAGCGGATGGCGAACGCGGCGACGATCGCCGCGGTGGCGCGGGCCAAAAGCCTGCCGGAGCGCGCGACGATAATCGCTCTGGCCACGGCCGAGCAGGAGTCGAAGATCCAGAACCTGACCGGCGGCGACCGCGACTCGCTCGGGCTGTTCCAGCAGCGGCCTTCGCAGGGCTGGGGCACCACGGACCAGATCATGGACCCCGTGTACTCCACCGGGCAGTTCTTCCACGCGCTGCTGAACGTGAACAACTGGGAGAGCATCTCCGTCGGCAAGGCCGCGCAGTCCGTGCAGCGCAGCGCGGACTCCTCCGGCGAGTCCTACGGGCAGTGGGAGGAGATGGCCACGGTCCTGGCCACCTCGCTGGACGCCAAGTCCGGCACCTCGCTGACCTGCACCTACAACGACCCGAAGGCCGCCGCCGAGACCCCGGGCTCGAACGGCCTGACGCCGCGCGCCTCGGCCCTGGGCCAGGCGCTGGTGAAGCAGTTCAGCGCGAACGGCGCCAACGCCGCTCCTCAGTACTCGCACACCAGCGACGGGCTGACGCTGCGGATAGCGTCCAGCAACGGGCTCTTCGACCCGCACGTGATCGCCGACTGGGCGGTCGCCTCGGCGAAGAACCTGACGGTGGACAAGGTCCAGTACGCCGACCAAGTGTGGACCCGCTCCTCCGGCAAGTGGAACTCGGCCTCCCCGGTGGCCGCCGGGACCGTCGAGGTCTCGGTGGTGAAGGGCGGCTGAGGCCTGGCACGCTGGGGCGATGACATGGATCGTGTTCGACTACGGCGAGGTCATCGCCCAGCGGCCGACACCGGAGGCCTTCGCGCGGCTGGCTGAGTCCGCGGAGGCTCCGGCTGCCGGTTTCACGGACGGCTACTGGCGGTTTCGCGACAAGTTCGACCGGGGCATGGACGCCCTGGAGTACTGGCAGGCGGTCGGCGACCGGGCCGGGGTCGAGGTCGGACCGGCGCAGGCCCGGAAGCTGAACGCCGCGGACGTCGAGCTGTGGAACACCCTCGACCCGCGGTCTGTGGCGTTGCTGGCCGAACTCGCGGCCGCCGGGCGGCGGCTGGCCTTGCTGTCGAACGCGCCGGTCGCGCACGGCACCGCGTTCCGGTCCCGGGAGTGGGCCGCGCCGTTCGAGCACTTCGTGATCTCCGGCGAGGTGGGGATCGCCAAGCCGGATCCCGCGATCTGGCGGGTCCTGCTGGACCGGCTCGGCGCGCCGGCCGGCGAAGTGCTCTTCCTGGACGACCGCGAGGTGAATGTCGCCGCGGCGCGGGAAGCCGGGATCAAAGCTTTCGTGTTCACCGGCGCCGACGATGCCCGGCGGCACATCGCGGAATTCGACGAGGAATTCCACTCTCCGACCGGGTTCTGATATCCAACGACTCGATCATTATCCGCAGATATTACATTCCCTTTACTCCCATCAGCGTTTCCCGGAGCGGGGTTCATCCGTTGGGCAGGGAGCTGTCGCGTCGACGTGGCAGCCCCGATCCTAGGAGAACCAGGCAATGAGCACCTTGAGCACCACGGTCCGGCGCGGCCTGGTCGTCACGGCGGCCGCGATGGCCGCCGGTCCCGTCGTCGGCGGCGTCGCCTCCGCGACGACCGGACCGACGACCAGCGCCCCGCTGGACGCCGCGCCGATCTCGACCGCTGCCGCAGACGCCTCCCAGCTGGCCACCGCGCCGCTGCCGGTGACCCGCTCGGCCCTGCCGCTGGCCGGCGGGCTCGGCTCGATCATGCCGCTGAACGGCGGCCTGGCCGCCCCGGTCAGCGGCCTCACCGGCGGCCTTCCGCTGAGCAACCTGGCCGGCGGGCTGCCGGTGAGCGGCCTGGCCGGCCAGCTGCCGGTAGTCGGGCCGATGGCCCAGAACCTGCCGGTGGTCGGCCAGCTGACCGGCGACCCGGCGCCGACCTCGCCGAACGCCGCCGCGGTCGGCGAGCAGGCGGCCTCGGACCTGAAGGCGTCCTTCCCGCCCCCGCACATGCCGACCCCGCCGGCCCTGATGACGCCGGCACACGCCGGCACCCGCAGCCGGACCGTCTCGCCGGTGGCGCCCGCGGTCACCGCGCCGGTCGGCGGCTACGCGATCCCCGCCGCGTCGGCCCAGCCGCCGGCGGCCGCGGCCCAGCCGCAGAGCTCGCTGCCGCTCATGGGCCAGCTGCCTACCGGCAACCTGCCGGTGGTCGGCGGGCTGACCTCGGGTCTGCCGGTGGGCAGCCTGACCGGGCTGCTCGGCCACTTCTAGGCCGGTTCCGGGCCGAAGCGGGCTCGCGGGCTCGAATCGGGCTCGCATCAGGCTCGAATCGGGGCCGGGTCCGCTTCACTTCCGGACCGATTGCGGCCCTGTCGCAGCCCGGTTCCGACCCGAATCCAGGCTGGATCCGGTCGGCTCCGGTCGGCTCCGGTCGGCTCCGACTGACGGCGGCGATCGGCGCGGAATCGGGGCCGGGTTCGCTTCGCTTCCAGCCGATTCCGGACATGTTCCGGCCCCGTTCCGGCCCGAATCCAGGCCGGCTCCGGTCGGCTCCAGCCACCGGCGGCGGTCGGCGCGGCGGAAGCGGCGCCGACTTCTGAAAGCCTTCCCTAAGACCCCTGGCATGCGCTTGAGCGTGCCAGGGGTCTTTCGCGCGCCGGCGGTGCGGCCATACGGGGGATTTCCGTCTGTCCGCTTGATCAGCGCGCTCTGATGTCACATAACCTGATGACAAGAGGAATCCCTCCTAGGAGCGATTATCCGCAACTCTTCGCATGCGGGCGCCGCGAAGGCGCAATGAATCGCCATGCCTGACAACGTGTGAACCGCCCCACCGGGAGCCACGGATGAAGCACCGCCACGGCAAGACGACAGGTGTCAGCTCGGGTCTGGTGGACCTGGCCGAGCAGTCCCTGGCCGATGTCTCGCGCTCGGTCTCGGCCGGCGAGGTGCGGTCCGAGGACGTCGACCGGCGCATCAGCCCGCCGCGCGACGGGGGGACCGCGACGGTGCCGGTGGCCGCGTCGTTCAACTCGGCCGTGTGACGGAAGGGCGGTGCCATGACGTCCGCGCCCGCGTTCCGGGAGTTCGTCCTGAAGGTGGCGAGCCGATGCGACCTGGCTTGTGACCACTGTTACGTGTACGAGGCCGCCGACACCTCGTGGCGTCACAAACCGCGGTTCATGTCCGAACAGACCGTGCGCCGCACCGCCGAGCGGATCGCTGAGCACGCAGCCGCGCATCGGCTTCCCGCTGTCGCCTTGGTCCTGCACGGCGGAGAGCCGCTGCTCTTGGGGCCGGCACGCATGCGGGAGGCGCTGAGGACGCTGCGCGAGGTCATCGAGAGCGCGGGCTGTGCGGTGGATCTGCGTGTCCACACCAATGGGGTTCGGCTCACCGGCGAATACTGCGAGCTGTTCCGTGAGCACCGCGTCCGCGTCGGAGTGTCGCTGGACGGCGACCGTGCGGCGAGCGACCGGCACCGGCGGTTCGTCAACGGAGCGTCCAGTCATATGGAGGCACTACGCGCGGTGTCACTATTGCGCGACGACTACCCGGATATCTATGCCGGAGTCCTGTGCACCATCGACGTCCGCAACGATCCGGTGGCCGTCTATGAGGCGGTACGTGATGCCGCTCCGCCGCGCGCCGATTTCCTTCTCCCGCACGCCACGCATAGCGATCAGCCGCTGAGAGCGGATACCGGTCGGGCCGAATACGCGGACTGGATGCTCGCGGTGTTCGACCGCTGGGATGACGAAGGCCGTCCGTTCCCGATCCGTTCGTTCACCTCTGTCCTGGACGCATTCCGTGGCCTGCCGAGCGGAACCGAGTCACTGGGGCTGAGCCCGGTCGACCTTGTGGTCGTGGAGACGGACGGGGCGCTGGAACAGACGGACTCGTTGAAGGCGGCCTATGACGGTGCGCCTGATACCGGCTTCACTGTCGCCGAGCACTCTTTCGACGAGGCTTCCGCGCATCCGGGCTTCGAGGCACGGCGCCACGGCTTGGCGGATCTGTGCGAGACCTGCCGACAGTGTCCTGTGGTCGCCGTATGCGGAGGGGGACTGCGCACCCATCGCTATAGAGCTCCCTCGCAAACCGCTCCAGAGGCCGATCCCTTTGAGAACCCAAGTGTCTACTGTCGCGATCTCAAGGAACTCATCTTGGGGATCAGGACCCGGACCCAGGCATCCGTCGTCGCGCGGGTCCCCGCGCAGCGGGCCCTCGGGCTGCCGGCGGATGTGCTGCATCAGCTGGCCCACGGATACGGCGACGCCAAAGCGATCGCCCACCTGAATCGCTTCCAGCGCTCACTGCGCATACTGCTGCTCGCCAAGGTATTCGCCGCGGCGGACGGCGCCAGCGGGGCCCGGCAGGAACTCGTGGACGCCGCGGTCGCCGCGCTGACGGCCCTCGACACTGACCACAAGGACGCGCTGCACGAAGTTCTCGGGCATCCCTACACGTCGGTCTGGGCTCTGCGCTGCCTCGACGACGCGCAATCCGGCCGGGCCGATCCCGAGGACTTCGCGCACCTGGCCGCGCTGGCCGCCGCGACCGCCGTCCGCGCCGGTGTCGACGCGGAGGTCGAGGTGCCGGTACGGCGGGGTGCCGTGTACCTCCCCACGCTCGGGCGCCTGGTCGTCGGCGCCGACGCGGGCCGGTCCGTCCGGCTGCGGATCTCCGGCGGCGAGTGCGACGTGTTCGCTCTGCAGGGGTGGCAGGGCGTCCGGCGTGTGGCCCTTCCGGTGTTCTCTGGAGGAGGTATCGCCTTAGAGGACACGGACCCGTTCCGCCGGTGCCATCACTGGGAGGTCGCGCAGCGGCT
Organism: Catenulispora sp. EB89; assembly: GCF_041261445.1. Taxonomy (NCBI): domain Bacteria; kingdom Bacillati; phylum Actinomycetota; class Actinomycetes; order Catenulisporales; family Catenulisporaceae; genus Catenulispora; species Catenulispora sp. EB89. Next base: position 391,192 of record NZ_JBGCCU010000002.1, read on the forward strand.
GCCCGACAGTGCGGCGGCGGCGTGGACGCGCACCGTCCCTGCGGCGTGGGAACTCCTCGCGCGGGACCACCACTCCTACGCGCCGGGCATCGCCGCCGGGCTGTCGACGATCGTGCCGTTGGCGCCGTCGTTGTCGGGGCGGGCCGTCAGCTCCACCGCGCGCCGGGCCTATGGAGCGATCGGTGCGGGCCTGCCGGTACTGCGCACGGGTACCGCCGATCCGTCCGCCTCCGCATTGGCGCTCCTGATGATCCATGAGTTCCAACACGCAAAGCTCGGCGCGGTGCTGGACATGGCGGACTTGCACGATCCGCACGACACCCGTCTGTTCGAGGCTCCGTGGCGGCAGGACCCGCGTCCGTTGGAAGGACTTCTGCAGGGGACGTACGCGCATGTCGGCGTCACCGACTTCTGGCGGGTTCGCCGGTTCACCGCGCCGGACCCTGAGGAGCGCGCGCACGCGGAGGCGGAGTTCGCACTCTGGTTCGGGCACACTCTGCGCGCCACGCATGTACTGGCCGGCTCCGGTTCCCTGACGCCTCTCGGCCTACGGTTCGTGGACGCGCTGCGAACCACGTTGGAAGCCTGGACGTCCAAGGTCTGACCGCGATACGCAACGTTGACGCCACCGATTACCCCGCGCAATCCTTCAAGAGACGCAGTGTGAGAACACAGTGAAGGTCACGGGGTGACCCGCCGGTTGCAGGGGGGCGGATGGCTGTGCCGAGTCGGGCGCCGAAAGGCGCCGAACACGGGTCGGCCCCGGTCTTCTTCCTCAGCTATGCCAGGCATCACCGCGCCCCTGAGGAAAAGTCCGGAACCGCCGAGGACCCGGACCGCTGGACGCTGCGGTTCTTCGACGACCTGACGTTCGAGGTCGCGGAGCTCACCGCGCTCCCCCGGCACGCCCGGCCCGGGTTCATGGACCGGGAGCTGCGGGTCGGGCAGGAGTGGCCGCGGCGGATCTCCGAGGCGCTGGCGGCGTGCCGGGTGTTCGTGCCGCTCTATACGCCGCGCTACTTCACGTCCCTTAGCTGCGCCAGCGAGTGGTACCTGTTCCAGGCCCGGCAGAGCGCGCACGAGCTGACCTCCGGTACCCGGCCCGAGGCGATCATCCCGGTGCTGTGGCTGCCGATGCCGGACACCGACCTCCCGCCGGCCGCGCAGGCACTCCAGTTCGACCACCACACGCTCGGCGAGGCCTACGCGCGCCTGGGCTTCCTTCAGCTGATCCGGCTGGCGCGCTTCAAGGACGAGTACCAGTTGGCGATCCACGCGCTGGCGCGGGAGGTCGTGCGGGTGGCGCTGAGCGGCTCGCCGCAGGCGGCGCAGCCGGTGGACTTCACGTGGCTGCGCGGGCGCTTCGAGAGCGCCGAGGGGCTCTTCGACGCGGCGCGGGAGTTGGTGCGGCGGGTCGGGGGCCGCACGGCGCTGTCGCTGCCGGGGCGGCGGCCGCTGGCGTTACCGGCCGGGCCGGCGATCGCGGACAAGCTCGCCGCCCCGCTTACGGAGGCACTCACGGACCCGCTCTCAGAGTCGTTGTCGGACCCGCTCTCGGGCTCGCCCGGTGAGCCCTCGCCGCTCCCTGTTCCCGTGCCCGATCGTCCCGAGAGCCCGCGCGGCTCGGCGGACGAGGCCGTGGCCGCGTACGTCCGCGCCGTGCAGGCGAAACTCACCGAGTGGTTCGCCAGCCGGCCCCACCAGATCGCGTCCTCGGACTTCGACGACTTCTACTTCCGAGAGGTGCATCCCGCCGCCAAGGCGGCACTGGTCCGCCACCTGATACCCCACGCACCGGACGGACCCTCCGCGCGGCCGCCACGTCTCCGCTCACTGCCCACCGCAGAGCGACCACAAGGAGAAGCGCCCGATGTCCTCTGACCCGGACGGCACCGTCATCACCTTCTACTCCTACAAGGGCGGCACCGGCCGCACCATGGCCCTGGCGAACGTGGCGTGGGTCCTGGCCGCGAACGGCCGGCGGGTGCTGGCCGTGGACTGGGACCTGGACTCGCCGGGGCTGCACCGCTTCTACCATCCGTTCCTGCCGCCCTCGGCGTTACAGTCCGCCGGCGGGGTCATCGACCTGATCGTCGACTACGCGTGGCAGGTGCACCAGCACCGGGAGGACCGGCCGACGGACTGGCACCGGCAGGCCGCGGAGGTGGCCCGGCACACGGTGGGCATCGACTGGCCGTTCCCCGGCAACGGGGCTCTGGACTTCCTTCCGGCGGGGCGCCAGAACCGCGACTACGCCTCGGCCATGGCGCCGCGCGGCTGGGACGACTTCTACGAGGAGATGGGCGGCGGCCTGTTCTTCCAGGCGATGCGCGAGGGGATGAAGGCGGCGTACGACTACATCCTCATCGACAGCCGCACGGGGCTGTCGGACATCGCCGACATCTGCACGCTTCAGCTGCCCGACGTCCTCGTGGACTGCTTCGCACTCAGCGACCAGAACATCGACGGGGCGCTCGGTGTGGCGCGCCGGGTGCGGGAGCACTGTCTGGACCGGCCTATACGGATCCTGCCTGTACCGATGCGTGTGGATGAGGCGGAGAAGGCCAAGGCGGACGCCGGGCGCGCGGTGGTGGCGTCCCGGTTCGGCGGGTTCCCGGCCGGCATGGACGACGAGCGCCGGACGCAGTACTGGGCCTCTGTAGAAATCCCCTACCGGCCCTTCTATGCGTACGAAGAGACCCTTGCCGTGTTCGGCGACACTCCCGGCCTGCCGACCTCGCTACTGGCCGCCTTCGAGCGGCTGACCGCTGAGATCACTATGGGCCGGGTCACCGGCCTTCCCGCTATGGAGGAGAACCGAAGGCAGCGGATTCTGGAGGGGTTCACTCGGCGGCAGACCACGAAGGTCCGTCCGTTGATCCACTACGTGGCCGAGGACCGGATGTGGGCCGACTGGGTCCGGGAGATCTTGGCGCAGGTAGAGGTTCCTGCGGATCTTGTAGGAGTGGGAATCGCTATAGCAAACTCCGACACAGCGTCCTCGGCAGAAGAACCTGGAGAGCCTGAAGGGGACCGACAGATACTCGCTATAGCGTCGCATGCGTATCTGCGTTCTGCCGAGGTGCACGCCGACTTACGGCGCCTTGGCGCGAGCGCGCTGTCGGCCGAGGGACGGTCGCCACGACGGGTCACCGCGGTGCGCGTGGCGGACGTCCGGCTGCCGGCGCAGTACCAGGCGAACTCGCCGATCGACTTGGCACGGCTCAGCGAACCGGAAGCTGTGGAGACGCTGCTGCGCGCCGTGGACCGGAACGCTTATGCGCAGTGGCGCGCACGCTCTCCCGACGCCCTGCCCTCCGCCCGCGCGCACGGCCCGCGCTTCCCCGGCGTCGATCCGCGCGTCTGGAACCTGCGCGGCCGCAACGCCACCTTCACCGGGCGCGACGACGTCCTGGAGCACGTCCGCGACCGGCTGCTGCACGGCTCGGCGGCCGGTTCCGCGCCGCCGCAGGCGCTGCACGGGCTGGGAGGCGTCGGCAAGACCCAGGTCGCGCTGGAGTACGCGCACCGGTTCAAGGGCGACTACGACCTGGTGTGGTGGCTGTCGGCGGACCAGCCGGAGCTGATCCCCACCGAACTGGCCCGCCTGGCCCGGCCGCTGGGGCTCGGCCTGCGTGCGGACAGCGGCATCGCCGAGACCGCGGCGGCCGTCCTGGAGGCGTTGCGGCGCGGGGATCCGGTGCGCCGCTGGCTGCTGGTCTACGACAACGCCGACGAACCCGGGGCGGTACGGCCGTACCTGCCGGAGAGCCGGCACGGGCACGTGCTGATCACGTCGCGGAACCCGGCGTGGGCACAGGAGGCGGCGCCCCTGGAAGTCGAGGTGTTCACCCGCGCCGAGAGCGTGGAGCACCTGCGACGCCGGGTCCCGGGACTGGCCATGGAGGACGCCGGCGCCCTGGCCGTCGCGCTGGGCGACCTGCCGCTGGCCGTGGAACAGGCGGCGGCATGGCTCACCGAGACCGGCACCCCGGTCGGCGAGTACCTGGCAGAGCTCCAGCGGCAGGCATCGGCGGTGCTGGCGCTGAACCAGCCCGGCGACTACCCGGTGCCGGTGGCCACGACGTGGACGATCTCGTTCGAGGCGCTGCGCGACCGCTCGCCAGCCGCCGTGCGGCTGTTGCAGCTGTGCTCTTTCCTGGCCCCGGAGCCGGTCTCGATGTCCTTGCTGCGCTCGGACGAGATGATCCAGGCGCTGATCCCCTACGACGAGGCGCTGCGCGACCGGATGATGATCGGCCGCGTGGTCCGCGAGGTCGGGCGTTTCGCGCTGGCCCGCGTGGACGCCGCCTCCAACACGCTCCAGGTGCACCGCTTGGTGCAGTCGGTGATCCGCGCGCAGATGAGCGAGGAGGAGCAGGAACAGGCGTGCCATGAGGTGCACCGTGTGCTGGTCGGCGCACGGCCCCGCGCAGGGGACACGGACGATCCCGAGAACTGGCCGCGCTACGACCAGATCTGGGCGCACTTGGGCCCGAGCCGTGCGCGGCTGTGCGCGGAGGGCGAGACGCTGCAACTGCTCATCGACCGGGTGCGGTACCTCTGGAAGCGCGGGGAGTTGGGAGCGGCTTTAGCGTTCGCCGAAGAGGTGGCCGCGGTCTGGGTCTCGCGGGGCCGCCCGCCGGACAAGGATCCGGACCTGCTGTCGCTGCGGTTCCATACGGCGAACGTCCTGTGGTCGATGGGGCGCTTTGAGGAGGCACGTGAGATCAACGCAGAGGTGCTGCGCGCGCAGGCTGCCGCGTTGGGCAACGACCATCGGCACACCCTGATGACCGCCGGCGGCCTCGCCGCAGCACTGCGCGGGCTGGGGCGGTTCGACGAGGCGTTGGCTCTGGATGAGCAGACGTATGCGCGGTTCGCGGAGAACTTCGGAGTGGACTTCCCACAGGCGCTGTCGTCGGCGAACAACCTGGCGATCTCGTACCGACTTGTCGGGGACTTCTCCAGAGCGGCCGAGATCGACCGGGAGGTGTTCGCGCGGCGGCGCGATGTCCTGGGGACGGGACACCCGTACACCCTGAGCTCGGCGGGATCCCTCGCGCGGGACATGATCGACGCCGGCCGCTTCGCGGAGGCGGTGGAGCTGCTGCGCGCGACTTTGGAGACGTACCGCGACGTCTTGGGGGACGACTTCGCGGAGACACTCCGGACGGCGAAGAGCCTGGCGGTCGCGCTGCGCAAGTGCGGGCGTCTTGAGGAAGCGCAGGAGCTGACGGAGGCAACATACGAGCGCTACCTGCAACGCTTCGGCGCACGGCACCCCGACACCCGGGCCTGCGCCCTGAACCGCGCCGCAGACCTCGCGGCACAGGACCGCGACGCGGAGGCGGTAGCGATCAGCACGGACTGCCTGGCCCTCTACGAGGCGGAGTTGGGCGAACGCCACCCCTACACACTCGTGGCGGTGAACAACCTGGCGGTCTACGAACGCGCGGCAGGCAACGTGGCACGAGCCCGAACCCACGCCGAGCGCACACTGGCCGGCTTCGACGCGGCACTCGGCGCATCGCACCCCTTCACCCTCGCCGCAGCAGGCAACCTCGCGAACTGCCTGGCGGACGACGGAGAACTCGCGGCAGCACTGTCACTGGAGGAGCGAGTCCTGGCGGGATCGCGCGAACGCCTAGGCGACGGACACGTGTACACACTCACCGCAGAGGCGAACCACGCGGCAACACTGCGCGCGACAGGCCGCACCGCCGAAGCCGAGATGACGACAGCCCGCTGCCTCGACCGCCTCGGCGCCGCACTCGGCGAAGGCCACCCGGTGTGCACGCGGGTGCGAGGCGGGGCGCGGGTGGGGCGGGATCTGGAGGCGGCGGCTTATTGAGGTGGCCGGGCGCCAACACATCTCTGCGCAGAGCCCTGGCTCAGCACCGCGCCGGCTTGTCACTGTGCCCCCTAGCGAACGCTGCTGCTCAAGGTGGCGACTCACTCACGTGGCGACTCGCTAAGGCAGCCGTTCCCCAAAACAGCAGCTCACTCAGCCGGCGGCCGAAAGCCAGGGCGCTACCCCCCAAGCGCCACCGCCGCGTCCCACGAAACCCGCGCGCCGGACCACACGATCACCTGCGGCATCCGCAGCAGTGCGCTGAAGTGCGACGCGCGCGGTTCCAGGTCGACCGTCGCGCGGGGGATGCGCTCCCCCAGCCAGCGCGTGTGGCTTGCCGGGGAGAAGCGGTCCTCGGCTCCGTGCCAGAGGTAGACCGGGACGCGGATGTCCGCTGGGTCGAAGCCCCATGGTGCCGCGAGGGCCAGGGCGTCGTCGTACCAGCCGTCGGCTGAGTGGGACACCGCTGCTGCGTAGGCCGCTACGAGTTCGTGGCGGATGTTCGCTTGGCGGATCACCGCGCGGTCCGCGGGTTCGAGGCCTTCGTCGATGTTCGCCAGGAGGCTTGCGGGGTCGGCGCGGATGCGGGCCGCGCGGTCGTCCAGGACGCGGCGGAGGGCTTCGGGGTTCGTGAGGGCTTGGGTGTAGGCCTCGACGTTGCCCGGTGTCATGCCGGCGAACCAGGCGGTGCCCATTGCGTCGCGGGGGGCTAGGGCGACCATGGCCGCCGCCTTTGTCACGCGGTCTGGGAGCAGGGCCGCGCAGGCCAGAGCGTGGGGGCCGCCGCCGGAGCGGCCGAGGACGGCGAAGTGTTCCACGTCCAGGGCGTCAGCGACTGTGCGGGCGTCCTCCGCGACTGAGGCGACGGTGCGGCCGGGCTGCCGGTCGGAGTCGCCGAAGCCGGGGCGGTCGAAGGTCAGGAGTCGGATTCCGGACGCGTGGAGGGTCATCGGCCGCGGGACGGGGCCGAGTCTGCTGCCCGGGGTGCCGTGGAACAGCATCACCGGGGCCCCGTGGGGGTCTCCGCGCTGGGAGACCGCCAGGCGGCGGCCGTCCGGGGTGCGGACTGTGCGGATCATGGCCTCTCCTCCGTTGGGCGGCTACCCGGGGCGCCGGCGCCGGAAACCGCCGCCTCCGGCGCGCCAGGGGCGGACGCCCGGCGGGTAATCTCGGGGCATGCCGCTGTTCGGGGCGCGCCCGCCGGTCGAGGACCGGGAGCGCCAGTGGATCGAGAAGATGCTGGGTTGGTGCGTCGAGCGGTTCGGGCGCGCCGCGTTGGAGGCGGAGGTGCTCACACCCACACCTTCGTTCTTCCCCGGGAGTTATCGGGGCACTCCGGACGATGTGCTCGGCGTCGTCGACCTCGTCCGCGCCCACCTGCGCATCGACCCGGCGGAGATCGCGGTCGCCATGTACGACGGCCGGCCTCCGGTGCAGCCCGGCCCCGGCGGCGGTGTTGTCGGGTCCAAGAGTGTCGCCGGCCACTACAGCATTCGCGAGGGGCTCGGGGTCATCGCGATCGGGACGGACAACGCGTCCGACCCTCGCCGGGTCGTGGCGGTCGCCGCCCACGAACTGTGCCACCACAAGCTGCTCTACCGGGGGCTGTCCAGCTCCGCCGAGGGCGACCACGAGCCGCTGACGGACCTGGCCACGGTGTTCTTCGGCCTCGGCATCTTCACCGCCAACGCCGCCTTCACGTTCTCCCAGGGCCGGGGCGGCTGGCAGCGGCAGCAGCTCGGCTACATCAACCAGCCGATGTTCGGCTACGCGCTGGCGCGGGTCGCGTGGATGCGCGGGGAGCGGGATCCCGCGTGGGCCCGGTATCTGGACACGAACCCGCGCGGATACTACAAGCAGGCGATGCGGTATTTCGAGAAAGAGCCGCCGACCGCCTGAGAGTCTCGCAATGGTCGGCGTCCGGACCGCGCATATGTCGCGCGGCCCGGACGCCGGGCGCCAAGCCCCAGACGCCAGACGCCAGACGCCAGACGCCAGACGCCAAGAGAGCACGTCAGAAGACGGCCTCAGCCGCTCACTCCACCCGCGTGACGACCTCGATCAGCTCCGCCGCCGCCATCGCCAGCCGCAGCGCCTCGGCCGGCGTGTCCGCGGTCACCGCGGCGAAGGCGGGCCGGTCGCCGGAGCTGCGCAGCTCGTTCAGCCGGTCGCCGACCTCCACGACGGTGTCGGCGTAGAAGACCCCCTCGGACTCGCGGGCCGCGTCCAGGCCGCGGATCTCGGTGACCAGGCCCGGCTGCGCCGTGCTGTAGTGGATCGACGCCGCGCGCTTGGCCTGGGCCGGCAGTTCGACCGAGATCGTCCGGCCGGCCAGGATGTCCATGTAGGCGGGCAGGATGTCGACCGGGTAGGCCTGCCGGATCATGTCGAGGATCCCGTCGCCGGCGCCCCGGCCGGCGCACTCCACCAGGTACGGGACCCCGTCGTCGACGATCCACTCGCAGTGCACGATGCCGTCGGCGAAGCCCACCGCCTCGACCACCCGCTCGGTCTGCTCGACCAGCAGGTCCCTCAGCTCCGGGGCGATGTCCGCGGGGATCACGTGGCCCTTCTCCACCGGCCGCGGTCCGGGGTACAGCAGCTTGGCGGTGACGTTGGCGAACACGCCCGCGCCGCCCTGCACGAGCATCTCGACGCTGAGCTCGTCGCCGGTCACGAACCGCTCGGCCAGCATGAGCGCGCTGGGCCCGAGCGAGGCGTCGTCCTCGTCGCGCAGCGACTGCCAGACCCCGTCGATCTCGGCGGGGTCGTGGACCACGAGCGTGGCCACCGAGCCCTGCCCGGCGCCCGGCTTGATCACGATCGGGCCGGTCCCGGCCGCCATGAACGCCCGCGCCTGCGCGGCGTCGGCCACCACGGCCGACTCCGGGTTCGGTATCCCGGCGGCCCGGGTGATCCCGCGCAGCCGGTACTTGTCCCGCAGCGCCTGCGCCGCGCCGAAGCCGGACCCGGGCAGGCCGTAGCGCTCGGCCAGGCGGGCCGCGAACAGGACTCCGGCCTCGGTGACCGGGACGACCGCGACCGGGTCCAGGCCGCGGTGCGCCAGGAAGAACTCGTCGGCCTTGCCCGGCTGCTCGTGGTCCCACTCGATGATCTCGCGGACCAGCGGCGACCAGCTGACGGACGCCTGGGCGTCGCGCTTGCGCGCGTACTCCCCCTCCTCGACGACGATCACGGACTTCGCCGGGAGCACGTCGCCGTAGGCGAACAGCATGATGGCGCTGAAACCGCAGAAGATGACAGGTCTGACTGCTTGCTCCGTTGGAACCGGCTCCTCAGTTGGCATTACTCCCCCTCGGTGGCGGATGTGCACGAGTACAGACCGAACCGGGCCCCGTCCGTGGGGCCCGGTGATCAGACTACTGAGGCATATGCGGGTTCGTACTATGTCTGGTACGACAGTACGAAAGTCGTGATGTTCGCCTGCTCAAGAGGCGGTCAGCCGGTCGTCACGCCACGGTGAGCCGTGCGGCCGCGGCGGCGACCCGCTCGTCGGTCGCGGTCAGCGCGACCCGCACGTGCCGCGCCCCGGCCTCGCCGTAGAAGTCCCCGGGAGCCACCAGGATGCCGCGCTCGGAGAGCCAGTCCACGGTGCTCCAGCAGTCCTCGTCGCGCGTGGACCACAGGTACAGCCCGGCCTCGGAGTGGTCGATCCGGAAGCCCGCGCGCTCCAGCGCCTCGCGCAGCACCTGGCGGCGCCTGCGGTAACGCTCCTTCTGCTCGGCGGCGTGGACGTCGTCGGTCAGGGCGGCCGTCATCGCGTCCTGCACCGGCTGCGGCATGATCAGGCCGGCGTGCTTGCGCACCTCCAGCAGATCGGCCACGAGCGCGGGATCGCCGGTGACGAAGCCGGCGCGGTAGCCGGCCAGGTTCGAACGCTTCGACAGGGAGTGCACGGCCAGCAGGCCCGCGTGGCTGCCGCCGCAGATGTCCGGGTGCAGCAGCGAGACCGGCTCGGATTCCCAGGCCAGCTCGATGTAGCACTCGTCGGAGGCCACGACGGTCCCGGACTCCCGGGCCGCCTCGACCACGGCGCGCAGCTCGGCGGCGGGGGCGACCCGGCCGTTCGGGTTGGCCGGGGAGTTGAGCCAGATGAGTTTCGGGCGGCGCGCGCGGATCAGGTCCGCAGCGTCCTCCGGGGCGGCCACGAGGGTGTCGGCGCCGGCGATCCGGGCGCCGACGTCGTAGGTCGGGTAGGCCACCGACGGGATGGCCACCTGGTCGCCGGGGCCCAGGCCCAGCAGCGTCGGGAGCCAGGCCACCAGTTCCTTGGTGCCGATCACCGGCAGCACGGCCGCCGGGGCGGTTCCGGTCACGCCGAGCCGGCGCGCCATCCAGCCGACCGCCGCCTCGCGCAGGGCGGGGGTGCCGTGGGTGAGCGGGTAGCCGGGCGCGTCGGACCCGGTGCGCAGCGCGTCTTGGACGACGGCCGGCACCGAGTCGACAGGCGTGCCGACGGACAGGTCGACGATCCCGTCCGGGTGTTGGCCGGCCCGTGCCTTGGCGGGCGCGAGCCGGTCCCACGGGAAGTCAGGGAGCTTCCGCATCGTGAAGGATTTCCTCTGGTGGAGCGGGATGTCGCCGGCGGGAGAGCTGGTCTCAGCTCTCGCCCTCGGCCTGCGGCGGCAGGGCGGACACCAGAGGGTGGTCCTTCTCGATCAGACCCATCTTGGAGGCGCCACCGGGGGAGCCGAGGTCGTCGAAGAACTCCACGTTGGCCTTGTAGTAGTCCTTCCACTGCTCCGGGGTGTCGTCCTCGTAGAAGATCGCCTCGACGGGGCACACCGGCTCGCAGGCGCCGCAGTCGACGCACTCGTCCGGGTGGATGTAGAGCATGCGCTCGCCCTCGTAGATGCAATCGACAGGGCACTCCTCGATGCAGGCCTTGTCCTTCACGTCCACGCAGGGCAGGGCGATGACGTAAGTCACTTTCTCCGGTCCTCCTGTTGATGCGGTGGGCGACGCAGCGGTGCGGGCTGCAAAACCCTATGCTCGTCCGCCCTTAGTATCACGCGTGAACGGCTTGTTCTCCTAAGCGGGTCAGCCAGCGGACGGCCGGTCCCTCCAAGGCCGCAGCACGGAGGCGCACAAGAGCGTCCAGCCGGCGCCCAGCGCGGCCCCCGCCAGGACGTCGGTCGGGAAGTGGACGCCGAGGACCGGACGCGACACGGCGATGACCATCACGTACAGCACCAGCACGGCCGCGACGGCCCGGCGGGCAGCCAGGCCGGCCAGCAGCGGAACCGCCGCCAGGATCAGCACCGCGGCCAGGGCCGAGGTGCCGGTGGCGTGCCCGGAGGGGAACGAGGCGCCGGATTCTGTGGAGATCGTGTGCGCGGCGTCCCAGACCGGGCGGTGGCGGTCGACGCCCTTCTTGGCGACGTAGGCGATCGCGTAGGCGCCGACCACCGAGGCGGCGGCGAAATATGCCGAGGTCCGCATCCGCATCGCATAGAACGCGACCGCGACGAGGATCCCGAGGCCCAGCGTCACGGTCGGCGAGCCGGCGTTGGTGACCGCCTTGAAGAAGTCGGCAACCCCGGAGTCGCGCAGCGCGAACCGGTTCAGCGAGTCGTCGATCGACTGGTCCGTGCCCCGGGACGCCTTGGTCGCGACGATGATAGCCAGCAGGACGAAGACGCCCAGGGACACCACTCCCGACCAGCGCAGGACGGACACTCGGGGGCGGTCGTCGGCGGCCTGCGCACGGTGCTGGACGACGGCGTGCCGGGGTTCGGTGAGCATGCCTCACCGTAACTTAGTCACCTGAAGTTCGTCTGGCGTTCACCGCTCATTCACTTGCTTCGGGCACGGCAGGCCTTCCGGGACGTTCCGAGGGCGACTGTCGGGATTAACCCCTAAGCGTCCTGCTTGCGCAGCCCCCGCAGCACCACATCGAGCAGCAGGTACGGGTTCACCGGCGGCACGCCGGAGTCGACCGGCTTCTCGGCGCGCCGCTCCACGGCCGTGACGATGCCGGAGCACAGCGACATCACGTCCCAGAAGGTGACGTCCGAGCGGAACGCGTCGGCCTGCTGCCCGCGCTCCAGCAGCCGGGTCCCGGCGTCCATCATTTCTTTACATGTCTGCCCGAGCGCGGTGCTCTGGTCGTGGATGGCCTCTTTCACCGCCAGCGACAGGCCGCGGTAGATCGCCATGTGCTCGATCAGCAGCGTCAGCCACTCGGTGACCGCCGCGTCGGCGTCCTCGCGGCGCTCGGCGAGGGTCTGGGCGCATTCGGCGAGCTTCAGGTAGCGCTCGGCCAGAACGGCGGCGATGAGATCCTCGCGCCGGGGGAACCGGCGGTAGAGTGTCCCGATTCCCACACCCGCCTGGCGCGCGATCTCCTCCAGGGACGTCTCGATCCCGTGGGTCGCGAACGCCGACTGGGCGACCTCGACGAGGCGCTCGCGGTTGCGGAGCGCGTCAGCCCTCACCGTGTCATCAACCTTTCACCTAGTTGAGCAGGGCGTCCCCGAGCCCCGCGGAATTCCAGTTGCCGCCACGCGTACCGGCACTCTACGCTAAACGGAGTTAGCCTCCGCTTAAATGCTCGCCGTCAGGTGAAGGACACCATGTCTACTGCGTCCATATCCACAACACCTTCCACCGGGAAAGTTGTTCCAAAGCGCGAGCCCAAGCCGGGACTCATCCTCGCGACCATCGTGACCTGCCAGCTGATGCTGGTCCTCGACGCCACCATCGTCAACATAGCCCTGCCGAAGATCCAGACCTCGCTCAAGTTCTCCGACGCGAACCTGTCGTGGGTGCTGAACGCCTACACGCTCGCCTTCGGCGGCCTGCTGCTGCTCGGCGGCCGCGCCGGCGACATCTTCGGGCGGCGGCGGATGTTCGTGTCCGGAGTCATCCTGTTCACCGCGGCCTCCTTCATCGGCGGGCTCGCGGTCGACTCCACCATGCTGCTGGCCTCCCGGGCGTTGCAGGGCGTGGGTGCGGCGATGGCCGGACCGAGCATGCTGGCCCTGATCATCACCACCTTCCCCGAGGGCGCGCCGCGCGTGAAGGCGATGAGCCTGTTCACCGCGGTCTCCAGCGCCGGCGGCTCGGTCGGCCTGCTGCTCGGCGGCATGCTGACCACCTGGGGCTCGTGGCGGCTGGTCATGTACATCAACGTGCCGATCGGCGCGGTCGCCGCGATCGCTGCGGCCCGGTTGCTGAACGAGTCCCAACGGGTGCAGGGCAAGATCGACTACCTCGGCGCGATCACCTCGGTCACCGGCATGGGCAGCCTGGTCTACGGGTTCATCAACGCCTCCGAGCACGGCTGGAGCAACGCAACCACCATCGGGGTGTTCGCCGCCGCGGTGGTGCTGCTGACCGCGTTCGTGTTCATCGAGTCCCGCGTCGAGTTCCCGGTGTTCCCGCTGCGCCTGCTGCGGAACTCCACCAGGGCCCGGAGCTACGGCTCCTATGTGCTGCTGGTCGGCGCGATGTTCTCGATGTTCTTCTTCATGCCGCAGTTCATGCAGGAGGTGCTGGCGTACTCGCCGATGCGCGCGGGCCTGGCATTCCTGCCGCTGACCGCGACCCTGTTCGCGGTCTCCCGCTTCATCCCCAGGCTGCTCCCCCGCTTCGGCCCGCGTCCGCTGATCGTCCTCGGTACCGCGCTGATCTCCGGCGCGCTGCTCTGGCTGTCGCAGGTCTCGATCCACACCGGCTTCGTCAGCGGCCTGCTGGTGCCGTTCCTGATGTTCGGCCTCGGCGGCGGCATCGCGTTCAGCCCGATCGCGCTGAACATCATGAACGGGCTGTCGCCGCGCGACTCCGGCGCCGGCTCCGGGCTGATGCAGGCCTGCCAGCAGATCGGCGGCGCGCTGGGCATCGCGGTGCTGGTCACCATCTTCACCTCGTCGATGAAGGGCAGCCACGACCCGAACCCGAAGGTCAACTTCACGCACGGTCTGGGCACCGGCCTGACGGTCGGCGCGGGGATCGCGCTGGCGGTGTGCCTGATCTCGATGACGCTGCGGCCGAAGCCGGCGGCGGCGCCTTCGGGGCCGGCGCCTGTTCTGGAGTAGGTCGCCACTCGGCGAGGCTTTATCGCGGCGGCTTCCGGTGCCTGGTGCTCCTGGGGGCCGCCTTCGCGTCGCGGGCGGCAGCCGAGGACTCAGCCCCCGTAGGGGAACAACCGCCGGACCCGCCACACGCCGTCGTCGCCGTGCAGGTAGAGCGCGAACCCGGTGATCGGGAAGCGGGCCTCGTAGCCCGCGAGCGTGTCCTGGGCGCGGCTGAGCGCGTCCTCGGGGAGTTCGTGGGCCACCGTCACGTGCGGGTGGTACGGGAAGCGCGCCTCGCCCGCGAGTATGCCGGAGCGGACCAGGGCCTCGGTGGCGGCGCACTCCTCGGCGCCCTGGGCCACCCGGACGAAGGTCACCGGGGAGATCGGGCGGAAGGTGCCGGTGCCCTGCAGCAGCATCGAGAACGGCCGGCCGGAGGACGCCGCCTTGGCCAGGTGGTCCTCGATGCCCGGCAGGTCCTCGCGGTCGACCTCGCTCGGCGGCAGGAGGGTCACGTGCGTCGGGATCGCCAGGGCCATCGGGTCGTGGAACGACGCGCGCCACTTCTGCAGTTCGGTGCCGTACGGCTCGGGGATCGGGACCGCGACGCCGATGGTCACGGTGTCCGCCCCCCGGGCCCCGGACGCGAAGGGATTGGCCCCGGCGAAGGTCGCCGCGAGCGGATCCGACACGCCGCCCACCGTCAGTTCCCCGCCGCGGGCAGGAACCCGACTCGGTCGTAGACCTCGGACAGGGTCCGGGTCGCGATGGTGCGGGCCTTGGCGGCGCCCTCGGCCAGGACCGCGTCGAGCTTGTCCGGCTCGGCCAGGATGGCCTGCGTACGCTCCCGGAACGGGGTCACGAAGTCGACGAAGACCTCGGCCAGGTCCTTCTTCAGGTCGCCGTAGCCCTTGCCCTCGTAGGCGGTCTCCAGTTCGGGGATGCTCCGGCCGTCCAGCGCCGCGTAGATCGACAGCAGGTTGGAGACGCCCGCCTTGTTCTCCTCGTCGTAGCGGATCTCGCGCTCGGTGTCGGTGACCGCGGAGCGGATCTTCTTGGCCGAGACCTTCGGATCGTCCAGCAGCTCGATGATGCCGGCCGGCGAGGAGGCCGACTTCGACATCTTCGCGCCCGGGTCCTGCAGGTCGGTGATCTTGCCGGTGGCCTTGATGATGTACGGGTCCGGGACCGTGAAGTAGTCGCCGTAGCGGCCGTTGAAGCGCTGCGCCAGGTCCCGGGTGAGCTCCAGGTGCTGGCGCTGGTCCTCGCCGACCGGGACCTCGTCGGCGTTGTACAGCAGCACGTCGGCGGCCATCAGCATCGGGTAGGTGAACAGGCCCACGTTGGTGTTGGTGGTGCCCTGCTTGCCCGATTTGTCCTTGAACTGGGTCATCCGGCTGGCCTCGCCGAAGCCGGTCATGCAGGTCAGGACCCAGGCCAGCTGCGCGTGCTCGGGCACGTGGCTCTGCACGAACAAGGTGCTGCGCCCGGGGTCGATCCCGGCCGCCATCAGCTGCGCCGCGGCCACCCGGGTGCGCTGGCGCAGCAGCTTCGGGTCCTGCTCGACCGTGATCGCGTGCAGGTCCACGACGCAGTAGATGGTCTCGTGGGTCTCCTGCAGGGGCACCCACTGCCGGATCGCGCCGAGGTAGTTCCCGACGTGGAACGAGTCGGCGGTCGGCTGGATGCCGGAGAAGACGCGCTTGCGACCGGAGGACTGGGGAGCGGCTGCCATGGGCCCCATTCTCTCAGATCCGCGGCTCGCTTTGATCGGGTTCTCCCGGGATCTCCTCACCCGCACCGGCCTGGCCGACCTGGCCGCCACCATCAGTGTTCGAATGATCACCGGAGGTGATATCTGTGGCGGATTCCGGGCTGCCCGCGGGTGCCTCGGCGGCGGGGGCTTCGGCGGCGGGCGTCTGCGCGACCGGCGCTTCGGCGACCGACACTTCGGCGGCCGGGGCGTCGGCACCCTCGGCATCGGCGGGAGCATCGGCGCCGGCCGCCTCCGCCGCGCCGCCCTCGGGCATCCGCGTGATCCGGATCCGCGCGATGCGCCGGCCGTCCATCTCGGCCACCCGCAGCTGGGAGCGGTGGATCTCGCGCTCGACGTCCTCGTCGGCGTCCTCCGAACCCGCGCCGTGCGCGCCGGGGACGGCGTCAAAGGCGACCACCACCTCGTCGCCGAGCGCCGGGAGCCGCCCGAGCTGGGCCACGATGAACCCGGCCGCGGTCTCGTACGGGCCGTCGGGCAGCTCGATCCCGGTCTCGTCCATGAAGTCGTCCAGGTTCAGCAGGCCGTCGACCTCCATCACCCCGCCGACCAGCCGGGTGGTGCCGGCCTGGCCGACGTCGTACTCGTCCTGGATGTCGCCGATCAGCTCCTCGATCAGGTCCTCCAGGGTGACGATGCCGGCGGTGCCGCCGTACTCGTCGACGACGATCGCCAGGTGTGTGGACTCCGCGCGCATCTCCGAAAGCGCCGAGAGCACCTGCTTGGAGGTCGGCAGCATCTTCACCGGCCGGGCGATCTCCTCCAGCCGGATCGAGCGCCCGGCCAGCTCCGGGTTCAGGAAGTCGCGCACGTGCACGAACCCGATGACGTTGTCCGCCGAGCCCTCGATCACCGGGTAGCGCGAGTGCGGCTCGGAGGCGGCGATCCGGGCCGCCTGCCGGATCGGCAGCTGGCCGTCCAGGAACGTGACCTCGGTTCGCGGCACCAGCACCTCGCGCAGCTGCCGGTCGCCGGCGTCGAAGATCTCGTCGATCAGCTCGCGCTCGTCGCTGTTCAGCGTCTCGTTCCCGGCCACCATCAGGCGCAGCTCCTCGGAGGACACCGCCTCCCGGCCCACGTCGGGGTCACCGCCGAACAGCCGCACCACGCCGTTGGTGCACACCGAGAGCAGGAAGATGAACGGCCGCACCACCGCGGCCATCCGGTTCAGGAACGGCGCGACCGCGCGCGCCGTGGGCTCGGGCCGCTGCAGCGCCAGCCGCTTGGGCGCGAGCTCGCCGATCACCAGGGTCACGAAGGTGATGACCAGGGTGACGCCGACGACGCCGACGAACCCGGCCAGGCCCTTGCCGAGGCCGGCGCTGATCAGGCCGCGCTTGGCGCTCTCGGACAGGGTGATCGCGCCGTAGGCGGAGGACAGCAGCGCGGTCAGCGTGACGCCGATCTGCACCGTGGCCAGCCAGCGGTTCTGGTCGCGCACCAGTTTGGCCACCGCCTGGCCGCGGCGGCCCTGCTGGACCATGGCCTCCAGCTGGCTCTCACGCAACGAAACGAGCGCGATCTCGGACGCGACGAACAGCGCCTCGATGAGGATCAGCGCCAGGACGACCAGGATGGACACGAGAATCGGGCTCACCCCGTTGATTGTAGGGAGCGCGGGACTCCGGCAGTCGGGACGCCAGTGGCGCAATGAAACGCCTGTGACCGCCGGATCTTCGCAACGATCGTGCGACGACACGCAATGAAGGCTGCTTGAGCAGGGAAAACACCGTACTTATGCTCAGGTTGCATGATCCCCGAGACACTCCTCGCGCCTTCGGCGGCACAGCGCGTGGCGATCCCGCGCCGGTATCTCATGTGCCCGCCGGACCACTTCGCGGTCACCTACTCGATCAACCCCTGGATGCACCCGGACGAACCGGTCGACGCCTCGCTGGCCGCGCGCCAGTGGGAGGCCCTGCGTGACGCCTACATGGACCTCGGCCACCAGGTGGAGACCATCAAGCCGATCGAGGGCCTGCCGGACATGGTGTTCGCGGCCAACGGCGCGACCGTCGTGGGCGGCAAGGTGCTCGGCGCCTCCTTCCGCAACGAGGAACGCCAGGCCGAGGGCCCGGCCTACATGGAGTGGTTCCGCAAGAACGGCTTCGCCGAGATCCACGACCCGCAGTTCATCAACGAGGGCGAGGGCGACTTCCTCTACGCCGGCGACTGGATCCTGGCCGGCCACGGCTTCCGGTCCGACCCGAACGCGCACCTGGAGGCGCAGGAGTTCTTCGGGATGCCGGTGATCGGGCTGCGCCTGGTCGACCCGCGCTACTACCACCTGGACACGGCGATCGCGGTGCTCGACAAGGAGACCATCGCCTACTACCCCGAGGCCTTCTCGCCGGGTTCGCAGGCCGTCCTGCGCACGCTGTACCCGGACGCGGTCGTGGCCACCGCCGAGGACGCCGCCGTCTTCGGGCTGAACGCGGTCTCCGACGGCCTGCACGTCCTGCTGCCGCAGGCCGCCACGGGCCTGGCGGCCCGGCTCGCCGAGCGCGGCTACCAGCCGATCGGCGTGGACCTGTCCGAACTGCTCAAGGCGGGCGGCTCGGTCAAGTGCTGCACGCTGGAGCTCAGAAGCTGAAAGGGGTCCGTACCGTGACCACGATCTCTGACACCGGCCGCGACACCGAGCCGGGCTCGGGCACCTTCAAGGCGCAGGCCGGCGCGAGGCCGCGGAATCCGCCCTCGGCCCGGGCCCAGGAGCTGATCGCGCAGTCCGACGCGCACACCGCGCACAACTACCACCCGCTGCCGGTGGTGATCGCCGAGGCCGACGGAGCCTGGGTGACCGACGTCGACGGCAACCGCTACCTGGACATGCTCGCCGGGTACTCGGCGCTGAACTTCGGGCACCGCAACCCGGTGCTGCTGGCCGCGACCCGCGAGCAGCTGGGCCGGGTGACGCTGACCTCGCGGGCGTTCCACCACGACCAGTTCGGGCCGTTCGTCGCCGAGCTGTCCGCGTTGTGCGGCAAGGAGGCGGCGCTGCCGATGAACTCCGGGGCCGAGGCCGTGGAGACCGCGCTGAAGACCGCCCGCAAGTGGGGGTACCAGGTCAAGGGCGTCCCGGAGGACCGCGCGCAGATCATCACCTGCGAGGGCAACTTCCACGGCCGGACGCTGTCCATCGTGTCGTTCTCCACCGACCCCGACGCGCGCAACGAGTTCGGGCCGTTCACCCCGGGCTTCGTCTCCGTGCCGTACGGCGACGCCTCGGCGATCGAGGCGGCCATCACCGATGACACCGTCGCGATCCTCCTGGAGCCGATCCAGGGCGAGGCCGGCGTCCTGGTGCCGCCGGACGGCTACCTGGCGGCGGTCCGCGAGATCTGCACGCGCCGCGGCATCCTGATGATGGCCGACGAGATCCAGTCCGGGCTGGGGCGGACCGGATACACCTTCGCCTGCGACCACGAGGACGTCGTCCCGGACGTCTACATCCTGGGCAAGGCGCTCGGCGGCGGCATCCTGCCGGTGTCGGCGGTGGTCGCCGACCGCGACGTGCTCGGCGTGTTCCACCCCGGCGAGCACGGCTCCACCTTCGGCGGCAACCCGCTGGCCTGCGCGGTCGGCCGCGCGGTGGTCGGGCTGCTGGCCACCGGCGAGTACCAGGAGCGGGCCCGCACGCTGGGCGCGCACCTGCACCAGGCGCTGGCGAAGCTGCCGACGGAGATGGTGCGCGAGGTCCGCGGGCGCGGGCTGTGGGCGGGCGTCGACATCGACCCCTCGTTCGGCACCGGCCGCGAGATCTCCGAACGCCTGATGGCGCGCGGGGTCCTGGCCAAGGACACCCACGGCTCGACCATCCGCATGGCGCCGCCGCTCGTGGTGACCGCCGAGGACCTGGACTGGGCGGTGCTTCAACTACAGAGCGCTCTGGGTTGATACTGTCTGTCGGTCGCGACGGACCCGGCCTCGGCGGCCGGGTCCGCGCGGCGTGATCGGCCGCGCTCGCGGCGGGGGTACGGCCCGCTGCGGGCGCGGCTTCGTTTCCTTAGACGCTCGCTGCGACGTTTTAGTCGCACTGGAAGCCGGATTTCTCAGGAAGCGCGGTCCGCGCACAGTCGGCCCGGGTCGTCTTCAATGAACTGATGACGTCACCCCTTCGCCGCAATCGCTCGTTCCTCGTGCTGTGCGCGGACCAGGTGGCCGGGTCGGTGGGGCGGCAGATAACCGCGGTCGCGCTGCCGCTGACCGCGGTGGTGCGGCTGCACGCCGGGCCGTTCGGAGCCTCGGCACTCATGGCTTTGACATTCCTGCCGGGCGCGGTGCTCAGTCCGTTCGTCGGCTTGCTGGTGGACCGGTCGCGGTTGCGGCGGCTGCTGATCGCGCTGACGGTCGCGCAGGGGCTGTTGCTGGCGGTGGTGCCGGTCGCGGACGCATCCGGGTGGCTCTCGTGGGCTGTGCTGTACGCGGTGGCCCTGGGATCGGGGACGTTCGCGACGACGCTGACCGTCGCCTTGCAGGCCGCGTTGCCGCGCGCGGTCGCAGCGGATCAGTTGCTCGACGCGAATGTCGGCTTGTCGGGGGCGCGGACCGCGGGGCAGATCGGCGGGCCGGCGATCGGCGGGCTGTTCGTGGCCTGGTTCGGGACGTCCGACGCGCTGTTGGGCGACAGCGTGGCCTTCGCGGTGGAGGCGGTCCTGCTGTGCCTGCTGCCGGCGGCGTTGAACGTCGCGGGGGCGCGGAAAACGGAGCGGGAGCCGTGGTTGCAGGGTGTGCGCGAGGGATTCCGCGTCATCGCCGACGACCACGTGTTGCGGCGCCAAGTCACCGCGGCCGGGGCGCTGAACTTCGGCGGTGCGGTGACCGGAGGCTTCTTCGTGTTCTACGCCACCGACAAGCTGCATCTGCGGAGCTGGCAGCTGGGTGTCACGTTCGCGGTGTTCGCGACCGCGTCAGCGTTGGGGGTGCTGGTGACCAAACGGGTGGCGAAGGGCTTCGGGCTGGCTGAGTCGGTGAAGTACTGCGCGGTCGGTGCGGCCGCGGCGCTGTTCCTGATGCCGGCCGCGGCGTTGGGGCTGCCGTTCGAGACGTTGATCGCGTACCAGTTCGCGTTCGGGCTGCTCGCCACGGTGTGGGCCATCGCGATGACCACGGCGCGGCAGCTCGCGGCGCCGCCGGAGATGCAGGGCCGGGTCGCGGCCTTCCAGCAGGCCGCGGTGTTCGGGGCGATCCCGGCCGGCGCGTTGCTCGGCGGGTTCGCCGCGGGGCGGGTCGGGGTCGCGCCGGTCCAGGTGGCCGGAGCCGTTGTAGCGCTGGCCGGTGCCGGGACCTTGTGGCTGCCGAGCGGCAGTCTGAGTGCGCGTGCCGGGTGGCGGCATCCGGAATCAGGGATCCGGGGCTACGAAGCCGCGGACCGCTAATCTCAGGGCATGGACAGCCTCGACCGCTCGATCATCGACGTTCTGCGGCGCGATGCGCGCGCGTCGTTCGCCGAGGTCGGAGCGGAGGTGGGGTTGTCGGCGTCGGCGGTGAAGCGGCGCGTCGACCGGCTGCGCGCGGACGGCGCGATCCGCGGGTTCTCGGTGATCGTCGACCGGACCGCCCTGGGCTGGACCACTGAGGCCTTCGTCGAGGTCTACTGCGGGGACCGGACCTCGCCGGACGTGATCAGGGAGTGCGTGGCCCGGCATCCCGAGGTGGTCGCCGCGTACACGATCACCGGGGACGCCGACGCGCTGTTGCACCTCGTGGCCGAGAACATGCGGCACCTGGAGGAGGCGCTGGAGCGGATCCGGCGGGAGCCGGAGATCCAGCGGACGCGGTCGGCGCTGGTGCTGACGCGGTTGCTGGCGCGCGATCCGACGGTCTGAGCTACAGAGAACGGCCCAGTGTCCACAACAGGACACCGGGCCGTCGAGTGCTCAAATCAGACCACGCAGGTCAGAACGCAGATCAAGCCGCGCAGATCAGACCGCGCTGATCAGAACGCTCAGATCAGGCCGAGCTGCTTCACCGCGTCGCGCTCCTCGGCGAGCTCGTTGACCGAGGCGTCGATGCGGGACCGCGAGAAGGCGTCGATGTCCAGGCCCTGGACGATGCTCCACTCGCCGTTCTTCGTGGTCACCGGGAAGGAGGAGACCAGGCCCTCCGGCACGCCGTAGCTGCCGTCGGAGACGACGCCCATGGAGGTCCAGTCGCCCTCGGCGGTGCCGTTGACCCAGGTGTGGACGTGGTCCAGGGCCGCGTTGGCGGCGGAGGCGGCGCTGGAGAAGCCGCGCGCCTCGATGATCGCCGCGCCGCGCTTGGCGACGGTCGGGATGAAGTCCTTCTCGATCCAGTCCTGGTCGTTGATGACCTCGGCGGCGTTCTTGCCGGCGATCCTGGCGTGGAACACGTCCGGGTACTGGGTCGCGGAGTGGTTGCCCCAGATGGTCATGTTCGTGATCTCGCTGACCGGGGCGCCGGTCTTCAGCGCGAGCTGGCCCAGGGCGCGGTTGTGGTCCAGGCGGGTCATCGCGGTGAAGCGGGACTTCGGGACGTCCGGCGCGTGCGCGGCGGCGATCAGGGCGTTGGTGTTGGCCGGGTTGCCGACCACCAGGACCTTGATGTCGTCGGCGGCGTGCGCGTTGATCGCCTCGCCCTGCGGCTTGAAGATGCCGCCGTTGGCCTCCAGCAGGTCGCCGCGCTCCATGCCGGCGGTGCGGGGGCGGGCGCCGACCAGCAGCGCCACGTTGGCGCCGGTGAAGCCGTCCTTGGGGTTGTCGTGGATGTCGATGCCGGCCAGCAGCGGGAACGCGGAGTCGACCAGCTCCATCGCCGTGCCCTCGGCGGCCTTGACCGCCTGCGGGATCTCCAGCAGGTTCAGCTTCACCGGCACGTCCGGGCCCAGCAGGTGGCCGGAGGCGATGCGGAACAGCAGGGCGTAGCCGATCTGGCCGGCCGCGCCGGTCACGGTGACGTTGACGGGGGTGCGGGACATCGCTTGTGGCTCCTGCGTTTATGTGAAGGTTCCGTATGGATGTGTTGCCAGCCCACAGGCTACTCCTGGAGTACCTGCGTGGTTTCTCTCCGGTAGCTCCGACGCCTGTGAGAAAGCAGACATACGCCGGAAGCGGATGATTCCGCTCCGTGCACGGTTCGTGGCTGTCGGTGGCGAGTGGAAGACTCGGGCATAACGACGTGATGCACCTCACAACGGTTCGCGCGGTGCGTGCGTCGCCGCCCCGCCGCACGCCCGAGAACGAGGAAGGCCCGCTCATGATCACCTCTGACGACACCCCGAACCTGCCCGGCTGGATCGATCTCGGCTCCCCCGATCCCGGCGCCTCGGCCGAGTTCTACGGCCGGGTCTTCGGCTGGACCTCCGAGCAGCTGATGCCGGACTCCCCGGACGGCCCCGGCTACTGGTCGCTGCGCAAGGACGGCAAGTCCGTCGCCGGGCTCGGCGGCCTGAGCGATCCGGCCGCGAAGCCGGACTGGACGACGTACGTCCGGGTCGCCGACGCCGCCGCGTCCGTGGCCGCCGCCGAGGCCGGAGGCGCCAAGGTGCGCGTCCCGGTCATGGAAGTCCCCGGCGAGGGCTCCTTCGCCCAGCTCACCGATCCCAGCGGCGCCGAGTTCGCGCTCTGGCAGCCCGGCGGGACCACCGGCTTCGAGACCTGCTGCGTCGACGACACGATGCTGTGGGCCGAGCTGTGGACCCGCGACCCGGCCGCGGCGAAGGCGTTCTATCCGGCGCTGTTCGGGTGGAACGTCGAGCCGTACATGGAGGGCGCGCCGGAGGGCGGCGGCTACGACATGTGGACGACCCGGCCCGGCGATCCGCTGGCCGCGTTCGGCGGGATCATGACGATCACCGACCAGGTGCCGATCCAGGACGAGAAGTGGATCCCCTACTTCATGGTGGCCGACGCCGACCGGACCGTCGAGCGCGTGACGGGCTCCGGCGGCACGGTCCTGATCCCGGCCGCCGACGCCCCGCCCGGACGGCTGGCGGCGCTCACCGACCAGTTCGGCGCCCGGTTCAACATCCTGCAGCCGGTGCCGATGGGGTAGCGGTCAGCAGGAGCCAGTAGGGGTCGCCTACCAGCCCCGGCCCTCACCCGCCCAGGTCTGGACAGGCGGTGCAGGATGGCAGCATGACCTACACCGATGACGCCGAGGGCCTGCAGGAGGACCTGGTCCGGCTGCGCCGCGACCTGCACCGCATACCCGAGATCGGCCTGAACCTGCCCCGCACCCAGGAGCGGGTCCTGGCCGCGCTCGAGGGCCTGCCGCTGGAGATCACCCTGGGCACCGAGCTGAACTCGGTGACGGCCGTGCTGCGCGGGACGAAGCCGGCGGCCGAGGGCGCCGCGGGTTCCGGGACGGCCGCCAGGCAGGCCGTGCTGCTGCGCGGCGACATGGACGCGCTGCCGGTGGTGGAGAAGACCGGCCGGGACTTCGCCGCCGCCGGCCCGACCATGCACGCCTGCGGCCACGACCTGCACACCGCCATGCTGGTCGGCGCGGCGAAACTGCTGAGCGCGCACCGCGACCGGCTGGCCGGCGACGTGGTGTTCATGTTCCAGCCCGGCGAGGAGGGCGACGACGGCGCCGGGCACATGATCCGCGAGGGCGTGCTGGACGCCGCCGGTCCGCGCGTGGTCGCCGCCTACGGCATGCACGTGATGTCCGACCGCCTGCCGCGCGGCCACTTCGTCTCCCGCGCCGGCACCTTCATGGCCGGGGCCGACGAGATCGCGGTGACGGTGCGCGGAGCCGGCGCCCACGGCTCGCGGCCGCACACCGGCAAGGACCCGGTCCCGGTGGCGTGCGAGATGGTGGTGGCGCTGCAGTCGCTGGTGACCCGCAAGTTCGACATCTTCGACCCGGTGGTGATCACCGTCGGCGAGTTCCACGCCGGCACCGCGGCGAACATCATCCCGGACGACGCCACCTTCCACGTGACGATGCGCTCGTTCTCCCGCGAGTCCCGGTCCCGGCTGCTGGAGACGGTGCCGGAGCTGTTCCAGGGCCTGGCCGCGGCCTACGGCTGCGCCGTGGAGATCACCTACAAGGAGCAGTACCCGCCGACCGTGAACCACGCGCCCGAGGTCGACTTCCTGGAGGAGGTCGTGCGCGAGGTGCACGGCGAGGAGCGGTTCTCCCGGATCGCCAACCCGAACCCCGGCGCCGAGGACTTCTCCCGGGTGCTGGAGGAGGTGCCGGGGACCTACGCGTTCCTCGGCGCGTGCACCAAGGACGACTACACGAGCGCGGCGTCGAACCACAGCCCGCTGGCCGACTTCGACGACTCGGTGCTCGGCGACGGGGCCGCGCTGCTGGCCGAGCTGGCCGATCGGCGGCTCGCGCGCGGCTGAAGCCGAACGCGACAGTGCTGAGCTGAATACGACGTGAAGCGGCCCCGGACAGACCGTCCGGGGCCGCTTCACGAGGACCGCGGAATCAGTTCCCTGCCAGCTCCCACGCCCCGTACGGGCTTCCCGCGCCGGGCGCCGTCTGCCGCGCCGTGTGCAGCGCGCCGTCCCGCTCGAAGGCCAGCACCGCCTGCCGGCCCCGGCCGTCCAGCACCACCACCGGCGCGCCGATCACCACGTTGCCCAGGTCCGGAAAGGTGCTGAAGCCGACGTTGGGCGCGCCCTGGACCATCAGGCTCACCCCGCCGCCGCCGTTGCGGGTGGCCGCCGTCATGCGGCCGTCGCCGCCGGCGTTCGCCGAGACGGCTTCCAGCCCGACCGGGCCGATGACGCCGGGCGTGGTCGTCCAGAACCCGGTGGGCCGCTGCCACTGCGTGGCGACCTTGCCGGTGCCGCCGCCCTCGACGTAGAAGATCTCCATGCGGCCGTCGGCGTTGCGGCTGATGCCGACCGGTCCCGCGGTCGGCGGGCCGACCGGCACCCGGTCGATCGGATAGGCGCCGTTCGGGGTCTCGCTCCAGTGCAGCAGGCCGCCGATGGCCGGTGCGAACAGCTCGACGTGCCCGTCCGGGGCCAGGCCCGCGGTCACGTCGTCCCGCACCTGGTAGCCCTTGATGTCGGTCCAGTCCCGCGGCCAGGTCCCGTTCGGGTTCTGCTTCAGGGCGCTGACGCCGCTGCCCCAGTTCCGCACGAACACGGTCAGCCGGCCGTCGCGCTCGGCCACCACGGCCGGGTTGCCGGTCAGCGCCTCATGCTCCGGGTCCGGGTTGGGGTTCCCCAGCACGGTCCACGGCCCCCAGCCGCCCGAGGAGGTCTGCGCGGTGCTGACGATCTGCTCGTCCGACAGCCGGACGCCGACGATGTGCAGGGTGCCGGATCCGTCCTTGACCAGCCTCAGGGCCGGGGCCAGCGGGACGCTGCCGGGCACCGCGGTCGGACCGGTCCAGGAACCGCCCGAGCTGTTCTCCCGCCAGACCTGCACCTTGTTGTCCAGCATCGCGACCGCGTTCAGCCGGCCGGCGGAGTCCAGGGCCGCCCAGTCCACGCCGTTGGTCCAGCGCGGGTACTGGCGGTGCGTGAACCCCGAGTAGAAGTCGTTGTAGGGATCGGGCTCCGGGTCGTTCTTGCCGCTGTAGCGGCCGCCGTTCGGATTGCGGTTGGGTCCGACGTAGGCGAGGAACTCCTGCTGCTTGTCGTCGGCGGTGCCGGGGTCCAGATCCGCCGGGTCGACGTTGACCGTGTAGTCCCGGTAGTCGCGCAGCAGCAGGTGGCCCCGGCCGCCGGGACCGTGCCAGCTCTGCGACGTGACGCCGACGAACCGGGTCACACCGATGTGGTCGATGTTCCGCTCGTAGTTGTAGCCGACGTTGGGGTCCAGGGACAGGACCGTGCTGGCCTGGTAGCGGGCCATCAGCGCGCCGAGCGTGTTGAGCATGTCGTCGTGGCTGTAGTACTGGTGCGCCCACTGCTGGTCGCAGTCGTTGCCGTCCTGCGGGTCGCTGCCCTCTGACATCTCCCGCAGCCCCTCCTTGGGGTAGGAGAAGAGGTCGTAGACGTTCTGGAAGCCGTTCTCGCCGGACTTGAAGTTCCCGTCGCCGGCCTCGTGCAGGCGCAGGAACACGAGCTTGGTGGAGGGCCGCTGGTCGAGGGTGTCCTCCTCGATGACGTGGCCGTCGACCGTGATGGCGTTCCTGCTCCAGGTGGGGTTCTGCACCCCGCGCGAGTGCGCGGCCCGCAGCCCGTTGAACCGGCTCTCCGAATAGGCGCAGGTGCTCGGGAACTCCTTGTTCGGGCCGGCGTGGTTGGTGGCGTCGCCGCCGGTCACGTACACGCTGGTGCTGGGGAGGTTGTAGTCCTCCTTCATGTCCGGCTCGAAGAACAACAGGTCGTCGTCGGGATGCGCGATGATCGCGAGCACCGACGGCGCCACCGCGGGGCTGTCCGCGAACGCCGGCGGCCCCCAGACCGCCGCCATCGCGGCCGCGCTGGCGAAGGTCGCCAGGCCGGCCATGGCCTTTGTTCGAACACGCATGGCAGCTCCGGTCCGTTCGGGGCATGGGGCCATTCGACCCAATTGTCACTTTCATGGCGAAATGTACATCAATCTGCGTATATTCCGCCGTATCGTGACGTCCGACATCAGAACTCAGGGATCGGGAGGCACGCCCGTGGAGCGGTTCACGCCCCGCCGTCACACCCGCCGGGGGGTCGCGGCCGTCGCCGTGGCGGCCCTGGCCGGACTCGTCCTGCTGCCCGCGGCTTCGGCCCGCGCGGCGTCCGGGCCGCAGACCAACTTTTTCACCGAGAACGGCGTGTTCACCGTCCCGGTCGGGGTCACCCAGATCGAGGTGACCGTGTCCGGCGGCGGAGGCGGAGGCGGCGGCGACAGCACCGCGCCGGGCCTGCAGGCCTGGGGCGGCGGAGGCGGAGGCGAGGGCGGGCTGGTGACCTGCCGGTTCACCGTGACGCCCGGCACCAAGTACGACATCGTGGTCGGCGGCGCCGGCGGCAGCGGGGGCAGCCAGGGCGACCCCGACACCGCCCCGACCGCGGGCGCCGGGGTGGACGGCGGCACGCCGGGCGCGGACCGGTCGCCGACCGACGCGGCCGGCGCCGCCGGCGGCTCGAAGGGCGGCGGCGGCGGAGGCGGCGGGACCGGCGCGTCCACGCCGGACCGGATCTCCAGCGGCACCGGCGGCCGGGGCGGCGGCGTGGTCCGCGGCTCCGGCGGCGTCGGCGGTCCGGGCACCACCGACCAGACCCCGGGCGGCGGCGGAGGCGGGGGCGGCGGCGCGAGCAGCTTCGGCTCCGGCGCCACCATGGCCTACGCCTTCGGCGGCGGCGGAGGCGGCGCCGGGCAGCTGGACCAGCACGAGGGCGGCTACGGCGGGGACCCCGGCATCGGGGGCGCGGGCGGCGTCTGCAAGCAGGACGGCACGCAGATCGCGGCGGTGCAGAACGTCACCGGCGACAACGGCGGCCGGGGCGCCTCCAACGACGGCGTCTTCACGGTGTTCGGCGGCGACGGCGGCGGCACGCTCGCCGCCCTCGGCGACGGTGAGGGCGGCACCGCCCCGAACGGCGGGAACGGCGGCACCGGCGGCGGCTCGCAGCCGCCGAGCGCGACGTTCGGCGCGGGACCCGGGCCGGTTCTGGCCTCGCCGGGGTTCGGCAACAACGGCGCGGTGATCGTGACGTACACGCCGGCGAGCTGAGGGGCGGCTTCCGCGAAGCCGGGAAAACGAACGCGAAGCGCGGAACGCGAAGCCCGGAAAACCAAGAGGTGCGCGACCATCAGGTCGCGCACCTCTTACGTGCGGTGCGGGCTGGACTTACGCCGAGGCCATCGCCTTCTGCAGGTTCTCGTCGATCGCGGCGAGGAACTCCTGCGTGGTCAGGTACGGCTGGTCCGGCGAGATCAGCAGCGCCAGGTCCTTGGTCATCTTGCCCTCCTCGACCGTCTCGACGCAGACGCGCTCGAGGGTCTCGGCGAACTTCACGACCTCGGGGGTGTTGTCGAACTTGCCCCGGTAGGCCAGGCCCTGGGTCCACGCGTAGATCGAGGCGATCGGGTTGGTGGAGGTGGGCTTGCCCTGCTGGTGCTGGCGGTAGTGGCGGGTCACGGTGCCGTGCGCCGCCTCGGCCTCGACGGTCTTGCCGTCGGGGGCCATCAGGACCGAGGTCATCAGGCCCAGGGAGCCGAAGCCCTGCGCGACGGTGTCGGACTGGACGTCGCCGTCGTAGTTCTTGCACGCCCAGACGTAGCCGCCCTCCCACTTCAGCGCGGAGGCCACCATGTCGTCGATCAGGCGGTGCTCGTAGGTCAGGCCCGCCTTGTCGAACTCGGCCTTGAACTCGGTGTCGAAGACCTCCTGGAAGATGTCCTTGAACCGGCCGTCGTAGCCCTTGAGGATCGTGTTCTTCGTGGAGAGGTACACCGGGTAGCCGCGGTTGAGGCCGTAGCGCATCGAGGCGCGGGCGAAGCCGCGGATCGACTCGTCCAGGTTGTACATGGCCAGCGCGACGCCGGAGCCCGGGAAGTCGAAGACGTTGAGCTCGATCGGCTCGCCGCCGTCCTTCGGGGTGAAGGTCAGGGTCAGGGTGCCCTCGCCGGGGACCTTCAGGTCGGTGGCGCGGTACTGGTCGCCGAAGGCGTGGCGGCCCACGACGATCGGCTTGGTCCAGCCCGGGACCAGGCGCGGGATGTTGCTGATGACGATCGGCTCGCGGAAGATCACGCCGTCGAGGATGTTGCGGATGGTGCCGTTCGGCGACTTCCACATCTTCTTCAGGCCGAACTCCTCGACCCGTGCCTCGTCCGGGGTGATGGTGGCGCACTTGACGCCCACGCCGTACTGCTTGATCGCGTTCGCGGCGTCCACGGTGACCTGGTCGTCCGTGGCGTCGCGGTGCTCGATGCCCAGGTCGAAGTACTTCAGGTCGACGTCCAGGTAGGGCAGGATCAGCGAGTCCTTGATGAACTGCCAGATGATCCGGGTCATCTCGTCGCCGTCGAGCTCGACGACGGGGTTCGCGACCTTGATCTTGGGACCGGAGTAGGCCATGGCGGATCGTCCTTACGGATCGGGAAGAATTATCTCGACCTCAAGATACATGGCCGCGCCCGCGGATCGCCAAGCGGTGTCGGACCGATGGTGGCCGATGGTGACCAAGGCGACACACGGGCTCAGTTCGAGAAGATCCCCTGCACCAGCAGCCCCAGCACCACCAGCGTGGTGCCGACGACCGTGTAGGTGCCGACGTCGATCGCACGGCGGCGGACGGCCAGCGTCCCGGCCACCCGGGTGGGCAGGAACAGCCGCAGCCCGGCGGCCAGCAGCAGCGACATCCCCATCACCGCGGCACCCTGGAAGACCTCGTTGTGCAGTATCACCGTCATGCCGAAGCCGAAGCCGGCCAGCACCGCCAGGATCGGCCACTCGGCGACGACTTGACGGCCGAAGGAGACCCCGGGGGGACGGTTGTTCGCGGGCATGGCGCAACTCTACTTGCGCCGGATGACCACCACGTCCGCTATCTGTAACGAGCGCGCTACGGCGCCACGGCCAGCCAGTCGGCGAACCCGCTGGGCCGGTGCGCGCCGATGAACAGCGTCTCGAACAGGCCGAACCCGGTGCGCACGCCCTCGGGCCCGTCGTACTCGAAGCGCGAGAGCCGCTCGGTGATGCCGAACATCCCGGACTTCGCCGCCGCCTCCTCGGCCGGCATCCGTACCTGCTGCACGACCAGGTCCGGGCCCTGATACATCCCGTGCCGCCAGTCGGCGTCCAGGCCGTAGCCGCTGCCGACCGCCATATGCAACGGGATCAGCTGGGTCACCCGGACCCGCTCGGCGCGGCCGGCGAAGGTCACCGCCGCCGTCCGCACGTCGCGGGTGCCGGACGTGTAGTGCAGCTCCAGCTCCGGACGGCCCAGCGCCTCGGCGGGACGGCCGTCGGCGAAGACCTTCACGGCTTCCTCCAGGACCCGGCCGCCGTCCTCGTCCTCCTGCGCGATCACCAGGATCGAGAAGTCGTCGAACTGCATCGGCGCGTAGACCCAGTGGAACGTCGGCGGCACCCCGTCCTTGCCCTGGATCCCGGCCGGCTCGGCCTCGCCGACCGGCCGGATGCCCCAGGACCTGTCACGCGAGCCCCACCAGGTGTCGGGGGTGACGGCGAGTTCGTCATCGCCGACGCGCAGCGTGCCCGCCCAGAATCCGGTCTGGGCCAGCCGCACCGAGTCCATCCACACCCGGCCGCTGCGCCGCACGAACTGCCGCGGCTCCCGCGTCGCCGGGATCGCGCCGGTCCAGAGCAGGTCGAAGGAGAGCTCGTACTCCCCCGGCTCCAGCACCACCCGCAGCCGGTTCAGCGGCTCCAGCACCTCGATGCGGAACGGGCCCACGGACAGGTCGCCGCGGTCGGTCCCGAGCTCGCGCGAGGCCCGGACGACTCGGTGGACGCCCCGGTGAACGATCGCCGCGAAGGCGTCGGTCACCCCGAGGTTCGGGTACTGCCCCACTCCCAGCGCCATGAACAGGTCGTCGGTGCGGTGGTGGAGGTTGAAGTAGTAGCGGTCGTAGAAGTTCCGGTCGGAGGTGGCCACGTGCGCCATCGACTCCGAGGTCTGATGGAACGGGAAATCATCAAGGGGGGACAGGTCCCGATGGTCACCGGACATGTCCCCCCTTGTAGGGGTGATCTGATCAACCGTCAATAGCGACGCGTCAGAACTGTGTGAGAGCTACCTCAGAGCTGCCGCTCCGCGATCTCCACCACGTTGTTCAGCAGCATCGCGCGGGTCATCGGCCCGACGCCGCCGGGGTTCGGCGACACCCAGCCCGCGACGTCGCGCACGTCGTCCGCGACGTCGCCGGCCAATCCGCCCTCGCCGCGCGACACACCGACGTCGAGTACCGCCGCGCCCGGCTTCACCAGGTCGGCGGTGATCAGGTTCGGCACCCCGGCGGCGGCCACCACGATGTCCGCCTTCAGGGTGTGGAAGGCCAGGTCGCGGGTGCCGGTGTGGCACAGCGTCACGGTCGCGTTCTCGCTGCGCCGGGTCAGCAGCAGGCCCAGCGGCCGGCCCACGGTGATGCCGCGGCCGACGATCACCACCTCGGCCCCGGCGATCGCCACGTCGTGCCGGCGCAGCAGCTCGACGATGCCCAGCGGGGTGCACGGCAGCGGCGCCGGGGCGCCGAGCACCAGCCGGCCGAGGTTGGTCGGGTGCAGGCCGTCGGCGTCCTTGTCCGGGTCGACGAGCTCCAGGATGGCGTTCTCGTCGATGCCCTTGGGCAGCGGCAGCTGCACGATGTAGCCGGTGCAGGCCGGGTCCTCGTTCAGCTCGGCCACGGCCTCGGCGACCTGCGCCTGGGACGCGGTCGCGGGCAGCTGGCGCTGGATCGAGGCGATGCCGACCTGCGCGCAGTCGCGGTGCTTGCTGCGCACGTAGGACGCCGACGCCGGGTCGTCGCCGACCAGCAGCGTGGCCAGGCCGGGCACGATGCCGCGCAGCTTGAGCGCTTCCACGCGCACCGACAGCTCGCTCTTGATGGTGGCGGCGGTGGCCTTGCCGTCCAGAATCTGTGCCGTATGAGAAGCGTGTGCGGTCATAAGGGTTCTCGCCTCCTTTAGTGGGTGAAGTGCCGGGTGCCGGTCATGTACATGGTGACGCCGGCCTTGCGCGCCGCCTCGATCACCAGCTCGTCGCGGACCGAGCCGCCGGGCTGCACCACGGCCTTGACCCCGGCCTCGGCCAGGACCTCGAAACCGTCGGGGAACGGGAAGTAGGCGTCGGAGGCCGCGACCGAGCCGCGCGCCTTGCCGCCGGCCCGCTGGACCGCGAGCTTGGCCGAGTCGACCCGGTTGACCTGGCCCATGCCGACGCCGACGGAGGCGCCGCCGGAGGCCAGCAGGATCGCGTTGGACTTCACCGAGCGGATCGCGCGCCAGGCGAAGACCAGGTCGGCGAAGGTCTGCTCGTCGGCCGGCGCGCCGCTGGCCAGCGTCCAGGTCGCCGGGTCGTCGCCCTCGGCCTGGTACAGGTCGCCGTCCTGGAGCAGCAGGCCGCCGCAGATCTGGCGGAACTCCAGCTTGCGGCGGTTGCGGCTGCCGGTCTTCAGGATCCGGATGTTCTTCTTGGTCTTCAGCGTCTCCAGCGCCTCCGGCTCGTAGTCCGGAGCGCAGATGACCTCGGTGAAGACCTCGTTGACCTGGAGCGCCATCGCGTTGGTGACGGTGCGGTTGGCGGCGATGATGCCGCCGAAGGCCGAGACCGGGTCGCACTCGTTGGCCAGCCGGTGCGCCTCCGCGATGTCCCCGGCGGAGCTGACGGCGATACCGCAGGGGTTGGCGTGCTTGATGATCGCGACGCAGGCTTCTTCGAAGTCGTGGGCCGAGCGGATGGCCGCGTCGGTGTCCACGTAGTTGTTGTACGACATCTCCTTGCCGTGCAGCTGCTCGGCGGTGGCCAGGGTGTCCTGCTCGCCCTCGCTGACGTAGAGCGCGGCGCCCTGGTGCGGGTTCTCGCCGTAGCGCAGGACGGCCTTGCGCTCGTAGGTGCTGGCCAGGAAGTCGGGGAAGCGGGACTCGCCGTCGGGCGCGTACGCCGAGGCGAACCAGCTGGCGACCGCGGTGTCGTACTCGGCGGTGTGCGCGAAGGCCTCGGCGGCCAGGCGCTTGCGCTGGGCGAAGGTGAAGCCGCCGCCGTCCACCGCGGTCAGCACCGCGCCGTAGTGGGCCGGGTTGACCACGACGGCCACGCTCGGGTGGTTCTTCGCCGCGGCGCGGACCATCGAGGGGCCGCCGATGTCGATCTGCTCGACGCACTCGTCGGGGGCGGCGCCGGAGCCGACGGTCTGGGTGAACGGGTAGAGGTTCACCACGACCAGGTCGAAGGGCTCCACGCCGAGTTCGGCAAGCTGCTTGCGGTGGTCGTCCAGCCGCAGGTCGGCCAGGATGCCGGCGTGCACCTTCGGGTGCAGGGTCTTGACCCGGCCGTCCAGGCACTCCGGGAAGCCGGTGAGCTCGGCCACCTCGGTGACCGGGATCCCCAGGTCGCGGATCAGCTTCGCCGAGCCACCGGTGGAGACCAGGGCGACCCCGGCGGCGTGCAGGCCGCGCGCCAGCTCCTCAAGCCCGGTCTTGTCATACACGCTGACCAGCGCGCGCTTGATCGGGCGGATGTCCTCAGTGCTGCTCACTGGAAAGTGACCTTTCGGTTGTCGATGGTCCAGCCTTGGCGGGCCAGCCGGCCCACGACGTCCACGAGCAGCGCCCGTTCCGCCGTCTTGATGCGCTCGTGCAGGCTCGCCACGTCGTCGTCGGACTCGACCGGCACGGCGGCCTGCGCCACCACCGGGCCGTCGTCGACGCCGCCGGCGACGAAGAAGACCGTGCAGCCGGTGACCTTCACGCCGTAGGCCAGCGCGTCGGCCGGGCCGTGCATGCCGGGGAAGCTCGGCGAGAGCGCGGGGTGGGTGTTGATGACGCGGCCGTCGAAGGCGGCCAGGAAGTCCGGGCCGAGCAGTTTCATGAAGCCGGCCGAGACCACCAGGTCCGGCTCGTACTCGGCGACCTTGTCGCGCAGCGCGCGGTCCCAGTCCTCGCGGGTGGCGAAGTCCTTGACGCGAAGCGCGAAGGTGGGGATGCCGGCCTGTTCGGCGCGTTCCAGGCCCTGGATGCCGGTGCGGTCCGCGCCGACGGCCACGATGGTGGCGCCGAACGCGGGGGCGGCGGGCTGGGCCCGCTCGGCGTTTTCCGCCTGCTGGACCGTCTCGGCCCGCTGCGCTTTCCCGGCGTTCTCCGCGTCGATCAACGCCTGCAGATTCGTGCCCGAACCGGAGACGAGGACCACGATCCTCGCCGGCGCGCCCGGGCGGTGGTGCACGAGCCCCGGTGGGCTCTTCGTTCCTTCGGGGTGGACCACGACCGCGGCCTCCTCATAGGTGTTTGCTGTTGTCTGCCGGTCGGACCCATCCCACTTGGACGGGCGGGGTCGCCATAGGCAACGATAGTGGGCGGACGGGGCGTAGCCCGCCAGCCGACCAGCGATGAACCGATCATGTCCACGATAACCCGGAGGACTTCCGTGACCGATGCCGAGCAGCGGCCCACGCCGACGGACAGCGGGCTCGGCGCAGGTGGCGTCGGGGCTGCTGAGCCGGATGAGCAGGGTGGGACGTCCGGATCGGCTCCGGTCGAGGACAACCCGTTCGCGCCGCCGCCGGAGGACGCGCACGACCGGCAGCCCGTGCCGCCGGCCCCGTGGGGCGCGCCGCCGCGGCAGCCGTACGGCCAGGTGCGTCCGGGACCGGTGCAGCCCTGGGGCACGGAGCGTCCGCGCGAACCGGAGCAGCCGCACGCCCCGTGGGGCGACCCGAACCGGTACGGCCCGGTGGACCGGCGTCCGGACCCGCGCGAGGACCCGGACCGGCGCTACCGCGACCAGCGCGAGACCCCGGCTCCGCAGCGTCCGCAGCGGGACATGAAGACCCGCTGGGCCCTGGGGCTGTCGCTGGGCTCGACGGCGTGCACGATGCTGGCGATCTACCAGGGCCTGGCGACGTTCCCGGCGTGGATGGTCGGCTCGGCGGCGGGACTGGCGTTCGCGGTGGCGGCGTTCGTGCTGTCGATCTCGGCGCAGCGGACCGCGGCGCTGAAGCACCAGCGCGCCTCGGAGGCCACCGCCAGCATGGTGTCGGCCTCGGTGTCCGGGGTGCTGGCCGGGTTGCTGCTGGTGGCCTCGATCGTGTGGTGGACGCCGTTCAAGGACTACGCCAAGTGCATGGAGGGTGCGAACACCCAGGTCGCCGAGAAGATGTGCCTGACGCAGCTGGAGAACAGCACCGGGATG
Source organism: Catenulispora sp. EB89 (assembly GCF_041261445.1). Lineage (NCBI taxonomy): Bacteria > Bacillati > Actinomycetota > Actinomycetes > Catenulisporales > Catenulisporaceae > Catenulispora > Catenulispora sp. EB89. The sequence continues at coordinate 426,595 of NZ_JBGCCU010000002.1, forward strand.
TCGACGTCGCGCTGACCGCCACCTAGTCAAGCCCTGTACATAAAGACCTGCCGATCATCGCAGATCACGGGGAGGTTGCGGCGACCCTATATAGGGTTTCCGCGCTTCTGGCCGAGCCCTACTGTGTGGATGTCCGACGCACACATCCACACAGACAGCAAAGGCCTCTCGTCGTGTCCCAGGATCCCTGGCAGAACCCGAACGCCCCCCAGCAGGGCGGCTCTGCTACTCCCCCGCCGGCCTATCCGGCGTACCCGTCGTACCCCGGCGGCGCGTACGGCTACGCCGCGCCGGCGCCGGTGAAGCCTCCGATGCCGAACTCAGTCCGGATCGCCGTCAACCTGATGTTCGTCGGCCTGGGCATCGGCCTGATCAACATGGTCATCGGACTCACCCAGATCAACACCGTCAACGACCACCTGCGGTCGCTCGGGTACTCCGACACCACCATCAACAGCGACAAGGGCGTCTTCATCGGCAGCGCCGTCGTCGGCGGCCTCATCGGCGCCGGGCTCTGGCTCTGGATGGCCCTGGCCACCCGCGGCGGGCACAACTACGCCCGCATCGTCTCCACCGTCTTCTTCGGCATCGGCGTCCTGGGCAGCATCAGCAACCTGGCCAACAGCTGGATCCCGGTCATCGACAAGATCAGCTCGGTCGCCACCCTGCTGGTCGGCCTGCTGGCGATCATATTCGTCTGGAAGGGCGAGTCCGGGCCCTACTTCCGCCCGGCGCCGGGGCCGGAGTACGGCTACGGCGTGCAGCAGCCGCCCTACCCCCCGCAGCCCGGGCAGCAGCCGCCCTACGGGCAGTCCGGACAGCCCCCGTACGGCCAGCAGTAACGGCGGAGCCAGCACCACCGCGGCGGCGGTCACCCCCAGGAGGAGGAGGGTGGCCGCCGCCGTGCGCCAGCCGGAGGGGCCCAGCGTGGCCATGCGGCCGCCGGCCAGCGGGCCGCCGGAGAGCGTCGCGGCCAGCCCGGCGAGCAGCGCCACGACGACGGCCGCCGCGCTCAGCGCCCGGACCCGGTCGCCGAGCGCGTGGTGCCCGGCGCGCGTCACGACCAGCGCCAGCGCCACCCCGGCCAGCACCGGCAGCACGAGGAACGCCAGGTCGTACGGGAAGATCCGGCTGCCGTTCCGCGGCAGGGCGCCGAGCAGCGGGAACACCGGCAGCGCACCGACCTTCGCACTCAGGACGCTGACACCGGTCCCGGTGCCGACCGCGAAGCCGGGACCGAGCACGAACGAGGCCGACCAGGCGACGGCGTTCGGCAGGACCGCGAGGCTGAGCAGGAACATCCCGACGACGTCGGCGATGCCGCGCGGCCAGCCGGCTTCGGGGAGGTGCGCGATCAGCGTCCCGGCCAGCGCCAGCGCTCCGCCGCCGATGAGCACGGCGCCCGCGGTCGCGGCCGCCCGGGCCGCGGTGGACACCCAGCGCGGCGCGTCGCAGAACCCGGCGATCCGCCGCCAGCGCGCGGCCGTCGGCACCAACGCGCCGAACAGGACCGCGAAGAGCACGGCCTGCGCGGTGTCCGGATGCACGTCGCCGGTCGCGGCCCCGGAAGCGACGAGCGCGGCGACCAGGCAGTAGCCGGTCGCGGCGCCGAACGCGGTGTAGGCGAGGTGCACGGGCCGGTCCACCGGCGCGACGGCGGTCTGCCAGAGCGCGAACACCACCAGCGCGGTGAAGCCCAGCGGGGCCAGCGCGATCCGGCCGGCCGGCACGTCGAGCGCCGCGTGGTGCCCGAGCAGCCACAGCTGGCCGCCGACCCGCAGCGGCCCGGTGATGCCCGCGGTGTTCGGCGCCGAGACCAGCCAGACGGCCACGCACATCGTGACGGCGGCGAGCCACGTGGCGATCGCGGCCAGCGCCGCGTGCGCCCCGGCCCGCGCGGCCAGCCGCAGGTCGCGGCCGTAGGGCCCGTTCCACGCCACGAGCAGCGTCTCGCCCCAGTCGGCAGCCAGCTCGCGCAACGCCGCCCCGAGCGCCGGAACCTCCGGCTCCCCCTCCGGCTCCTGCCGCGCCCGCGCCGCCGCGAGCTGCTCGGCCACCCAGCTGCGGTCCGGCCCGGCGTCGACGGCGCTGCGGGGATCGGGTTCATCGCGCATGTCCCCACTCTGGCCAGCGGGTCCGCGCCGGGCCGGGCGGTGCTGCGCGCCTCACCGGGGGCGGGGCTGTGATTCACCCCGGCGGCCTAAACCGGGGAAAGCCGCGGACCGCGACCGCCTTCATGAGGCGCAGCGCCGCACCGGCTCGGCTGCCGTGCTCCCGCTACCCGCCGCCGAAAAAGCCGCGGGCCCCGACCGCGCCGAAGCGCGGCCGGGGCCCGCGGCCCGGAACCAGAACCCTTACAGCCCCTGCATGATCTCCCGCATGAGCTGCGCGGTGGCCGAAGGCGTCTTGCCGACCTTCACGCCCACGGCCTCCAGCGCCTCCTGCTTGGCGGCGGCGGTGCCGGCCGAGCCGGAGACGATGGCGCCGGCGTGGCCCATGGTCTTGCCCTCGGGCGCGGTGAAGCCCGCGACGTAGCCCACCACCGGCTTGGTGATGTGCTCCTTGATGTAGGCCGCCGCGCGCTCCTCGGCGTCGCCGCCGATCTCGCCGATCATCACGATCGCCGCGGTGTCCGGGTCGTCCTGGAACGCCTGCAGGCAGTCGATGTGCGTGGTGCCGATGACCGGGTCGCCGCCGATGCCGACGGCGGTGGAGAAGCCGAAGTCGCGCAGCTCGTACATCATCTGGTAGGTCAGGGTGCCGGACTTGGACACCAGGCCGATCTTGCCGGCCTTGGTGATGGTGGCCGGGATGATGCCCGCGTTGGAGGCGCCGGGGGTGATCAGGCCCGGGCAGTTCGGGCCGATGATGCGGGTCTTGGCGCCCTTGGCGAGGTTGTACGCCCACACCTCGGCGGTGTCGTGGACCGGCACGCCCTCGGTGATGATCACGCACAGCGGGATCTCGGCGTCGACCGCTTCCAGCGCCGCGGCCTTGGTGAACGCCGGCGGGACGAAGACCACGGAGACGTCCGCGCCGGTCTTCTCCATCGCCTCGGCCACGGTGCCGAACACCGGGACCTCGACGCCGTCCACGTCCACGGTGGTGCCGGCCTTGCGCGGGTTCACGCCGCCGACGATCTTGGTGCCCGAGGCCAGCATGCGCTTGGTGTGCTTCATGCCCTCGGAGCCGGTCATGCCCTGGACGATGACCTTGCTGTTCTCAGTGAGGAAGATAGCCATTTCTTTTGCAATCCCCTTAGCGCGCGTTCGCCAGCTCGGCCGCGCGGTCCGCGGCGCCGTCCATGGTGTCGACCTGCTCCACGCCCGGCAGCTTGGCGTCCACCAGGATCTGGCGGCCCAGCTCGGCGTTGTTGCCGTCCAGGCGGACGACCAGCGGCTTGCTGCCGGCCGACTCGCCCAGCAGCTCGAAGGCCTGCACGATGCCGTTGGCCACCGCGTCGCAGGCGGTGATGCCGCCGAAGACGTTGACGAACACCGACTTCACGGCCGGGTCGTTCAGGATGATGTCCAGGCCGTTGGCCATCACCTCGGCCGAGGCGCCGCCGCCGATGTCCAGGAAGTTGGCCGGCTTGACGTTGCCGTGCTTCTCGCCGGCGTAGGCGACCACGTCCAGGGTGGACATGACCAGGCCCGCGCCGTTGCCGATGATGCCGACCTCGCCGTCGAGCTTGACGTAGTTCAGGTGCTTGGCCTTGGCCTTGGCCTCCAGCGGGTCCGCCGAGGCCTTGTCCTCCAGCGCCTCGTGGTCCTCGTGGCGGAAGGCCGCGTTCTCGTCCAGCGACACCTTGCCGTCCAGCGCGACGATCTGCCCCGAGGCGGTCTTCACCAGCGGGTTGACCTCGACCAGGGTGGCGTCCTCCTGGACGAAGACCTGCCACAGCTGCACCAGCGCGGCGGCGACCTGGTCGGCGACGTGGTGCGGGAAGTTGGCGGCCTTGACGATCTCGTCGGCCTTCTCCTGCGAGAGCCCCTCGTGGTAGGCCGCGGCGTCCACCGGGACCTTGGCCAGCGCCTCGGGCTTGGTGACCGCGATCTCCTCGATCTCCATGCCGCCCTCGACGCTGGCCATCGCCAGGAAGGTGCGGTTGGAGCGGTCCAGCAGGAACGAGACGTAGTACTCCGCCTCGATCTCGGCGGTCTGGGCCAGCATCACCTTGTGGACCGTGTGGCCCTTGATGTCCATGCCCAGGATCGCGGCGGCCTTCTCCTTGGCGTCCGCCGGGCCCTCGGCCAGCTTCACACCGCCGGCCTTGCCGCGGCCTCCGACCTTCACCTGGGCCTTGACGACCACCCGGCCGCCCAGCTTCTCGGCAGCGGCTTCCGCCTGCTCCGGGGTCTCGGCCACTTCGCCGCCCAGCACCGGCACACCGTGCTTAGCGAAGATGTCCCTCGCCTGGTACTCGAAAAGATCCACGCGCGTCCGTCCCTCATCAAAGGAAGATTCCGGTACGGCTACCGCTACGGAAAACGCGGATGCCGTCCACCTCATCGCAGGGTAGTCCGGTGCGCTGCCAGATCACGAACCGGGAGCCGGACACCGGGGGTGTGAATTCGGGCACACGGGGGACCCGCCACTGGTCCCGACATCCGAGACGGGACCAGTGGAGTTGAGCAGAAACCGAAGGTTTTGCTATGCGTTCCGGTCGCATTCCCGCGCGCGCAACGCGCGGGCCGCGTCGTCCCGGGCCTCCAGCACCAGCCGCCGCAGCGCCGGCGCCTTGGCCGCGTCGGAGGCCAGCCACGCGTCGGTGCGCGCGAGCAGGTCCGGCGAGGTCAGCGGCCACGGGAAGCCGCCGCTGACGATCCGCTCGGCGTTCTGGATGCTGCGCTCGGCCCAGATCGTCGCCAGCTGCGCGAAATACCGCTCGACATAAGGCTCGGCCAGCTCGCCGCCGTCGACCTGGTAGAACTCCGACAGCACCGCGCCGATCAGGTCGTTGGGCTGATCGGGTGTCTCCACGACCAGCCGCCAGGCCTCCGCCTTGGCCTCGGCCAGCGGACGCGCCGCGCGGGCGGCGGCCCGGTGCCGGCGGCCGTCGGCGGTGTCGTCGGCGGCGGCCTCGCGCTCGGCCAGCACCCCGTCGTCGTCCAGGCCCTCGGCGGCCAGCGTCTCGATGATCGCCCAGCGCAGGTCCTGGTCGACGGCCAGCCCGCCGAAGGACAGCTCGCCGGACAGCAGAGCCTTGAGCTTGGCGAAGTCCGAGTCCTGACTCGCCGCGCGCACCGCGCCGTAGACGAAGGCCACCTGGTGGTCGCCGCCGGCCGGCGCCGCCGCCAGCAGCTCCCACAGCCGGGTGGAGATCGCGGCGTCGGCGGCCGGGCGGTGGGCCGGGTCGAGGTACTCCCCGCGCACCACACGCACCTGGCGCAGCAGGTTCTGCACGACGCTGATGTCGGTCTCGGCCTCGATGTTGCGCAGCACGATCGCGATGAAGCGGCGCCCGGACATCACCGCGTCCCGGGTCATGTGCCACACGCCGGACCAGACCAGCGCGCGGGCCATGGAATCCGGCAGGGCCGCGATGCCGCCGCGCTCGAACGCGTCGAGCTCGGCCGGGGTGAAGCGGATCTTGGCGTAGGTCAGGTCCAGGTCGTTGAGCAGCACCAGGCCCGGGCGCGGCTTGCCGGCCAGCTGCGGCAGCTCGGTGCGCGCGCCGTCGATGTCCAGCTCGAACCGCTCCACCAGCTCCACCGCGCCGGTCGCCGGGTTCGGGGAGTAGCAGCCCACGGCGATGCGGTGCGGGCGCAGGGTCGGGAACTCCGGCACCGCGCTCTGCGCGATGGCCGCAGCGGTGACCACGCCGTTCGCGTCGGTCTCCAGCTCGGCGGTCAGGGTGTTGACACCTGCGGTCTCCAGCCAGGCCTTCGACCAGGTCTTCAGGTCGCGGCCGGAGGTCTCCTCCAGCGCCGCCAGCAGGTCGTCCAGGGTGGTGTTGCCGAAGGCGTGGCGCTTGAAGTAGCGGCGGGCGCCCTCCAGGAACGCGTCCTCGCCGACGTAGGCGGCCAGCTGCTTGAGGACCGAGGCGCCCTTGGCGTAGGTGATCCCGTCGAAGTTGAGGCGGGCGTCCTCCAGGTCGCGGATGTCGGCGACGATCGGGTGCGTGGTCGGCAGCTGGTCCTGGCGGTAGGCCCAGGCCTTGCGGCCGTTGGCGAAGGAGACCCAGGCGTGCTCCCAGCGGGTGGCGTGGGTCAGGGCGTAGGCGCCCATGAAGTCGGCGAAGGATTCCTTCAGCCACAGGTCGTCCCACCACTTCATGGTGACCAGGTCGCCGAACCACATGTGCGCCATCTCGTGCATGATCGTGTTGGCGCGGCCCTGGTAGGAGGCATCGGTGGTCTTGGAGCGGAAGACCATGCGCTCGTTGAAGGTGACCAGGCCCGGGTTCTCCATGGCGCCGAGGTTGTACTCGGGCACGAAGGCGGAGTCGTACTTCCCGAAGGGGTAGGGGTAGTCGAAGATCTCGTGGTAGAAGTCCAGGCCGGCCTTGGTGACGTCGAGGATCGCCGCGGCGTCGAAGTAGGGCGCCAGCGACTTGCGGACCATGGCGCTGACCGGGATCAGCAGCTCCGAGCCGTCCTTGAGCGAGACGGTGTGCTCGTCCTCGACCACGTGGTAGTCGCCGGCCACGATCGCGGTGATGTAGGTGGAGATCGGCTCGGTGGCGTTGAAGCGCCAGACGTCGCCGCCGTCCGCACCCTGCGTCAGCTCCTCCAGGGTCTCGTTGGACCAGACGCGCCACCCCTGCGGGGCGGTGACGGTGAACTGGAAGCGGGCCTTGAGGTCCGGCTGCTCGAAGTTGGCGAACAGCCGCCGCGAGTCAGCGGGCTCGAACTGGGTGTAGAGGTACACCTCGCCATCCACCGGGTCGACGAAGCGGTGCAGGCCCTCACCGGTGTGGCTGTAGGCGGCGTCGGCGTCGATGACGACGACGTTCTCGGCCCGCAGCCCGCGCAGGTGCACGCGCGCGCCGTCGAACACCTCGGCCGGGTCCAGCGCCTCGCCGTTGAGCGTCACACTGCGCACCGCCGGCGCCAGCAGATCGACGAAGGAGGCGGCGCCGGGCTCGGAACAGCCGAAGGTGATGGTGCTCCTCGACCCGAACGTGGTGTCCCCGCGCGTCAGATCGAGCTCGACCGCGTAGTGCTCGGCCGTCAAAAGCCGGGCACGCTCCGCCGCCTCGTCGCGGGTCAGATTGCCGCCAGTCATCGGTTTACTCCTGTCGCGCGGTAAGGGCCGTCCGCGTCGACGACCGCCTTCGACGATCCTAAGAGCGCCAGGAAGCCGACGGCAGCGCCGCACCCCGCGGCGATCGCGGCGTCCCGGTAGATCAACCATCCGTCGGTGTCCGCCCGCCAGACCGTGACGAACCCGCCACCGCCCTGGTGCGCGGCCATCGAGACGATCACGGCCTGCCCCGCGAGGTACGCCGCGCCACCCACGACGAAGCCCAACGGCGGCCATGCCAGACCACCCACCCGAGCGATACCACCGGCGGCCAGAACGAGCACGAGGACTTCGAGACTGACACCGGCGGCGGGTTCCCGGAGCTCGGCGGCCAGGCCGCTGGGAAGGACGGCCGCCGGACTGAGCACAGCCGTCGCGTTGTAGACGGACATCGCCACGGCGCTGCGCCGCACACCGAGCAGGAAGCCGAGCGCGAGAGCGGTCGCGGCGAAGGCGACGCCGACGGCGGTGCCGGCGGGCAGGAGGCCGAAGAGCATCAGGAGCCCGGCGCCCGCGAGGCCGAGGAGAACGTCACGGAGGCCGCCGACGGGAAGGCGGTCGGCGGCGACGGGATGGCGCCACCAGCGCGGGCGCGGCGCGGGCGGGGGCGGCAAGGTGGGCCGGTTCGGGTCGTGGGGCAGGGGCGAGTGCCAGGGTTCTGCGGTGGGGAGCTGGAAGGTGATGGATGTGGGGGTGCGCTCGGGCGGGTGGGTGCCGGGCGGCGGGAGTTGATTCGGCTGGCCGCCATGCGCTGCGGCACCGGGAGAGCCCGATGGGCTGGCGGGCTCGGGCGACTGGATGGCTGGCGAATAGCGGGTCGGCAGGCCGGCGGTCTCTGAACCGGCGGACGAGCCGGATGCGGCAGCGGGCTCGGGCGGCTGGCTACCCAGCGGATAGTGGACCGGCGAGCCCGATGCGGTGGCGGACCCGGGCTGCTGGATGCCTGGCGAATAGCGGGTCGGCAGGCCGGCGACCTCTGAACCGGCGGACGAGCCGGATGCGGTGGCGGACCCGGGCGGCTGGCTGCCGAGCGGATAGTTAACCGGCGGACCGGATGCGGCGGCGGAGCCGGGCGGCTGGATGCCCGGCGCGGAGGTTCCGCTGTCGAGGCCGGCGGTCGCGAGACCGCCGGGCGGCACCGATGTGCCCCGCTGAAGTGGAAGAGCCTCGGTCGGCGAGGCCGCGTCCGTGCCGGGCACAGCTTTGCCGGGCACAGCTTTGGCGGGCGCCGCTTCAGTGGGTGCGCCGTAGAGCCGATCGCCGGCCGGCTGCTCGGCTGCGTGGTGGCTGCGGCCGACCTGGATCAGGGTCGCGAGTTCGTCGGGGCGGACCGACCAGAGGGCGATGAGGTCGCGGGGTGTGGGTCGGTCGGCTGGTTCCTTGGCCAGGCAGCGCGACAGCAGGTCGCGGAATTCGTCGGGTACTCCTGCCAGCTGTGGCTCGCCGAATCTGGTGCGGTACATGCGGGCTTCCGAGGGTCCGGCGCCGAAGGGGCCGTGGCCCTGCACCGCGTAGACGAGGACTGCTCCCAGGGCGAACACGTCCGACGCGGTCGTGGCGCCGCGGCCTGCGATCTGTTCCGGGGACATGTAGCCCGGCGAGCCCAGGACCGAGCCGGCGCGGGTCAGGATGCTGTCGGTTTCGCGGCGGGCCAGGCCGAAGTCGATGAGTTTCGGTCCGTCGGGTGCGAGCAGGATGTTGTCCGGCTTCACGTCGCGATGGACCAGGCCCGCGGTTTCGAGTGCGGCGAGGGCGTCCGCGAGTCCTGCGGCCAGGGCCCGTAACGCGCGCGGGGGTATGGGTCCGGAGCTGCGGACCACCTCGCCGAGGGTGGGGCCGTCGATGAACTCGGCCGCGTACCAGGGTTGGGGTGCGTCGGGGTCGGCGTCGAGGACGGCTGCCGTGAAGCGGCCGGTCACGGCCTTCGCGGCGCGGACCTCGCGGGCGAAGCGGCGGCGGTAGTCGGGGTCGGCGGCGATCTCCTGGTGGACCAGCTTCACCGCGACCAGGCGGCCGTCGGCCGCGCGCGCCAGGCACACCAGGCCCATGCCGCCGGAGCCGAGGCGGCCCAGGAACTGGTACGGCCCCACGCCGCGCGGGTCGCGCGCCCGCAACCGCTGCACGTTCACGGCCGGCCACCGCCCCGGCGACGGCGGCCCGGCACCGCACTCATGTTCCCCCGCATAGCGCACACCGTATAAGCAGCGTGCGGCCGCGTCACCAGCGAGAGCTCACCTCGTTTGGCGACGCTCGCGACCGCCCCCTACTTCTCCAGGAACTTGCTCACTTCTCCATGAACTTGCTCAGATCCTGCCGCTGGATCGCCGCCGCCATCAGGTCCCCGAACCTGTCCGGCGTGCACGCGAACGCCGGCACCCCCAGCGCCGCCAGCGCCGTGGCGTTCTCGCGGTCGTACGCCGGCGCCCCCTCGTCCGACAGCGCCAGCAACACGATCACCTGCGTGCCGGCCGCCGTCATCTCCGCGACGCGGCGCAGCATCTCGCGGCGGACGCCGCCTTCGTAGAGGTCGGAGATCAGGATGAAGATGGACTCCGTCGGCCGGCTGATCAGCGACTGGCTGTACGCGATCGCGCGGTTGATGTCCGTGCCGCCGCCGAGCTGCGTCCCGAACAGCACGTCCACCGGGTCCGTCAGCTGCGGCGTGAGGTCCACGACCGCCGTGTCGAACACCACCAGCGAGGTCTTCAGCGACTTCAGCGACGCCAGCACCGCGCCGAACACCGACGCGTACACCACCGAGGCGTACATCGAGCCCGACTGGTCGATGGCGAGCACCACGTCGCGCTTCACCGCACGCTCCTTGCGCGCGTAGCCGACCAGCCGCTCGGGCACCACCGTCCGGTACTCCGGCAGGTAGTTCTTCAGGTTCGCCTGGATGGTGCGGCCCCAGTCGATGTCGCTGTGCCGGGGACGGCTGGTGCGCGTGCTCTTGTCCAGCGCGCCGCTGACCGTGGCGCGCAGCTTGGCGCCGAGCCGCTTCTCCAGGTCCTCGACCAGTTTGCGCACCACCTGGCGCGCGGTCTCCTTGGTCTCGGCGGGCATCAGGTGGTTCAGCGACAGCAGCGTGCCGACCAGGTGCACGTCGGGCTCGACCGACTCCATCATCTCCGGCTCCAGCAGCAGCTGGCGCAGGTTCAGGCGGTCGATGGCGTCGCGCTGCATGACCTGCACGACGGTCTGCGGGAAGTAGCCGCGGATGTCGCCGAGCCAGCGCGCGACCTGCGGCGAGGACGCCCCCAGGCCCGCGCTGCGCTGCGCCTGCTGCCCGCCGCGGCCCCGGCTGCGGCCGGTGACGGCGCCGCCGCCGGTCTCGTAGCCGCCCTTGTTGTAGAGGGCCGCCAGTGCCTTGTCCATCTCCAGGTCCACACCGGAGAGCTTGCAGCCGGTGCCGTCGTCGTCCCCGCCGAGGACCAGGCGCCAGCGCCGCATGCGCTCGTCGTCGGCGCTCCCGGCGCTCCCGGTGCTCCCGGTGCTCCCCGCACCGCCCGCGATACCCGCCGCACCTGCGGCTTCGAGCATGTCAGCCATCCGACTCCCCCATCATCCCGAGCAGCATCCGCACGACCGGCAGCGCACGGTCCGCGCGCTCCCGGTCGAAGCCGGGCGGTTCGGCGCCGGCCGCGACCCCGGCCACCGGGGCCGAGCCGACGGTCCGCGCCAGCTCACCGATCTTGCGGCGCTCGGGGCCTTCGAAGTTCGAGAACGTGCGGCGCAGCAACGGCAACACGTCGGTGAAGGTGTCCGCGGGGATGCCCGCGATCCACCGGTCCAGCAGGCCCAGCAGCACCGGGTCGTGGATCAGCAGCATCGCGCCGCCGGACAGCACGCCGTCCAGCCAGGCCGCGGCCTCGGCCGGCGGCACGCCGGGGGTCAGCGCCAGGCCCATGCGGCAGTTCAGCTCGTCGCCGTCGATCTTGGCGGCGTCGTAGAGCAGCCGCAGCGCGCGCCCGGCGAGCAGCCCCGTCATCCCCTCGCGGTCGCCGACCATGCGCAGCGCACGGTGCCATTCCTCGGTCGCGGCCGGGTCGGCGAGCAGGCCGACGGCCTGGTGCGTGTTGTCCATCCGGACCCGCATCTTCTGCGCGCCGTCCTCGTCCAGGCCGGAGCAGGCCTGCGGGAAGCCGAGCGCGATGCGGACCACCAGTGTGTCGGCGACCTTGCGCAGCGCCGCGGTGTCGGTGCCGCGCACATCCGTGTAGCGCAGGGTCCTGGCCAGCGCTGGCAGCGCGTCGGCGAGGTGCGCCACGTCGGTGTCCACCGCCGCGCGGTCGGCCAGCAGGGTCATGATCGGGTCCAGCGCGTCCGGCAGGTCGGCGAGCAGACAGGCCTCGACGACGTCGGTGATCCCGGCCAGCTGCTCGGCGTTCGCCGCGCGGTCCGCGGACTTCGCCGAGGCCGCGGTGACCACGGTGGTGCCCCAGATCGCGGCCTCGACCAGCTTCACCGCGAACTCCGGCTGCCAGTCCAGCGACCAGGTCTCCCAGAAGGTGCCGCTGCCCTGCGAGCGGCCCAGCGTGCCCCAGCCGATGCCGAGGATGTTCAGCCGGTGCAGCAGGCGCGACTTCTCGCCCGGCGCGGTCTCGCGCAGGTCCAGCTTGACCTCGGTCTGGCCCGGCCTGGGCGCGAAGCGCAGCCGCTTCTGCTCGCGGGCCAGGTCCGCGGCCAGCGGCACCACCGGCACGTCCGGCGGCACCTCGCCGAGGTCCTCGCCGATCACCAGCTTGTCCCGGACCAGCGCCATCTGCGTGTCGTAGCCGCCGCACAGCACCGACTGCACGGCCTCGGTGACCTCGGTCAGCCCGGCCAGGGTGCGGCCGCGCAGCGTGGCCAGGGTCTCGGCCAGGCGGGTGGCCTCGATCAGGTGCGCGGAGGAGACCGGCAGGTCCTCGGCGCGGAAGAGTTCCGCGACGCGAACGAGCCAGCGTTCGACGACTTGGTCCGGCGCGGTGAACAGATGGTGGTACCAGCCCGGCGACTCGATGCCGGCGCCGTAGCCGGAACGGAAGGACAGGCGGCCGTGGGTCCACGGGACCCAGGTGGCAGTGGTCTTCGCCTTCTTCGGCAGCTCCTTGAGGATCTTGGCGTCCGGGGCGGCCGGGCCGATCTCGGCCAGCGCCGGGACGTGGAAGGCGCCGCAGATCACCGCGATGCGCCGGCGCCCGGCCTTGATCTCCTCGCGAATGCACTGGCGCATGTACGCCTCGCGCTGCTCGTCCTCGGGACGCGCCTGGTCGCGGACCACGGTCATGGCGTCGGCGATCGCCGCGAAGGAGTCGAGGGCCGAGAAAGTGCCGTCGGCACGCTGCTCGACGACGTCTTCCCACCAGCGTTCCGGGTCGTCGTAGCCGGCGGCGGTGGCCAGGGCGGCGATCGGGTCGGTGCGCTGGATGTGAATAAGCTCGTCGACGTGCCGGGACTCTTCTTCCTCTTCGTGTTGATGATCGCCGCTGGCAGCCTCGGCATCCTCGGGCTGATCCTCAGTTGCTTCATCCTTCGGGAGTACCGCGAATCGATGGCCCGAAGGAAGGTCGATGAACCGAATCGGAACCGCCGCCTCGATGCCCCAACGCATCGCGACCCATTCCGGTGAGAACTCGGCGAAGGGCCAGAACCCGGCGCGCGAGGGATCGGCGTCGGCATAGACCAGCAGCGCGACCGGCGGGCGCATCGCGGGATGCGCGGCGAGCGGGATCAGCGCGTCGGCCTCCGGCGGACCCTCGATGAGGATCGCGTCCGGCTTCAGCTCCGCCAGCGCCGCCGCGACCGCGCGCGCCGAGCCCGGGCCGTGGTGCCGGATGCCCAGCAGCGTCACCGGCCCTGCCGCCGCCGCGCCGCCGGCGGCCGGCGCCGCCTTGGTGGCAGTGTCCGGCATCAGGCGCTGACCTCGCGGCAGCTGCGGTAGAAGTCGCTCCAGCCCTCGCGGCCGCGCGCGACCGTCTCCAGGTACTCCTGCCACACCAGCTTGTCGGTCGAGGAGTCCTTCACCACCGCGCCGAGGATGCCGGCGGCCACGTCAGCGGGACGCAGCGTGCCGTCGCCGAAGTGCGCGGCCAGCGCGATGCCGCCGGCCACCACCGAGATCGCCTCGGCCGGGGACAGAGTGCCCGAGGGGGTCTTGAGCTTCGTCTTGCCGTCCTCGGTCAGGCCGCTGCGGAGCTCGCGGAAGACCGTGACCACGCGGCGGATCTCCTCGTGGGCCGCCGGGACCTCGGGCAGCTCCAGCGCCTTGCCGAGGGACTTCACGCGCTGGGAGACGATCTCGATCTCCTCCTCGGCGGTCCCCGGCAGCGGCAGCACGACCGTGTTGAACCGGCGGCGCAGCGCGGAGGACAGGTCGTTGACGCCCTTGTCGCGGTCGTTGGCAGTGGCGATGACGCTGAAGCCCTTCTCCGCCTGCGTCTCCTCGCCGAGCTCGGGGATCGGCAGCGTCTTCTCCGACAGGATCGTGATCAGCGTGTCCTGCACGTCGGCCGGGATCCGGGTCAGCTCCTCGATGCGGGCGATCGCGCCGGTGGCCATCGCGCGCATCAGGGGGCTGGGGACCAGCGCGTCGCGCGAGGGGCCGTGCGCCAGCAGCTGCGCGTAGTTCCAGCCGTAGCGCATCGCCTCCTCCGGCGTGCCGGCGGTGCCCTGGACCAGCAGCGTCGAGTCGCCCGAGATCGCGGCGGCCAGGTGCTCGGAGACCCAGGTCTTGGCCGTGCCGGGGACGCCGACCAGCAGCAGCGCGCGGTCCGTGGCCAAGGTGGCGATGGCGATCTCGACGATGCGCCGCGGCCCGATGTACTTCGGCGTGATGACCGTGCCGTCCGGCAGCGTCCCGCCGAGCAGATAGGTCGCGACCGCCCACGGCGAGAGCTTCCAGCGCGGCGGCTTCGGACGGCCGGAATCGGCGTCGGCCTTGCGCAGGGCCTCCAGCTCGCCGGCGAAGGCGTGCTCGGCGTGCAGGCGGAGAACGGTCGGCTGTGTCGCCTCGGCGGCAGCGGCGGTGTCAGACATGGAAGGCAACTTTCGGATTTCGGCAAGGTGGCACCCACTCAAGAGTCCACCTTGGGGGAAGGGTTCGGACAGAGTCCAGATCGTTGGACAGGGTCCGCCAGGGTTAAACGGAGTCCAGTTCGGCCAGCATCAGAGCCCGGTCCCGCAGCATCGCCGCGAGGTCGTCCAAGTCGTCGGCCCACAGCGGGAGCTCGGCGCGGATCTCCTCGGCCTTGGCCGCGACCGCGTCGCCGAACGACGGCGGCATCCAGCGGCCGGCCAGGTTGTCCATGCCGAAGAAGCGGGCCACGTCGTTGCGCGTGGCGTTCGGCAGGTAGGCCGGGATCGCGTCGAGCAGGGCCTGGCACACGGCGTCCGGCCAGGGCCGGCCCAGCCGGCTCAGGATGCTCGGGGCGCTGTGGATCGAGTACTGCGACCGGTGGCTCGCCACCACGCTCAGACACCAGCGCTCGGCGGCTTCGTCGGAGAGCAGTTCCAGCATGTCGTTGGAGGCGTTGACGGCGCAGAACGCCTCGGCCCAGCGGGTGTCCTTCTGGCGCAGCGTCGCCGAGCGCCAGCCGCGGTGGCAGGCGTTGGCCTCCCAGCGGTTGGCGGCCGTGGCGCGCATCAGTTCGGCGGGCGTCAGCTCGCAGTACTGCTCCCACGCGGACAGCGGGGTCGAGGCTATGAGGTCCTCCAGCCAGTACGAGGGCTGCATGCGGGCCAGCCGCCGCTCGTCCTCGGTCTGGACCCAGCCCTCGCCGATGCCGTCGCGGGTCTCGTCCTCGGTGGCCTCGTCCGGCTTGTCCTTCAGCGTGACCAGCACTTCGGCGTTCTTGGTGACCACCGTGACCCGCGCGTGCAGGCGGGCGACCATGCGCTCGGCGAACCGGGACGACGGCAGGGTGGCCAGCAGCCGGACCGCCTCGGCGCGCACCTGGCGCGATTTGTCGTCGAGGGCTGCTTCCAGGAACGGTTCGTCCTCCGGCCCGAGGCCCACGCCGAGCGCCTCGACAAAGGCCGCGCGGGTCTCGGCCGACAGGCCCCCCGCGCTCGACCCGATCTGCGTCCAGGCCTCTTCCACCAGCTCGCGGGCCGAGGCCGGGTCCTTGCCGCGGAACCACGTCAGGTAGCCGATGCGCTCGTGCGGCTTGTCGGACTGCCAGGCCTCCGGGTCCGGGGCCGCGGCGTAGCGGGTGAAGGTCGACCACTGCTGGTTCTGCTTGGCCAGCCAGGTACCGCGCGGGCCGGCCAGCTTCATCAGGTCGGCGCGGACCGCGATGCTGCCCCGGGCGTAGTCGAACAGCGGCGGCAGGAGCTCGGCGGGGGCGCGACAGCCGGTCCTGGCGGCCGCCCCCAGGTACTCCGGGAGCGCTTCGGAGCGGGACGCGACCAGCGCCGTCAGCCGGGCCGAGGTCGCGCTGGACAGCAGGGGACGCGCGTCCACCGCCGCCGACTTCGCGGCCGGCGCGGCGTCGTGGCCCGCTGCACCCTCGGTGACCTCTGCACCCTCGGCGTCCTGCTCGCCGACCAGCTCCGCGGAGTACGCCGAGCCGGCGTTCCCGGCCCGCCGCCACGCGCTCATGAGCGCGGCCGAGCTCAGCAGGGCGGCCGCGGGGCTGTCACCGGGCGCGGTGAAGTCTCCGGCGGCCGGCGGGGTGCGACGGTCGGTGCCGACCAGGGCCGTCGAGACAAGGTCCTGCCAGACCTCGGAGCCGGTCTGATTGGAGGCTTCGTTCATGGTGCTCACCGCGCTTCCGCCGAGTAGGAGATCCCCACAGCCTTCGCACTGATGTCCACAGATTGTGCACCACGCCACTGACAACTTAGGGGGTCGGTGGCAATACCCTGAAATTCCCTAATCACCGGGCCTCTACCGAGGCCCTTCGCAGGGCTCTTCGCTGATCCGTTCACAGCGCGACCGCCGCACCCTCGGCCCACACGGTGAGCGGTTCCAGCCCCGCGTCGGTGTACTCGCCGAACACCGTCACCGGATGGCCGCCGGAGACCGCGAGCAGCCGCCACAGGGCGCTCTCCTCACAGATCAGCGGGACGCGGCGGCCCTCGGCGTCGGCGAGTTCGCCGTCCCGGTCCGGGACCGCGTCCGCGATCACCACCGGCCAGCCCTCCTGCCACGGATCGGTGGCCAGGGCGCCGGCGAACGCGTCGGCGGCGGCCTGCAGGGTGCCTCCGGCCGGCGACGCCGGTGCGTCCCCGGGGTCGAGCTCCCCGGACTCCATCTGCGCCCGCAGCGGAAGCACTTCGGAGTGGAACACCATCTCGGCCCGGTAGACCGCGCCGACCGGCAGCGCGAGCGTCGGCGCCTGCTGCATGGCGCCGAACGCCAGCAGCATCGATATCCGGCCGCTGTCCGCGCCGCGCAGCCAGATCCGGCGCTCGGTGAGCTTGTCGGCCGCACGGTCCCGGGAGCCCAGGACGTGCCAGCGGTCGGCGACGCGCTCGCCGTCGCGGCGCACGGCGTCGGCGTCCACCGAGATCCCGATCCGCCGCCGCACGGTGTCCTGCATCGCCGGCGGCAGGTCGGGCAGCCGGGTCCAGGCCTGGCACAGCAGGTGCAGCCGGGCGAACTCGGCCAGGACGGCGTCCGGCCAGGCGTCGCCGGAGGAGGAGCGCGCGGAGGTCAGGGTCCGTACCCGGCCCGCGACACCCGGCGCCTGCGCGTCCACCAGCCGCTTGGCGACCGGGTCGACGGCGCCGTAGGACAGCGTCCCGGAGTCGCTGATGCCGGCCGCGATCTGGTCGGTGAGCCAGCGGTCGAGGTCGGCCAGGCCGTTGCCGATCCGCTCGGCCCGCTGCGCGGCGCGCTTGGCCGCCCCCTCGGGATCGGCGGCGGCCTTCTCGGCCTTGGCGGCACTGCGGGCCGCGGACTTCTCGGCACGGTCCCGCCGGGAGTCGGCCCACGCCTCGACCCGCTCCGGCGGCGCCTCGGCGGCGGCGATCGTGTCGGCCGCCCACAACAGCAGCAGGCCCAGGGCGTGCTTGCACGGGAACTTCCGACTGGGGCACGTGCACTGGTAGGCGGTGTCCGAGTCGGCCACGGAGACCGTGACCTGGTACGGCTTGCTCCCGCTGCCCTTGCAGTCCCCCCACAACAGCCGCTCGGCTTCCAGGTACCCGGTGCCCGACCACGGGCCCGGAACCCCGAGCTTCGCACCCGCCTTCTGCGAGGCGGCGTCCGGGGCCAGAGAGTTGACCTGGGCGGCGGTCCAACGTTCTGCCATGCCCCGCACACTATTTCAGGGCACCGACAGGCGGGTGGGGCTTTGTGACGGCGGCGCGGTTCGGTGGGGCGGAACAGCCCGCGCTGCGCGTCAGACAGCGCCCGCCTCAGGCCGCGTGCGCGAGGTTCGCGTCCACCCAGTCGATGATGTCCTGCGTCGGCGTCCCCGGCGTGAAGATGGCCACGACCCCCATCTCCTTCAGCGGCTCGAAGTCGGCCTCGGGGATGATGCCGCCGACGAACACCTTGATGTCGGAGGCGTCCTTCTCCTTCAGGATCTCGATCACCTTCGCGCACTGCGTCATGTGCGCTCCGGACAGGATCGACAGGCCGATGGCGTCGGCGTCCTCCTGGATCGCGGTGGCGACGATCTGGTCGGGCATCTGGTGCAGCCCGGTGTAGATGACCTCGACGCCGGCGTCGCGCAGGGCGCGCGCCACCACCTTCGCCCCGCGGTCGTGCCCGTCGAGGCCGGGCTTCGCGATGACGACGCGGACCGGGGCTGACTGGCTCATGGCGGCTGCCTCCATTGGGTGTCCACGGGAAGATCTTCTTTGATCGCCCATAACCGGTTCACACAGTAGCCGACCTGGGATGGCGGCCTGGACCGTCCCGCGTTGTGACGGTCCGCACAATCTCCGTGAGGATCATCGGACTTCCTGCGAGAACGCCAGTGAACCATGTGCAAAGGGCGCGCAAAGTCCACCGAACCGTTGTCCGTCCAGCCCTCGAGGCGCTAAAGTCGCGACTCGATAACGGCGCTGTCCCCGCTCCGTTTGATGATCGGCTGTCCCACGTTCCCAGGAGGTATTGGCCGTCATGGGAAAACATGGTTCGTCCCATTGGGATACCGACTGGGAGTCGGCCATAACGCCTAACGGCGAGGACAGCCTCTACGGTTCGACGGACGGCTACCAGGCCGTCAACGACTGGTCCGGGGTTTACGAGGTCCCGTCGCAGACCGGCTTCTATGAACAGGCCACGGTCTACGACTACGAGGACGCCACGACACGGCAGCCGGTCATGGACCAGAGTTATTACGAATCGGTGTACGCGGCGTACTCGGCGCCGCAGCAGGCCCACCAGGCCGAACCCGCCCACCACACGCCGCACATGCCCGCCCAGCCCCTGGTCCCCGCGCAGCCGACGGCGCCGGAATCGAGTCCCACGTGGGACGGCCCGGGGTGGCAGGATCCGTACGCGCAATACGCGCAGCCGCACTACGAGCAGCAGCTCCACGAGCAGCACCACGCGTCGCAGCAGCAGTACGAGCAGCAGCACTACGGTCAGCAGGCGTACGAAGTCCCGCAGGCCCCCCAAGCCCCGCAGTACGGCGGGCCGGGCGCGCACGGCGCGCAGCCGCAGTACGAGGACCACAACTTCCACCACCCGGACTTCGACACCGGCACGTTCGAGGCCATCTACGAAGCCCCGGGGTCCACAGAGGCCGCCTACGACCTCCTGCCGGACGGTGAAGGCGCTTACGACGCCTACGAGGGCGAATACGACGACGCGGACTACGCCGCGGACTACGCCGTCGCGAACGAATACGAGGACGACGCCGAGGACTACGCCGGCTACGGCTACGACGACCCCGACGGCTACGTCGACCCGAGCACCTACGACGACCCCGACGGCGGCGAGGAAGCCCCCCTGCGGAGCCGCAGCCGCTCCGGCGGCACTCCCCCGGCCCGCCCCTTCGGCAGCCGCCCCTCGCGGCCCTCTGTGGCCCTCCCCGGCCGCCGCACCCTGCACGCGTTCACCTCGACCCCGGCCGCCGTCGTCGGCGTGGCCGCCGTCGCGGTCGCCGCGGTCGGCGGGCTCCGCCTCCCCTCGACGCACACCGAGCCCGCCGCCGACGCGGCGAGCCCGGCCACGCCGACCAACGGCCTGGAGCAGAACCTGCTCCAGATGCGCGCCGCCAGCGCCAACCTCGCCGACCGCGCGACGCGCAGCGAGCAGCGCAGCGAACTGGTGCAGCAGCAGGCGCTGGAGAAGCAGCGGCTCGCCGAGATGGCGCAGAAGTTCTTCCTGCCGGTCCAGGACTACGTGCTGACCGCCGGCTTCGGTCAGGCCGGCGACCGCTGGGTCAACCTGCACACCGGCCAGGACTTCGCGATACCGACCGGCACCAAGGTGGTCGCGGTCACCGACGGCACGGTCACCGAGTCCGGCTGGGCTGGCGCGTACGGCTACCGGGTGGTGATACAGCACCCAGACGGCAGCCAGACCTGGTACTGCCACCTGAGTGTGATAAAGGTCCGCAGCGGCAAGGTCTCAGCCGGCCAGATCATCGCCCTGTCCGGCGACACCGGGAACACCACCGGGCCGCACCTGCACTTCGAGTACCACCCGCCGGGCCCCGCCGACCCCGCCAACGGGGTGCCGGGCGCGTCCACGGCGGTGGACCCGATGCCGTTCCTGCGGGCGCACGGGTTGATTTAGCGGAACACGACGACGCGTCGAAGGGCCCGGGTTTCCCCGGGCCCTTTCGTCACGCCTCGATGCGGCCCCGCTCAGAGCTTCTGCACCGGAGCCATCGTCAGCAACAGCGTCCGCACCCCCGACGACCCGAAGTCGATCGTCGCCTCGTCCCGCTCGCGGCCGCTGACCGCGACCACCGTGCCCATGCCGAACGAGTCGTGGATGACGCGGTCGCCCGGGTCCAGCGAGATCACCTTCACCGGCCCCTTGCGCTGCTGGAAACCACGCGTCGTGCCGCGGCGGTCACCGAACGGCGAGCGCTCGGCGGTCTTGGGCTCCGGCGCCGTGCGCTCCCACTCGACCAGGTTCTCCGGGATCTCGCCGAGGAACTTCGACGGCGGGTTGTACTGCGGGGCGCCCCAGGCCGAGCGGTAGACGGAGCGGGAGACGTACAGCTGCTCACGGGCGCGGGTGATGCCCACGTACGCCAGGCGGCGCTCCTCCTCCATCTCCTTCTTGTCACCCATGGAGCGCATGTGCGGGAAGACGCCGTCCTCCATGCCGGTGAGGAACACCACCGGGAACTCCAGGCCCTTGGCGCTGTGCAGGGTCATCAGCGTGACCATGCCCTCGTGGTCCTCGCCGTCCGGGATCTGGTCGGAGTCGGCGACCAGGGCCACGCGCTCCAGGAACTCCGGGAGCCGGCCCTCAGGCTGGGCCTGCTCGAATTCCAGGGCCACGGCCAGGAGTTCGCGGAGGTTCTCGATGCGGGTCTCGTCCTGCGGGTCGTCGGAGTCCTGGAGCTCCTGCAGCAGACCGGTGCGTTCCAGTATGGCTTCCAGGACGTGTGCGGGCCCGTACTCGGCGGCCAGCTCGCGCAGCTCGTCCATCATCTGCGTGAAGCCCTGGACGGCCTTCACCGAGCGCGCGGCCAGCGCCGGCGCCTCGTCGGCGCGGCGCAGGGCGTCGGCGAAGGAGATGCGGTCGCGCGCGGCCAGCCGCTCCAGCGACTCCTCGGCCTTCTCGCCGATGCCGCGCTTCGGCGTGTTCAGGATGCGCCGGACCGAGACGATGTCGTCCTCGTTCGCCAGCGCGCGCAGGTAGGCCAGCGCGTCGCGGACTTCCTTGCGCTCGTAGAAGCGGACGCCCCCGACCACGCGGTAGGGCAGGCCGACGCGGACGAAGATTTCCTCGAAGACCCGGGACTGCGCGTTGGTGCGGTAGAACACCGCGACGCCGCCGTACGTGGTCTCCTTGGCGTCGGAGAGACGGTCGATCTCCTCGGCCACGAACTGCGCCTCGGAGTGCTCGTCGTCGGCGACGTAGCCGGTGATCAGCTTGCCGTCGCCGGAGTCCGTCCACAGGTTCTTCGCGCGGCGGCCCTTGTTGTTCTCGATGACGGCGTTCGCCGCGGACAGGATCGTCTGCGTGGAGCGGTAGTTCTGCTCCAACTTGATGACCTTGGCGTCCGGGTAGTCGCGCTCGAACTCGATGATGTTGCGGATCGTCGCGCCGCGGAAGGCGTAGATCGACTGGTCCGCGTCGCCGACCACGCACAGCTCGGCCGGGGGCAGCTCCTCGGCCGCCGCGCCCGCGTCCTCGGCCGGGCCGCCGCCGACCAGGTCGCCGTCCGCGGTGCGCTTCTTGTGCTGCCCGACCAGCTCCTTCACCAGCTGGTACTGCGCGGTGTTGGTGTCCTGGTACTCGTCCACCAGGATGTTGCGGAAGCGGCGGCGGTAGTGCTCGGCGACCATCGGGAACGCCTGGAGCAGGTGCACCGTGGTCATGATGATGTCGTCGAAGTCCATCGCCTTGGCGGCGGTGAGCCGGTCGGAGTACATCCGGTAGACCTGCGCGAGCTGGCGCTCGGCCTCGGTCTGCGCACGGCTGGAGAAGGTGTCGTGGTCGACCAGCTCGTTCTTGAGCTTGGAGATCTGGCCGAGCATCGAGCGCGGCGTGGTCTTCTTCGGGTCGATCTCCAGATCGCGCAGGACCATGGTCATCAGGCGCTGGGAGTCGGCGGTGTCGTAGATCGAGAAGTTGCTCGGCAGGCCGGCGGTCTTGGCCTGGGCGCGCAGGATCCGGACGCAGGCCGAGTGGAAGGTCGAGACCCACATCAGCCGGGCCCGCGGGCCGACCAGTTCCTCCACCCGCTGGCGCATCTCGGCGGCGGCCTTGTTGGTGAAGGTGATCGCCAGGATCGAGCCGGGGTGCGCGTGCCGCTCGCCGACCAGGTAGGCGATGCGGTGCGCGAGCACGCGGGTCTTGCCCGAGCCGGCGCCGGCGATGATCAGCAGCGGTCCGCCGGCGTGTAGGACGGCCTCGCGCTGCGGCTCGTTCAGGCCGTCGAGGAGCTTGCGCGCGGCGGCCGACTCCTCCGGCGGGACCCACGCGTCCTCGGGCTCCTCCCAGCCGTCCCAGCCCGCGCGCTCGGCGTCGGCCTCGTCGGCCCACGCCGGTGGTTCGGGCAGCGTGCGGTCGGTGTGCCGCTCCTCGCCCGACCCTCGCTGCTCCCGGATCTCGTCGAGCATCGGAAACAACGGCAGGGCACCTGGGGCGAAGAGGGAAGAACTCACTCCAGAATTTTCGCAGACCGCACCGACAACGCGGGACCGGTCGCCGAGATGGGGCGGTCACCTGGGATGATGCGCGTGCCGTCGGCCGCGGGCGGCCGGTGCGGCCGGTGCCGACCCCGCGAGCGGCGCCCGAGCGATGGCCGAGCGACAGCACGAGCGATGCTTCGGAACCCGGAACACCTGCGGCACCCTCGGCGTTGCGCCTGGTGGTGAGCACCCCGCTCCCGCCCGCAGCCACGCCCGGTACCAGGAGCCCTCATGCCCGACGCCAGCGCCGACCCGTCCCGCGTCCTCGTCGTGACCGCGCATCCCGACGACGTCGACTTCGGCGCCGCCGGCACCGTCGCGACCTGGACCGACGCCGGGATCGAGGTCACCTACGCGATCGTGACCAGCGGCGAGGCCGGGGAGGCGTTCCCGGACACGCCGCGCTCGGAGGTGGCGGCGCTGCGCGAGGCGGAGCAGCTCGCGGCGGCCAAGTGCGTCGGCGTGACCGACGTCCGCTTCCTGCACTGGCCCGACGGCCGCCTGACGCCCTCGCTGGAGCTGCGCCGCGACATCTCCCGGGTGATCCGGCAGGTCCGCCCCGACCGGATCCTCATCCCGTCGGCCGAGCTGGACCTGGAGCGCATCTACGCCTCGCACCCCGACCACCGCGCCGTCGGCGAGGCGGCCATCGCGGCGGTCTACCCCGACGCGCGCAACCCGTGGGCGCACACCGAACTGCTGGAGGTCGAGGGCCTGGAGCCCTGGACCGTCCCGGAGACCTGGGTGATGTCGACGAAGAACGCGGCGCGGGCGGTGGACATCACCGACGTCTTCGAGCGCAAGGTGGCGGCGCTGCAGGCGCACGCCTCGCAGACCGGCGGGCGCCAGGACCTGGAGGGCATGCTGCGCTCCTGGGGCGAGGGCATCGCGCTGCGGCTCGGGGTGGGCGAGAACCGGATCGCCGAGGCGTTCCAGGTGGTCGACACCCGCTGAGCCCGCGGTCGTTCACAGAGTTCTGAATCGCCGTTCTGAATCGCCGCGCCGCTGATTCACAGCAAGCCGTCGGTGCAAGCCTTCACAGCACGTCGGCCACGGCTGCCGCCACCCGCTCCGCCGCGTCGTCGGACAGCTGCGCACCGGTCGCGGTGACGACGTAGAACACGTCGACCGCCTCGGCGCCCAGCGTCGAGACGCGCGCCGAGCGCACCGAAACACCGGTCCCGGCCAGCGCCGAAGCGACGCGGTACAGCAGCCCCGGCGCGTCGCGCGCCTTGACCTCCAGCACGGTCGCCGAGGCCGAGGCGCCGGGCAGCACGGCCACGCTCGGCGCGGCGACCAGGCGGTTGCGGCGCTCCCCGGCGTCCCGGCTGGCCAGCCGCGCGGCGACGTCCAGGGTGCCGGCGAGCGCCGCCCGGACGTCCTCGCGCAGCCGGTCCTGCAGCGCGGTGCTCCAGTCGGCGGCGACCACCCAGCGCTGGACGTTGACGCCGTCGACGGTCTCGGTGGTGGCGGCGCGGATGGTCAGGCGGTGCAGCGCCAGCACGCCGGCGACCGCGGCGAGCAGGCCGATGCGGTCGGGCGCGGCGACGGAGACGGTCTGCTCGTCCTCGAGGGCGACGACGAGGCCGTCGGCCGCGGCGCGGCTCCGGACGGCCAGCTCCGCCGAGCGCGCCGGATCGGAGGGCTCGGCGACCGGCGGGTCGAAGCCGAGCAGCGCGGCCTCGGCACGGACCGTGAGGCTGCGGTAGAGGCCGGCACGCCAGGGGTTCCAGGCCGCCGGGCCGGTCGCCTTGCTGTCGGCCTCGGAGAGCGCGCGCAGCAGGCGCAGCGCTTCCAGCCGCGGACAGGGCAGCTCGGCCAGCGCGGACAGCAGCGTGTCCAGGGTGGCCGGGTCGTCGGGATCGCGCGCGGTGGCCAGGTCGGGCAGCAGCAGGTGGTGCCGGACCAGACCGCTCAGGGTGCTGACATCGGTGGCGTTGAACCCGAGCGCCGGCGCCAGCTCCCGGGTCAGCTCGGCGCCGACCTCGGAGTGGTCGCCGGGCAGTCCCTTGCCGATGTCGTGCAGCAGCGCGGCGACCAGGAGCAGGTCGGGCCGGTCGACGCGGCGCGCGAGGTCGGAGGCCGCGACCACGGTCTGGAGAGTGTGCCGGTCGACGGTGTGGATGTGCAGGCTGTTGCGCTGTGGCAGGGACCTGATACGGCGCCATTCCGGCAGCAGCGCGTGCAGGATGCCGGAGCGGTCCAGGGCCTCCCAGACCGGGATCAGGCCGGACCCGGAGCCCAGCAGCGTCACGAACGCCTCGCGGGCCGGCCGGGGCCAGGGACGCGGCAGCGGCGCGGACTCCTCGGCGAGGCGGCGCAAGGTGTTCGGCGCGAAGGAGAGTCCTGATTCGGCCGTCGCGGCGGCGGCGCGGAGCACCAGGGCCGGGTCCCGCGCGGGGGCGGCGGCGCGGGCGAGGTAGGCCTCGCCGTCCTGCTCGACGACACCGTCGGCGACCGGGCGCCGGACCGGGCGGCTGGCCGGGTTGCGGGCCGCGAGGGCCGCGTCGACCTGGCGCCAGGCGGCCTCGGCGGCGTAGGAGATGGTGCCGGCGGCTTCGGCGACGCGGCGCATCAGGAGGTCGGCGTCGGTGGTGTAGAGCTCTGCGAAACCCGCCCGCGGGCTGTTCGTCTTCGCCGCACGCGAATCGGCGGCCTGATCCTCGAACGAGGCGATCACCGTCGCGTCCCCCGCGGAACCGAGGTCCGCGGCGAACAACTCGTTGTCCTCCAGCGGCTGGGTCAGGGCCCTGTCATCGTCGTCGCCCAGCACCCCGGCCGCCCGCAGCACGGCCGCGACCCCGTCCTGCTCCTGCAGCAGCAGCCGGTCCAGCGCGCGCCCCGACACCCCGTGCAGCGCGTCCCGCACGTCCAGCAGGAACTCCCGGGCCCGCTCCGGCGCCCCGTGCGGCACGTCCACCAGCCATGTCGCCGAGATGAAGCGCAGCATCGTGGAGTCGCGCAGGCCGCCGCGTGCCTCCTTCAGATCGCCCTCCAGCCGGTACGCCAGCTCGCCGTGCCGGGCCAGCCGCGCCGCGTACTCCTCGCGCAGGTCCCCCAGGCGGCGCGGGGCGTCGCGGCGCCAGTCGGCGAACACTCCCGCGCGGACCGCCGCGACCAGGTCCGCGTCCCCGGCGACCAGCCGGGCGTCGAGCAGTCCGGCGGCCACCGCGAGGTCGGTGCGGGCCAGGTCCAGCGCCTCCTCGACGGTGCGGACCGAGTGGTCCAGCTTCGCGCCGGAATCCCAGACCGGGTACCAGATCTTGTCGGCGACGCGCGCGACGTCCTGCGGGGTCAGCGACGCCACGTGCAGGAGCACCACGTCCAGGTCCGAGCCCGGGGAGAGCTCCTGGCGGCCGTAGCCGCCGACGGCGACCAGGGCGACGCCCGGCTCGCCGGGCAGCAGCGAGGCCAGGAACGCGTCCGCCGCGTCCGAGCGCGCACGCCGGACGGCCGGCCCGATCTGTTGATCGGGCCGGCCATCGACTCCCTCACCGTGCTGGTCCACGTGGTTCTCCACTACAGCGCCGGGCCTCCGCGCTCACCGGTCCGGACCCGGACCACCTCGTCGACCGGGGTGACCCAGACCTTGCCGTCGCCGATCTTTCCGGTGACCGCGGCCTTGACGATGACGTCCACCAGGTCGGCGGCGTCCTCGTCCTCGCACAGCACCTCCACCCGCAGCTTCGGCACCAGGTCGACGGTGTACTCCGCACCGCGGTAGACCTCGGTGTGGCCGCGCTGCCGGCCGTAGCCGCTGGCCTCGGAGACGGTGATCCCGTGGACGCCGAACCGCTGCAGCGCGTCCTTGACCTCCTCCAGCTTGAACGGCTTGAGGATCGCCGTGATCAGCTTCATGCCTTCACACCCTCCGTGACGTCGATGTCGGCCTTGCCTGCCTTGTCGGCCTTCCCGGCCTTCTCGGGCTTGGCGGTCGCGGACTCGGCCGCGGCTGCGTCACCCGCCGCGCCCAGTGCGGTGCGCAGCGAGCCGGCCAGCCGGCCCCAGTCGTACGCGGTCTCCGAGTGCTCGGTGCTGTCGATGCCCTCGACCTCGGCGTCCGCGCTGATCCGCATCCCGATGGTCTTGTTCAGGATCCAGCCCAGGATGAAGGAGACCACGAAGGAGTACCCCAGCACGATCCCGGCACCCTCGCACTGCGCGAGCAGCTGGTCGATGCCGCCGCCGTAGAACAGGCCGGCCTTGGCACCGTTGGTGTAGCCGGAGACCATCTCCTTGGTGGCGAAGAAGCCGATCAGCACGGTGCCCAGGATGCCGCCGACCAGGTGGACGCCGACCACGTCCAACGAGTCGTCGTAGCCCAGCTTGTTCTTCAGGTTGATCGCGTAGCAGCAGACGAAGCCGGGGATCAGACCGACGAACATGGCGCCCAGCGGCGAGACCGAGGCACAGGCCGGGGTGATCGCGACCAGGCCGGCGACCGCGCCGGAGGCCGCGCCCAGCGAGGTGAACGTGCCGTGTTGGATCTTCTCGGCGATCAGCCAGCCGATCATCGCGGTACAGGTGGCGACCTGGGTGTTGATGAAGACCATCGACGCCTGGCCGTTGGCGCCCAGCGCGGAGCCGGCGTTGAAGCCGAACCAGCCGAACCACAGCAGTCCGACGCCGAGCATCACGAACGGGACGTTGTGCGGCCGCATCGGGTCCCGCCCGAAACCGACGCGCTTGCCGAGCACCAGCGCCATCGCCAGACCCGCGGCGCCGGCGTTGATGTGGACCGCGGTACCGCCGGCGAAGTCCATGACGTGCAGCTTGTAGTTGATGAAGCCGTTCGGCGAGAACACCCAGTGCGCGACCGGGAAGTAGACCAGGGTCACCCAGCCCGCCACGTAGACGGTCCAGCCGACGAACTTGGTGCGGTCGGCCAGCGAGCCGGAGATCAGCGCCGGCGTGATGATCGCGAACATCAGCTGGAAGCAGACGACCGCGATGGTCGGCACTCCGGTGGCCCCGTAGAGCGACCCGCCGTTGCTGGAGCCGAAGCCCTGGCCGATGTCGTGCAGGGCCCACTGGTGCAGACCGCCCCAGAAGCCGTTTCCGCTGCCGTCCCCCGAACCGACGTTGCCGAAGGACACGGACCAGCCGTACAGAACCCACAGCACGGTCACCACGGCGATCGCGATGAAGTTCATCATGAGCATGTTCAGGACGCTCTTCGCGCGGACCATGCCGCCATAGAAGAACGCCAGCCCCGGTGTCATGAGCAGCACGAGTGCTGAACTCGCGAGCACCCAAGCGGTGTCACCATTGCTGAACGCGGATGGCATCGCTTCTCCCTCACCTGATTCGACGGACGATGGGAAGGAGCTTGGCGACGCACCGTTACCGGTGGCGCCGCCGAGTGTTTCGGAGTCGTGACAGATACGGCGCCCGTGTTACATCCGGGTGAACTTGTCCCGTCAGGTGGGATGAGTCTGTTACAAACCGGACATGTATCAGCTTCCTGTTACTAGCACGATATCGGCTGATCACGCCGCTGCCGGGAGGACCGCCAAGGTGCGCTCGTGGGCCTCGCGGACCGATCGGACGTCGGGGTAGCGCGCGAACAGGTTGCCCGCGGTGGTGCGCAGGCGGTCCTCGACGCGCTTGGAACGCAGCCGCTGGACCAGCTCGGCGCCGGTCTGCAGGTAGGCCACCGCGGCCTCCGGCTCGCGCTGCTGGAGCCGGACGGTCGCCATGCCGACCACGTTGAGCGCGCGGCTGCGCAGGTAGGACTCGTCGACGGAGAGCAGTTCGACGGCGCGGTCGATGTTCTTCGCCGCCTGCTCGGTGAGCTGCGGGTAGCGGTAGGCCAGGTCGCGGAAGGAGTGGCCGTTCTCGCCGTGGAGCTCGGCCTCGGTGAAGAACGCTATCCAGGAGGGTTCTCCGGTGCGGGTTCGGTCAGCGCCGTTGCTGCCGTTGCTGCCGTGGCTGCCGACGCTTCCGTTGCCGTTGCTTACGTTGCCGTTGGCGCCGTCAGCGGGGTAGTCGCCGGGGAACAGGTCCTCGGCGGCGGCGACCGCGCGGCGGCAGTTGTCGCTGTCGCCGAGGTTGGCGTAGGCGCGCGCCTCCATCGCGGCCAGCAGCGACTGCACGCGCGGGGTGGTGGTGCCGTGGCTGCCGTACTGCGCCAGGTGCACCAGCTCCAGGGCGTCCTGGGCGCGGTTTATGTGGATCATCTGGCGGGCCATGGTGGCCAGGACGTGCGCGCCGAGCGGGGTGTCGCCGGCCTCGCGGGCGGCGTGCAGGGCGAGCACGAAGTAGCGCTGGGCCGAGGGCTGCATGCCGATGTCGTAGGCCATCCAACCGGCGAGGAGCGCCAGTTCCGAGGCGGTCCGGAACAGGCGCTCCGACAGTGCCGGGGCGTAGTTGTCCCGTAACAGCTCGGTGACTTCGTGCAACTGCCCGACCACGGCCATCCGGCGCAGCCCGCCGCCGCACTGCGCGTCCCAGCTCCGGAACAGGCGCGTGGTCTCCTCCAGGCGGTCCATCTCCTCGGCGGTGACCCGGCCGGGCAGCCGGCCGTTCGGCGAGTGCTGCTCGGGGACCGGGCTGAGCCAGCGCTTCATCGGCTCGATCAGCGACGGGCCCGCGGACAGCGACAGCGAGGTGCCGAGGAAGCCGCGGCGGTTGAGCATCAGGTCGCTGCGGGCGAAGTCGCCCAGCAGCTCGATCGACCGCCGGCCCGCCCACGGCAGGTCCACCCCGGAGGTGGCGGGCGGCGCCGCGGGCTCGCGCAACCCGAGCTCGGCGTGTGTGATGACGGTGCCGAAGCGCTCGGAGAACAGCTCGACGAGGATGCGCGGGGCGGGGTCGCGGGGGTGTTCGCCGTCCAGCCAACGGCGCACCCGCGAGGTGTCGGTGGAGACGTGAGCCGCCCCCAACTGTCTCGCCCGTTTGTTGACCAGTCTCGCCAGTTCCCCCTTCGACCACCCGGAACGCTGGAACCAAGAATTGAGGAGTTCGTTGGGCGGCTTGCCGGTCATTCTTTGTTGCCCCCTGGAGATTCACGCCGGTCCGGCCGGAATGCGAAACCCTGTGTTGCAGAACGTAACCGCACCGCGACGATGCCCGCAGCCGAACGTTTTCGAACACCGGGATTCGCCAGAGTTCGCCACCTTGTCGAACCAGAAGTTGTCGGACAACACAGGTCTAACGACCATCCCGGGCGGGCAGCGTGACCCCGAGGCGTCCGTCGGCGTTGGAGGAAGCATGCGAGTGCGCCTGGGGGGCAGGAGGCCGGTGCCGACACCGTGCGCCGGATCACGGCTGCCCGCAGCCTACGACCTGCTCGACGTCCCGGGCG
Source organism: Catenulispora sp. EB89 (assembly GCF_041261445.1). Classification (NCBI taxonomy): domain Bacteria; kingdom Bacillati; phylum Actinomycetota; class Actinomycetes; order Catenulisporales; family Catenulisporaceae; genus Catenulispora; species Catenulispora sp. EB89. Next base: position 456,413 of record NZ_JBGCCU010000002.1, read on the forward strand.
GCGCGGGCCACCGGGTGCTGCTGCAGTTGGAGCGGCTGGGGACGCCGCTGGGGCCGGTGCTGACGGTGCAAGGAGCGGGCCGAGGACTTCTGCACGGCCGGGAGGCCGGCGACGGCACCGGAAGCCGGCTCCAGTTTTTCGTGGAGGCCGGAACGACGGCATCGTTCCTCGCGGACCTGAAGGACCTCGGCTGGGACCCGGCGGACACGGACATCCGCACCATCGGCGTGGTCCTCGCCTCCGAGACGCCGCTGCCCGCGGCCGGGAGCCCGCGCTGGGTGCGCCCGCCGGAGACGGAGCGGACGGCGGTGCTGCCGCCGGCGCGGCTGCTGTTGGGGGCGCTGGCGTACGCGTGCCGGCGGGCCGAGATGCGCCGGTTCCTGCCCGTGGGGAGCCGCGCGGACTAGCGCAGTTCGACGCCGACCGAACCGCCACCACCCCGTGCGAGGATGTCTCCCATGGAGTTCCTCGTCATCGGCATCATCATCGCGGCCATAGCCATTGTCGGCGCGGCCGCCCTGTTCTACCGTGCGCGGGGGCGGCGGCCGGTGGCGGCGCCGCCTGCGGCTCCGTCTGTGACGGGTGCGGCGCCTGAGGCGGGGAGCGGGGGTTCGGCTACTGCCGTCGCCGAGCGGGCGCCGCCTGTCGTCGAGGCCGCGCCGGTGCCCGCCGAGGCCGAGGTGGCGCCCGAGCTCGAGGTGCCCGAGCCCACCGCCGGGCGCATGGTGCGGCTGCGGTCGCGGCTCTCGCGGTCGCAGGGGACGTTGGGGCAGGGCCTGCTCAAGCTGCTGAGCCGGGACAAGCTCGACGAGGCGACGTGGGAGGAGATCGAGGACACCCTGATCGCCGCCGATCTCGGGGTCGGGCCGGCGACCGAGCTCGTGGAGCGGTTGCGGACCAGTACCCGGGTGCAGGGGGCGCGGACCGTCGACGAGGCCCGGGCGCTGCTGCGCGGGGAGCTGATCGCGCTGATCGACCCGACGCTGGACCGGTCGCTGAAGGTGGCCAGGCACGCCGCGGCCGACGGGGCGCCGGAGCGGCCCGCCGTGGCGATGGTCGTCGGGGTGAACGGGACCGGCAAGACCACCACCACCGGGAAGCTCGCGCGCGTGCTCGTCGCCGACGGCTACACCGTCGTGCTCGGTGCCGCGGACACCTTCCGGGCGGCCGCCGCCGACCAGCTCCAGACGTGGGGGCAGCGCGTCGGCGCCTACACCGTGCGCGGAGCCGAGGGCGCGGATCCGGCTTCGGTGGCGTTCGAGGCCGTCAAGGAGGGCACCGCGATGGGCGTCGACACCGTGCTCATCGACACCGCCGGCCGCCTGCACACCAAGACCGGGCTGATGGACGAGCTGGGCAAGGTCAAGCGGGTCGCCGAGAAGCAGGGCACGGTCGACGAGGTCCTGCTCGTCCTGGACGCCACCACCGGCCAGAACGGCCTGGTCCAGGCCCGGGTGTTCGCCGAGGTGGTGGACGTCACCGGCATCGTGCTCACCAAGCTCGACGGCACCGCCAAGGGCGGCATCGTGGTCGCCGTGCAGAAGGAGCTCGGCGTCCCGGTCAAGCTCGTGGGCCTCGGCGAGGGGCCGGACGACCTGGCGCCCTTCGACCCCGAGGCGTTCGTGGACGCGCTGCTGCAATAGAAGGCGGCAGTAAAAAGGCAGTAGTAGATAGGCAAAGCGTGGAAAGGGCGGCCGGAGATCCGGCCGCCCTTTCCACGCGATCAAGGCGCTACTCGGTGTCGACCAAGCGCTCGATCCGCTGCACCACATCCGTCTGGAAGCAGCTGTGCATGTGCGTCATCCCCTTGAACCCGCTGACGCTGTCCAGCACGTGCCGCGTGTTCGCGTAGATCCCCTGCAGCCGCCCCGCCGCCATCGCGATCTGCTTCAGCACCCACGTGATCTCCACCTGGGCCTGCGCCGCGACCGCCGGCGTCATCGTCCCCACGGACATCACCTCCTCGACCAGGAAGCCGCCGAGGGAGCCGATCAGCAGGTTGATCAGCCCGACGATGGTCCCCTCGGTGAGCGCCGCCTCGCCGCGCAGGCCGCGCAGCGTCTCGGCGCTCGTGGCGAGGTTGCCCGCCAGGGTGTCGAGCTCGGCCAGGAAGTCGGCCAGCAGCGGGTAGAAGCGCTCGGCGGTCTCGTCGTCCCAGGTACTGTGCAGGGCCGCGGCCGCGAAGCACAGATCGGCGATCGTCTGCTGCACGTGCGCGTGCGCCTCGTCCCAGGCCTTGGCCGCGCGCTCCAGTTCGTCGGGGTCGCCGGTCAGCTTGTCCAGGAACTCGAACGGGCTGGGCAGCCCGGTGTGGTGCGAGACCCACGCCAGCAGCCGCTTCTCCAGGCCGGTGATGCCGACGAGGTGGATGTGCGGGTGCGGCACGTCCAGGTGCGGGAAGTGGTGCTTGGCCAGCACCTCCAACCGTTCCTGGTCCCGCTCCTGCGCGTGCTCGGGGCGCGGCTCGGGCTTCTGCCCCTCCGGCAGCGCCTCGGCCCGGGCGATGAACTCCTCGATGCTGTGGACCTCGGCGGCGGTCTCCTCGATCTGTTCGGTCAGCTCCGCGCCGGGCTCGTCCTGCATCTTGCGGCGCTGGTTGCGCACCACCAGGACGCCCAGGCCCCACATGCCGAAGATCAGGACCGCGAAGCTCAGACCCGTGATGAGCATGATGTTCACGCGTCCGCGCCCCCCGCCTGCTGCTGCGGGATCGTGCGGCGCCAGGGGAAGCCGTCGGGGGTCCACTCCGTGGCCTGCGACAGTGCCGGGTCCGGCCCCGCCGGATTCGCCGCGATCGGGTGCCCGGCCCGCAGCCCGGCGATGAAGTGGTCGATGACATCGCAAGCCTCGACGATGTCCTTCTCGGTCTCCGGCAGCCGCTGGTGATAGGCGTCGCGGACCTCGGTGGCCTCGAACATCTTCCCGAACGCGAAGTCGTGAACCCGGGCGCCCTCCAGCTTGCCGGGCACTTCCCGCAGCGACGCCTCCGCAGTGCGGAGCGCGGCCACGAACGCGCCCATCGGGTCGGTCTCCTCCGTCGTCACCGTACCCCTCCCATCAGTAGGTTCGGCGCGGAGCCTACTCCGAGTTGCAGGGTTCGCAGCACCCCGCGAACACTGGTTCCCATGTATGAGATCAAGGTCGAACGCACCGATGACGGCCGCTACATCGCCACCAACGAACGCGGCGCCCGCATCGAGTTGAGCGGAGACGGCCAGGGCCCGAACTTCTCCCCCGTCGAGCTGCTCCTGGTCGCGGTGGCCGGCTGCAACATCGTCACCACCGAGCCGCTGACCGCGCAGCGCGGGCACCGGATGACCAGGCTGATCGCGGCGGCGACCTCGGAGAAGATCGAGCGGAACAAGCTCGGGCCGGTGACCTTGAGCTACAGCGTGGAGCTGCCCGAGGGCGACGCGGACGCCGAGAAGGTGTTCCGGGACGTCGCCGAGCGCGTGGAGGAGCGGCACTGCACGGTCAGCCGCTCCCTGCGGGAGGGCACGCCGGTGAAGCTGGAGCTCGGGGAAGACTGAGAGAGCGGAGAAAGTTCGCACCGGCGCCGAACCGCGCCCGAAGGCGGTTCGGCCCGGGAGAGCCGGGAGAACCGGCACAGCCTGGGATACGGGATATCAGGGCTTGAGCGAGTCGGTGTGCAGGATCCGGTAGAACTGCTTGCTGTCGGCCCACCGGCCGTTGACGTACAGGTGCGACCGCGACAGCCCGATCTCCTCGAACCCGCACTTGGCCAGCACCCGCTGCGAGGCGACGTTCTCCACGTTCGTCCCGGCCTCGATCCGGTGCAGGTTCCAGCGCTGGTGCGCGTACTCGCACACGCCGTTCACGGCGGCGGTCGCCAGTCCCCGGCCGACCAGCTCGACGTCCACCCAGTAGCCCATCCGGGCGTTGAGAAAGATCCCCAGCTCGATGCTCGACAGCGTGAGGCTGCCGTACACCTCGCCGTCGCCGCGGTCGAAGGTCCAGCGCTCGATGCGGCCCTCGGCCCGGTCCGCTTCGAGCTTCTTCAGCCGCGAGTACTGCCCCGTCTCGGTGTAGAAGTCATCCGGGCGGATCGGGTCCCACTTCGCCAGGTGCGCGCGGTTCCGGTCGAAGGCACGGGCCAGGGCGGCGGCGTCCGTCAGGCGCATCGGCCGCAGCAGGACGTCTTCGGTCAGGCGTATTTCCCCAGTGGTCATCGCAGCAGGGTAAGGCTCAGACCGTCTCGTCTTCCATTGCGTTCTCCGCTGCGGCCTGCGCGGACTCGTCGGCCGAAGCCTGCGCGGACTCCCTCGCCGCCGCCTCCGCGGAGACCTCGGCCGCGGCCTGTGCCGGCACGACCTTCGGTGCGTCGCTTATGGCGCCGGTCTCCTTGTTGCGCAGCTTCTGGCTGATGACCGTGGTGACGCCGTCCCCGCGCATGGTGACGCCGTACAGCGCGTCGGCGACCTCCATGGTGCGCTTCTGGTGCGTGATCACGATCAGCTGCGAGGTGGCCCGCAGCTCCTCCATGATGTTGATCAGGCGGCCCAGGTTGGTGTCGTCCAGCGCCGCCTCGACCTCGTCCATGATGTAGAACGGCGAGGGCCGGGCCTTGAAGATGGACACCAGGAACGCCACCGCGGTCAGCGACCGCTCGCCGCCGGACAGCAGCGACAGCCGCTTCACCTTCTTGCCCGGCGGGCGCGCCTCGACCTCGATGCCGGTGGTCAGCATGTCCTCGGGGTCGGTGAGGATCAGCCGGCCGTCGCCGCCGGGGAACAGGCGGGAGAACACGCCCTCGAACTCGCGGGCGACGTCGTGGTAGGCCTCGGTGAAGACCTGCTCGACCCGGTCGTCGACCTCCTTGATGATGTCCAGCAGGTCCTTGCGGGTCTTCTTCAGGTCCTCCAGCTGCTCGGACAGGAACTGGTGCCGCTCCTCCAGCGCCGCGAACTCCTCCAGCGCCAGCGGGTTCACCTTGCCCAGCGCCGAGTAGTCCTTCTCCGCCTTCTTCAGCCGGCGCTGCTGCTCGGCGCGGTCGTAGGGCACCGGGATGTCGCCCTCGACGGTCGGCGGGATCGGCACCTCGGGCCCGTACTCGGCGACCAGCACGTCGGCCTCGACGCCGTGCTCGGCGAGCGCCTTCTCCTCCATCTGCTCGATGCGCATCCGGCGCTCGGCGCGGGCGACCTCGTCGCGGTGCACCGAGTCGGTGAGCTTCTCCAGCTCGCCGGACAGCTCCCGGACCCGGGTCCGCACGACCTGGATCCCGGCGTCGTGCTCGACCCGGGCCCGCTCCGCGTCCTCGCGCCGGGCCTGGGCCAGCGCCAGCGACTGCTCCAGGTGCCGGATGACCTGCTCGAAGCCGTGGGCCACGGCCCGCGCGACCTCGGCCTCCTCGGCCAGCCGCTCGGCGCGCTCTATGGCCCGTTCGCGGGCCTCGCGCTCCTGCTGCGCGGCGCGGTCCAGCTGGTCGGCGCGGCCGGCCAGGGCGCGGGCCCGCTCCTCGGCGGTGCGCACCGCCAGGCGCGCCTCCATCTCCGCGGTGCGCGCGGCGGTGGCCTGCTGGGCGAAGTCGTCGCGGCGGCCGGTGGACAGGACGTCGTCGAGCTCTTCGGCGGCGGCCGCGACCTCCTGGGCTTCGAGCAGCTGGCCCTCCAGTTCCTCGACCTGCCCCAGGTCCCGGTCGCGCGCCTCCTCGGCCTTCTCGATCGCGGCGACGAAGCGCTCGACCTCGCTGAGCGCGGCACGGGCCTGGCCGCCGAGCCGGCCGAGCTGCTGCGCGACGCCGGCCTTCTGGCTGTCGGCCTCGCGGCGCTGCGCCATCAGGGTGTCGACGCGGGCCTTGGCGGTCTGCCGCTCGGCGGTCGCGAACTCCAGCTCGGTCCGCAGGCGCTCGGCGCGGGCGCCGGCCTCGTACAGCTTCTCGGTGGCCTCGTCGACCGCGGCCTGGACCTCCAGCAGGGTCGGCGCCGAGGACGAGCCGCCGCGCGCCGAGTCCCGGCCCAGTACGTCGCCGTCCCGGGTCACGGCCCGCACGTCCGGGATCCGCCCGATCAGCTCGGAGGCCTCGGACAGGTCCTCGACCACGGCCATCCGGTTCAGCAGCCGGGTGAACGCCGGGCGCAGCTCCTCCTGGACCTGGATCAGGTCGATGACATAGCGGGCGTTGGCCGGCAGTTCGGGCCATTCCCCGTCGTCCGGGTAGGAGACGTCGCCGCCGACGATGACCGTGGCCTGGCCGGCGTCGTCGGCCTTCAGCAGCCGGATGGCGTTGACCGCGCTGTCCACGCTGGTCACGGCGACCGCGTCGGCGGCGGTGCCGAGCGCGGCGGCCACCGCGGCCTCGGCGCCGGACTCCACCGTCAGTATCGCCGCGACGCTGCCGAGCAGGCCGGAGAGCCGGTCGGTGGCGGCCAGCAGGGCGCCGGCGCCGTCCTTGCGGTTCAGGCCGAGTTCGAGGGCTTCCTTGCGGGCCGCGAATCCGGCCTGCTCCTTCTGGGCCTCGCGCTCGGCGGCCCGCAGCTCGGTCAGCTTCTCCTCGGACTCGGACAGCGCCTGCGAGGCCTCCTCGACCTCGTCGTCCAGCCCGCCGCCGTCCGTCTCCAGGCCCTCGACCTCGGCCTTGAGCTCGTCGTACTCGCGCTGCACGCCGGCCGCCCGGCCCCGGGCCTCCTCGGCGGCGGCGCCGAGGCGGCCGATCTCGGCGTCGGCGGCCGTGGCCTTGGAGCGCATCGCGCCGACCCGGCCCTCCAGCTTCGCCAGGCTCTCGCGCTGGTCGGCGGCGGCGCGCACGGAGGCGGCCAGCCGACGCTCTTCCTGCTGCAACGCGGTCTCGGCGTCGGTGCGCTGCATGACCGCGCCGGCCAGCGTCTCCTGCGCCTCGGCGATCTCCTCGGCGAGCTCGGCCTCCTCCTCGCGGATGCGCGCGGCCTCGGCCTGCATCTCCTCGGGATCGCGGCCGTGCCGCTCCTCGGGGGCGGTGCGCGAGGCGTTGCGGACCCGCTCGACGGCGAGCTGCGCCGAGCCGCGGTAGCGCTCCTTCAGAGAGCTGAGGCGATACCAGGTCTCCTGGGTCTGGGCCAGGTACGGGACCAGAGCGGCGCCGCGCTGTTCGAGCTCGGACTCCTGGGCCTGCGCCTCGGAGTACTCGCGCTCCAGCTGCTTGCGCCGGACCTTCATCGCCTCTTCGTCGGCGGACTCCTGCTCGAAGGCGTGGCGCATGGTGACCAGGTCGTCGGCGAGCAGTCGGAGCCGGGCGTCGCGCAGGTCGGCCTGGATGACCACGGCGCGCCGGGCCACCTCGGCCTGCCGGCCCAGCGGCTTGAGCTGGCGCCGCAGTTCGCCGGTGAGGTCGGTGAGCCGGGTCAGGTTGGCCTGCATCGCGTCCAGCTTCCGCAGCGCCTTCTCTTTGCGCTTGCGGTGCTTCAGGACGCCGGCGGCCTCCTCGATGAAGGTGCGGCGGTCCTCGGCGCTGGCCTGCAGCACCGCGTCCAGGCGGCCCTGGCCGAGGATGACGTGCATCTCGCGGCCGATGCCGGAGTCGGAGAGCAGCTCCTGGATGTCCAGCAGCCGGCAGGGGTCGCCGTTGATGGCGTACTCCGAGCCGCCGTTGCGGAACATGATCCGCGAGATGGTGACCTCGGAGTAGTCGATGGGGAGCGCACCGTCGCCGTTGTCGATGGTCAGCGCCACCTCGGCGCGGCCCAGCGGCGCGCGGCCGGTGGTGCCGGCGAAGATGACGTCCTCCATCTTGCCGCCGCGCAGCGACTTGGCACCCTGCTCGCCCATCACCCAGGCCAGGGCGTCCACGACGTTCGACTTGCCCGAGCCGTTGGGGCCGACCACGCAGGTGATGCCCGGTTCCAGGCGCAGGGTGGTGGCCGAGGCGAAGGACTTGAAGCCGCGCAGGGTCAGGGTCTTCAGGTACACGTGCGGCGACACTCTCCTGCGCTGCCCGGCCGGCGGGCCTGGTTAGGGGTCCGGTTAAAGCTTCGCCTGCTGTTCACGAGCCCGGCGATGCTTCTGGCGAGCGTACCCCCTCCAGTGCAAGGGACGCCGGAGGTCGCTCCAACGTCCCTTTAGTGGAGATGCCGCTGATGGGACCAGCTTTCGCCGGCTAGCGGGTCAGAGCGGGTTCCCGCTCCAGCTCGCTGAACTCGGAGTCCAGCCCGGTCGAGCTGTACTTCGAGGCGGCCAGCGCCGCGTTCTCGTCCTCGAGGCGGGACACATACGCCTCCAGGTCGACGACGCGCTGCTTGAGCCGCCTCATCTCGGAAACCATGCGGTGGTCCACCGCAGCGACATGCCCGAGAAGCGCCTTAGCCATAGTGAGGGTCCTTCACGATGAGTGCCTGGCGTCTTCGCCAGAACCTCTGTAGGTGTCAACCTGCCAGACAAGGTGGTGCCGTGGTCGCGCACCGGCTGCGGGTGGCAGCGTCGGAAGCGTTATGAATCGGCGATGACCCCGGTGTTTAGCCGGTTTCACCACAGGGCATACCGCGCCGACAAAAAGGAGTGCGCGACTACCAGGGTCGCACCGAAAGGGGTCTTGGGTCAACACGAAGGCAGGCACCGCAAAGCGGACCGCGCGGGCCGTGAGGCCACTCGATCACTTCGGGCACCCGGCCGTCAAGCTTTATCCGTGCGGGATCCGCCTTATCCGGAGCGGGAATTCACCCTGGAGGAGTCAGTCGCGAGGTCCGGGACGGCAAGGGTCCGCAAAGGTTTACCCAAGTCACTCGAACGGACTAAACGGCCCTTTGTAGCTTGGCGGTATGGCCTCAGTGCTTGACGCCGGAGAGCGGTCCGCCGACCCCCGCCGCCCCACCAGCCACCGCCGCCGGGCGCCGCGCCGGAACCGGGGGCTGCGCCGTCCGGTGATCACCGCGGTGGTCGGCGGACTGGCGATCGTGACGCCGTTGATACTGCGCCCGCACGTGGACACGGAGGTCGCGCTCGGACCGGGGAGTTCGGCGCCGGCCGTCCCGCCGCCGGCGTCCTCCAGCGGGAGCACGCCGGGCCCGATGCCGTCCGCGGACGCCTCAGGCCTCGGTACCGGCCGCAGCGCCTCGCCGGTGTCCCGGGACGCGACCCGCTCCTCGTCGCCGCTGACGCCGTCACAGACCGCGGCCACTTCCGCGACCACTTCCAGGGCCGCCTCCACGACCACTTCCACTGCTGCGGCCTACGAGGCCGAGGTGGTCACACTGACCAACGACCAGCGCGCGGCACACGGCTGCCCGGCATTGCGCGACGATCCCCGGCTGCGCGCGGCGGCCACAGGCCACAGCGTCGACATGCGCGCCCGGGACTACTTCGCCCACAACACCCCGGACGGCGTCACCCCGTGGACCCGCATCGAGGCCCAGGGATACTCAGATCCCTCAGCCGAGAACATAGCGATGGGCCAGCAGACGCCGCAGTCGGTCGTCGACGCCTGGATGAACTCCCCCGGGCACCGCGCCAACATCCTGAACTGCTCGTCCAAGGCCATCGGGGTGGGGGTGCAGTTCGGTCCGAACGGGCCGTGGTGGACCCAGGACTTCGGCTATTCCTGAGCCGTCCGCCACAGGGAAAACCTGTGCCGGAATTCCTGGTCGGACCTCGAATTCTCTTACGCCCCACCCGCCCCGGCGGTAGCATCTGGTGACTTCGGCGCCGGTGGGACAAGGGGGATATCAGTACATGGACATACGCACCTGGCAGGAGGCCGGCGTCCGGGCCGGCGCCTACAGCGCGCGCCATCGGGCCCGCAGCCCGTTCAGCCCGCTGCGGCCGACCCCGATCGCCATCGGCAGCCTGTCCACGGCGGCCATCGCCGCGTTCGCCTTCGTCGCGCCGGGGATCCTGCACAGTCCGGCCGGGTCCGCCTCGACCGTCCTGGACGGCGCGCCGAACCCGATGGCGCCGCTGTCGCCGGGCGGCGGCGGCAACGCGGCCCCGGGGTACGTGAGCGTCACCTCGCCGACGACGTCGGCGACCTCGGACTCCCCCGCCGCGCCGAGCAGCACGGCGACGTCCCCCGCCGCCGCGCCCATGAGCTCGACCAGCCCGTCGCCGTTCACGGAGCGCACGCCGACCATGTCGTCGTCCACGCCACGGCCTTCGCAGCCGCTGCCGAGCCGGTCGCAGCCGCCGCCGACGGGCCCGACCTCGCCGAGCCAGCCCCCGACGACGCCGCCGACCGCGCCGACCACCCCGGTCCCGACCACGCCGACGACGCCGCCGACCACCCAGAGCAGCACGGCGCCGTTCAACGCCTCGGCCGCGGTCGCCTCGGCCCTCGGCGAGATCAGCGCCGCGCGCTCGCAGCAGGGCGTGGACCTGCTGAGCACCGACTCGCTGCTGACCAAGGCCGCCAAGGTGCACTCCACCGACATGGCGCACACCGGCGACTTCAGCCACATCGGCTCCGACGGCTCGGACCCGTTCAGCCGCGCGTCGGACCTGGGCTGCTACTCGCTGTCCCAGGAGCTCATCGCGCACGGCAAGCCCGGGGACGACGTGATCGGGGCGCTGATGCGGGACTCGTCTTCGCGGCGGGCGCTGCTGTCGTTCTGGAACAGCTCGATCGGCGTCTCGGCGCAGCTGGACCCGGCGACCGGGGACGTGTACTGGTCGATCGAGCTCGGCTGGGGATAGCCCCCAGGCGCTCTGGGTTCACTCGCAGAGCGGACAAATCGTGCTGCCGCACGGCCTCGGTCGTTGAACCAAGGCGTGCGTAAACCAAGGATCGAAGACCTCCGTCCGTCCCGGCTCCCGGTGACCGTCCTCGCGGCGGCCGTCGGCGCGGGTTCGGCGGTGTTGCTCATGCTGCGCCTGTTCGTGCCGCGGCCGGTCGGGGTGGCCGACAACTACGACGGCGTCCGGCTGATGTGCCACCTCGGCGTGGACGTGCGGCTGCCGCGGAACACGCCGCGGCTGCGCGACTACGTGTACTACCGCTACGACCATCTCGCGCACTTCAGCTGCCAGCGGCACGCGCTCGGCACGATCCGGCTGCCGGACGTGCCCTACCGCAGCAGCCAGCTGCTGGTGCTGTACGCGGCGCGGGGGCTCACGCGGGTGCTCGGGCTGCCGGGCTACCTGGACCTGCGGGCCGTGGGGATCGTGTGCTGCCTGCTGATCGGCGCGGCCGTGGGGCTGCTGTACCGGGTCGCCACGCTGCGGCACCGGTACCGGCTGCTGGTGTGCGCCGCGGTGGTCGCGGTGGTCGCGGACACGGTGTTCATCGACTACGCGGTCTCGCCGTTCAGCGAGATCGCGTCGGTCATCGGGCTGCTGTACGTCGCGGTCGGCGTGCTGATGCTGGCCGGGCCGAGCCGTCGGCGGCGGTTGGCGGGGATCGCGGTGACCGGCGTGTCCGGGCTCTTCCTCGCCACCGCCAAGACGCAGAACGTGCCGGCGGTGCTGCCGCTGGCGCTGGTGCTGCTGGCCCCGGCGGTGCCGGTGGTGTCGGCCGCGCCGGAGCGCCTGACCCAGCTCGCCGGGCTGCTGCGGCTGCATGCGCTGCGCGGCCTGGACCGGCGGCTACGGCACCGGCTGACCGGCCTGGTGGCCGTGGTCGTGATGGCTGCCGGGGCGTTCGCGGTGTCCGGCAACGAGGACAAGCGGACGGCCCAGCTGACCGAGGCCAATTTCGTGAGCGTCACGCTGCTGCCGACCTCGGCGCATCCGCAGCGGGACCTCGCGGAGTTCGGGGCGCCGGCGTGGCTCGCGCAGTACGCCGGGGCGCCGCCGTGGTGCGCGCCGACAGCGTTGCAGGACAGTGCCGGATATCAGAAGTTCACCAAGAGCCTGTCGCACCAGCGGATCCTCGGCTTCTTCCTGAACCACCCGACCCGGCTGCTGCCGGTGCTGGACACGGTCGCAGGGTACTTCTACGAGCCCCGACCGACCGCGACGCTGTGCGGCGTCGGTCCGCACGGTACGCAGGTCATGGTCCTGCCGCGGCTGGGGAACTACACCCACCTCGCCCACACGCCGCGCGGTCTGCAGGACCACCGTTGGTCGCCGGTCACCGATGCGCTGGGGCTACTGCGCGGCTTCGGTATGGGGACGCTGCTCCTGCTGTGGCTGGTCCCGGCGGCTGCCGTGACCGCGGTGCGGCGCCGGAGGGCTTTGCGGGGCGTCGGGGCGCTGCTCGGGCTGCTGCTGGCCGTCGCGGTGACGCAGTTCGGGGCCTCGGCGTTCGCCGACGGGATCGACACCGCGAAGCACCTGGACCTCGCGGTGCTGGCGACGGCGCTGGCGTGGGTGTTCGCGGCGGTGGAGGTGCTGGCGGCGCTGACGACGCGCGGTGCGCGGGACGAGACAGGGGTCGCGAGCATCCCGCGCCCGGCTACGCAGCCGGAGTCCGAGCCGGTGCGCTGAACGACAAACGGCGATGCCGCAGGTCCATTCGGATCCCGCGGCATCGCCGACGTCGTTCTGGGAGTGTGTCAGACCTTCTGGTCGGACTGGGCCTGCGTCTGCTCGACCCGGCGGCGCGGCAGGATCGGCGCGTCGCGGCCGGTGCCCGAGGTGCCGGACGGCTTCTGCTCCGAGCCCTCCTCGTGGTACTCCTCCTCGACGTTCACCGACCACACGTCGTGCGTGGTGCCGGTAGCGATGTTCTCGGCGGTGAGCATCGCCGTCATCATCGAGTGGTCCTGGTTGTTGTAGCGGTGCATGCCGTTGCGGCCGACCGGGTGCACGTTCGGCACCTCGCGCGCCAGCCACTCGCGGATCACCTCGACGTTGCCGCGGTAGTACTCGTCGTAGACCGGGTACGCCTTCGGCATCCGGACCACGTAGCCCTCCTCGACGGCGTCCGAGGACACCAGGCCGAGGGCTTCGAGCTCCTGCGCGCCCTGCTTGATCAGGACGTCGTCGGCGGCCTCCCACAGGTCGTCGCCCTCGGAGACGAAGTACTCCAGGCCCAGGCAGGTGCGCCCTTCCTTGACCAGGTACGGCGACCAGGAGCCGAAGTTCTGGATCCGGCCGACGCGCACCCCGGGGGTGTGGATGTAGATCCAGTTGTCGGGGAAGCCCGCGGACTCCGGGACCACCAGCGCGACGGTGAGGAAGTCGCGGTAGCGCAGGTCGTCGGCGGCGGCCAGGACCTCGGCCGGGGCCGGCGGGTCCATGGCGCGCACCAGGGCGGAGATCGGCATCGAGGACACGACGTGGTCGGCCGGGACGGTGCGCTCGCCGGCGGCGTCCTTGACGGTCACCGCGACCGCGCCGCCCTCGGCCCGGTGCACGGTCTTGACCCAGGTGTTCATCACGACCGAGCCGCCGCCGTCGGCGACCAGGTCGCGGCAGCGCTCCCACATCATGCCGGGGCCGTACTTCGGGTACTGGAACTGCTCGATCAGGCTGGTGATCTGCTTCTGGTTCCGCTTCGGGGCCAGCGCGTTGGCGACCGCCTTGAACAGCGACAGGTTCTTGATGCGCTGGGCGGCCCAGTCGGCCTCGATCTCGTTGGCCGGCATGCCCCACACCTTCTCGGTGTAGGTCTTGAAGAAGATCGAGTAGAGCCGGAAGCCGAAGCGCGCGGCGACCCAGCCCTCGAACTTGGTCTGGTCCTTCGGCGGCTTGATCTGCGCCCACACGTAGGAGCCGACGCAGCGCGCGGCCTCGACCAGGCCCAGCCCGGACAGCGCGTTGCCGGCCTTGAGCGGGTAGTCGAACAGCTTGCCGCGGTAGTGGATGCGACTCATGCGCGGCCGCATCAGGAAGTCCTCGTCGGGCAGGATCTCGTGCCACAGCGCCTCCACCGGCCCGGCCTTGGTGAAGAAGCGGTGGCCGCCGATGTCGAAGCGCCATCCGCCGCGCTCCACGGTCCGGCTGATGCCGCCGACCACGTCGTCGGCCTCGAAGACCGACGGCCGCACCCCGGCCTTGACCAGCTGGTAGGCGGCGGTCAGTCCGGCCGGCCCGGCCCCGATGACGACGACGGCGGGCGCGTCGGGCGTGCCCTGTCCGGATTCTGGCGCTTGCGAAGAGATTGTTGACACGACGCACCAACGATCCGAAAGGCGCCGAGTAACGCGTATTACGCCAATAGGTGATGGAACTAGGAGTTTGCCGGCTCTGCTACCACCTGGGGTTCGGCCGGTGCCGCGGGGGCTGCGGGGACGGTGGTTCGGACGTTGGACGGACCGGTGGCGGGGACGGCGGTCGGCACCGGCCTCGTCGGCGTCGCGGAGGACGTTTCGGCCGCGGTGGCGGCCCACACCACGGCGATCAGCGCGACGGCCCCGAGCCCCGCGACGACCAGCACAACGAGCGACCCGACGGCCGGATGCCACGACCCGGCGAGCGGGTTCAGCGGAGCGTTCGGCCCGGCCTGCACCCGCGTCATCTCCACGGCGAGCACCCACAGCTGACAGAATGCGACGCCGACGACGACCAGCCGCGGAATCCGGCGCCGCAGCACCGGCGAAAGCTCCCCGGCCGGACCGGACGCCAGCAGCACGGCCGTCCCGGCCAGCCCCGGCAGGAAGTAGCGACCGTACTGCGACCAGCCGAGCGTGCCGAGGTACTTGATCTCCAGCACGACGGTGATGCCGAGCGAAGCCGCCGCGACCCCGAGCGCCACGGCCACCACCCGCCGGCTCCGCAGCATCGCCAACGGAATCAGCACCACGGCCGCGAGCCCGGCCCACAGCATCGGCGCCCACGACGCGGGCACGTCAAGCGCGAACGCCTCGGAGAACCAACCGCCGACCCGGTTCACGGCGACCACCCGCAGCAAAGCACTGACGCGGTGGTCGGCGGGATGCACAGCGATGAGGGTCCGGGTGACCTTGGAGTTGCCGGACACGGCATTCCAGGCCACCGCCGCCAACCCGATCACGAACCACGCGGCACCGACGAGGCGACCGGCGCGCCACCGCAGCAACTCCCGCACCCGACCACGCTCGGCCGCCAACAACGAGCCGCAGACCGCGAGCGCGAACCAGAACGGACCCTCGGCCCGGACGGTGAGGACGACGGCGCCGGAGATCGCAGCGAGGGCGAGGAGTGCGGTCTGGGAGACGGCCGCGGACTCCGCACGCATCGCTTGCCGGACTCGCTGCGGCATGGCCCCCAGAGACAAGCGCGCCGCAGACCCGGGCTCGGAGGTCAGCACAGCAGACCTCGACTCAGCAGACGACCCCGCCACGGAAACTCCCCGCGATCGCCGCCACTGCAACGCACCGACGGACGACCGACGAGCCGCAGACCCCGACACCGCCGAAGCCTGCTCACCCGCGCGCACCACAGCGCCTGACTCAGCCACCGGCGCCGCCGAAGCCGCCCGCCGCCGCCAATGCAGCCTTCCAGCTGGCAACTTTCCCGCCGCCGAAGCCTGCTCGTCCGCGCGCACCGCAGCGCCGTTCTCTGCCGCCGGCGCCGCCCGCCGCCAATGCAGCCTTCCAGCTGGCGACCTTCCCGCCGCCGAAGCCAGTTCGGTCTGAGTCGCCGGCACCGCCCCGGCACCTCCGCGCCGCCGCCAGTGCAGCCTTCCAGCCGGCGACTTTCCCGCCACCGAAGCCTGCTCGCCCACGCGCACTACAGCGCCGGTCTCAACCGCCGGCGCCGCCGAGACCGCCCGCCGCCACCAATGCAGCCTTCCAGCCGGCGACTTTCCCGCTGCCAAGGCCGGTTCGGTCTGAGTCGCCGGCACCGCCCCGGCGCCTCCGCGCCGCCGACCCACCGCACCGCTCACCGCACCGCCCGCCGAAGCGCGCATCGCGGCACCCGGCCGCGCCAGGTCCACCATGCACACCCACAGCAGCACCGCCGCCGAGATCTCGACCCCGTTCGGGTTCACCGTCGAGTTCAGTGCGATCGTCGTCGGCGTCAGCACCGTCAGCAGCGCGGCCAACAGCAGGGGGCGCCGGGTCCGCAGCGCGACCATCGCGGCCGCCGCCACGAACGCCGATGCCAGCAGGGCCGCGAGGATGCGGCTCAGCAGGATGCCGGTCAGGTCCGGCCAGAAGCGGAGCGGGCCGCCGACCGCGAGGTAGTACAGCGGGTTGTAGCGCCCCACCCAGGACACCACGCGGACCTTCGCGTGCGTGGCCGGGGCCGGGTGCTGGCAGCTCGCCGCGCGGGCGACCCAGCTTTCGTCCTGGTGGTAGTTCGGGAAGTAGACGCAGAGGGCGTTCGGCGGCAGCAGGCTCTTGGGGACCTCGAAGGCCGCTCCCGGACGGTGTACCAGCGGGTCCTCGCCCTGCGGTGCCAGCAGGTGGCCGGTCACCGCTCCGTAGGCGCGCTCCAGGTGCTGGCGCTCGTCGGTGGTGCCGTCCGGCGGCATCGCCAGGGACCAGGCGACGGCCAGCAGGGCGAACGCCGCGAAGGCCGACAGCCAGGTGCGGCGGACGAGTGCTTGGCGGGACTGGTGCTTGAAGGCCTGGCGGTTGAGGGCTCGGCGGTCGCGGGCCCGGCGCTCGAAAGCCTTGCGCCGCAATGCCTGTCGCTCGAACGTCTGGCGCTGCCGCGCGGGCACGGTCCGGGACACGGGTCAGCCTCCTGGGACGGGCTTGAACTGGCGCGGGGTGTCCTGCGGACGCTAGACCACCGCCGCCCCCGCGGACCGCGCGGACACACGTGCGTCACCGGATGCGGTGAACATCCCAGCCGTTCGGCTCAGCAACCGGTGCCGGGGGCGGTGGTGGCTCGTTGAACAGCCTCGGCGCGCGTCCCGTCCGCAGAGCGCGTCCTGCGCCCCGCCCGAGGAGTCCTGCGTTGAGTGTCACGCCCCCGGCCCTGCGGCCGCCGGCCCCCCGCCGTCCCCCCGCCGAGGCGGCGGCCGGCCCCGGTTCCGCCCTCCCGCGCAGGGGCCGGCTCCCCCGGCCGCGGACCGACCTCGGGACGGCCGTGCTGGTCGCGGCCGTCGTCGCGGTGCTGGCGCAGATCCCGCTGCTGACCAACCGGTTCTTCTACCTGTGGGACGACAGCGCCGCGGAGTTCCTGCCGGTCTGGCACCGCATCGGCGCCGATCTGCTGGCCGGGCACTGGAACCCGCTGGTGCCGGGGATGTGGAACGGCGGGAACTTCGCCGCCGAGGCGCTGTTCGGCATCTGGAACCCGGTCGAGCTGCTGGACTCGGTGTTCACCGCGCTGACCGGGGACCTGCTGATCGCCGCGATCGTGATCAAGACCCAGTTCCTGGTGCTGCTGACGCTCGGCATCTACGCGGTCTGCCGCGAGTACCGGGCCGGCCGGGCCGCCGCGGCCGTCGTCGCCGTCGCGCTGCCGTTCTCCGGCTTCACGCTCTACTTCGACGCCGCGTCCTGGATCGCCGGCCTGATGGGCTTCGCCTGGACCGCGCACTTCTGGTGGTCGGCGCGCCGGTACATGCGCGGCCGGCTGAACCCGGCGGTGCCGATCGTCTTCGGCCTGCTGATCGTCACCACCGGCAACCCCTACGGCCTGCTCGGCATGGTGGTCGTGGCGTGCGCGCTGGCCGTGGAGTCGCTGGCCGCGCACGACCGGCACGCGATCTGGCGGCTGGCCGGGGTGAGCGCGGTCGCGGCGTCGGCGGCCGCGCTGGTGTTCCTGCCGCTGGTGCTCAGCGCCGCGGTCACCACGCGCTCGCCCGGCTCGGGCATCATGAACACCGGCTTCCTGGTGCCCGGCGTCGGCGACCTGCTGAACCTCAGCGCCCCGGCGTACCTGCCGCACTCGGTGTCCTGGCACATGGCGTTCTGGTCGGTGCCGGCCACGTATCTGGCCTGGTTCATCGCGCCGCTCGCGCCGTGGCTGGACTGGCGCCGCGTCATGCACCGGCCGCGGACGCTGATCGGTGTCGGCCTGCTCGCGGTCGTGTACCTGGCGATGACGGTCGGCCCCTCGCAGATCTGGCTGTTCCGCTGGCCGCTGCGCGTCATCGAGTACGCCTACCTCGGCCTGGGCGTCGTCCTGGCCAGGGCACTGACCGCGTCGCCGCGCACCGACCTGGCCCGGCGCCGCACCGTGGCCACCGCGGTGATCATCGTGGTCGGCGGCTACCTGTCGTGGTCCGCGCAGCCGGGCCGGGCCGTCACCGTCATCGTCGCGACCGCTCTGGTCGGCGCGCTGTCCTGGCTGATGGTCCGCAGGGTGCGCGCCGGACGTCCGCTGTCCCGGCTGCTGATCGGCGGGACGGTGGCCGTGCTGGGCTTCCAGGCCGTGGCGTTCCCGGCCAACCAGAACGTCACCGACTGGCACCCGCAGCACGACGTGGCCTCGATGAAGCAGCACTTCGGCACCCTGTACCAAGGCAATACCCTGATGGTCGGGGACCCGCTGACCGAGGCCGACCGGCTGGGCCGCCGCCGGGTCTGGCACGACCTGCCGGGCGGCAGCCTGCTGCAGGTGGCCGGGGTGACGAGCCTGAACAACTACACCGGCGTCTCCTACCGCGCCTACATGCGGCACCTGTGCATGTCGTACTACGGCGGCACCTGCCAGTCGCTCTACACCAACCTGTGGCGCAAGGACACCGACTCCCCCGCCGAACTGGCCGACCTGCTGCGGCTGCAGACCGTCGTGGTGCAGACCCAGCAGCACGTGCTGGACGCCCTGAAGCCGCCGGTGGTGCCCGGCAAGAAGCCCGCGAAGCCGCTGACGGTTCCGGCCGGCTGGAGCGTGCGCGCACTCGACGACCACACGGCGCTGCTGAGCCGTCTCAAGCCCCTGCCGTGGCCGGACGGACGGGTGTCCTACACGGCGGCGAGCGCACATGTCACGGCGGACGACGTCGCCTCGGACGGCGTCGGCGAAACCGTGCGCTACACGGGCTCCGGCGAAGTGCGGATCGCGGCGCTGCTCTGGCCGGGATGGCGGGCCACCGTCGACGGACACCAGGTGCAGTTGAAGGGCACTGATGTCGGGATCATCAAGGTTCTGCTTCCGCGGTCCCGCGCGGGCGGCAGCACGCTGAAGCTCAGCTTCCGGCCGCCGGGCTACAAGATCGGGCAGGCGATGGCGCTGCTCGGGCTGGGTCTGGCGGCGCTGATCATCGCGCTGTGGTACCGCGGCAAGCGGCGGCTCCGGATCAGCGGGGCAGCCGCTGGCACTTCGGACAGAAGTAGCTCGACCGATTCATGAAGGACTCGCGCCTGATCGGCGTGCCGCAGCGTTCGCAGGGTTCTCCTTCGCGACCGTAGGCGTGCAGCGACCGGGCGAAGTAGCCGCTCTCGCCGTTGACGTTCACGTAGAGGCTGTCGAAGGACGTGCCGCCGACGGCGAGGGCGGCGGTCATCACCTCGCGCGCGCCCTGGAGCACCCGGTCGGTGTCGGGGCGGCGCATCTTCGAGGTGGGCCGGTCGTAGTGCAGGCGCGCGAGCCACAGGGCCTCGTCGGCGTAGATGTTGCCGATGCCGCTGACGCGGGTCTGGTCCAGCAGGGCACGCTTCAGGCCGGTGTCGCGGCGGCGCAGTTCGCTGTGGAAGTGGTCGACGTCGAACTCGGGGTCCAGGACGTCGCGCGCGATGTGCGTGACCGAGGCGGGGACGATGACGCCGTGCCGGTCCTGCTCCAGCTTCTCCAGGGCCATGCCGCCGAAGGTGCGCTGGTCCACGAAGCGGAGTTCGGGGCCGTTGTCGGTGAAGGTGAAACGGATGCGGAGATGCTTCTCGTCGGGCGTGCCCGCGGGCTGGACCAGGAGTTGGCCGCTCATGCCGAGGTGGCCGGTCACGGCCTCGCCGACACTGACGCTGCCCTGGCCGCCCGCGCCGCCCTCGCCGAGCGGCAGCCACAGGAACTTGCCGCGGCGTTCGGCGCTGAGCAGGGTGAGCCCGGCGACGTGGGCCGCGAACGCCTCGGGGCCGTCGGCGTGCCGGCGGGTCGCGCGCTCGTGCAGGACCTCGGCTGTGGCGACGGTGCGCCCGACGGCCCAGCGTTCCAGGCCGCGGCGGACGACTTCTACTTCAGGTAGTTCGGGCACGTGCCGAGCGTATCGAAGGGCACCGTCAAGACGCGGCTCGGCCATTTTGTTAGGAGGATCGACCCCCTGGCACGTCTATAGCGCACGCCGCTGACACGGCGGCCGCGCTCGGCCCAGACAGGAGCCCCGACCAGGGCCGGAGCCCCGCGCCGTCAAGAAGCTTCGGCGGCCGGATCCGGGTCGATGTCGTACGGACCGTGCGTCAGCTTCCGGTCCCCAGCAGCGCCCGGCAGCACGCCCTTCGCGGCCAGCGCCTCCGCATGCGTCTCGCGGATGGTGCGCCACGCCTCCTCGGCGGCCTGCTGCTCGGCTTCCTTCTTCGAGCGGCCCGAGCCGTGGCCGTAGACCTCGCCGCCGACGCAGGCGTCGGCCTCGAAGAACTTGTCGTGGTCCGGACCCGTCTCGGTCACCCGGTAGTCCGGGACGCCGATGCCGGCGACCGCCGTCAGCTCCTGCAGGGAGGTCTTCCAGTCCAGGCCGGCGCCGAGGGTGGCCGAGGTGGCGATCAGCGGGCCGAACAGGCGCCGGACCAGGTCGAAGGCGACTTCGATGCCGTGGTCCAGGTAGACCGAGCCGATCAGGGCTTCCAGGGTGTCGGCCAGGATCGAGGCCTTGTCGCGGCCTCCGGTGGTCTCCTCGCCGCGGCCGAGCTTGACGTAGTCGCCCAGGCGCAGGCCTCGGGCCACTTCGGCCAGGGCCTTGGAGTTGACCACGGCCGAACGCAGCTTGGCGAGCTGCCCCTCGGGCAGCTCGCTGTGCGTGGTGTAGAGCGTGTCGGTGACCACCAGGCCCAGCACCGAGTCGCCGAGGAACTCCAGGCGCTCGTTGGTGGGCAGGCCGCCGTTCTCGTACGCGTACGAGCGGTGGGTGAGGGCCCGGTCGATGAGCCGGGCGTCCACGGGCAGGCCGAGTAGGGCGATGAGGTCCTCCGGCGGGGCGGAGGCTCCTGTCCCGCCCTTGCCGGACTTGTTCGAAGACGCCACAGCTATCGAGATCTCCGGGTTGCTCAGACCTCGACGACCTGGCGGCGGTCGTAGGTGCCGCAGTTCGCGCACAGGTGGTGCGGGACCTTCGTCTGGCCGCAGTTCTCGCAGGCCACCAGGGTCAGCGGGGCGGCCTTCCACTGGGCACGGCGGGAACGGGTACGGCTGCGGGACTTCTTGCGCTTCGGGACGGCCACGGGCCTACTCCTGGTCTCGGGCGGGCGGGGCGACCGGCGCCGTACCGCTGTTGCTTGCTACTTGGTCCTTCAGGTCCGCCAAGGCCGCCCACCGGGGGTCGGCGGTCTCGTGCGAGTGGTCCGGGTCGTCATTCAGGTTGGCCCCGCATTCGGGGCACAAACCCTGGCAGTCGTCCCGGCACAGCGGTGCCGACGGCAGTGCGAGCACCACCGCGTCGTGCACGACCGGCTCGAGGTCGAGCAGGTCGTTGACGAGGAACACCGCGTCCTCGTCGCCTCCCGTGTCTTCACCCGGGAAGAAGTACAGCTCCTGGAACTCCGCCTCGACCTCGAGGTCGAGCGGGTCCAGGCAGCGGACGCACTCCCCGGCGACGGCGGCACTCGCGCTACCGGTCGCCAGGACGCCCTCGACGACGGCTTCCAGCCGTACGTCCAGGTCCACGTCCGAGCCCGCCGGTACGTTGGCGACCCCGTCCTTGTCCCCGATGGACTCCGGCGCCGGAACGGTCTCGTGCAGCTTGCGCATCGAACCCGGGCGCCTGGCGAAGTCTTGGGTGTCCACGACATACGGCGAGCGGGGGTCGGGCTGCGCCGGATGCTTCGGCGTCGTGCCAGGCATGATCCCTCTATCGTCGTGTGTGGTGGACCTCAAGGCGAAAGGCGTGCGTCAGCCGTTCGGCAGTCAGGCAGACGACCACGATAGCCGAGGGCCGGGGTGTCGGCCAAACTCAGAGCCGCTTCGCCTGCCCAGGCCATGCTCCGGGGTGCCGCGGCGAGGTCCGCGGCACGCCGTTTGGCGATCTTCAGGTTGTGACGCTCAGTAGCTGACGACGACCTCGCCGCCGGAGCCCGGCTGCGGGTCCACGTTGTCGCCGCCGCCGTCGCCGCCGAGCCCGGTGCCGTCGGCGTTCCCGGTCCCGCCGCTGCCGCCCACGGCGCTGGTGGTGCTGCCGGCCGCGGAGCCGCCGGTGGCGTCCCCGCCCGGGGTCACCGTGGCGCCGATGGCCTGCCCCTGGGAGACGCAGGATCCGTCCCGGCCGCCGAGGCCGGGCAGGCCGCCGTAGCCGCCGTCCTCCGCGCCGACCGAGCCGGCGCCGCCGCCCCAGCCGCCGGAGGCCACCACGTAGGTGTTGAGGTCCGCGGTGGCGAAGGTGCTGGCTCCGCCGCCGCCGGCCCCGCCGCCCCCGGTGTAGACGTCCGTGGCCCCGTTCCCGCCGGGACTGGAGATCCCGGAGATCAGGGCGGAGCCGTTGCCGCCGTTGCCGCCGTGCGGCTCCATGCCGGTCGGCAGGCCGTTCGCGCCGCCCCCGCCCCCGCCCCCGCCGGTCCCGGGAGCGCCGTCGCCGCCGTTGGACGCCACGTCCTGGCCGTCCTGGCCCGCCGTGCCGCCGCCGGTCCCGCCGCCGGGGGTGGCCGTGACCATGGCCGCGGCCTGGGACGAGCCGCGGCCGCCGTTCCCGCCCACCGAGACGGTGAAGACCTGGCCCGGCGTCACCGGGAGCACGCACTGCACGATCGCGCCGCCGCCCCCTCCGCCGCCACCCCACGAGGCGACGCCGGGCTGGACGCTGTCCCCGCCTCCGCCGCCCCCGCCGCCGACCGCCGTGACGGTCAGCTGGGTGACGCCGTCGGGGACCGTGAAGGTGCCGTCCTGGGTGAAGCTCTGCGAAGTCTGTGCTTGCGAAGTCTGGGCCCACGCCGCCGGGGCGCCGGCCAGGCAGGCGCCGACCAGCATGGCCGCACCTGCGGCCGCCGCCAGGCGCCGGGTCAGAACCGGCTTCACGTCCTCGCGCACGATGGCTCCCTGGGTCGCGGTCGATCGGTCACGGTCGACCGGGCGTGGTCAGTCCGGCATGGTCGGGCACTGTCGGCGCCCACTTGACTACCGCCGACCGCGCGCCGCCAAGTCCCTTTGCGCCGAATGAGTGCATTGTGACCCTCCGGTTCCGGCACCGCGTGTCGTGCCGGAACTGAACCGCATCAGACGTGTACGGATAGCCCGGATCGTCCGAAGCCGTCAGTTTCCCCTCATCGAACTGGACATCTCCATGCGCCGCCCTCCCAGATTCCGCGCCGCCGTGCTGGCGTTCGCGGCGGCCCTGCTCGGCGTGCCGCCGTCACCAGCCCACGCCGACACGTTCGCCGCCTCGCCGACCATCGTCCAGGTCGTCGCGCACGCGGACGACACGTTCCTGTTCTTCAACCCGGACCTGCGCAAGGTCTACACTTTCCCGCTGGTCACGGTGTTCCTCACCGCCGGCGCGGCCACCACGCAGGTCGGACCGGGCCAGCCGTTCGCCGACACCTGCCTGTACGGCGAGAGCCGCGACATGGGCGCCCGGGCGGCCGCCGCGGAGATCGCCGGCGTGCGCAACCCGACCTGGACCCGGACCCCGCTCACCTTCGCCGGCAAGGTCGTGGAGGAGGACACCCTCGACCAGGCGCCGCAGGTGAAGCTGGTGTTCTTCAAGATGCACGACGCCGGGGACGCCAACTACGTCAGCGGCGTGAACCACCAGGGGATCCTGGAGCAGATCTACAACTCCGGCCAGATCACCGGCTGGCACGAGGCCACCATGGGCACGCTGGCCGCGGACGGCGGCTCGGACTGCGAGCAGCAGTACGCGAACCAGACGTACACGAAGTCCCAGCTGACCGCCTCGCTGACGGCGCTGTACGCGCACTACAACGCGACCGTCGTCTACGGCATGGACCCGCACCGGTTCGACAGCGACCCGGGGAACACCGACCACCTCGGCGCCGGCGGCTTCACCCTGGACTCGGTCGCGGCCTACCACGGCCCGGGCAACAACGGCCACGTGCTGCTCCGGCCCTACCGCGACTACAACATCAGCAACGAGGGATCAGACCTCGACGCCGGCAACGCGGCGGCGAAGAACGGCGACTTCCTCAGCTATCTCGGCCCGGACCGCGGCGACATCCCCGGGGTCTACCACGGCCTGTACGACACCTCGCCGGATCCGAACAACTCGTTCTACACGCCGTTCTACACACGCCAGTACTCGCGCTGGCCGAACGGCTCGGTGTGGTCGGCGACGGACGGGACCGGCAAGCTCAACGCCTTCGCCATCCTGGACAGCCAGATCCAGCAATGGGTCGAGACGAGCCCCGGAGGGGCCTGGACGGGCCCCACACCGATCCCCGGGAGTGCGGGGCTGACCCCGAGGCTGTCGGTCACCGTGGACCCCTCAGGCATGCTTCGGGTGTTCACCACGAGGCTCTCGGACTACTCGGTCATGACGGACGTGGAGACCGCGCCGGGCGTCTGGGGAGGCTGGAAGTCGCTGGGCACCCCCAACATGTCGAACCCGACACTGGTGGGCGATCCGGCCGCGTTCACCGAGCAGAACGGGAACGTGACGGTGTTCGTGCGCAACCTCGGCACCGGGGTCAGTGCCAAGACCCTGAACCCCGGGAGCAGCTGGCCCAGCGCCTGGGCCGACCTCAAGGGCTTCGAGGTGCGCGACGACCTGACGGTGGGCCTGGGCGGCAGCGGCGCCGGCGAGCTGTTCGCGCCGTCCGGCCAGGGCATCCTGCACTGGAAGCAGAACGCCCAGCGCCGGTGGGCGATGGACTCCGCGCCGCTGACCCCGGCGGCGATCGGCAAGACGCAGGTCTCGTTCGCGCTCAACGGCGACGGCCGGCCGGAGATCTTCTACGCGGACCCGAACAATCCGACGGTCGCGACCCAGTGGACGCAGCTGAACGGCGCCTGGACCACCTCGCCGGGACTGCTCGGCGGCAGCCCGCCGATGCTGGAGAGCGTCGGCGCCGCGACCGCCGGCGACGGCCGGATCACCATCGCGATCCGGAACGCCGGAGGCGGGGTCAGCATCGCGTCGCAGGCCGCGCCGAACGCCGGGTTCGCCGGATCCTGGCCGGACCTGGGGAACGTGATCGTCGGGGCCCCGGCGCTGGCAGTGGACTCCGACGGCACCCTGGTGGTGTTGGCGTTCGAGCTGGACGGGGCGCTGCACGTCAACCGGCAGACCGCGGTGGGGACGGACAGTCCGTTCGGCGGATGGCAGTTGGCAGGGGCCTGATACCGCCGGATACCGCCCGCTACCGCGACAGCGAACGGCCCGCTCCCCTTCATCGGGGTGCGGGCCGTTCGCCGTGTCAAGTACTGCTCAGTGCTGCTGGTACGGGTCGTCCCGGAACTGGCGCACGTCGATCATCCCGGTGTCGAAGAACCCGGACGCCTCGGGGTGCTGCTGGTGCGAGGGCTGCTGGGCGTACTGCTGTTGCTGCTGCTCGTGCTGCGGGTACGCCTGGTACTCGCCGGTGTGGTACTCCGGCTGCTGCTCGTACTGGGTGCCGTAGGGCTGCACCGGGTACGGCACCGAGGCCGGGTCGTTGTAGTTCGCGGCGTAGCCGTTCTCCTGGTCGTAGCCGTAGCCCACCGCGACCTGCGCCGGCTGCTGCTGGTGCTGGTACTCCTGCGGCGGGTAGTCCTGGGAGAAGTCCGGGCGCTGGAAGACGCCGCTCATGTCCGCCGCGGCGAACTCGTGCGAGAGCTCGGGCTCGGGCAGGCCGTACTCGCTGTGGCCGTACTCGTTCTGGCCGTACTCGCCGGCCTGCGCGTAGGCGGGCTGCTGGCCGTAGCCGGCGTCGGCCGGGTAGGCGGCCTCCTGGTAGGCGGGCTGCTCCTGGTACGAGGGCTGCTCCTGATAGGACGGCTGCTCCTGGTACGCGGGCTGCTCCTGGTAGGAGGGCTCCTGCGGCTGGTAGGCGGGCTCCTGCTGGTAGCCGTCCTGCTGGGCCTCGTACCCCTCGTCGGTGTACTTGGGGTACTCGCCGGTGTTGTACTCGACGCGGCCGCCGGCGTCGCGCTCGTTGAAGTCGTACTCCGGCCGGGTCGCGGCCTCGGCGGCGTCCTGCTCGGCCATGTGCTCGCCGAGTTCGGACATCGGGTCCTGGCCGACCATCTTGGCCCGGCCGCGGCCCACCGCCTGCAGCGTCTTGGTGAGCACCACCTCGAAGTTGGCGAGCTTGTCGTCGACGTAGTTGTCGGCGTCCTCGCGGATCCGGCGCGCCTCAGCCAGGGCGGCGCCGCGGATGCGCTCGGCCTCGCGTCCCATCTCGGTGCCCGAGAGCATGCTGCCGCGCTCACGCCGGGCGGCCTCGATGTGCTCGGAGGCGTCCCGCCGAGCCTGGGCTATCACCTCGTCGCGCTCGGCCACGAGGCGCCGCGACTCGGCGAGTTCCTCGGACACCCCGGCGGCGAGCTCGTGCAGGATCTCCAGGACCTCGGCGCGGTTGATCACGCAGGAGGCGGACATGGGGACCGCCTTCGCGGTCTCCACGATCTGCACGAGATCTCCGACCATCTGCTCCAGGCGGTCGCTTGTGGTCACTTCTCACTCGCTCCTCTAGCGGCCCCGAGGGGCCGCCCCTTCTTGGCGACGGTCGGTCTTCGCGGGGTCCGTTCGCGAGCCCCTAGCGGCAAAGGCTACGCGGACTTCTTCTTCCGTTCAGCCAGTCGGTCGGTAAGGGCCGAAAGCACCAGGTCCGGGACCAGGCCCGAGACGTCCCCGCCCAACGAGGCGACCTCTTTGAGCAGTGACGAGGACAGGTAGCTGTACAGCGGGTTCGAGGCCACGAACAGGGTCTCGATGCCGGACAGCCGGTGGTTCATGTGCGACATCTGGAGTTCGTACTCGTAGTCGCTCACGGCCCGCAGGCCCTTCATGATGGCCCGGATCCGGTGCGTCGCGCAGAAGTCGACGAGCAGCCCCTCGAAGGGCTCGGCCCGCACGTTCCCGTACTCGGCGCTGACCTGCTCCACCAGATCGATCCGCTCCTCGATGGTGAACAGCGACCCGGCCTTGCCGGCGTTCACCCCCACCGCGACGATCACCTCGTCGAACAGCCCCGAGGCGCGTCCGATGATGTCCAGATGACCGTTGGTGATCGGGTCGAAGGACCCGGGACAGACCACTCGGCGGATGACGGGCTCGTCCATGGTTACTCCGGCGGATTGAGGGGACCGGTCGTTGACGCGCCGCGAACGTACCAGACAGCGAAGTTCATACGGGCCTCCCCGTAGTCCTTGGTCCGCGTCGCCTCATAGCCCGCCGGCCAGCGGAAAACCTCGTCGCGCGCTGATCGTTCCAGCACGACGACGGCGTCCGGAACGAGCCAGCCGCCGGCACCGAGCGCTGTGAGGATGGTCACGACCTCGGCGTCCGGCACCGCGTACGGAGGATCGAGCAGCACCAGGTCGAACGGCGCCTCCTTCGGCACGTCGCCGGCCACGGCCCGCTCGGCCCGGTCGGCGACGACCCGCGCGCCGGGCAGGTCGACGGTGGCGACGTTCTGCGCGATCAAGCGGGTGACCCGCCGGTCGGCCTCGACCAGCAGCACCCTGTCGGCCCCGCGCGAGAGGGCTTCCAGGCCCAGGGCCCCGGAACCGGCGAAGAGGTCGAGCACTGACAATCCGGACAAGCCGCCGAACTCGGATTCGAGGGCCGAGAACAGGCTCTCGCGGGCCCGGTCGCCGGTGGGCCGGGTGCCGTCGCCCGGCGGGACGGCCAGGCGGCGGCCCCGGGCGGCGCCGGCGATGATGCGGGTCATGAGTGGTGTCCCGGACTCCTGACGGACTCGCGCTTGATCATGTCTTGCCCAAGTATTCCGCGCGCTCCGGGTCCAGCAAGACGGCAATTGTCCGGGCGAGCGCCGGATACGCCGCCAGCGTCGGGTCCGCCTCGACCAGCGGGGTGGCCTCCTCGCGCGCGGCGCGGATCACGTCCTCGTCGTCGATCACGCTCAGCAGGCGCAGTGAGCTGCGGTAGCCGGACTGAGTGGCGCCCAGGACATCGCCTTCCTTGCGGATCGCAAGGTCTATCTTCGACAGCTCGAAGCCGTCCAGGGTGGAGGCCACCGCCGCCAGGCGTTCGCGGGCCGGTGCGCCGTCCGGCGACTCGGTGACCAGCAGGCACAGGCCGGCCCACTGGCCCCGGCCGACGCGGCCGCGGAGCTGGTGCAGCTGTGAGACGCCGAAGCGGTCGGCGTCCATAACCACGATCACCGTCGAGTTCGGGACGTTCACGCCGACCTCGATGACCGTGGTCGCGACCAGGACGTCCAGCTCGTGCGCGGCGTACGCGCGCATCACCGCGTCCTTGTCGTCCGGCGCCATGCGGCCGTGCAGCATGCCGACGCGCAAGCCCTTCAAAGGACCGTCTGCCAGCTTCGCCGCGACCTCCACCACGGCCAGCGGCGGCCGTTGCTGGCCGGGCTCGGAGACGAGTTCGGAGCCGTCGTCCGACACTTCACCCGCCTCGCCGATGCGCGGGCACACCACATAGGCCTGATGCCCCGCGCCGACTTCCTCGCGGATCCGCTCCCACACCCGCGCGAAGTGCGACGGGTGCTCGTGCGCGGCCACCACGTGGGTGGCGATCGGCGAGCGCCCGGCCGGCAGTTCGGACAGGATCGAGGTCTCCAGGTCGCCGAAGACGGTCATCGCCACGGTGCGCGGGATCGGGGTCGCGGTCATGACCAGGACGTGCGGCGGGTCCTCGCCCTTGGCGCGCAGCGCGTCGCGCTGCTCGACGCCGAACCGGTGCTGCTCGTCGATCACCACCAGGCCGAGGTCGGCGAACTGGACGTGGTCCTGGATCACCGCGTGCGTGCCGATCACGATGCCCGCCGCGCCGGAGGCCGCGTCCAGCAGGTTGCTGCGGCGGTCCTTCGCGTTCTGCGATCCGGTGAGCAGCGCGACCTTCACCTGCTTGCGAGACGGATCGAACGCCGGCGCGTCGGCCTCGGAGAACAAGTCCATCGGCACGTCCGCCGAGGCGCCCAACATCTGCACGATCGACCGGTGGTGCTGCTGCGCCAACACCTCGGTCGGGGCCAGCATCACCGCCTGCCCGCCGGCGTCCACCACCGCGAGCATGGCGCGCAGCGCGACCATCGTCTTGCCCGAGCCCACGTCGCCCTGCAGCAGCCGGTGCATCGGGTGCGAGGAGGCGAGGTCCTGCTCGATCTCCACGCCGACCTGGCGCTGGCCGGCGGTCAGGGTGAAGGGCAGCGCGGCGTCGAAGGCGTCGAGCAGGCCCCCGGCGACGCGCGGGCGCGGCACCGCCGGCAACGCCTTCAGCGCCTCGCGCCGCTGGGCCAGCACGACCTGCATCGGCAGCGCCTCGTCCCACTTCAGGCGCTTGCGGGCGACCGCGATCTCCGGCCAGTCCTCGGGGCGGTGGATCTTGCGGAACGCCTCGGTCAGCGGGAGCAGTCCGCGCCGGGCCCGGACCGGGCGGGGCAGCGGGTCGTCGGCCAGATCGGCGTCGAGCTGGTCCAGGACCATCGCGACGCAGCGCGCGATCATCCGCGGCGACAGGCCGCTGGTCGTGGGGTAGATGGGCAGCAGCTCGCCGGCCCAGCTGTCCACGTCGGCGTCCTCGGAATCCGGGTCCAGCTTCTCGAACTCCGGGTTGGTCAGCTGGATCTTGCCGTGGTACTCGCCGACCTTGCCGGCGAACATGCCGAGCATGCCGGGCTTGAGCGCGTTGGCCGCGCGCGGGTTGAAGAACGTGATCTCCACCGGCACGTCGGCGGCGTCCCGCACCTCGACCGTCATCATCTGGCCGCGCCGGGCCGCCATCGAGCGCCGGCTGACCTTGGTGACCTGCGCGACGATCGTGGCCTCGCTGCCCGGCTCCAGCTCGGAGAGCTCGGTCAGCTGGCCGCGCTTGACGTACTTGCGCGGATAGTGGCGCAGCAGGTCGCCGATCGTCTCCAGATTGAGTTTCGTGCGCAGCACCTTGGCGGTGCGGTCGCCCACGGCCTTGTGCAGGGGCTCCTCCAAGCGGATGCCCATTTCGGACACCTCCCGGACTACTCGACGCCGATCAGGAGCGGGTAGCCGGTCTGCCCGCCCTCGTACACCACCACGTCCACGACCGGATGCCGGGCGCGCACCCGCTCGGTGACGGCTTCGGGCACGCCGGCCTCGGCGCCGTCGCCGACCACCAAGGTCACCATCTCACCACCGGCCGACAACATCCGCTCCAGCACGGCCTCGGCCGCGGCGGCCTGGTCGTCCTCGATCAGGGCGACGTCGTTCTCGACGTGCCCCAGCACCTGCCCGGGCCGGCACACCCCGGCCATGGTCCAGGCCTCGGTGGCGGCCACCTCGATGGCCCCGTACCGGGTCGCGCCGGCGGCCGCGGTCATGGCCACCACGTCGGCGTCGAAGCGCCGGGACGGCTCGTGCACCGCCAGCGCCGCTATCCCCTGCACGGTCACCTTCGCCGGCACCGCGGCGACCCGCATCGACGGCTGCCCGGCGGAGAGCCGCTCGGCCACCGCCGCGGCGACCGCGGTGGTCTCTGCGTCGTTGGACAGCAGCACCACCTCCGAGGCCCGGGCGGCGGCCACGGCGCGTTCGAAGTCGGCGGCGCTCGGCGGCCGGCCGGGCTCGGCCCGCAGGACGTGCGCCCCGGCCGACTCCAGCAGCCCGGCGATGCCGTCGCCGTAGGCCACGGCCACCACGGCCCGGGTCGGGCGGACGGCCGGCACGGTCAGGACACCCACGAAGCCCGAGCCGGCCGCAGCCGACGGCGGCTCGGCGTGCGGCGCGGCCTGCGAGGCCAGGTGGGTGATCTGGATGTCGCGCGGACGCCCGGCGGCGATCCCGGCCTCCAGCGGCACGCCGGCGTCGTCGACGTGCACGTGGACCCGCCACAGCCCGTCGCCGCCGACCACCACCAGGCTGTCGCCGCCGCCGCGCTCGCAGAACTCGTCGAGCTCGCGCCGCAGCTCGGCGATCGCGGTGTCGGTGGCCTCCACCAGGTAGATGACCTCGAACTCGGGGTCGGTCCGGGCCGGGGCCGGGGGACGCTCGAGGGCCGGGGCGGCGGCCAGCCGCCGCTGCCGGAAGGCGCCGCGCGGGTCGAGGCCGCCGGTGTAGGCCGCGAGCGTGTCCAGGAGCACGACCAGGCCGAGCCCGCCGGCGTCGACCACGCCGGCCTGGCGCAGGACGTCGAGCTGGTCCGGGGTGCGGGCCAGCGCCTCGCGGGCGCCGGCCGCCGTGGCCTGCGCCACGTAGGCCAGGGAGTCGTTCGCGGTGAGCTGCGCCGAGGCGGCGGTCAGCTCCCCGATCGCCACCACCGCCGCCGAGGCGGCCTGGGCCGCGGCCGCGGCCACCGACAGGATCGTCCCGGGCGCGGGCCGCGCCACCGCCTCGTACGCCGACTCGGCCCCGGCCGCGAGCCCCGCGGCCAGCGCCGCGCCGTCGACGGCCGAGCCGGTGTAGCGGGCCCCGGCGGCGCCGCGCAGCAGCTGGCTGAGGATCACCCCGGAGTTGCCGCGGGCGCCGAGCAGGGCGCCGTGGGCCAGGGCCTGGAGCGCCTCCGGGACCGAGGGCGCGGGGCCCGAGGCGGCCAGCCGGTCGTCCAGCGCGCGGCAGGCGGCCTCGAAGGTGAGGTACATGTTGGTGCCGGTGTCGGAGTCGGCGATGGGGAAGACGTTGAGCGCGTCGATCTCCTCGCGGTGCCGGCCCAGCACCGCGAGCGCCGCCCCGGCCCAGCGGCGCAGCGCCCCGGCGTCGACGGGGGCCGCGTCGGGGGTCGCGTCCGCGCGCGAAGGCGGCACGGCCGCGCTCGCGGCGGATCGGGGGACGCTGGGGGGCATGGCCGCCAGGGTACCGCTGCGGCCTGTGGCAACCGGTGCACGCACCGCCTGGACGCCGCCTGTGCGCTGCCTGTGCACCGCACAGGCACCGGATTGGCGTCACGCCCCGCGCGTCGGGTACTCTGACCAGGTTGCCAGGACGGGCAGTGCCCCCTGGCCATCAGTACCTGCCCGCCGATGACGGCGGGGCTCAAGCAAGCACGCAGCCGCAAAAGACAAGCAACCGGCAGCGTCAACGACTCGGTAGAGGTGAATCGAAGTGGCTGCCAACTGCGACGTGTGCGGCAAGGGGCCGGGCTTCGGCCACAACATCTCGCACTCGCACCGCCGGACCAAGCGGCGCTGGAACCCGAACATCCAGACCGTCCGCGCGGTCGTGAACGGGACCCCGAAGCGCGTCAACGCCTGCACCTCCTGCATCAAGGCGGGCAAGGTCGCGCGCTGAGCGTGTGCGTCGGCGGCGTGCTCGGTTCCGAGCACGCTGTGCTTCCTGGAAGCACAAAGCGGTGGTAAAAAGCCGCACGCCGTGACGACTTGAGAAACCGCAGGTCAGCCCCACCGGGGCGGACCTGCGGTTTTTCGTGTTCAGAAAACGGTAAGGCTCTCGACCCGCGACTGTGTCGGACCCGCATGTCACGATGGAGTGCATGACCCATCTCACGGTGGAAGGTGCCCTGGAGTACATCTCGGGCATCTGTTTCAAGACCGGTCCGCCCAGCCGTGTCGGCGTGGAACTGGAATGGTTCCCCCGGGACGCACGTCGTCCGGAACACCTGCCGGACCGTGATCGCCTCCTGCGTGCCTTCGCGGACGCGGCGGAGCAGCCGCTGTCCGGCTCTCTCACGATGGAACCCGGCGGCCAGTGGGAACTCAGTTCCTCCCCCGCCGACACGGTCCGCGATCTGATCGCCACCACGGACCGTGACCTGACCCTTTTACGGCGATCGGCTGCGGAGGCAGGCTTAGAGCTCGTCGGCATGGGCCGCGAGCACGGCCACCCCCCGAGTCGTGTCATCGACCATCCCCGCTACGTCGCGATGGAGCACTTCTTCGACCGCGACAACGGCTCCGGCCGCGTCATGATGTGCTCGACGGCCTCGATCCAGGTGAACCTGGACGCCGGCACCGAGCACGACGGACCGGAGGGTTTCCGCCGCCGCTGGCGGCTGGCGCACCAGCTCACCCCGGTCCTGACCGCCGTCTTCTGCCGGACCGACCGGCCGGCGGTGTGGGCCGCGATCGACCCCGGGCGCACCGCCGCCCCACCCCTGGAATCCCCCGACCTGCGTCTGGCGTACGCGCAGTACGCGCTGGACGCCAAGCTGATGTGCGTCCAGCGCCCGGACGGCGCGCCGTGGACCGCACCGCCGGGGCTCACCTTCCGGGAGTGGATCAAGACCGGTGCGCTGGAGCCCGGCGAGGACCGCGCCCCCACCCTGGACGACCTCGCCTATCACCTGACCACCCTCTTCCCGCCGGTCCGGCCGCGCGGGCACCTGGAGTTCCGGGTGCTCGACGCGCTGCCCGGCGATCTGTGGCGGGTGCCGACGGCACTCCTCACAGCCCTGTTCCACGACGCCCGGGCGACGGACGACGCCCAGGCCGCCCTCGAACTGACCCCGATCCGGAAAGCCGCCGCGGCCTGCTTCGACGCCGCCCTGTCCGCCCTGGAGCGGATGGACGCGCCCGCCGAGCTCACAGCCGAAGTCGCGCGCTACGCCGAGGAGGACCTCCCATGACAGTGCCCATAGACCACACCAGCTCGGCAGCCGGCACAACCGACCTGACCGAGCGCATAGCCCGCAGCCTGGAGCGCGCCCGCGAGCGCACCCAGGGCCTGACCGGTCCGGTCGACGAACCCGACCTGATCCGCCAGCACTCCCCGT
This sequence comes from Catenulispora sp. EB89, assembly GCF_041261445.1. NCBI lineage: Bacteria > Bacillati > Actinomycetota > Actinomycetes > Catenulisporales > Catenulisporaceae > Catenulispora > Catenulispora sp. EB89. Next base: position 490,020 of record NZ_JBGCCU010000002.1, read on the forward strand.
TGATGTCGCCGCTGGTCTGGGACCTGGCGCACATCGGCAACCAGGAGGAGCTGTGGCTGCTGCGCAACCTCGGCGGCCGCGAGCCGATGCACCCCGAGATCGACCCGCTGTACGACGCCTTCGAGCATCCGCGCGCCGAGCGTCCCACTCTCCCGCTGCTGCCTCCGGACGAAGCGCGCCGCTACGTCCACGAGGTCCGCGGCCGGGTGATGGACATGTTGGAACAGCCCCGATGGGGAGACGCGGAGCTCAGCCGCGGCGGATTCGCCTTCGGCATGATCGCGCAGCACGAGCAGCAGCACGACGAGACCATGCTGATCACCCACCAGCTGCGGACCGGCGAACCGGTCCTGCACCGCCCCGCGCCTCCCGCGCCGCCGGCCGACGCGCACGCGCTGCCGACGGAGGTCTTCGTCCCGGGCGGCCCGTTCACCATGGGCACCTCGACCGAGGCCTGGGCCCTGGACAACGAGCGGCCGGCACACGAGGTCGACGTCGCAGGGTTCTGGCTCGACACCACGCCGGTCACCAACGGCGCGTACCTGGAGTTCATCGCCGACGGCGGCTACGACGACCCCCGCTGGTGGTCCGAGGCCGGCTGGGCGCACCGGCGGAAGGCGGACCTGGTCGCCCCGCTGTACTGGACGCGCGAGGGCGAGCAGTGGCTGCGCCGACGGTTCGGCGTCGTCGAGCCGGTGCCGGCGCAGGAGCCGGTCGTCCACGTCACCTACTACGAGGCCGAGGCCTACGCGGCGTGGAAGGGCCGGCGCCTGCCGACCGAGGCCGAATGGGAGAAGGCCGCGCGGTACGACCCGGTCAGCGGCCGGTCGCGGCGCTACCCGTGGGGCGACGAGGATCCCCTGCCGCAGCACGCGAATCTCGGCCAGTCCTACCTCCAGCCCTCGGCCGCCGGCTCCTACCCGGACGGCGAGGCGCCGTGCGGGGCCCGGCAGCTGATCGGCGACGTCTGGGAGTGGGTGTCGTCGGACTTCCTGCCCTACCCCGGCTTCGCCGCGTGGCCGTACCGGGAGTACTCGGAGGTCTTCTTCGGCCCGGACTACAAGGTGCTGCGCGGCGGATCGTTCGCCGTCGACCCGGTGGCGTGCCGGGGCACCTTCCGGAACTGGGACTACCCGATCCGGCGGCAGATCTTCTCCGGCTTCCGGACGGCGCGGGACGGGGTGCTCTGATGTGCCGACATCTGGCCTACCTGGGGCCGCGAAAATCCTTACGCGAGTTACTGATCGACCCGCCGCACTCCCTGTACCGGCAGAGCTGGGAGCCGGCCCGGCAGACGCACGGCGTGGTGAACGCCGACGGCTTCGGCGTCGGCTGGTTCGCCGACGGGGATCCGGTTCCGGCGCGGTACCGGCAGGCCGGCCCGATCTGGGCCGATCCTTCGTTCCCTGATATCGCCCGGGTGACTCGCAGCGGCGCGGTGCTGGCAGCCGTCCGCGACGCCACGACCGGCTCGGCCACCGGCACCGAGGCCGCCGCGCCGTATCAGGGCGGAGGCTGGCTGTTCAGCCACAACGGATCGATCGGCGGCTACCCGGGCTCGGTGGCGAAACTCGCCGAGACCGTGCCGGCCGCCGATTTGTTGGCCCTGGAATCACGGACGGACTCGGCGTTCGTCTGGGCCCTGATCCAGGCCCGGGTCCGCGAGGGCGCCGCGATGCCGGAGGCGGTCGCCTCGGTGGTCGCCGACGTCGCCGCGGTCGCCGAGGCCCGGCTGAACCTTTTGCTGACGAACGCCACCACGATCGTCGCCTCGGTCTTCGGCGACACCCTCAGCGCCCGGACCGGTGACGGCTTCACGGTCGTCGCCTCGGAACCGGACGACGACTCGCCCGGGTGGGCCGACGTCGGCGAGGGAGTCCACACGTGGAGCGCGGAAGGCTGGAAGGGATCTCAGGAAAGGTCAGTGGGACGATGAGCGGTATAGAGATCGAGCGGCACCTGCCGGAGGACTTCTTCGCGGCCGCGCTGCGGGACGACGTTCTCAAAGGCCTGACGGACGAGCCGAAATGGCTGCCGCCCAAGTGGTTCTACGACGCGCGGGGCAGCGAGCTCTTCGAGGAGATCACGCGGCTGCCGGAGTACTACCCGACGCGCGCCGAGCGGGAGATCCTGGCCGCCCGCGCGGCCGAGATCGCCGACGTGACGCGCGCCGAGACGCTGGCGGAGCTCGGTTCGGGCTCGTCGACGAAGACGACGCTGCTGTTGGACGCCCTGCGCGACATCGGCACGCTGCGCCGCTACGACCCGATCGACGTCAGCGAGGCCGCGCTGCTGGCGTCCGGCGAGCAACTGCAAGAACGCTACCCGGACCTGACGATCCACGCGGTCGTCACCGACTTCGAGGAACGCCTGGCGATCCCGGAGTCGGTGGGCCCGCGGCTGGTGGTCTTCCTCGGCGGCACGATCGGCAACCTGCTGCCGGAGGAGCGCTCGGTGTTCTTGGCACGGGTGCGCGCCGGGCTCCGGACCGGCGAGTGGCTGCTTCTCGGCACCGACTTGGTGAAGGACCCCGAGACGCTGGTCGCGGCCTACGACGACGCGGCCGGGGTGACAGCGGAGTTCAACAAGAACGTGCTGTCCGTCGTGGACCGCGAACTGGACGCCGACTTCGATCCGGACGACTTCGACCACGTCGCGCTCTGGGACGCCAACGCGGAGTGGATCGAGATGCGGCTGCGGGCCCGGCGGGACCTGTCGGTCCGGCTCAAGGAGCTGGATCTGGGGGTGTCGTTCGAGCGCGGCGAGGAACTGCGGACGGAGATCTCGGCGAAGTTCCGGCGCGAGGGTGTGGCGCGGGAGCTCGGCGCGGCCGGGTTCGCGGTGCGGCGGTGGTGGACCGATGAGGCCGGGCGGTTCGGGCTTTCGCTGGCCGAAGCGGTCTGAGGTCTGAGGCCGGCTGAGGCTGGCTGCGGCTGTATGAGCTCTGATGCTGTTCGAGCTCTAAGGCTGGCCGAGGTCTGATGGCCTCCGGGGAACGAGATGCGGATCCCGTTCCCCGGACGGCCACGGCGAGGGCCACGGCTCAGTGCAGGTGGACCAGCCGCTCCCAGCCGGCCCTGTCCAGCGTCTCCGTGTAATAGAAGTTGGGTGCGGTCCAGTGCCCGTCGGGCAGACCGTTGAGACCGCCGGACTCGTCGTAGGCCTTGATGATCTGGATCGACTTGGTGAGGCAGTTGTTCACCATGAGGTTGTAGTCCTTGCCGTTGATCCGGTTGACCACGCCGTTGGCGTCGCGCTGGTCGGCGGCCAGCGTGTCCTTGCAGCGGTAGCTGAAGTAGCCCTCGGCGTCGTTGCGGTTTCGGAAGTCCTTCACCATCTGCTGGAACGAGCCGTGCTTGCGCCAGCCGTGGTGCGGGTCCACGGTCGCGCCGTAGTCCCACTGGCCGTGGTCCTGGGACCAGCGGTAGGCCCAGCCGATGTGCCCTAAGTGCACCGGTGCCTTCGGCGCGTCGAACAGACACACCCGGCCGTCCAGGTAGCTGCGCGGCTTCGCGGGCTGCGCCGATGCCGCAGGGGCGGTGAGGGCTGTCGCGGACGCGGCTGCCAGCGCCGCGACGGCGTACTTCATCGTCTTTCGCAAGGTGGTCCTCCATCTCCGGGGAGGCCGCCGCGATCCGGCGGCCTCTTGGGATATCGGCCTTGTCGATCAAGGACTGAAGGACGCGCGGCCCGGCGCTACCGCCAGCGCCAGCCGTGGTCCACCGGCCCGATGCCGGCGCCGAGCGGGAAGCCGGCCGCGATGCCGCCGGTGACGTACTCCTTGGCGGCGCGCACCGCCGCCGGGACGTCGTCGCCGAGGGCCAGGCGGGAGGCGATGGCGCTGGCGAGCGTGCAGCCGGTGCCGTGGGTGTGGCGGTTGTCGTGGCGCGGGGCGCGCAGCCAGTGCTCCGCGCCGTCCGGGCCGACCAGGAGGTCCACCGATTCCGGGTGGTCGCTCAGGTGTCCGCCCTTGACCAGCACCCAGCGCGGGCCGAGGTCGGCCAGGGCGCGCGCGGCGGCCACCATCCCGGACTCGGCCACCACGTCCAGGCCGGTGATCAGGCGGACCTCGTCGAGGTTCGGGGTGACGACCGTGGCGCGCGGCAGCAGTTCGCCGCGCAGGGCGTCGAGCGCGTCCGGGGCCAGGAGCGGGTCGCCGTGCTTGGACACGCTCACCGGGTCGACGACCACCGGGACCGCCGGGTCCAGCGTGCCGATCAGCCGGGCGACGGTCGAGGTCAGCTCCGGCGAGGCCAGCATCCCGGTCTTCACCGCGTCCACGCCGATGTCGTCCACGACGGAGCGGAACTGCCGCTCCACCGCCTCGATCGGCAGCGCCCAGAAGTCCTGGACGCCGACCGAGTTCTGCGCGGTGACGGCGGTGAGGACGGACATGCCGTGCACACCGTGCGCCAGCATCGTCTTCAGGTCGGCCTGGATGCCCGCGCCGCCGCCGGAGTCGCTGCCGGCGATGGTGAGGACGCGGGGCGGGGCGCTGGAAGCGGAACCTGCGGGGGCATCGGGGGCTGCGGACATGGTGATCAGCATACGAGCCGCGGCGGTGAGCTCCCCGGGCACGGTCAGGCGCGGAAGTCGAGCATGTAGAAGACCTTGTCGTAGCGCCGCTCGCCGACCGCGACGAACCCCGGGAGGCGGCCGTACTCGCGGAAACCGAGCGTGCGGTACAGATGCAGCGCGTTCTCGTTGTCGCCGCGGGCGTCGAGGGTCAGGACCTCGACGCCGGCCTCGCGCGCGCTGTCCACCAGCGCGGCGGTGAGCAGGCGGCCGACTCCCATGCCCTGCGCGTCGGAGGCGATGGCGAGCTTTTCCAGATCCGCGTTCGGACGGTGCGTGGGCCGCTCGTAGCGCAGCCAGTAGCCGAGGCCCAGCAAGCGGTCGCCGGAGTACGCCAGCCGCAGCGCGCCGTCGCCGGCCCGCGAGGCGGCGCTCACCTTCGCCAGGAGCGCGGCGATCTCAGGCTTCGACGGCGGATCGACCCAGCCGAGGGCGGCGCCGCCGGCGACCAGGTCGCCGAGGATGGCCTGCGCGGCATCGACCAAGTCCGTATCGGCCGCGCTATCAGCGGCTGCGGCGCCATCGCGGATTTCTACCGAATTGTTCACGCCATCGCCCAAGCCGCCGGGCTGAACTTCTGCGTCAGCTCCACCAAAGCCTTCAACGGCGCCGCCGCCGGCCCGATCCCGTCCCGCCACCGCGCCTCGATGGTCAGCGGCGCCAGGCCCTGCTTCAGATCCAGCATCACCAGGTCCCCGGACTCCAGTTCCGCCGCGACCGAGAACCTGGGCAGCAGTGCGGCACCGCGGCCGTTCACCGTCAGCCGGCGCAGCGCGTTCAGCGAGCCGGTGATCATCGCGATCTTCAGCGACGGGCCGAGGTCGCGTCCGCTCTCGTCGAAGAGCTGCCGGTAGATGCAGCCGATCTCGGTCACCATGAACTCGGTGGCGCGGACGTCGTCCAGGGTCAGCGGGTGCACGCTCGCCAGCGGGTGCGAGGGCGCCGTCACCAGGACCACGCGGTCGGTGCCGACCACCGCGGTCGGGCCGTCGTAGGCCGGGCCGCTGTCCAGCGTGAACACCGCGTCCAGGCGGCCCTCCTGCAGCTCCTCCATCAGCCGGGTGCGGCTGGTGACGGTGACCGTCACATCCGCGGTCTCGGGCCCGGCGGCCCCGTGGTCGAAGGCGGTCAGCATCTCCGGCAGCCACTCGTCGGCCAGCGACTGCAACGCCCCGATGCGCAGCAGCGGACGCTTCCCGGAGACGGTGCGCCGCATCTCGCCGTCCAGGTCCAGCATCCGGCGCGCGTACGGCAGCAGGCGCTGCCCGGCCTCGGTCGGGACGGTGCCGATGCTCGTCCGGTTCAGGACCGGGGTGCCGAGGTCCCGCTCCAGGGTCCGCAACTGGTCGCTGACGCTGCTCTGCGCGTAGCCGAGCTGCTCGGCGGCCGCGGAGATGCCGCCGGCGTCCACGACCGCGAGGAACGCGCGCAACTGTCGGGTGTCCATGCCACCATCCTGCCATCGGCTTCTCCGATAGGGGCGGTCCGCAGGGTACGGTGCGTGCGAGGCCCGGGGCCGCGCGCCGGATCCCCCGGAGCCTTTGAACAGAACGCCGTCGCTGGACTGAAACTTCCATTCCCAAGGAGACATGGTGGCTCGCTTCGCCGTCGAATACGTCTACACCGCGGACACCGCCAAGCGGGACGAGATCCGCCCCGCGCACCGCGCTTTCCTGGCGGAGGCCCAGGGCCGCGGGGAACTGCTGGTGTCCGGGCCGTGGGCCAACAACACCGGCGCGCTGCTGGTCTTCGAGGTCGAGGACGAGGCGGCGCTGAAGGCGCTGCTGGAGCACGACCCGTTCGCCGAGGCCGACCTGGTCAGCCGGGTGCGGATCAACGAGTTCAACCCGGTGCTGGGGAGCTGGCTGGCCGGCTGAGGGAGCAGCCGGCCGGCGACCGGCCGGATCGACCGGTCAGATGCGGAACAGGATCCGCTCGCGCTGAGCGCGGATCGGGTCCAGGTACCGCGACCGCACCTCATGGTGTCCCGGGTCCGCGACCCAGGCCCGGTAGGCCTCCTCGTCGTCGAAGTCGGCGATCACCGCGGCGTCCATCGCGTCGTCCGTCAGCCGGGCGTCGCGGTGGAACTCGAAGTGGCGCCGCCGCTCGAACGGCAGGTCTCCGAGCGCCTTGCCGAAGGCCTCGATCTGTTCGTCGGTCGCTTCGGGCGTGAATTTGATGAGCAATATGCTTCTGATCACGCTCCGATCCTCGCGCAGACTCCGCTGATCCCGCCATCGGAGTCCCCGATGGCCCGATCGGAAAGTCGGCCTGTCGGCGACAGCGGGGCGGGCCCGATCCTCGGGTCATGGCACTGACCGACGAAGCCGCACCGCAGACCACCGATCCCGCCTCTGCTCCCCCAGCTGCTCCCAGCCCTGCTCCCGCCGCAGCTCCCACCGCCCGGACCAAGGCCGCGTTCGCCGGCATCGTGGCCGGCAACTTCATGGTCCTGATCGACGCGACCATCCTGAACGTCGCACTCCCCGACCTGAAGGCGAACCTGCACGCCTCGGCCTCGGCGCTGCCCTGGACCGTGGACGCCTACACCGTCGTGTTCGCCGGGCTGATGCTGGCCTCCGGCGCGATCGCCGACCGGTTCGGCGCCCGCCGCGTGTACCAGAGCGCGGTCGCGCTGTTCGGTCTGATTTCGCTGCTGTCCGCGGCGGCGCCGAACGTCGGCGGCCTGATCGCCGGCCGCGCACTGCTCGGCGCCGCGGCGGCCGGCATGGTCCCGGCCTCCCTGGCGCTGCTCGCCGGCCTCTACCCCGACGCCAGGGAGCGGATGAAGGCGGTCGGCGCGTGGGCCGCGCTGTCCGGAATCGGACTGGCGGTCGGGCCGGTCCTCGGCGGCGCGCTGGTCGCGGCCGGCGGCTGGCGCCTGGTCTTCATCGTGAACCCGCCGCTGGCGCTGGTCTCGTGGTTCCTGGTGCGCGGCCTGTCCGCGAACCGTTCCGGGCAGCGCAAGAAGTTCGACGTCCCCGGCCTGGTCCTGTTCACCGTCGCGCTCAGCGCCCTGACCTACGGCCTGGTCGACGCCGGCACCGAGGGCTGGGGCACACCGTCCGCGCTGGCCGCGCTGGCGGTCGCGGTCCTGGCGACGGTCGCGGTGGCGCTCGTCGAGCGCCGGGCCGAGGCGCCGGTGCTGCCCCCGGAGCTGCTGCGCCTGGGCCGGGTCCGTACCAACCTGGTGACCGCGGTCGCCGCGAACTACATCTTCTACGGCCTGCTGTACTCGGTCACACTGTGGCTGGAGGAGACGCGGCACATGAGCCCGGCCATGACCGGCGTCGCATTCCTGCCGATGATGGTGCCGCTGTGCTTCCTGCCCTTCGCGACCAGCCGACTGGCGCACCGGTTCGGCGCCCGCCCGATGGTGCTGGCGGCGATGGCGGTGGACGTCGCGGTCGGCGCGGTCCTGTACACGGTCGGCCCGCACACCTCGCTGGCCGTGGTGACCGTCGCGCAGGTCCTGATGGCCGTCGCCACCACGATGACCATCCCCTCGATCACCGCCGACATGGCCGTGGCCACCCCGCGGGCGCTCGCCGCGACCGGCCAGGGCGCCCTGAACGCGGCCCGCCAGACCGGCAGCGCGCTGGGGGTGGCGATCCTCGGCACGCTGTCCGGGATGCACGCCGCCGGGATCGCGATGGCCGTCGGGGCGCTGGTCACGCTGGTGCTGACCGGGCTGACGCGGCGCGGTGCCTGATCCGGATGCCGGGTGCCCGAGGCACGCGGCGCGGTGCCTGATCCGGATGCCAGGTGCCCGAGGCCGGATATCGAGGCGCGGTTCGTTCGGCGGGCGGCGCCGGTCCCACGGGGGGATCGGCGCCGTTCCCGTTACGCCGAATGGCCGAAGTGGCTGAAGCCGCCGGGGCCCTCCCACGGCTTGCCGTCCACGGTCACGGCCGCGGCGCCTTCATGAACGGTTCCGATCGGACGCCAGCCCTCAGGAACCTCGGCGGCGAAGGTCGCGACCAGCGCGTGGTCCTCGCCGCCGGTCAGGATCTGGTCCAGGCGCGGGCCCGGGGTGGCGACCAGCAGAGTGCTGTCGACGTCGACCGCGACCCCGCTGGCCACGGCGAGATGCTTCAGGTCGGCCAGCAGGCCGTCGCTCACGTCCAGCATCGCCGTGGCACCGGCCCGCGCCGCTTGCGGACCGGCCGCGTACGGCGGACTCGGACGGCGGTGCGCGGCAAGATAGTCAGCGGACTGCGGAGGCGCCTCGATCCCGGACCCCGCCTCGATCCCGGATCCCGCCCCGGTCCCGCCACCGGCCGCTTGCGCCGCGCCATCACCCGCCGCACCGTGCGAATCCTGCCCGGACAGCAGCAATTCCAGCCCCGCCGCCGACCACCCGAGCCGTCCGGCCACCGCCACCGTGTCCCCCGGCCGCGCGCCGGAGCGCAGCACCGGGGCCCGGCCCTCCAGCGTGCCGAGCACCGTCACCGAGATGGTGATCAGGTCCCCGCGCACCATGTCGCCGCCGGCCACGATCGCCCCGAGCGGGGCGCACTCGCCGGCCACGCCCTCGGCGAACTCCTCGACCCAGGCCACCGGCAGGTCGCCGGGCAGCACCATGGACAGCAGCAGCGAAGTCGGGACGCCGCCCATCGCGGCGATGTCGCTGAAGTTCTGGGCCGCGGCCTTGTGTCCGACGTCACGAGGGCCGGACCAGTCGCGCCGGAAGTGCCGGCCCTCCAGCAGCACGTCGGTGCTGATCGCCAGGCGGCCGTCGGGCGCGGCGAGCACCGCGGCGTCGTCACCGGACGGCACCAGGGTCTCGGGGCTGGTCAGGGGCAGGCGCGCCTGGACGCGGGCGATGAGCCCGAACTCGCCGACGTCGTCGATGGTCTCCACGCCGGTACCTTAGAGCGTGCGCGGGTTGGTGGCCGGGCGAAAAATCGCCGGAGCTCCGAGCCTGACCGCACCGGTCCCTTGCCGCGCTGCGCTTGCAAGCCGCCCGCCCACGACCAACACCGGGTCGAGGGCGGCCATCCGGCACGCCCAGACTCGTTCCCGACGAGTTTTCCGTGCGCTGCGGCGGCGTTGCCGCCTCGCCAGGCCGGCCACCAACCCGCGCACGCTCTCAACCCGCCCCGGCCCGGCACTACTCGTTCGGGTGAACCGTGGCGGTCCGCCCAACGGGCATGGACTCCCGGAATGGGGGAACCGCAGGCTAAGGTGGCGTTTCCGACAGTAGGAGGACACGTGGTTCAAGCGTACATCCTGGTCCAGACCGAGGTGGGGAAGGCGGGCGCCGTGGCGCAGGCGATCGCCGAACTCGAGAGCGGCATCACCACCGCCGAAGACGTGACCGGGCCCTACGACGTCATCGTTCGCGCCGAGGCCGCGACCATGGACGAGCTCGGCCGGCTGGTGATCGCCAAGATCCAGGTCATCGAAGGCATCACGCGCACACTGACCTGCCCCATCGTGCACTTCGAGTGATGTGGTAGACCAATCTTCCGTGTCGGTGACTGCGGGAGATTCCAAGAATCCATACTCGGGGAACAGGTGGATACCGGCCGCGGCTGTAGCGACAGCCGCGGTTTTGGCGTGCGTGGGGGCGGTGTGGGGCTATCACGTCGGCCAGACCGGCGCCGTCGGCGTCGCCCTTCCGGAGACCTCCGATCCGACCGTCCTCACCGCCTGCGCCAACCTCGTCAAGGCCCTGCCATCGGAGCTGGAGGGCAAGCACCGGCGCGGCGCGGTCGGCACCGCCGACCACGTCCGGCAGCGCGCCGCGGTCTGGGGCTCCCCGACCACCGTGCTGCGCTGCGGCGTCGCGGAACCGGCCGCGATCGTGGTCGGCGGCCCGGACTACACCCCGCTGTCCAACCAGTACGCGAGCATGGGTGACGACACCTCGCAGGTCAACTGGCTGATCGAGGACAACGGCACGGACAGCGTCACCTACACCACCACCGACCGCGCCGTGTACGTCGAGGTCACAGTCCCCTACGACGGCGCCGCCCAGAAGCAGGACGCCTCGAACGCGCTGGTGGACCTGGCCCCGCTGATCGTGAAGACCGTGCCGACCAAGGCCGGGCAGTTCGTCAGCGACCAGATCCAGTAACCGCCCGGCGGGTTCAGCGCGATCAGCAGGTTCAGCGCGATCAGCGCGAGATCAGCAGGTTCAGCGCGCTCAGCGCAGCCCGGCCGGACGCCGCAGCGCCGTGTCGATCAGCCGCGCGATCAGCTCCGGGTACGACAGCCCGGCCGCCTGCCACATCTGCGGGAACATCGACGTCGGCGTGAACCCCGGCATGGTGTTGATCTCGTTGACGATGAACCGCCCCGGGCCGCCGTCGGCCGACTCCTGGTAGAAGAAGTCGACCCGGGCCAGCCCCTCGCAGCCCAGCGTCTCGAAGACGCCGACGGCCTGCTCCCGGATGTCCGCGATCTCCTCGTCGCTCAGCCGCGCCGGGATGTCCACCTCGGTGCTGCCGTCGAGGTACTTGGCCTCGAAGTCGTAGAACGCGTGCGGCCCGGTGACCCGCAGCTCGGCCGGCATCGAGGCCTCGGCCGGGGCCAGCGGGTCGACCGCCTCCAGCACCCCGCACTCGATCTCGCGGCCCGCGATCGCGGCCTCCACCAGCACCTTGGGGTCGTGCCGCCGGGCGGTGTCGACGGCCTGGTCCAGATCCTCGGGCCGGTCGACCTTGGTGATGCCCATCGAGGAGCCGGCGCGGGCCGGCTTGACGAACACCGGGTATCCGAGCTCTTCCACGGCCAGCCGCACCGCGGACCGGCCCTCCTCGGTGGCCCAGTCCCGGGGCCGCACGACCTCGTACGGGCCGACCTCGAACCCGGCCTGGGCCAGCAGCCGCTTCATGAACTCCTTGTCCATGGAGACCGCGGAGGCCAGCACGCCGGAGCCGACGTAGGGGATGCCGGCCAGCTCCAGCAGGCCCTGCAGCGTGCCGTCCTCGCCGTAGGGGCCGTGCAGCAGCGGCAGCACCACGTCCACCTCGCCGAGCGACTTCGGCACCGCGCCGGGCTCGTGCACGGTCAGCTCGCGCGCGGTCGGGTCCCCGGCCATGGTGACCAGGTTCGCGCGCTCGGCCGAGGCGGGCTGCCCGATCTCCGGCAGCCGGCCGTCGGTGATGGCCAGGTTCAGGCCGCCGCCGTCCGGCAGGTCGGCCAGCACCCAGCGGCCGTCGGCGGCGATGCCGATCGGCAGGATCTCGTAGCGCTGCGGGTCCGGCCCGTTGCGCAGGGCGTCCAGCACGGAACCGGCGGTGACGCAGGAGATGGCGTGCTCACTGGAGCGCCCGCCGAACACGACGGCCACCCGGATCCGCTTCTGATCGCTCATAGGACTGACCCTACCGAAGTCGGAGTAGGGTCCGGTGCATGATCAAGCGGGGTGGGAATCCGGCGGGTTACGACGATTCGGCTCGTCACGAAGCCCCGCAACGCATCCCCGGCTGGTTGACCCGGGCGCTCCCGGACACCGGACCGCAGCGCGCGCTGGTGATGTCGAGCTTCGTGAACCGGGTCGGCACCGGCATGTTCCTGGCCACTTCGGCGCTGTATTTCACGGTGATCGTGGGCATCCCGGCGCGCCAGGTCGGCACCGGCCTGAGCCTGGCCGGACTGGCCGCGCTGCTGGGCTCGGTGCCCGCCGGGACGCTCGCCGACCGGGTCGGGCCGCGCACCGTCCAGCTGGTGACGCTCGCGGTGCAGACGGTCACGATGGCGCTGTTCGTGGTCGTGCATTCGTGGTGGGCGTTCACCGTGGTGGCGGCCTTCGACTACGTCGCCGACGCGGCGAACAACGCGGCGCGCGGGGCGATGATAGGCCGCGTCGGGGGCGAGCGCCCGGCGCTGTTCCGGGCGAAGCTACGGACGTTCGTGAGCGTCGCGGTGGTGGCCGGGACGCTGCTCGCGGCGGTGGCGATCCAGATCGGGACGCGCGGGGCCTACGTCACGGTGATCCTGGTGAACGCGGTGTCGTATGTGGTCTGCGCACTGTTGCTGTTGCGTGTCCCGGACTTCGCACCGCTGCCGCGTCCCGAGGGCGCGCGCCGGTTCGCAGCGCTGGCGGACCGGCCGTACGCGACGTTCGCCGTTCTCAATGGTCTGATCAACCTGCAGGCGGTGGTGGTGACGCTGCTGATCCCGCTGTGGATAGCGTCGCGGACGCACATCCCGCACTGGGCCGCCGCCGCGGTGTTCGGACTGAACTTCGTGCTGGGGACGGCGCTGATGCAGCCGGTCGGGCGCCGCATCGAGACGACGGAGCAGGGCGGGAAGGCGTTGCGCGTCGCGGGCGTCGCGATCGCCGCGGGGTGCGCGGTGCTGGCCGGCAGCGGTTCGGGACCGCGGTGGTCCGAGACGCTGGTGTTGTTCGCGGGGGCGGCGGTGTTGTGCGCGGCCGGGGTGTGGGTGACCGCCGCCGGGTTTTCGTTGAGCTTCGGTCTGGCCCCGGCTCATGCGCAGGGCCAGTACCAGGGACTCACGCTGCTGGGGCTCGACGCCGCCGGCGCGGTGGGCCCGGCGCTGTTGACAGCGTTGGTGCTGGGACTCGGCGGACCGGGGTGGATCGTGCTCGCGGTGGGGTTCGCGGCGGCGGGGTTGGCGGGGCCGGTGGTCACGCGGTGGGCGGAGCGGACCCGGCCCGTGGAGATCGCGGTCGGCGATGCCGCGCCGGAACCTGCCTAGCGCTTAGTGCCAAGCGCCTGGTGGCTTGACGCCTGACGCCTGGTGCCTGGTGGCTTGACGCCTGGTGTGCCTAGGTGCCCTGGTGCCCGGTGCCCATGTCTAGTGCCCGTGGCGCTCCGGCTTCACGGGCCGCGTCATCAGTTCCTTGAGCATCTCCGCCGGCGCCCGGCCGTCGTGCACGATCGCCACCACCGTCTCGGCGATCGGCATCTCCACGCCGTGCCGGTCTGCCAGCTCCAGCACCGCCTCACACGATTTCACGCCCTCGGCGGTCTGCTTCACCTCCGCCTGCGCCTGCTCCAGCGTCAGCCCGCGCCCGAGGTGCACGCCGAAGCTGCGGTTGCGGGACAGCGGCGAGGCGCAGGTGGCCACCAGGTCGCCGAGCCCGGCCAGGCCCGAGAACGTGTAGGGATCGGCGCCCAGCGCCGCGCCGAGCCGCGCGGTCTCGGCCAGCCCGCGGGTGATGATGGTCGCCTTGGTGTTGTCGCCGAAGCCCATGCCGTCGGCGATGCCGACCGCCAGGCCGATGACGTTCTTCACCACGCCGCCGAGTTCCACGCCGGTCACGTCGCTGGCGGTGTAGGTGCGGAAGTAGGGGCCGTTCGTGGCGGCCTGCAGGCGCAGCGCCACGTCCTCGTCGCGGCTGGCCACCACCGAGGCGGCGGGCTGGCGGCGGGCGATCTCCGGGGAGAGGTTGGGGCCGGACAGGACCGCGACGCGCTCGCGGCCGAAGCCGGTCAGCTCGCGGATCACCTCGGTCATGCGCTTGGCGGTGCCGACTTCCAGGCCCTTCATCAGCGACACCAGGACGGTGTCCGGGCCGATGAGGTCCTTCCAGGCGGTGAGGTTCGCGCGCAGCGTCTGGGCCGGGACGCTCAGGTACGCGAACTCCGCGCCGGCCAGCGCCTCGGCGGCGTCGGTGGTGGCGCGGACCTCGTCGGGGAGGCGGACGCCGGGGAAGTACTCGGCGTTCTCGTGGTCGGCGTTGATCGCGGCGATCTGCGCCTCGCGGCGTCCGACCATCACGACCTCGTTGCCGGCGTCGGCCAGGACGATGCTCATCGCCGTGCCCCACATGCCGGTGCCGAAGACGGCACAACGCCTCATGCGCTCTCGACCTGCTTTCCGCTGTCGCCGTTCTCGTGCTCGTGCTTGTTCTCGTGCTTGTTCTCGGGCTCGGTGTCGAGCTCGTTCTCGCCGTTCTCGCCGTTGTCGTCCCCGTTGACCGGCACGTAGCGCACCGCCGGCGGGGCCTCGCCGCGCACCTTCGCCAGCAGCTCGGTGACCGCGTCCATGATGCGGTCGGTCGCCTCGCGCAGCGTCTCCGCGTTCTGCGGGAGGCCGCGCAGGTCGTCCAGGTCCACCGGCGGACCGGCCAGCATGATCATCCTCTTGCGCGGCAGCAGGTGCGGCCTCTTCTCGTGGTACGCCAGGATCTCCTGCGCACCCCACTGTGCCACCGGGACGACCGGACAGCCCGTCGCCAGCGCGATCCGCGCCGCGCCGCTCTTGGCCGCCATCGGCCACAGGCCGGGGTCGCGCGTGATCGTGCCCTCCGGATACAGCGCGACCGCCTGGCCGTCGTTCACCGCGGCGATCGCGTCGCGCAGCGCGTTGGCCGCGTCCGCGCTGTCCCGGTAGACCGGGATCTGCTTCGCCGCGCGCAGCACCCCGCCGACGAACTTGTTCTTGAACACCCCGGACTTGGCCAGGAACCGCGGGACGCGGCCGTTGCCGTAGACGTAGTGGCCGAACGCGAGCGCGTCCACGTGCGAGATGTGATTGGCCGCGATCACCACGCCGCCGGCCTCCGGGATGTTCTCCCCGCCGCGCCAGTCCCGCTTCATCAGCACGCGCAGCAGTGGCACTAACACCACAACGATGAACCTGAAGGCCGCGCCCTGTTTCCTCGGCGGCCGGTAGGGGGTGCTGGAGGGCATCCCCCAAGTGTTCCCGAGTGCGGGGCGTCCGAACAAGTACGCCGGTCGTCGTCCCGGCGTGACAGGATCAAGTCATGCCCCGGTCAGACCTCTCCGAGCTCGGTGCGAGCAGCACCCCGCGCGCCGCGGACGCCACCCCCTGGTGCCTGGTGGTACCGGTGAAACGACTGGGGCAGGCCAAGACCCGCCTGGCCGGCCCGGACATGCCCCCAGCGCTGCGCGAAAGGCTGGCTTTGGCCTTCGCCGCGGACGCGGTGGAAGCGGCCCTTTCGGCGTCCCGGATAGCGCACGCGGTGGTGGTGACCGACGACCCCCGGGCCGCCGAACTCCTCACCGCGATCGGCGCGATGATCGTCCCCGACAAGCCCGACGCGGGATTGAATACCGCATTCTTGTTCGGTGCCGCAGCCGCCCGCCGCGAATTCGGAACCGAAATGGGTATCGCCGCCTGCACAGCGGATCTCCCGGCATTACGCGCCACCGAGTTGGATATCGCACTTGCGCACATTTCTTCGGCCGCGCACAACTCCCCCGCCACCCGCCATTTCATCGCCGACGCCCACGACATCGGCACGACGATGCTCTTCGCACCCCCCGCCACGGAACTGAACCCCCGCTTCGGCGGCCCCTCCCGAGCAGCCCACACCGCCAGCGGCGCCCTGGAACTGCCCCCACTCCCGCCCACCGGCATCAGCTCCCTGCGACGCGACGTCGACACCGCGGCGGACCTCGCCGACGCCCTCCGCCTGGGCGTAGGACCACACACCACCGAGATCTGGAGCGCACGGGACCGAGTCGCCTCGGGTGTATAAACAGTGCGTGACACGCAAAGAGGCCCAAGGCACCGCAAGGGTTTTCGACCCCACGACCCGCACCGGCACCCTCCTGCTCGACGACGGCACGGAGGTCGCCTTCGACACCGCCGCCTTCGACGCCGGCGGCCTCCGCCTGCTCCGCATCGGCCAGCGCGTGAAGATGCGCGTGGAGGACGGCCGGGTCACGGCAGTGACGCTGGTGACGCTGCCCCTGCCGGAGTAGGGCGGGGCGCGGCCTGAGGGCGCCCGAGAGAGCGCCTGAGCCAGCACACCAAGCCGCGCCGGCAACCGGCACAGCCACAGACCGCGCCCCGACCGACCAAGCCGAGCCAGCCGCCGCACAGACCGCCGGGCGGTCTGCGGCACGCCATCGGCTGCGCCTGCGCACACCAAGCAGTTGCAACAACCTCGATCCCACCGCCCGCGCCGCTCGCGACGACCACTCGCTCAAGCAGAGTGGCCGCGTGCTCGCCCAAGCCAGCCACGGCCACCGGCAGCCCGGTCGCCGAGCGCACTAGCCACTCTGTTGAAGGCAAGTGCCCACGCCATCGCCCGCACATCGAGCAGCAGCGACAGCCTCGACCCAAGCATCTCGCCGCCACCGACAGCCCGGTCGCCGAGCACACCAGGCACTCGCTGAAGCAACGGCCCACGCCATCGCCTGCACATCGAGCGGCTACGACGGCCTCGACCCAAGCATCTCGCCGCCGCCGGCAGCCCGGTCGCCGACTCGCTGAAGCAACTACCCGCGCTCGCCCCAGTCAGCCCAGCCATCGGCCTCAGCCCGACCGGCAGCCGCAACCGCCGGAGCACACCAGCCCGCGCGCGACATCCCCATCAGCTCGCAGCCCGCGGGACATCATCATCTGAATCATCTGAGCACTCTGACTCGCCGCCCCCGCGCATGCGACGAGGCGGCGCCCGCCAGGGGCACCGCCTCGTATCAGGCTGCTGGGACAGCGGTCCCGGCCGTCATACCATCACCGCGCGGAGTCAGCGCTTCGCGGCGGTCTTCTTCGCGGGCGCCTTCTTGGCGGTGGTGCGCTTGGCCGGGGCCGCCTTCTTTGCCGGGGCCTTGGCGACCTTCTTCGCGACCGGTCGGGCCGCTGCCTTCTTGGCCGGGGTGGCCTTCTTGGCCGGGGCCTTCTTGGCGGTGGCGGCCTTCTTGGCCGCCGCCTTCACGACGGTCGCCTTCTTGGCGGCGGCCTTCTTGGCCGGGGCCGCCTTCTTTGCCGGGGCCTTCTTGACCGGGGCCGCCTTCTTGGCGGTGGCCTTGACGGCGGTCTTCTTCGCGACGACCTTCTTCGCCGGGGCGGCCTTGGCGGCGGTCGCCTTGGCCGCGGTCTTCTTGGCCGGGGCCGCCTTCTTGGCGGTGGCCTTCACGGTGGTCTTCTTGGCGGCGGCCTTGGCGGCGGCGGGGGCCTTCTTGTCGCCGTTGACCATGTCCTTGAAGCCCTGACCCGCCTTGAACTTCGGCGCGGAGGAGGCCTTGACCTTCACCGCCTCGCCGGTGCGCGGGTTGCGGGCGGTGCGCGCCGGGCGCTTGACCTTCTCGAAGGAGCCGAATCCGGTGATGGAGACCTTGGTCCCCGAGGCCACCGAGGCGATGATCGCGTCCAGGACCGCGTCGACCGCGTCCCCGGCGTCCTTCTTGGACGCAGCGAGCTTGTCGGCGACGGCCTCGATCAGCTGGGCCTTGTTCATGTCTACCTACCCTTGGGGCTGTTGGTACGTCTTGCTCTGATTTCGGCCGTACGTCGCATGCTTGCTCCGTATCAGAACCAATCGCACCGTATGGTGGCGCCAGAGGGCGAATCAAATACCTAGGGGTTAAATCACCCTTGTGTCGCAGTGTTTTTCCCAGAAGGGGTGTCTGCGGGGCCGGAAACGGGGGTGGAAACCGCCCCGGGAGCGAGGATCGCGAGTTCGCTGAAAAACTCTTCCAAACGGTGTGCCGCGACCGTCACGTCATGCCGCGACAAAGCGGTGATGGCGAGCACCCGCTTGGTGAGTTCGGCACGCCGCTGCGCGGGGATGCGCGGATCGCCGAGCGCCTTGTGGACGTCCTTCAGACGCGCCGCGAAGGCCGCATAACGCGAAGGGCGGGGCCGCAGAGGCGCGTCGGGTGACATTCACCCATAGTGCCCCTGGGCCCCGCCCAAGAAGAAACTGATCAAGAGGTGACGTCAGCCGACGCCGCCGACCTTCACGCCGCCGTCGACCTTCACGCCCGCGCCACGCCTCACACCGCCGCCGGCAGCGTCTTCGGCTTGAACCCCGGACGCGTCTCCTCGAACCCGTCGATCGCCTCGGCGTGCCGCAGCGTCAGGCTGATGTCGTCCAGCCCCTCCAGCAGCCGCCAGCGCGTGTAGTCGTCCACCTCGAAGCTGAACACGTGCCCCTCGACCCGCACCTCGCGGGCCTCGAGGTCGACCGTCACCTCCAGCTCCGGGTTCTCCTCCACCAGCTTCCACAGGAGCTCGATGTCCTCCTGCTTCAGCACGGCGGTCAGCAGCCCGTCCTTGGCCGAGTTGCCGCGGAAGATGTCGGCGAACCGCGCCGAGAGCACCACCTTGAACCCGTAGTCCTTCAGCGCCCACACCGCGTGCTCGCGCGAGGAGCCGGTGCCGAAGTCGGGTCCGGCGACCAGCACCGTCACGTCCTGGTACTGCGCCTGGTTCAGGATGAACTCCGGGTCCGCGCGCCAGGCCGCGAACAGCCCGTCCTCGAATCCGGTACGCGTGATGCGCTTGAGGTACACCGCCGGGATGATCTGGTCGGTGTCGACGTTGGAGCGGCGCAGCGGCAGCGCGCGCCCGGTGTGCGTCGTGAACTTCTCCATGACTGTCCTCGCTCCTAAAATCTCTGCCGGCTCAGGCGGCCAGATCCGACGGGGACGACAGGGTCCCCCTGACCGCGGTCGCGGCGGCCACCAGCGGCGACACCAGGTGCGTGCGCCCGCCCTTGCCCTGCCGCCCCTCGAAGTTACGGTTGGACGTGGACGCCGAGCGCTCGCCGGGGGCCAGCTGGTCGGGGTTCATGCCCAGGCACATCGAGCAGCCGGCGAACCGCCACTCGGCGCCGGCCGCGGTGAACACCTCGTGCAGGCCCTCGGCCTCGGCCTCCAGCCGCACCCGCGCCGAGCCCGGCACGACGAGCATCCGGACGCCGTCGGCCACCTTGCGGCCCTTGATGACGGCGGCTGCGGCGCGCAGGTCCTCCAGCCGGCCGTTGGTGCACGAGCCGAGGAAGACGGTGTCCACCTTGATCTCGCGCAGCGGCGTGCCGGCCTCCAGGCCCATGTATTCCAACGCCTTGCGCGCCGCGACCTTGTCGGTCTCCACGCCGAAGTCCGTCTCCGGGTCCGGGACCGACGCCGACAGCGGCAGGCCCTGGCCGGGGTTGGTGCCCCAGGTGACGTACGGGGTCAGCGCGTCGCCGTCGATGACCACCTCGGCGTCGAAGGTCGCGCCCTCGTCGGTGCGCAGCGTCTTCCAGTAGGCGACCGCCGCGTCCCAGTCGGCGCCCTCGGCGGGCGCGTGCGCGCGCCCCTTCAGGTACGCGAACGTGGTCTCGTCCGGCGCGATCATCCCGGCGCGGGCGCCGGCCTCGATGGACATGTTGCAGACCGTCATCCGGCCCTCCATCGACAGCTTCTCGATGGCCTCGCCGCGGTACTCCAGGACGTAGCCCTGCCCGCCGCCGGTGCCGATCTGCGCGATGACCGCGAGCACCACGTCCTTGGCGGTGACGCCCTCGGCCAGCGCGCCGGTGACGGTGACGGCCATCGTCTTGAACGGCTTCAGCGGCAGCGTCTGGGTGGCCAGCACGTGCTCGACCTCGCTGGTGCCGATGCCGAACGCCAGCGCGCCGAAGGCGCCGTGGGTCGAGGTGTGCGAGTCGCCGCACACCACGGTCATGCCGGGCTGGGTCAGGCCCAGCTGCGGGCCGACGACGTGCACGATGCCCTGCTGGGCGTCGCCCAGGGAGTGGATCCGCACGCCGAAGTCGGCGCAGTTCTTGCGCAGCGTCTCGATCTGCAGCCGCGACACCGGGTCGGCGATCGGCTTGTCGATCTCCAGCGTGGGGGTGTTGTGGTCCTCGGTGGCGATGGTGAGATCGGGGCGGCGCACGGACCGGCCGGCCTGGCGGAGTCCGTCGAACGCCTGCGGCGAGGTCACCTCGTGCAGCAGGTGGAGGTCGATGTAGAGCAGGTCGGGCTCGCCGTCGGCCGAGCGGACCACGTGGTCCGCCCACACCTTTTCGGCCAGGGTGTGGGGCATCGTCGCTCCTGTCTTCCCACTTGGATACTTCTGTTGTCGCCGATCGCGCGCCGGCGGCCGCCGCAGCGGCTTCGATCATTCCCCGCGCACGCCTTGCGTCTCGGGATCTGAGACGGCAGAATTCGGTCTATGGACAACTCTAGCGGAGTCGGCGTCCTGGACAAGGCCGCCGTCGTACTCAGCGCCCTGGAAGCGGGCCCGACCACCTTGGCGGGCCTGGTCACGGCCACGGGATTGGCGCGCCCGACAGCGCACCGGCTGGCGGTGGCTCTTGAGCACCACCGTCTCGTATCCCGGGACATGCAGGGCCGCTTCATCCTCGGGCCCCGGTTGCAGGAACTGGCCTCGGCGGCCGGCGAGGACCGGCTGCTGGCCGCCGCCGGGCCCGTGCTGGCCGCGCTGCGCGACCACACCGGCGAATCGGCGCAGCTCTACCGCCGCCAGGGCGACCTGCGCGTGTGCGTGGCCGCCGCCGAGCGCATGTCAGGGCTGCGCGACACCGTGCCGATCGGCTCGGCGCTGCCGATGACGGCCGGCTCGGCGGCGCAGATCCTGCTGGCCTGGGAGGAGCCGGACCGGCTGCACCGCGGCCTGCAGGGCGCGCGCTTCACCGCGACCACGCTGGCCGGCGTGCGCCGCCGCGGCTGGGCCCAGTCGGTGGCCGAGCGCGAGCAGGGCGTGGCCTCGGTCTCGGCGCCGGTGCGCGGGCCCAACAACCGCGTCATCGCCGCGGTGTCGGTCTCCGGCCCGATCGAGCGCCTGACGCGCCAGCCGGGACGGCTGCACGCGCAGTCGGTGGTGGAGGCGGCGGCGCGGCTGAGCGAGGCTGTGAAGCGCGGCTCGTAACGCCGTCCGCAGGAGCACACTGGACCGGTGAGGTCCTTTCGGAGTCGACGACACAACGGCGTGTCCGTCGCCCGGTCCGCGGGAGTGCTGCTGGCACTCGCGGTGGCCGCGACGGCGAGTTGTTCGGCGACCGGCAGCGGGAGCAGCGGCGGTAGCGGCAAACCGACGACGGCTGCGCCGACAGCAGGAACAGCGGGACCAACGGTTCCGACGGTGAAACTCGACGGGCCGGTCTACGGAACACCCGCCGATGGCGGGGACAAGGTGTTCGCCGCCACAGAGAACGACACGGTCTACGCGCTCTCACCGACCGACGGGTCGGTGATCTGGAGCAGGCATCTGGCCGAACCCTTTAGGCCGCACGGGTGCGGGAACATCGTTCCCCTGGGCATCACCGGGGCTCTGGTATACGATCCCGCGTCTCATCTCGTGTACGCGGTCGCCGAGGATGCGAACGCGCACCATGTGTTGTACGGACTCAGCGCCGCGGACGGCCACGTCGTCTCGCGTGCGACGGTCGATCCCCCGGTCGGCGACCAGGCCTTCCTGCAACAGCGTCCGGCGCTGACGCTGTGGCACGGACATGTGTTCGCGGCCTTCGGGGGCTTGTCCGGGGACTGCGGTACCTATACCGGAGCGGTCGCATCCGTAGACACCGCCTCGGGATCCGTCAATTGGTTCGAGGCCTCATCGGACGGACGCGGAGGCATGTGGGCTCCCGGCGCCGCGTCGGGGGGCCCGGACCGCCTGTACTTCTCGATCGGCAACGGCAACGGAGATAAGGCAAGCCAACCCTTCGACGGCACCGACTCGGTCGTGGCGCTGGACGAGAACGCCAAGCGGGTGGACTTCTTCGCGCCGGCATCATGGGCCGCCGACAACGCGTCAGACCTCGATCTGGGCTCGATGAACCCGGTACTGGCCGCCGGACATGTGATCATCGCCGGTAAATCAGGACAGGGATACCTCCTGGATCCGACGCACCTCGGCGGCATCGGCGCGGGCACGGCGTTCGCCGCGTGCGCCGCCTTCGGGGCGGCCGCGGTGCGGGGCGACGTGGTGTACCTGCCGTGCGCGGACGGCACGCGCGCGTTCCGGATCGGGAGCCAGGCGACGCAGCTGTGGCGTGCGGCGCACACCAACGGACAGCCGGTCGTGGCCGACGGCCGGATCTGGGCCACCGACTACGACGCCGGCGTGCTCTACGCGCTCGATCCGGCGACGGGACAGACGACGCGGCAGGTGTCGACCGGCGCGTTGCCGCATTTCGCCACGCCGGCCGCCGTCGGGGGCAAGCTGTTCCTCGGGACGATGACGGGGGTCGCGGTCGTCAGTGCGACGCCGTAGCCTTCGACTCCAGGTCGCCGCTCCCTGAGTCAGGGCCCCGTCACAGGCAGGGCCCCCTCAGTCAGGGCCCCCTCAGTCAGCGCCGCACAAGCTGCCGCCGCGCCGCCTCCACGGTCTGCTCCAGCAGCACCGCGATGGTCATCGGCCCGACGCCGCCGGGCACCGGCGTGATCAGGCTCGCCTTCTCCGCCGCGCTGTCGAAGTCCACGTCGCCGACGTTGCCCGGGTTGTAGCCGGCGTCGATGACGACCGCGCCGGGCTTGATGTCGGCACCCGTGATGAACCTCGGCCTGCCGACCGCCGCGACCAGGATGTCCGCCTGCCGTGTGTACGAGGCCAGGTCGGCCGTGCGCGAGTGGCAGTACGTCACCGTCGCGTCCCGGGCCAGCAGCATCATGCCCACCGGCTTGCCGAGGATCGGGCTGCGGCCGACCACCACCGCGTGCTTGCCGGCCGGGTCGACCTCGTACTCGTCGAGCAGGCGCAGGATCCCGCCGGGGGTGGCGGAGACGAAGCCGGGCTCGCCGAAGGCCATCGCGGCGAAGGAGTGCATCGTCACGCCGTCCACGTCCTTGGCCGGGTCGATGGCCTCGAAGGCGGCGCGTTCGTCGATGTGCGGCGGGACCGGGTGCTGGAGCAGGATGCCGTGCACGTCCGGGTCCTGCGACAGCTCGGTGAGCGCGGCGACGAGGGTGCCGGTGGTGATGGTGTCCGGCAGTTCCACGTGCCAGGAGCCGATTCCGGCCTTCGCACTGCGGTTCTGCTTCATCCGGACGTAGGTCACCGACGCCGGGTCCGAGCCGACGAGCACGGTCGCCAGGCACGGCGTCACGCCGTTGGCGGTCAGGGTGGCCGCGTCGGCCGCGGCCTGGTCGACGATGCGCCGGGCCGCGGCGGTTCCGTCCATGAGCATGAGCGCGCCTCCTGGGCGGCTTGTCACGAAGTCGCCCAGGCGCACGGCAAAGACACGGTGTCAGGCCGCTCCCCGGTGGTGTCCCACCTCAGCGCCAGTCACGGCCCGACAGCACTCTATTTGAAAACGCCGCTGATGCCAGTCCTACGCGTCCGGCGCGATCTTCGCCATCGCGTTGATGATGCGGTCCATCGCGTCGCCACCCTTGGGGTCGGTGAGGTTGGCGAGCATCTTCAGCGTGAAGCGCATCAGCATCGGATGCGACAGCCCGCGCTGGGTCGCCAGGCGCATCACCTTCGGGTTGCCGATCAGGCTCACGAACAGCCGGCCCAGCGTGTAGTAGCCGCCGTAGGTCTCCTTCAGCACCCGCGGGTACGCCGACAGCGCCAGCTCCCGCTCCGGCCCGGAGGGACGCGCCAGGGCCTGCGCGATCACGTCCGCGGCCAGCTCGCCGGACTCCATCGCGTAGGCGATGCCCTCGCCGTTGAACGGGTTCACCATGCCGCCGGCGTCGCCGACCAGCAGCACGCCGCGGGTGTAGTGCGGCTGGCGGTTGAAGCCCATCGGGAGCGCGGCGCCGCGGATCGGCTCGGTGCGGTTCTCCTCGTTGAAGCCCCACTCCTCGGGGGTGTTCTTCAGCCAGGCGCGCAGCAGGTCCGGGTACTTGACGTTGCGGAAGGACTTGGTGGTGTTCAGGATGCCCAGGCCCACGTTGGAGGTGCCGTCGCCCATGCCGAACACCCAGCCGTAGCCGGGGAGCAGGCGGGTGCCGTCCCAGAGCTCCAGCCAGGACTCCAGGTAGTCGTCGTTGGTGCGCGGCGACTTGTAGTAGGTGCGGTAGGCCACGCCCATCGGCCGGTCGTCGCGCTTGTGCAGGCCCAGCGCGATCGACAGCCGGGTGGAGTTGCCGTCGGCGGCGACGATCAGCGGGGCGTGGAAGGCGGTGTCGCGCTTGCCGCCGTCGGCGTCCGTGATGCGCGCGGTCACGCCGATCACCCGGTTGCTGCGCGGGTCCACCACCGGACCGGTGACGTTCGTGTTCTCGTGCAGCCGGGCCCCGGTCTTCTGCGCCTGGCGCGCCAGGATCTGGTCGAAGTCGGCGCGCGGCCGCACCAGCCCGTAGTTCGGGTAGGCGGCCAGCTCCGGCCACGGCAGCTCCAGCCGCATGCCGCCGCCGAGGATCCGCAGGCCCTTGTTGTGCAGCCAGCCGGCCTCCTCGGACGTGTCGACGCCCATCCGCACCAGCGACTTCACCGCACGCGGCGTCAGTCCGTCGCCGCACACCTTCTCCCGCGGGAACTGGGACTTCTCCAGCAGCAGGACGTCCAGGCCGGCGGTGGCCAGATGGTGGGCCGTCGCCGAGCCCGAGGGCCCGGCCCCGACCACGATGACGTCGGCGACGTTCTCCGAGGGCACGGCCTCGCTCGGAGCGGTGGAAGAGGTTTGCGCGGTCACCCGCCCGATTCTAAGCGCAGGCGGGTCGGGACCTGCGCGAGGGCCGGGCAGTGCGGCACACGGCGCGCACACGAGTCGCGGCACCCGCGATCCAGCAGGCGCGGACCGGCGAGCGGCGCTGCTTGACGCCGAAGCCACCGAGTTGATGCCGAAGCCGGTCAGCCATCCCTCACAAGCGCGCCGCCGCTACGGCGCCACCCCGCCCCGGCTCGGCGCCGGCTTGAGCTTCGCCGTGTTGTCCACCGCCGGGTGCGCCTGGCCGGCCGGGCCGGCCGCGAAGGCCAGCAGCATGTTGGCCGTCACCTGCTGCGCGAAGGTGTGCGCGGCGGCATCCATCTTGTCCGTGCAGCCGCCGCTGACCAGGGCGCAGTTCCAGCGCATCGTGCCGGTCGCGAAGACCCCGGCGCCCGAGGGCACCGTGTAGTACGCCGAGTCCGCGTAGGAGGCCTTGCCCTGGCAGGTGATCGGCGAGTGCGTCAGCGCCTCGATCGGGTGCGGGGTCGAGGAGTCCGACACCACCCGGTCGTACTCCACCCCGATCAGCCCCTTGAACGACTCCCCCGCGTGCGCGTTCGTGCCGGCCAGCAGCCAGGACGTGGGGTCGTACACGACCATGTTGGCGTTCGCCGGGTTGCACTCGTAGAAGACGCCGGTCAGCACGTTCTCCGGCCGCGGGTCCGGCGGGTTGCGCCAGTCCTGGGTCGCCTCCTCCGGGTTGGTCACGTGCATCGGGTCCTCGGCCGCGTCCTTGTAGTCCACCTGGATGCGGTCCTTGCCCAGCGGCGAGTCCTGGAAGCGGATGTGGCGGAAGATCGCGTTGGCGCCGAGGAAGGCGAGGTTCGTCCCGGCGTCGCGCGCCTGCGTCAGGGTCTGGCGCATCTGCGTCGAGTAGTACTCGTCGTGGCCCAGCGAGATGATCGCCCGCGCGCCCTGGAACAGGCCGGGGTTCTCGTGCAGGTCGAGGTCGGTGGCGTAGGCGAGCTGCAGGTTGTGGGACGCGGCCAGCTTCTCGGCGAACACGATCGAGGACTGCTCGTAGGTCTGGAACCGGTCCGCGCCGGTGGTGTCGTACGGCCGGTCGAAGGACACGATGCGCGCGCGGTGCGCGTAGTCGTTGTGCGGTCCGCCGCTGTAGAGGTCGTAGCCGCCGTACGAGTTGTAGGCCTGCCACGTGGTGACACCGTTGATCAGCACCACCTTGCCGGCCGTGGACGTCGACCTGACGGTGATCGGCACGAACCGCGCGCCCTTCACCTTGCCGCCGACCGCGTCCAGCCGGATCAGGTACGAGCCCTCGGGCCAGTTGCCGGTGGCCACCGTCAGGGACGGCTGCCAGGTCGTGCTGACCGTGTTCACCTGAGACTCGACGGTGTACTTCGGCTGCACCTTCCCGGGCGTCGCGTCGGACTTCCACACCTGCCGGGCCTGCGTCCCGCCGTAGTAGCCGATCCGGTACGCGGTGGCTGTGAACTGCGGCGCGGCGGTGTTGACGTACAGCTTGAAGCTCTGTCCGGAGGTCACGGCTATCTGGTCGGCGTAGCCCTCGATCCCGTGGTCCTCGCCGGAATCTATGCCCTTGTTCCAGTTGGCCGTGCCGGGCTGGGCGTTCTCGGCCGCGACGTTCAGGGCCCCAGCGGGAGCCCCAGTAGGTCCGCCGGGACTCGCGCCGGAAGCACCACCCTGAGTGGTACCCGGCGCCCCGCCGTTGTTCGGACCCGACTGCTTCGAGCCGCCCCCCGAACACGCCGCCGCCGATGCCACCATGAGCACCGCGGCGACGAGCGCTGCCGCCCGGCCTATTCGAGCCTTCACAGGCTCAGTCTTCCTTATACGCGCGATGCAATGCGACGATTCCGCCAGTCAGGTTACGGTGCGCGACCCTGCGCCAACCCGCGGCACCGATCACGGCCGCGAGTTCCCGCTGGTCCGGCCAGGCGCGGATGGACTCGGCGAGATAGACGTAGGCGTCCGGGTTCGAACTCACCTTCGTCGCCACCGCGGGCAGCGCCTTCATCAGGTACTCGATGTACACGGTGCGCAGCGGCGCGAGCGTCGGGTGCGAGAACTCGCAGACCACCAGCCGCCCGCCGGGCTTGGTGACGCGCAGCATCTCGCGCAGCCCGCCCTCGGTGTCCTGGACGTTGCGCAGCCCGAAGGAGATCGTCACCGCGTCGAAGACGCCGTCCCGGAACGGCAGCCGCGTGGCGTCCCCGGCGGCGAACGTCAGGTGCGGCAGCCGGCGCTTGCCGACCTGCAGCATGCCGAGCGAGAAGTCGCAGGAGACGGTGTCCGCCCCGGCGGCGTGGAACGGCTGCGTGCTGGTGCCGGTGCCGGCCGCCAGGTCCAGGACGCGCTGCCCGGGCCGGGCGTCCACGGCCTGCCGCACCGCCCGGCGCCACAGGCGCGTCTGGCCGAGCGCGAGCACGTCGTTCGTCAGGTCGTAGCGCTCGGCCACGCCGTCGAACATGGCGGCGACCTCGTGCGGCTGTTTGTCCAGGGATGCTCGGCTCACGGGGCGATTCTCTCACCCGGGGTGCCCGGCTCCCGTACCGCCTCAGACGGTGCGGTGCACGATGGTGCCGCCGAGCACGGTCGCCACGCAGGTCCCGTGGTCGATCAGGCGCCGGTACGGATCGCTGTCGCCTTCCTCAACGCCGCCTGCTTCAGCGCCGCCTTCCTCAACGGAGAACACCGCGAAGTCGGCGCGAACCCCGGGCTCCAGCCGTCCGACCCCGTCCGGCCCCTCGGTCAGCCCGAGCGCGACCGCGCCGCCGAGCGTCGCCGCCTCCACGATGCGCCGGTCCAGATCCTCGGCGGCGTACCCCTGTGCGCGGGCCACCGCGCGCAACGCCCGCGCCTCGTCGAGCAGGTCGAGCGACGGCGAGGAAGCAGCCGAGTCGGTGCCCACCCCGATCGGCGAGCCCTCCGCCAGATACGCGGCGACCGGCGGCTCGCCGGCCTCCAGGATCCGGTTCGAGCGCACGCACAGCGCCACCGCCGTCCCGCGCTCCCGCAGCAGCGCCCGGTCGGACTCGCTGACGTGGATGCCGTGCGCGATGTGGCAGTCGTCGCCGAGCGCGCCGCGCGCGTCGGCCCACTCCACCGGCGTCATGCCGGTGCCGCGGTCGAGGATGTCGGAGAAGTCGAGCCCGAACTGCTTGGCGTTGTCGGCGAAGGGGCCGGTGCCGGTCAGCACGTACTCCGATTCCTGCGTGGTCTCGGCGATGTGCGGGTGCAGGCGCCTGCCGCGCTCGTGCGCGATGGTGACGCAGTCCTCGTACACGCCGGTGCTGATGGTGAACGGCGTGTGCGGCGAGACGCCGCGCGCCGGGCCGCCGGCCCCGTCCACCGCCGCGACGAGCTCGGCCCGCTTGCCGGCCGCCCACGAGGCGTCGTCGGCGAAGACCGCCTCGATGTAGGCCACGCCCCGGATCCCGCTGCGCGCGATCGCCGAGAGCACCACCGGCTCGGTGACGATGTCCGCGACCGCCGTCGTCCCGGTCTTCAGATACGCGTGCAGCCCGCGCCGCGTGGACTCCTGCCACATCGCGTCGGTGAAGGTCGCCCGGCGCTCGACCATCTGGTGCAGCCACTCCGGGAACGGCAGGCCGGAGGTCGCCAGGTCCGCGAAGTCGTAGTACTGCGTGTGCGCGTGGCTGTTGACCAGTCCCGGCGTGAGGATGCCCGGCCAGTCCCGCACGCGCGCCTCCGGATGCGCGGCGACGAGGTCGGCGCGGGTTCCGACGGCGAGGACGCGGTCGTTGTCGACGACGATCGCGCCGTCGGCGATCGGGGCGGAGGTCATCGGGAGGACGAGCGGGGCGGCGTGGAGGGTCAGCACCGTTCGAGGTTAAGGCACGGCGTGCGGCCGGGCCCGCGCGAGGGCTTACGGTCCGCGGAAAACCGCCGGGCCGGTGCGCGGAACGCACCGGCCCGGCGGCCTTGTCTCAGCTCACCTCGGTTGAGGTCGCGATCAGCTCAGTCGCACTCGCGGCCCAGGGCGGGCAGCACCTTGGTGTGCTCGATCCGCACCGCCTGCAGGCGCTGCGGGTCCAGGCCGAGCAGCCGCAGGATGGTCGGCGCGATCTGCGTGGTCTCGACCGGCTGGTCGTTCACGCCGCGCGCGTCCACGCCGGCACCGGAGACCACGATCGGCACGTCGCGATCGTCCTCGGCCGCGCCGCCGTGCTCGGCGATCTTCGCCTGGCCGCCGGTGAACACCACGCCGTGCTGCGCGATGCCGAAGACGTCCGGCACCCGGGTGTCGCCCGGCTGCACGTGGAAGTACTTGCGGGCCTCGGCGCCGGCGTAGACGGTGGTCAGACCGCTGTGCGTGAACGCCTTCGGGTCGCCCTTGATGTCGTTGCCGGTGCCGCTCTGGGCCAGCAGGTACTTCTTGGCGAAGTCCGCGGCGGCCTGGCTGCGGTCGTTCAGCCACAGCAGCATGCCGTCGTCGTCGGTGGACAGCGCGACCAGGTCGCCGGCGCCCGGGTGGGCCTTCTTCCAGGCCGCGTTCAGGCCGTCGAGCAGCGGGCCGTCCGGGATCCGGGTGAGCGCGGCCGGGTTCTTCGGGGACTGGCCGTGCTTGGCCGACAGGATGATGGTGGTGTTCTTCGCCAGGCCGTCCTTCTTCAGCTCGGCGGTGAACCGGCCGACCTCGCCGTTGACGAAGTCCAGCGCGCCGGACAGCAGCGGGCCGGGGGTCTGGCCGTCGGCCAGGTAGCCGCCGGTCTGGCCGTCGGAGGTCGGCAGCTTCTGCGCGGTGGAGACCGCCTGGAAGTTCAGGCCGAAGATCGCCGGGGTGCCGACCTTGGTCTTGCCGCTGTGGTCGTAGCCGTCGATCTCGTTCAGGACGCCCTGGACCTTGTAGTCGTCGTACTGGCGGGTCGCGCCGTTGTCCGTGGTCCAGTCCGAGCCCGCGGCCAGCGCCGGGTCCTGGCTGTTGATCTGTATTTGACTATTAATCTCGGGGGAGAACAGGTCCTGGATGCCGGTCCCCTCGGGGCCGGACAGCAGGTCGTACGCGGCGTGCTTGTCGGACCAGGCGGTGCCCAGGCCGGCGTCGTGAACGACGTTGAAGACCGTGTTCACCTGCAGGTAGTTGTTCGGGTAGACCGGCTTGCAGGTCTTCGGGTCCACGGGCAGCTTCGCCGGGTTGATCAGCGACTTGGCGTCGCCGGTGAGGTTCAGGATCGAGTTCGGCAGGCCGCTCAGACCCTGGCCGGCGTCGATGGAGTTCTTGTTCCAGTCGAGGTCTTCGGTGTAGTCGACCTCGGCGCCCAGCGGGACGCTGCCGTCGCACTTGGTGGTGCCGGCGGGCAGCAGGCCGTGGTTGTAGGTGTCGTCGTAGTAGACCCCGGTGGTGCCCGGGTTGCCGCCGGTGACCTGCGCGGTCATGCCGGGGAAGGAGTCCGACGGGACCGGGGTCGAGGCCGCGGAGTAGTCCACGCCGCCCTTGACCAGCTTGGCCAGCGCCGAATCCGGGTGCTGCTTGACGTACCAGGCCAGGTCGGACTGGTGCAGGCCGTCCACGGAGATCAGGAGCACGTGCTTGGCCGGGGCGTGCGACTTGGCGGGCGAGGCCGCCTGCGACGGGGCGACGGCGAGGACGCCGCCGAGCAGGGCGGTGAGGCCGCCGGCGACGGCGAGCCGGGTGACGGTGCGGGACAAGGTTGGGACCCCCTTGTGATGTGCGACCGGCCCGGGATGGCCGGTCGCCGCCCGGTATCCTCCGAGGCCAAGGTGGACGGCGGGCGCACCGTCAGCTGAACAGAGTCCCAACTGCGCGCTTCTGGATCATGGATGGTACGACAAAGAGGGGCGTTGTGGATGGCAGGGGGCTGACGTCACGGGGTTGCCGAGCGGGGTCGAAGGCCCCGGACGTCAGCACGATCCGGTGGCGAGCAGGGTGCTGATCAGTTCACCTTGCGCTCCCGGCCCTCCCAGTACGGCTCGCGCAGCTTGAACTTCTGGAGCTTGCCGGTCGCGGTGCGCGGCAGCGTCTCCCGGAACTCCACACTCGTCGGCGCCTTGTAGCCGGCGATCAGGCCCTTGCAGTGCTTGATCACCTCGGCCTCGGTGGTGGCGCGCGAGGAGTGGTCCTCCTTCAGCACGACGAGCGCCTTGATGGTCTCGCCCCACTTCTCGTCCGGTACGCCGATCACCGCGCACTCGGCGATCGCCGGGTGCTTGTAGAGCGCGTCCTCGACCTCGATGGAGGAAACGTTCTCTCCGCCGGTGATGATGACGTCCTTCTTGCGGTCGGAGATGGTCAGGTAGCCGTCGGCCCCGATGGTGCCGCCGTCGCCGGTGTGGAACCAGTCCTCGGCCAGCGCCCGCCCGGACTCCTCGGGCTGCTGCCAGTAGCCCTCCAGGACCACATTGGAGCGCACCAGGACCTCGCCCTCGGGGTCGGTGACCATCCGGGTCCCCAGGGAGGGCACGCCGGCGCGCATCAGGTTCTGCGCGCGTTCCAGGCTCGACAGCGCGTCCCACTCCTCGCGGGTCCGGTTCACGGTGACCAGCGGCGCGGTCTCGGTCAGGCCGTAGATCTGGTTGAACTGCCAGCCCAGGACGTCCTCGACCTGCTGGATGACGGTGCTCGGCGGCGGCGCGCCGGCCACCACGATGCGCACGCGGTCGCGGCCGGGGATCTCGCCGTCCCAGTCCTTCGCGGCCGCCAGCACCATCGCGATGACGGTCGGGGCGCCGTTCAGGAGGGTGACGCCGTGCTGGTCGATGCGCCGCAGGACCTCGGCGCCGTCCACCTTGCGCAGGACGACCTGCTTCGCGCCGAGGCCGGTGACGACGTACGGCATGCCCCAGCCGTTCGCGTGGAACATCGGGAGCGTGTGCAGGTAGACGTCCCGGTCGCTGACACCGAGGTGCAGGCCCATCAGAACCGCGTTCAGCCACAGGTTGCGGTGCGTCAGCTGCACGCCCTTGGGCCGCGCGGTGGTGCCCGAGGTGTAGTTGATCGTCGCGGTGTCGTTCTCGCCGACCGCGTGCCGCACCGGCTCGTGGTCGCCCTCGAAGAACTCGGCGTCGGTCTCCGCGCCGATGACGAACCGGTGGCGCGCCTTCACGTCCTTGAGCGCGTCGTCCAACTCCGGGTCGACGAGCAGCACGTCGGCCCCGCTGTGCTCGACGATGTACGCCACCTCGTCGGCCCGCAGCCGGAAGTTCACCGGCACCAAGACCCGGCCGTAGCCGCTGACGCCGAAGAAAGAAGTGAGCAACCGTGCGGAGTTGTGCGAGACCACTGCCACCCGGGCCCCTGCGCCGACGCCTAGGCGGTCCAGCGCAGCCGCCTGCGCACGCGCACGCTTAGCGATGTCCTTATACGTGAGGGTGCCCCAGGACGGCGCAGGCTGATCGGGTTCGTCGACGACAGATGCTCGGTCGCCGTAGACGACTTCTGCGCGGTCCAGGAAGTCGGAGACAGTGAGGGGAATCTGCATTCCCTCACTGTCTTACTTCCTAGTAGCTCTGCATAGAGGCTGTTCGGCGTGTCGCGCCCGTCGGCTTTCTCTACCGGACGTCGACGAGCTTCAGCTCCGGGTGCGCGGTACCGCCCTCGATCGCCGTGGAGGCGATGTGGCTCATCACGTGGTCGTCGACCGGGTCGTGCGCCGGGTCGTCGTGCACGGTGATCAGCTCGTAGGTGGTGCTGCGCTGGGCCGGGACGCGGCCGGCGGCGCGGATCAGGTGGATCAGCTCCATGCGGTTGGAGCGGTGCTTCGCGCCGGCGGAGGAGACCACGTTCTCCTCCAGCATCACCGAGCCGAGGTCGTCGGCGCCGTAGTGCAGGGACAGCTGGCCGGCCTCCTTGCCGACGGTCAGCCAGGAGCCCTGGATGTGCGCGACGTTGTGCAGGTACAGGCGGGCGACCGCGATCAGCCGCAGGTACTCGAACATCGTGGCCTGCGTGCGGCCCTTGAGGTGGTTGTTCTCCGGCTGGTACGTGTACGGGATGAAGGCGCGGAAGCCGCCGGTGCGGTCCTGGACGTCGCGGATCATGCGCAGGTGCTCGATGCGCTCCGCGTTGGTCTCGCCGGTGCCCATGAGCATCGTGGAAGTGCTCTCCAGGCCGAGGCCGTGGGCGGTCTCCATGATCTCCAGCCAGCGCTCGCCGGACTCCTTCAAGGGAGCGATCGCGGTGCGCGGGCGGGCCGGGAGCAGTTCGGCGCCGGCGCCGGCGAAGGAGTCCAGACCGGAGTCCTTCAGGCGGGTGATGGCCTCTTCGATGGTGACGCCGGAGACCTTCGCCATGTGCTGCACTTCGGAGGCACCCAGGGAGTGGATGACCAGCTGCGGGTACTCGGCCTTGATGGCGCGGAAGTTCTCTTCGTAGTACTCGACGCCGTAGTCCGGGTGGTGGCCGCCCTGGAACATGATCTGCGTGCCGCCGAGGGCCACGGTCTCCGCGCAGCGGCGCAGGATGTCCTCCAGCGGCCGGCTCCAGACCTTGTCGGACTTCGGGGCGGCGTAGAAGGCGCAGAACTTGCACGCGGTGACGCAGGCGTTGGTGTAGTTGATGTTCCGCTCGATGATGTACGTCGCGATCTCGCCGTCCTCGCCGTACACACCGGAGTAGCGCTTGCGGCGGGCCGCGTCCGCGGCGGTGCCCAGGGAGTGCAGAGGCGCGTGGCGGTACAGCTCCAGTGCTTCCTCGTACTCGATGCGCCCGCCGTCAGCCGCCCGGTCGAGGGCGTCTTGGAGCTCCGCGGAGATCTGCTTGCTCATCGGGCGTGCCCTTCGTCCGGGATCTTCAGTGCCCCTCCAGGGTACTTCGGTTGTCAGTGCGGAAACTGTCTGGGTATCCGGCGCTCCGCCAGACCGTCGCGGAACCGCTCGATGATCAACGAGATCTGTCGGAAGGTCTGAGTACCTTCCAACTCCGGCAAGTAGAGGTGTCGGGCCGCGAGTCCTTCGACAGTGACTGTGAAGTACATCGCCATGAGTGGGTTCACAAAAAGCACACTGTTGTGTGTGCGTTGTGTGAAGTGGATGTCGCCGGACACGCCGAGCATCGCCGAGGCGATCTGGCCGTGCACGATCGACGGCCGCAAAGGGGTGTTCTCCTGCGCGTATGCGACAGCGTCGAGGTAGAGCGAGCCCTCGCGGCTGGCGCGCGGGATGGAGAAGGCGCCCAGGTACGCGCCGTCTGTATCGAGGTCGGCGAGGTTCTCCAGGACCTGCACGTGGTTCACGCCGTGGTAGGCGTCGATACCGAAGCCGATGCTGACCACCAGCCGGACCGGGATCTCGGCCAGACCGGCCACGACCGCCAGGCTCAGCATGTCCTCCGCCGGCGTGCCCAGGCCTGTCTCGTCGCCGCGCATGAGGATGTCGGTGCCGCCGTCGACCAGCACGATCGCGTCGATCTCGTGGTGCGCGATCAGGGCCCGATAGGCCTCGCGCAGGGGCTCGACGCCGGTGCGCTGGAAGGAGTAGACGGTCGACGGTTCGCCGACGGTCTTCAGCCAGCGCGCGAGCGTGCGCTCGGGGAAATAGTCGGTGAAGCCGCCGCTGGTCGGCGTGATGGTCGCGACGTCGGGGGCCAGCCAGGCGTCGAGGCTGAAGCCGGAGGAGACGAAGGTCAGATTGCCGAGGAACACCTCGGCACCGCGCTCCCGCAGCGCCAGGGCCAGAGGGATCCCGCCGAGGACGTCGAACCCGCCGCCGGCGCCGACGATCAGGATCCGGCGGGAGTCGGCGAGGGCGGCGAACAGCGGCAGTTCGCGCAAGCTGGTGGTCATGGGAGAGGACGATAACGGCGGGGCGGCCGCTGCGCGCCGCTGTTCTTTGCACGCTGCTTCTCTATGCGCGCTGCTCTCTTTACGCGCTGCTTCTCTATACGCGCGGCTACTTGTCGCCGGCGCGGAAGATCATGCAGGTCGAGGTGGCGGTCGCGTAGAGCTTGCCGTTCCCGTCGACGATCCGCGCCTCGGCGAGCGCCGTGCGGCGGCCCATGTGCGTGACCGTTCCGATGCACTGCACCTCGCCGGTGTCCTTCGTCATGCCGCGCACGAACTTCACCGACAGGTCGAGCGACGTGTAGTAGTCGCCGGCCGGCAGCAAGGACTGCACCGCGCAGCCGCAGGAGGAGTCCAGCATCGTGGCGAAGACACCGCCGTGCACCGACCCGATCGGGTTGTAGTGGAACTCCTGGGGGGTCAGGGTGAACACCACCCGGCCCTCCTCGACGTCGCCGAGGTAGATGCCGGTCGTCGCGGCGATCGGCGGCCAGGGGATCCGGCCCTCGGCCATGGCCCGCAGGTATTCGATGCCGGACAGTCCCGCGCCCTCGGCGAAGGAGGCCAGCGGATCGCTCCAGCTGTAGGTGCGGGTGCGGTCGGCGTCGGCCGCGGCGGCGTCGTCGACGCCCTCAACGGTCTCGGTCATGGCGGCGGTCCTCCCAGATCCGGGCGCGACTCACTGAGTTAGCTACCGATAAGTAACAACCAGTCTAGCCCACGCCGCGTCTCCAGGCGGTGTGCGGACGATCCCCGCGGCGCCGGCTCCCCTCCGGCGCCGCCGGACGAACCCGGCTCAGACCTGCCGCGGCAGCAGCATGACCTCCGGCACGTCCAGCACGCCGATCTGGTCGCCGACCTGCCGGGCGAACTCGCGGACCCCCTCCAGCTGGCGCTCTCCGAGGGAGAAGTCCAGCGTCGTGAAGTAGTCCTCCAGCTCCGCGGCCGGGAACTGCTCCCAGCGCTCGACCTGGCGGGCCACCTTGTCGACGTGCTCCAGGGAGATGTCGCGGCTGCGGAGGAAGCCGCGGTGGACCTCGTGGACGATGTCCGGGCAGCGCTCCAGGTACTCCTTGCGGACCGCCCAGACGGCGAACACCATCGGCAGACCGGTCCAGTCCTTCCAGGCCTGGCCCAGGTCCAGCAGGTTGGTGCCGAGGCGGTCGGAGTCGTAGAGCCAGGCGCGCAGGGCCGGGTCGCCGATGATCACGCCGGCGTCACCCTCACGGAGCATCTGCTCCAGGTCGGGGGCGCAGGGGAAGTACTCGGGCGTCACGCCGTACTTCTCGCGCAGGATGAGCTTGGCCAGCTGGACCGTGGTGCGGCTGGTCGAGCCGAGCGCGACGCGGGCGCCGTGCAGCTGCTCGTAGGGGATCTTGCTGACCAGGTTGCAGCTGGTCACCGGACCGTCGCTGCCGACCGCGACGTCGGGGAGGACCACCAGGTCCTCGGCGTTGCGGAGGTACTCCACCAGGCTGATCGGGCCGATGTCCAGGTCGCCGGCCACCAGCATGGTGGAGAGCACGTCGGGGCTGTGTTTGACCAGCTCCATGTCGAGGATCGCGCCGGAGTTGACCAGACCCCAGTAGATGGGAAGGCAGTTCAGGAACTGGATGTGCCCGACACGGGGTCGCCGCCGGCACTGGGAGAGATGCGCTTCGAGCCGCGCTCCGGAGAGTTCGTCCACGGGGTTCAGGGTACGACCGGGTGATCAGGTGTCCAGAGGCGGGGCAGTCGGGCGAAAGCGGCGAGCCGGACACGCGCCCCCCGGCGCGCCGCGTCCGCCGGATCAGTCCTCGTCCTCCATGGCCGCGTTCTCCTCGAACTTGTGGGCCATGCGCTCGGTGCGGCGGGTCACCTGCACGGACATCGCGTCGCGCTGCCGGGAGAGCAGGAAGAAGGACGCCACGCCCGAGATGAGCAGCGCGCCCATCATCAGGTACAGCACGCCGTTGCCGGTCACGATGTGCCCGGTCGCCGCGACCGCGCCCCACAGCACGGCGAGCGAGACGATGAAGATCGCGATGCGCAACGTCGCGTAGCGCATCGTGGCGTGCTTGCCCTGTGCCACGGCCGCACCCGCGGCCAGCACCTCGGAGTCGGACCCGGGCTCGGAGCCGGCCGCGTCCTGCACCTCGGCCTTGTCAGCCGTCTTGTTGTCGGCAGGCATCCGCCGACTCCTTCCATCGGTATGAGAGACCAGCCCCGGGCCGAGGTCTACAGGCTCAGGGCCATGTGGATCTCGTCCCGGTAGTCGTCCGCGGCGACCCGCAACATGCGCGGGATGCGGCCGACCTCGGTGTATCCGCACTTGCTGTAGAAGTGTTCCAGCCCGAGCCCGCCACGGCAGGTGAGGTGGAGCATTTCGACACCGTCGAGGGTACGCGCCACCCGCTCGGCTGCCCGCAGCAGTTCCGCCCCATAGCCCCGACCCTGGCGCTTCGGGTCCACGACCACGGTCTTGAGCAGCCGCGCGTGGTCCATCAGCGGGAACTGGTGGTCCACGATGACCAGGAACGCGGCGGGCTCGCCGGCCTCGAACCCGACCAGCATCAGATCCTTGCCGACCGTGAAGGCACGGAACGCCTTGGCGTCCACCGCCTCGCGCTCCACCGGCGCGACGAAGCCGACGGCACCGCCGGCGTTGGTGGCATCGGTCCAGATGTCGACGAGCAGAGGACGCAGGTCCTCGGAGATCTCGGCGTACGTCTCGAAGGTCAGAGCCATGACAACACCGCCCCGCTCAGCGCTCGACGGCGTCGGCCCCGCGCCGCGCCCGCCGCAGACCCACCGCGATATTCAGCACCGTCACCGCGACCACGACCAGAGCGGCCCCGCCCACCTCGGAAGGCACAACCGGCTGCGACTCGTTCAGCAGCAACGCGCCGCCGGCCACCGCGAACAGGCCGACGGCCAGCACGCGCAGCTCGGTCGCCAGGCTGAAGGCGCGGGGACGACGGGGTCGACGGCTGAGGCGGCTGCGGCGGTCGCGGAAGTTCACAAGATAGGACTATGCGGCACCGGTCCGCCGATTCCCAAATCAGTCCCGCAGGGTAGACGCGCCCCCTACCGGTGGGGGCGGGGCTGGGATTGGGAGCGGCCGACAGCCCAGCCGCGCGACGCCGAACCACTCAGGTCGCAGCGCCTACCTGGTCGGCAGCTTGCCCGACCACTCCGCCCGCCCGACGCTCATCCGCTGACCGCTCAGCCGCGCGGTGCCCGGCCGCCGACCGGCACCGCGCCCGCCCCGCCGC
The DNA here is from genome assembly GCF_041261445.1 of Catenulispora sp. EB89. NCBI lineage: Bacteria > Bacillati > Actinomycetota > Actinomycetes > Catenulisporales > Catenulisporaceae > Catenulispora > Catenulispora sp. EB89. The sequence continues at coordinate 527,879 of NZ_JBGCCU010000002.1, forward strand.
GGCCTCAGAACGTCATCAGCTGCGGCTCTTCCCGCCGATTCAGCTCCGGCCCCTCGTACTCCCGAATCACCTCGTACCGCGTGTTGCGCTCCATCGGGGTGAAGCCGGCGTCGCGGATCAGCTCCAGGAGGTCGTCGCGGGTCATCTTGTTCGGGGTGCCGAAGTCGTCGGCGTCGTGCGTGATCTTGTACTCGACCACCGAGCCGTCGAGGTCGTCGGCGCCGTAGTTGAGCGCGAGTTGCGCCGTGGACAGGCCGTGCATGACCCAGAAGCACTTCACGTGGTCGAAGTTGTCCAGCAGGAGGCGGGAGACGGCGAAGGTCTTCAGTGCCTCGACGCCGGTGGCCATCGGCTGGTTCATCAGGCGGTTGCGGACCTTGCCGTCCTTGCTGTCGTGGAAGTCGTGCTGGAAGCGCAGGGGGATGAACACCGCGAAGCCGTTGGTCTCGTCCTGGAGCTCGCGGAGGCGGAGGACGTGGTCCACGCGGTGGCGGGGCTCCTCGATGTGGCCGTAGAGCATGGTGGCCGGGGTGCGCAGGCCCTTGGCGTGCGCCAGGCGGTGGATGCGGGACCAGTCCTCCCAGTGCGTGGCGTGGTCCACGATCTGGGAGCGGATCTCCCAGTCGAAGATCTCCGCGCCGCCGCCGGTCAGGGACTCCAGGCCGGCTTCGATCAGCTCGTCGAGGATCTCCTCGGCGCTCAGGCCGGAGATCTTCTCGAACCAGTGGATCTCGGTGGCCGTGAAGGCCTTGATCGAGACGCCGGGGAGGACGGCCTTGAGCTCGCTGATCGACTTCGGGTAGTAGCGCCACGGCAGCGTCGGGTGCAGGCCGTTGACGATGTGGAGCTCGGTGATGCCGTCCGGCTCCATGTCCTTGGCCAGGCGGACGGCTTCTTCGATGCGCATCGTGTAGGCGTCCTTCTCCCCCGGCTTGCGCTGGAAGGAGCAGTACGCGCACGAGGCCGAACAGACGTTCGTCATGTTCAGGTGGCGATTGACGTTGAAGAAGACCTTGTCGCCGTTTTTGCGGGTCCGCACCTCGTGCGCGAGCTCGCCGAGCCAGGCCACCTCGTCGGTGTCGTACAGCGCCACGCCGTCCTCGAAGGACAGCCGCGAGCCCGCGAGGACCTTTCCTTCGATCTCCCGCTTGAGCCCGGAGTCCATGGCCTCACCCTTCCGTCGGACGTCTACCTGATCACACAGCAGAGTACGGCAGTGCCCGGTGACGACCTCGTCCGGATTGCGTGATCACGTTGCGATCCGGCGGCCGGACAGCGGATAGTCGTCATCATGTCCGAAACACCCTCACGACGAGCCGCCGGCCGAACCCCCGGCCGACCCCCCGGAGACGACCGGAGTCGTCGTGGGCGGTACGACGAGCGCGAGCGCTATGACGAGCGCCACGACGACCGCTACGACGAGCGCCGTGACGACCGCTATGACGAGCCGGAACGCTACGACGCCCCGCCGCGGCGCGGCGCCGCCCCGCGGTCCGCAGCGCCCCGCTCCGGCGGCTCCCGACGGGCCGGCGCGGCCGGCGCGGGCGCCGGCACCACCGCCACCGCGACCGGAACCCTGGCGACGGCCGGCGGCCCCGCGCTCCCCCTCGGCCCGCGCCTCGGCATGGCGTTCGTCATCGGCGCGATCCCGGCGCTGCTGGTCGCGTTCCTGTGCGGCGTGGCCTCCAGCGGCGGCTCGTCGCGGTCGATCGCGGGCGTCACGCTGAACTCCAAGCTGCTGGCGCTCTCGGTGCTGGCCATCCCCGCGATGATCCTGATCATCGGCGGGCTGCTGCGCTGGCGGCGCCTCAACCCGCTCGGGCTGACCTGGGGCTTCACCGTCGTGGCCGGGCTGAGCTGGCTGACGCTGCTGTTCGCCGCGCAGATGGAGAAGGTGATCCCGCACCTGACCCCGCTGCTGACGGTGCCGCTGGTCACCGGGGCCGCGGTGGCCGCCGCGGCGTACCTGACCGACGAGAACACCACGACCTCCGGCCGGTACGCGTGCCTGGCCGCGGTGATCGCCTCGCACATCGGGATCGTGACGATCGTGGTCACGATCGTGCTGGCCTGAGCACCGCCCCGAACAGCCCAAGGGCCGCGCCGGAATCCGATCCGGCGCGGCCCTTCGCTTGCTTCGGCCCTTCGCTTGCTTCGGCCCTTCGCTGCTTCGACCCTTCGCTGTTCAGGCCAGGCGCTACTTGGCGTCGTCTTCCTCCGGCCCGGCCAACGGCATCGGCCGGTCCTCCCACTTCGTCGACAGCGCGACCGTGGTCCGGGTCCGGGCCACGCCGCGGATCCGGGTCAGCCGCCCGATGATCCGCTCCAGGTCCTCCGGGTGCCCGGCGCGCACCTTGAGCAGGAACGACTCCTCGCCCGCGACGAAGAAACAGTCCTCGATCTCCGGCACGTCGCGCAGCCGCCAGGCCACGTCGTCCAGTTCGGCGGAGTCCGAGAGCAGGATCCCGATCATCGCCGTCACGTTCAGGCCGAGCTGCTCCGGGGCCACCATCGCCCGGTAGCCGGTGATGACTCCGTTGCTCTCCAGCCGGTTGATCCGGTCGGTCACCGACGGCCCGGACAGACTGACCAGGCGTCCCAGCTCTGCGTACGACATCCGGCCGTTGGTCCGCAGCGCGTCGATCAAGGCGCGGTCCACCGCGTCCATGCTTCCTGATCACCTCATCCGCATCGATGGACGCGCCCGCCTGGTTCTCCCACCGAGCTCAGCGTCCGTTTCACCGCCGGTGTGAGCGTATCGGCTCCCCGGACGGCCCCGGCCCCCGCGCGGGGCCGTCCGGGGTGCGTGTGGCCCCCCGCTAACGATCTGTGACCGTCTTCACCTTCAATCAATTGGACACAGAGCGTAGAACTCCTTAGAATCTAAGGCATAGAACAGATTAGGCCCGACGGATCAAAGGAGTCAACGATGAACTTCCCGCCGTACGAGCTGCAGGCCGCGCACAACCGCCTGAACGACCTGCGCAAGCAGGCCGCCAAGGCCCGCCTGGCGCGCACCGCGAAGGCCGGCCGCAAGGCCTGACCTGCGGCGACAGCCCAGAGCAGCACGCACACAGCAGCGAAGACAGCACCGAACGCACCACCGAAGAACCGCGAACGAACCACCTGAAGCTCCGGCCGCCGGTCGCGTCGATCAACTCCCCCCCGTGATCGACGCTCGACCAGCCGCGTTGGTCAACACCCCCCCCGGATCAACGCGCGGGTGATCGGCGGCCGGGAACCACGGGAGCGCCCCTCCAGTCCGTCCCCCCGGGACTGGAAAGGGCGCTCCTTTGCGTTGCGCGGCGCATCGTTCCCCGGCGGCTCAGCCCGCCGGCGCGAACAGCCGCTGGAACGAGAACGCGTGAGGCGTCGCGCCGTGCTCGCGGAAGTGCGCCAGCCGATCGTGCGCGTCCTGGATGGTCGGGACGGTGCCGGCCGGGACCCACCACAGTGTGGCGACCGCCTCGGGCAGCTTCTGGAAGAACTCCTTGCGGCGCGCCAACAGCGTGCGGTGCTCCCCGGTGAAGGCGAAGTCCCGCAGCGCCCCGACGGATTCCCAGACGGTGAGGTTGACGAACATCTCGGGGTCGCCGGGCCAGGCGATGTCAGTGGCGCCGAGTTCCGGATCGGAGCCCTCCAGCAGCCAGACGAAGCCCGGCATGGCCTTGCCCTGGTCGTTGACGCGGGACAGGTTCTTCGTGAAGTCCTCGATGGCCGGGTCGCCGAGCGGCGCGACGAGCCGGCCGATGTTCAGCTGGGCCAGGTGGAAGCCCTCGAAGGGGCCCAGAAGTGCGTCGGGAGTGTCCATGGGCGCAGGCTACTCAGAGGACTTACGTCTATGCGCCCCGCGTCTCGGGTCCCGGGACCGGGCCCGGATTCAGCGCGCCGAGCAGGGGTTCATTAACGACGCAGATCCCCGCGCCAGCGCTGGAAGAGCGTGTGCGGGACGCCCAGCACGTCCAGGATCTTGCCCGCCACGAAGTCCACCAGCTGCTGCACGTCCTTCAGCCCGGCGTAGAACCCGGGCGCGGCCGGCAGCACCACGGCCCCGGCCTCGTCCAGCTCGACCATGTGCCGCAGCGTGCCGCGGTTCAGCGGCGTCTCCCGCACGCAGACCACGACCGGCCGCCGCTCCTTGAGGTTCACGTCGGCCGCACGCTGCAACAGGTCCTTCGACAGCCCCAGCGCGATCCCCGCGACCGCCGCGGTCGAAGCCGGCACCACCACCATGCCCTTGGCCGGATAGCTCCCCGACGACGGCCCCGCGGCGAAGTCCCCCGCGGGCCAGTAGCGCACGACGTCCAGCCGCGGGTCCTCCGGCACCCACCCGAGCCACGTCGCCAGGTCCTCGCGCCAGTGCGCGTCGCGGAAGGAGATCCCGGTCTCGTCCAGGATCGTCAGCCGCGCCGCCCGGCTCACCACCAGATCCACCGCCTCCCCGGCATCGAGGAGCGCGCGGATGGTGGCGGCCGCGTACGGCGTGCCGGAGGCGCCGGAGACGCCGACGATCCAGGGGGTGCGGGGGGTGGTCATTGTTCTATTGTCCGTCTGGTCGTGAAGCGGTCAGACATCAAGGATCCGACGCAGGACGAACTTGATCCGATCGATGTCGGGCGCGCCCAGGACACCGCGATGGGGACCGACGATCCGCCCCCGCGACAGCGCCTTGACCTGATCGCACATCGCGAAGCCGTCTCGGCCGTCCAGGGTGACCCGAGGTTGGAACGGCAACCCGCGATCGGTGCCGGTGCACGGAACGACCAGCACCAGCCCGTTCGGAAGAGCGCAGGCGAACCGCGAGCCGACGACGATCGCCGGCCGCCGCCCCGCCTGTTCCCTGCCCAGCCGCGGATCGAAGTCCATCCACCACACCGACCACGGCGTGACGACTGGGCTCACCCGCGTACCTCGACGTCGGTTTCGGCGAGGGTCTCCGCCTCGGCCCGCATCTCGGCGAGCTGTTCGGGCGAGAGCCGGGCCAGCGCCGCGAACGACTCGTGCTCGAACAGCAGCATCTCCAGCGCGCTGTCCAGGCTCGCGCCGTTCAGCTCCGACGACGCTATGGCGGCCAACCGGTCCCGGTTCCGGGTGGTGATCTTCATCGTCGTCGTCGTCATACCCCGAGTATACCTCGGGTAGACGGACCCATCCGGGCTCAGAGGGAGGATTGCGACGATTTGCGGTACACGGAACCGCCGGCTGACTACGAAACGAGCGAAACGGTCCAGGAGCAAGCATGGCTAGACAGGTGGCCCGCGCATCCTGGTTGGCTGTAAGGGCCACCTGGCGACGCCAGGCGCCGCTCATAGATCGTTTCGCGCCGCGAATCGTCACAATTCGCCCTCTCAGGCCCCCAGCCCGCGCACGATCAGGTCCACCAGCGCGCAGCAGAACAGCGAGATCCCCACGAAGCCGTTCGTCGTGAAGAACGCGCGGTTCACCTTCGACAGGTCGGTCGGCTTCACCAGCGAGTGCTCGTACCAGAACGCGACCGCGACCACCGCGATGCCGATCCACCACAGGGCGCCGCCGTGCGCGACCACGCCGAACCAGATCAGCAGGCCGAGGGTGATCACGTGGGTGGCGATCGAGGCGCGCAGGGCGGCGGCGATGCCGAAGCGCGCCGGGACCGACTTCACGCCGATCACGCGGTCGGCGGCGACGTCCTGGCAGGCGAAGATCAGGTCGAAGCCGCCGATCCAGAAGCCGACGGCCAGGCCGAGCAGTGTGGCCTGCCACGACCAGTGGCCCGTGACCCCGATCCAGGCGCCCATCGGGCCGATGGCCTGGGCGATGCCGAGGATGGCGTGCGGGTAGTTCGTGAAGCGCTTGCCGTACGGGTACAGGACCAGCGGGATCACCGCGACCGGGGCCAGGTACAGCGACAGGCGGTTCAGGGAGGCCGCGGCGGCCAGGAACACCGCCAGGGCCGCGAAGGAGCCGAGGTAGGCCGTCTTCACCGACACCGCGCCGGTCACCAGCTCGCGCATCTGGGTGCGCGGGTTCCGGGCGTCGATCTCGCGGTCGATGATCCGGTTCATCGCCATGGCGAAGGTGCGGGCGCCGACCATCGCGATCGTGATCAGCAGCAGCTTGAGCCAGTCGACGTGGCCGCTGGTCTCGAACATCGCCCACAGGGCACTGATGTAGGCGAAGGGCAGGGCGAACACCGAGTGCTCGATCAGCACCAGGCGCAGGAACGCCCGGGTGCCGCCGACCACGCCCCGGGCGGTCTCGGGCGCCTCGTTGACCTCCCGGGTGGTTCCGGTGGGTTCCTCCACGGGGTCCACAGAGGATGCAGCTGCGGCGGACATCAGAAGCCGTACTCCTTCCAGCGGCGGTCGACCTTCGCCGCCGTCATCGGGTCCGAGGTGATCATCTCCGGCCAGCCGCGGTGATAGCCCTCCTCCGGAAGCTTGCGAGTCGCGTCGATTCCCGCCTTGCCACCGTAGAACTGCTGGTAGGAGGCGTGGTCCAGATGGTCGACGACGCCTTCGACCACGGTGAGGTCCCGGGAGTAGTCCACGTTGCCGAAGGCGCGCCAGGCCACCTCGGCGTAGTCGTGGACGTCGCAGTCGGCGTCCACGACGATGATCAGCTTGGTCAGGGACATCAGGTGCGCGCCCCAGATCGCGTGCATCACCTTCTGCGCGTGCTTGGGGTAGCGCTTGTCGATCGAGACGATCGCGCAGTTGTGGAAGCCGCCGGCCTCCGGGAGCGCGTAGTCGACCAGGTCCGGGATGATGATCTTGAGCAGCGGGAGGAAGAAGCGCTCGGTGGCGCGGCCCAGCGGCCCGTCCTCGGTCGGCGGGCGGCCGACCACGATCGACTGGAGCATCGGGTCCTCGCGCATCGTCATCGCGGTCACCGTCAGCGCCGGGAACGGCTCGACCGGCGTGTAGAAGCCGGTGTGGTCGCCGAACGGGCCCTCGGGGAGCGTGACGCCGGGCTCCAGCCAGCCCTCCAGGACCACCTCGGCGTTCGCCGGGACCTGGAGCGGCACCGTCTTGCAGTCCACCAGCTCGACCCGCTTGCCCTGCACGAAGCCGGCGAACAGGTACTCGTCGATGTCCGAGGGCAGCGGCGCGGTGGCGGCGTAGGTGACGGCCGGCGGGCAGCCGAAGGCCACGGCGACCGGGAGCCGCTCGCCGAGGCGCTGCGCGACGGCGTAGTGGTTGGTGGAGTCCTTGTGGATCTGCCAGTGCATGGAGATGGTGCGCTTGTCCTGGCGCTGGAGCCGGTACAGGCCCAGGTTGCGGCCGCCGGTCTCCGGGTGCTTGGTGTGCGTCAGGCCCAGGTTGAAGAAGGAGCCGCCGTCGTCCGGCCAGGTGTGCAGGGCCGGGAGGAGGTCCAGGTCCACCGCGTCGCCGGTGAGGACGACCTCCTGCACCGGGGCCTTCTTGACGTGCTTGGGCGGCACCGACTTCAGCTGCGCGGCCTTGCCGAGGGCGTCGCGCAGGCCGGAGACGCCGTGCGGGAGCTCGGGCTTGAGGAGGTCGCCGATGCGGTCGCCGATCTCGTCGAGGTTCTTCAGGCCGAGAGCCAGGCAGAGGCGTTCCTCGGTGCCGAAGACGTTCATGGCCAACGGGATCGGCTTGCCGTCGGGTGTCCGGGCACCACGCACGTTCTCAAACAGCAGGGCGGCGTTGGCGTGATGATCTTCCCGCGGCGCCTTCTGCACCCGGTCGGTGATCTCCCCGACCTCCAGGTGCGGGTCCACCTCCGCACGGATGCGCTTGAGCTGCCCTCGGCGTTCGAGGGCTTTCAGGAAAGAGCGCAGATCGTCGTAGGCCATGGTGACCAGTATCCGTCAGAGGGGGGAAGACCCCCGTACCGGTCCCGTAGTGACGGCGCGGCCGTTACTGTTGAATGTGGAAAACCCACGACTTCCCGGGAGGCTGGGCGTTGCTCCGTTTCGTGGTCCAGTGGCTGGTGCCCATCGCGCTGGCCATCTTCGCCTGGGTCGACTGCCTGCTCACCCCGCGCCCCTGGGTCCGCTTCCTGCCGAAACCGGTGTGGGCGGTGCTGATCGCGGTGCCGTACCTCGGGGCGCTGGCGTGGATCTTCACCGGACGCACCGCGCAGCCGCGGGACCTGCGGCGGCGGGCCACGGACCCGCATCCGGGGCTGTTCTCCTCGCTGGGGCGGGGCGGGACGCACCAGCGGCGGCCGCGGATCGTGGACACCTCGGGGTCCGGCAGGGGCGGGAGCTCCCGGCGGACCGGGACCGCGCCGAGCACGTGGGCGGTGGCTCCGGACGACGATCCGGAGTTCTTGCGGCAGCTCGGCGAGCAGTTGAAGAAGGACCGGCCGGAGGGCTGAACCACCGCCGGCCGGAGGGCTGACCGACTCGACCCTCCGACCGTCGCGGCGCTCAGAACGACGCTCAGAAGAACAACACTCGGAACGGCACGCGGAACCCGCTCAGCCCGCCGAGGACTGCATCGTGAACCCGAACATGTGCCGGTCCATCGTGAACACCGGATCCGCGTACGACTGCGGGAAGTCCTCGAAGCTCTCGCCGACCGCCTCGACCAGGTAGTCGGCGATCGGTTCGGCCAGCCCGACCCTGCGGGTCGACCAGCGGGCCCAGGCCATGGCGGCCGGTTCCAGCAGCTCCAGCTGGGCGTCGTCGGCGTTCACCCGGGCCGGGATCAGGACGTTGATCAGGGTGTCGAACTTCTCCGGGCCGAACAGCGGCGGATCGCCGGCGAACTCGGTGAGGCCGAGGCGGGCGAAGACCTCGCCCCATTCGCGGACGATGGCCTGGTGCGGGAGCGCGCGGGCATCCGCGGAGGCGGCGAACTCGTCCAGGAGCGGGGGGAGGTCGTCGAGGTCGTAGCCGAAGTCGGCGCCGCCGGGCAGTTCCGCCGGTTCGGGCAGGACCGCCAGGCGGGACAGCATCAGGGCGCGCAGGGCGGCGAAGTCGTCGCCCTCGTCCTCTTCCTCGTCGTCCTCATCGTCTTCGTCATACTCGGCGTGGTGGCTGTGCGCGTCGGGCTGGGCCGCCAGAGCGTCCAGTTCGGCGAAGGCCTCGTCCACGGCCTCCGTCTGGAGCGCCGGCTCGTCCTCCAGCTCCTCGTCCAGCCGGCCGAGCTCATCGAGCTCGTTCAGGCCGTCCTGGTCCTCGTCCTCGTCGTCATCCTCGTCGTCGACCTCCTCGAAGACGTCCTCGAACTCGTCGTCCTCCTCGTCGTCGACAAGGGTCTCGCGCACCGCCGGCTCCAGCCGCCGGCGCAGCTCCCCGGCGTCCAGCTTGTCCAGGGAGAACACGCCCTCGGGCCCCTCGGCGAACTCCGCGCGGATCTCGCCGAGGATGTCCGGAAGGTCCACCGGGTCGACGAGCAGGACCTCCACGACGGTGCCCTGGGCGTTGTTGGCGACGGTCGCGGTGAAGGCGTAGCGGTCCTTGCCGCGCTTGAAGGCGGCGATCAACAACTCGCCGTCGGCGAACACGTCGGAGACCGACCACGCCTCCAGGAACTCCACCTGCTGGAGCGCGGCCCCGTACCACTCGGGGCGCCGGACGCCCTTGTGGAACAAGCGCTCCGAGGCCTGTCCTGCGCGGGCCGCGACTTCCGGCGAGGCCACCGAGGCCAGCGCGCACAGCACCGCCTGCGTGCGCGGGGAGCCGACCAGTTCCAGAACCTCGACCAGGCCGAGTTCGGCCCCCTCGGGCTCGTCGTCCTGTTGCAGCGCCGCGGTCCACAGGCCGCCGAGGAAGGCCGACGCCCACAGCTCGGCGTCCAGGGGCGTGCGGACCGTCCGCGGATCGCCGTAGACCTCGTCCAGGGCGTCGAAGAGCTGCCCGAACTCCGGGGGCAGCTCGGGATGCCGGGCCGGGGACGGCGGATGCGCCCTGCGGTTGGGCACGCCGGGACGCGAGGAGTGGCTGGGCTGACGACGAGGCTTCGGTCTCACCGTCTCATGCTCTCAGATCGCCGGATCCCGGATGCGGGCAATCCCCGACACAGGGCACCACAGACCGCGGCGGCAACCCATTCGGATGGAGGTGGCCTTTGTGGAACCCGCCGAACATCAAGGACAACAGCAGCATCACGATGAGAAAAATCAGGGCGAACCATAAACAGCCGGTGCTCCGGGACCGACGTCCTTGCCGGTCACGGTCTTCCCCGCGTCGTCCCGAGCGCATACGGATGGCTGCCATAGGTCATAAGATAACTGTGATAGGGGGTGGCCGTGGCGGCTAAGGGCGAGCAGGTTGAAGAAGGCTCCAAGAACGAGACGCGCATCATCGTCCGCACCCGGGGCGGCGGGCTGCGTTCGACCCTCCTGCGCTGGGGCGTGGGCGGGGTCGTCGTGGTGGTCCTGCTGGCGTTCCTCGGTTCCCTGACGAACCTGATCCATTTCAGCAATCCGTTCGGCGAGACCACCACGACCCGCAGCGGGCCGGTGCTGCTGAAGTCGATCACGGAGCTCAAACGCTTCGAGGCGGCCAGCGGCGAGTTCCAGGTCGTGACCGAGGTGCAGAAGGCGTCGTGGCTCCCGTCGTTCCTGGCCGGCAGCGACACGTTCTTCCTCGGCGACGGCACCGTGAACGCCTTCGTGGACTTCAGCAATCTGGACGCCAACCACGTGAAGGTGTCCACCGACCGGCTGTCGGCGTCGATCACGCTGCCCAAGCCGGTGCTGGACCCGACAGCGCTGGACGTGCACAAGTCGTACATCATCGGCCAGCAGCAGGGCGTGTTCGACCGGCTCTTCAACAGCGACCCGAACCAGGTCCAGTCGCTGTTGGTGGAGGCCACCAAGCAGATCGACGGCGCGGCGCAGAAGAGCTCGCTGGTGTCGGTCGCGGAGAAGGACACCACGCAGATGTTGCAGAGCCTGCTGCACTCGCTGGGGTTCACCGGCACGATCGCGGTGAACTACACGTAGAACCACCAGTAACGCCGGAACAGCAAGCGGCGCCGGGCGAATCCGCCCGGCGCCGCTTCCGTTCTCAGCTCTCGACTGTTCAGCCCGCGGCTACTTCACCCCGGCGTAGGAGTGCATGCCGTTGACGAAGATCGAGACGATGAAGTAGTTGAAGATGAAGCACCCGTAGCCGACCAGCGCGATGAACCCGGCGCCGCGCCCCTTCCAGCCGCGCGTCGCGCGCGCGTGCAGGTAGGCCGCGTAGACGACCCAGGTGATGAACGCCCACGTCTCGGTCGGGTCCCAGCCCCAGTAGCGGCCCCAGGCGCGCTCGGCCCAGATCGAGCCGGCGATGACGGTGAAGGTCCACACCGGGAAGGAGAACGCCAGGATGCGGTACGCGGTCAGGTCCAGCTTCATCGCCGAGGGCACGCGCCGCCACATCGAGTTCGGGTTCGCCGTGCCCAGCTTCGCCTTGGTCTCGTAGCGCGACTTGAACAGGTACAGGACCGTGGCGACCGTCGCGACGGTGAACATGCCCGAGCACAGCACCGCGGCGGCGACGTGCACCACCAGCCACGGCGAGTGCAGCGCCGGGACCAGCTGCTCGGCGTCCTTGTACAGGACCTCCATGGCCAGGCCGAGGATCGCGACGATCACGCCGGTGACGAACACCCCGAGCCAGCGCGCTCCTCTGCGGAACAGCAGGCCGACGTAGAGCGCCATGGCGACGGCCGAGCCGGCGATGGTGAACTCGTAGAGGTTGCCCCACGGCACCCGGCCCGCGGCCACGCCGCGGGTGACCACGCCGATCACGTGCAGCACGAAGCCCAGCACCGTGGTGCTGACCGCGATGCCGCCGGCGGTGATGGCGCGCAGGTTGCCGCCGTCGATCGCCGGGGTCGGCTCGTCCTCGTCCGGCCGGCCGTCCAGGGCGTCCAGATCGTCGAGGTCGTCCAGCCCCGACAGATCGTCCGACACCCGGGCCTTGCCGCCGGCCGCGACCAGCACCTCGGCCTGGGCCGGCACCTTCGCGGCGGTCTCCACCACGAACGACGACTTCCGCCCGAAGACCCACTCCGCCGTGTAGGCGAAGAACGCGATCAGGTAGACGAACATCGCGCCGTAGATGGCGTAGTTCGAGAACCGCGCCAACGACTCGTTGATCACTTCTGGACTCCCGCCTTCGGAGGACGCAGGCCTCTGCCCACGCCCCGCACTTCGTCCCGCAACCGCGCGTCCTCAGCCCGCGCCAGCCCGGCCACCTCGACCCGGACGGCGTCCTGCTCGGCGGGCCGGACCCGCACGAACACCCGCCGTCGCCGGATGCCCAGCGACCCGATCAGCCCCACGACGATGCCCACGGCCGAGACGAAGACCAGCATCTTCGACGGGTCGTGGTTGAGGTCGAACTGCGCCCACTGCACCACGCCGTCGAACTCGATGGTCCCCGTGCCGTCCGGCAGGGCGACCGTGTTCTTGCCCTTGTCCAGGGTCAGCACCACGGCCGGGTTCGTCGGCTCGACCGGGTTCGGCAGCTTGACCTGCTGCGCCTTGGTCACGTCCATGGTGTACACACCGGGGTTCGCCCCGAGGTTGCCGGTGTACGCGGTGAGGACCAGCGCCGGGTTCGAGGCCGTCGGGAACAGCGACACCGCGCCGAGCCCGGGGATCATCGCCCCCGGGTAGTCGGGGACGAAGATGCCGGACAGGCCCAGGTCCTGCGGGCTGTCGAACTTGTCGGTGTAGCCGTTCTTGACCTTGTAGATGCCCGAGCCGACGCCCATCGCCCCGGAGTCGAAGAACGGCACGGCCGCGTGGTCCACGATCACCTTGCCGTTCTTGTCGCGGACGGTGATGACCGGCGAGTAGCCGTGGCTGCTCAGGTAGACGCTGACGCCGTCGACGCTCAGCGGGCTGTTCTCCTTGAGCGTCGCCTTCTTCTCCGGCGCCGTGAGCGAGGACTTGTAGCTGACGTCGGCGGTGAAGTCGCGGGCCTGGCCGTAGTCCGGAGCGTTGTGGTTCGGCTCGTAGGTCGCGGTGAACTTGTTCAGTGTCAGCCCGAAGGGCGGCAGCTTCATCGGGTCGACGCCGCCGCCGAAGGTGTGGTCGTCGTAGTCCATCGTGATGTTCGAGAACGACTCGCCCTCGCTGATCACGACCTTGGCCTGGTAGCCGTAGTAGCCCTTGATGGCGAACCCGGCCAGGATGCCCACCAGCGACAGGTGGAAGATCAGGTTGCCGGCCTCGCGCAGGTAGCCCTTCTCCCCCGAGACCCACCCGCCGCCGTCGGCGTCGGTTCCGCGCACGACACGGAAGCGCTTCTTCTTCAGCGCCGCCTCTGCGGAACTGAGCTTGTCCTCTATAGAGGTGCCCGAAGTGTCGTTCCAGCGGAAGTGCGCCGGCATGCGCGCCAGGTTGCGCGGAGCGGCCGGCGGGGGCTTGCGCAGCACTTTGAGATGCTGCGCGGTGCGCGGCAGGATGCAGCCGATCAGCGAGATGAACAGCAGCAGGTAGATCGAGGAGAACCACACCGACTTGTAGACGGTGAAGAACTGAAGCTTGTCCAGGATCGGCCCGACCGTCTTGTGCTTGGCCAGCCAGTCGGTGACCGTCGTCGGGTCGGTGTTGGCGCTGCGCTGCGGCAGCAGAGACCCGGGGATGGACGCCAGGGACAGCATGAACAGCAGGATCAGCGCCACGCGCATGGACGTCAGCTGCCGCCAGGCCCAGCGCAGCATCTCCAGCCGGCCGAGCCTGGGCAGGCTGACGGAATCCGTGCCGCTGCCTTCTTCGCGCGGCGCCGTGGTCAGGCTTGCCGCGTCCATCTCTTCTGTGGGCGATGCCATTCGATACGTCGTCTCGTTCTAACTAGATCGGGGACTGGAAACCGGGTGTCTGGCCCTGAAGCCAGGTCACCAGGTGGTCCCACTCACCGGTCACCAACAGGACGCCGATCAGGACGAGCATGCCGCCGCCGATCCGCATCACGGCCTGGTAGTGGCGCTTCACATAGCCGAACGCCCCCATCGCCTTGCGGAACGCGATCGCGGTGAGGACGAACGGAAGACCCAGCCCCAGACAGTACGCCACTCCGATGAGAACCGAACGACCGGCGTTCCCGGAGTCGATGGACAGCGAGGAGACCGCCGACAACGTCGGTCCCATGCACGGCGTCCAGCCCAGCCCGAACAGGATCCCGAGCAGGGGCGCGCCGGCCAGGCCGACCCGCGGGTCCTTGTGGAACCGGGCCTCGCGGTTGAACACCCGGCTGATCGCGCCCGGCACCACGCCGGCGAAGGACAGGCCCATCAGTATCGTGATGCTGCCCAGCACGATCTGGATGGTGCGCTTGTGGGCGTACAGGAACTGCCCGCTCCAGCCGGCCAGCGACTCCAGCAGCACGAACACGATGCTGAACCCGAGCACGAACAGCAGCGCGCCGGCAATCATCCGGCCGCGCTTGGCCCGCGCCGCCTCGTCCAGCGTCTGGTCGCCCAGATCCACGCCGGTGAGCCCGGTCACGTACGACAGGTAGCCCGGCACCAGCGGGAGCACGCACGGCGACAGGAACGAGATGAGCCCGGCGGCCAGCGCGATCGGCACGGCCACCAGGAAGCTGCCGTACTCCACCTTCGTCTCGGTGGAGGTGTAGCTGGAGGCCAGATGCGTGAGGACGGCGGCGGCGGCGCTCATCGTCGGGCTCTCACTTACCGGACAGGACGGTGTCGAGCGCCGCGGACACGTCGTTGAAGTCCACAGGGCGCAGCGCCCGCCACGCCAGGCCGCCGTTCTTGTCGATGATCAGCGTCGAGGGGACCGAGGCCAGCGAGGTGATCCCGGCCAGCTGGCCGAGCAGCGTCTCGTTGCCGTCGTCGACCAGGTTCGGGTAGCTGATCTGCTTGGCCTTCACGAAGGCCTGGGCCTGCCCGTTGTTGTCGCGGGTGTCGATGCCCACGAACTGCACGCCCTTGTCCCGGTACGCCTCGTTCGCGTGCTCCAGGTACGGCGCCTCGGCCTGGCAGGGATCGCACCACGACCCCCAGATGTTCACGACGATGACCTTGCCCTTGAACGAGGCCAGGTCGAGCTTGGAGCCGTCGAGCGTGGTCCCGGAGAGCATCGGGAACTGCTTGCGGTCGTTGACGGAGAACGCGGCGGCGGTCCCGAGACCGTCCTTGTTCTTCGAGCCCGACCCGCCGCAGGCGGTCAGGCCGAAGGCGAGTGCGGCGGCCGTCATCACCGAGAGCACGGCGACCGACCTGCGTGTTCCATCCGTCCTGCGCAGCATGTGAAAAGTTTCGCATGGCTGCCGCGCGCTCTTGCGGCAGGGTCCCCGAATCGGACGAAGCGTCGCGCTCCGCCCATGCTGGAAGACCCTGCGCGACGGCCCTGTAACGGCACTATGACGACGGCGCTATACGGAGGACTCCGTATAGCGCCGTGCGGCTAAGAGGTTTTACAGAGCGGTTCTACGCGCCCGCGACGAACTTCTTCGTGTTCTTCACCGGCAGCAGGTCCTTGGCCGGCTCGCTGTAGCGCACCGCCGTGATCCGGCCGTCGGTGATCTCGAAGGAGGTCAGCGAGGCCAGCGTGCACTCGCGCTTGCGCGGGTCGTGGAAGAACGACCGGTGCTCGGCGGCCAGCCGGCTGATCCAGATCGGCAGCTGGTGGCTGACCAGCACCACCTCGTGGCCGGGAGCCAGCTCGGCGGCGTCGAGCAGGGCCGCGTGCATCCGCTTCACCTGGTCCTTGTACGGCTCGCCCCAGGACGGCTTGAACGGGTTCCACAGCTTGAACCAGACCGCCGGCCGCTTCAGCACGCCGTCGCCGACCGAGAACTTCTTGCCCTCGAAGAAGTTCGCCGCCTCGATCAGCCGCTCGTCGGTGCCGACCTCCAGGTCGTGCCGGGCCGCGATCGGGGCCGCGGTCTCCTGCGCGCGCTGCAGCGGCGAGGCGACGACCGCCTTGACGTCGTGGTCGGCCAGGTGGTCGGCGACCCGCTCGGCCATCTTCTGCCCGAGGTCGGAGAGCCGGAAGCCGGGCAGGCGGCCGTAGAGGATGCCGTCCGGGTTGTAGACCTCGCCGTGGCGCATCAGGTGGACGACGGTCTTGGTCTCAGCCATGACAGGTGGGGTTCCCTTCCGGGGATCAGGGATCAGTGGGATTTCTCGGCAGCGGCCGCGGCCTTGGCCGCGTGCGGCAGCGCCTCGGCGACGGTCTCCACGGCCGCGGCGTCGTGCGCGGCCGAGACGAACCACGCCTCGTAGGCGCTCGGCGGCAGGTAGACGCCGTGGTTCAGCATCGTGTGGAAGAACTCCGCGTAGGCCTTGGTGTCCTGCGTCTTGGCGTCCTCGTAGTTCTTCACCGGGCGGCCGGTGAAGAACACGGAGAACATGGTGCCCGCGAACTGCACGGTGTGCGGGACGCCCTCCTTGGCCAGCGCCTCGGAGGCCAGGTCGGCGATCTGGTGCGCGGTGGCGTCCAGGTGGCTGTAGACGTCCGGGGTGCAGTTGCGCAGCGTGGCGAGGCCGGCGGCGGTCGCGACCGGATTCCCGGACAGCGTGCCGGCCTGGTAGACCGGGCCCACCGGGGCCAGGTGCTGCATGACGTCGGCCCGGCCGCCGAAGGCCGCGGCCGGGAAGCCGCCGCCCATGACCTTGCCGAAGGTCATCAGGTCCGGGACCACGCCGTCGATGCCGTACATGCCCTCGCGCGAGGCGCGGAAGCCGGTCATCACCTCGTCGGAGATGAACAGCGCACCGTGCGCGCGGCAGATGTCGGCGAGGAACTGGTTGAAGCCGGGCTCCGGCGGGACGATGCCCATGTTGCCGGCCGCGGCCTCGGTGATCAGGCAGGCGATCTCGCCGCCGTGCGCCTCGAAGGCGGCCTTGACGGCCTCCGGGTCGTTGTACGGCAGCACGATCGTGTCCGCGGCCTGCGCCCCGGTCACGCCGGGGGTGTCCGGCAGCGCGAAGGTGGCGACGCCGGAGCCGGCCGCGGCCAGCAGCGAGTCGACGTGGCCGTGGTAGCACCCGGCGAACTTCACGATCTTGGTCCGGCCGGTGAAGCCGCGGGCCAGCCGGATCGCGCTCATCGTGGCCTCGGTCCCGGAGGAGACCAGGCGGACCTGCTCCAGCGGGGCGACGCGGGCCACCATCTCCTCGGCCAGCTCGACCTCGCCGGCCGACGGCGCGCCGTAGCTGGCGCCGCTGTGCAGGGCCTTGAGCGCCGCCTCCAGCACCGCGGGGTGGTTGTGGCCGAGGATCAGCGGGCCCCAGGAGCAGACCATGTCGACGTAGCGGTTGCCGTCGACGTCGGTGAGGTACGCGCCCTGGCCCGAGGCGATGAAACGCGGGGTGCCCCCGACCGCGCCGAACGCCCGCACCGGGGAGTTCACACCGCCCGGCGTCACTGCCCGGGCCCGGTCGAACAGGTGCTGGGACTGGGTCTCGGGGGGCTCGTACGGATGCGCGTTCATGCCGCCATGGTCTCAGATCCGCGGAGCCGGGCCGCTATCGCGGTGTCAGCCGTCACTCGGCGCGATCCGCATCGCCGTCACGGCCTCGACGAACGCCTCCGGGGGCCGGTAGCCGTGGTCGCGGATGTAGTGGACGACCAGCGTGGGGGCGGTGAGCAGGCGGCCGTCGGCGGCGGCCACGCGGATCTCGGCGCTGCCGAGGTACAGGACGCGGGTGCCGTAGACGGCGCCGTACTGGAAGTCGGCCTCGAAGGGGTGCCGGAAGCGGCAGCCGTGGACGCCGCGGGTGACGGCGACGGTGTGGTCGGCGGCGAGGGTGACCAGGTTCTGCCAGAAGACGGGGTCGGAGTCGTCGTCGGCCGCGGTCGGGAACTCGTGCCCGGGCTCCAGCCACCCGACGGCGAGCAGTTCCACCCCCTCCGGCACGGTCTCCGGCAGGTAGTCGTACAGCGCCAGGTCGGGGTAGTACGTCATGCCGGAATGGTGCCCTCCCGGGACGCCCACCGACCAGAAGCCGCGACCGCGACCATCGCCGCGATGATGAACGCCGGCAGCAGCAGGTAAGCGGTGTGGATGCCGACCCGGTCGGAGAGGAAGCCGAGCGCGAACGGCGCGGTCCCGACCGCGATCCCGCCGCCGAACATGTTCACCGCACCGGCGAGCTCCGCCTGACCGCCGGCCATCTCGATACCGCGCGCCGCCAACAGCGGGTACTGCAACGACACCCCGAGCCCGGCCACCGCCAGCCCGCCGAACATGATCACCGGGTTCGGCGTCGCCCAGAAGAGCGCGAAGCCCACGAGGTTGGTCCCGAACGCCGCGAAGATCAGCCAGTCGATCGGCACCCGGAGTGCGAGGCGACCGCCGATCGCACGGCCGACGGCCATGCCGGCGACGACGGCGGTGACGCCGGTCGCGGCCACGCCGGCGGACAGGTGCGCGCGGTCGCGGAGCAAGGTCGCGCACCAGAGGGTGAGGCAGAACTCGATGGCGCCGGCGCAGACGCCCGCGACCTGGTTGATCCAGAAGCGGCGCGGGAGGTCGCGGAAAGTGGCCGAGCGAACGGGTTGGTCGCTCGGGGAGCGGGGCGCCGGGACTCGATCCACAGCCGAAACCCGGCCTCGCACGTCATCCGCAAGACTCACGACCGTGCCGATCCGCCCACCAGAGCCATCGGTGCCGGCCGCATACTCGGGCCCGGCTACCGCGCCGCGGCCAGCGAGTTCTTCGGTACCGCCGGCACTCGCGCCGGCCGTGTCGACCATGCCGAGCCCGTAAGCCTCGACCGCCTCGCCCACAGCCACCGGCTCGGTCTCGGCCGCCGCCACCCACGCCGGCTCGCGCACCCGCCCGAGCGCCACGTACAGCAGCGCGCTCAGCGGTGCGACCGACAGCAGCGCCGTGCGCCAGCCGATGCCCGCCGCGGCCGCGCCGCCCACCGCGAGCGGGGCCGCGATGCCGACGAAGGCGGCGACCGCGTTGGCCTCGGTGATCGCGGCCGGGCCGGTTTCCGGGCCATGCGCGCGCGACAGTGCCGCCGGCACGGCTATACACATCAGCGCGCCGAAGACTCCGCAGATCACGGCCGCCGGAAGCGTTACCGACAACGACGGGACAGCGCAGAAAAGCCCCACCGACAGCGACAGGCCGACCAGCCCCCACCACAGCGCGGGGCGTGAGCCGCCCAAGCGGCGGATGTACCAGGGCGCGCTGAGGCTGCCGACGGTGACGCCGGCGGCGTAGCAGGTGCTGTGCAGCCCGGCCACGCCCGCGGAGAGGTGGAGGTCGTCCTTGAGCAGGTCGATCGAGGGGCTGAAGGCGTAGAGGAAGAAGGCGAAGGCGCCGAGTTGCAGATAGAGCAAGCGGGTCCAGCTGTCGTGCCGGACCCGCAGGACGGGCTCAGTGGGGGTGGCGCTCACATGTCACGCATCGCGGGTCAGCTTTCATCGACGGGCTCTTCCTCTGGCACAACCTCGGCCACGACCTCGGCCTGCACGACCTCGACGGCGGCGACAGTTTCGGCCTCGGGCTCGGGCTCGGCGTCCTCCACGTCGGCCGCCGCCACCGCCACCTGCACCGCCGCCGCGGCCGCGGCAGCGGCCTGCGACGCCTCGTCGGCGGGCCGCACCACGCGCTCGCCGAACGTCACGGTGTCGTACCGGTACTCGTCGACCACCGGCTCCGACGTCGGGTACGTCACCGGCACCACGGCGGCCTCCGAGTGCGCGCCGCAGCCGAAGTCCAGGGACACCACGCGGCCGTCGCTCGGGGAGATCTCGTTCGTGCACACGCCGAAGCCCTGGCCGAGCATCCCGGCCAGCGGCGCCAGGAACCCGCAGCCCGAGCAGCGCGCCGGGGCGGCCTGCGCCATCGGCGAGTGCGGGCCGAACTCGCCCTCGTGCCAGCGCTCGGCGGCCTCCTCGCGGCCCTCGCGGGACAGCACGCGCGGCCGGCCGAGGCCGATCTGGTAGGCGATCAGCGGCAGCGAGTCGCGGGTGATCTCGCGGTAGAGCTCGGGCCGCTCCTCGTCCTCGCCGGTGTAGGCCGGAACCAGGCGGGCGTCGTCCTCGGCGATCGGCAGCAGGTCGCCGGGGCCCAGGTCGCCGGGGCGCAGGCGCTCGCTCCACGGCACCCACTCCGGGGCCAGGACCGACTCGTTGCCGGCGACCAGCACGGTCTCGTCGAGGGTGACGAACTTCGTGCGCGGCGCGCGGGTCAGCGTCACGGCCCAGTTCCAGCCGCGGTACCCCCGCTCCTTGCACTCGAACAGGTGGGTGACCACGCGGTCCCCCTCGGCGAGCATGCCGACGTGCCGGCCGACCTCGCCGATCCCGGCGACGTCCTCGGCCGCGGCCAGGGCCAGGTCGACCGCGTCGGCGCAGACCTGGTCGAGGACCGGCTGGCGTCCGCGCGGCCGGCTGTCTGCGGAGCGGGCTGGGGTGGCGGTCGCGGCGTTCACGGCTCGATTCTCCCCTATCCGGAGGTGTTCGTGTGACAGCGGTTCGGCTGACGGTGCATCGCGGCCGGTCCACAAGGGTCGCCAATTGAATCACCGGCTCCCCACGTTCACTTTTTCCGGGCAGGATAGGGGCGTGGCCAAGGATCAGACGCCGAACCGGGACGGCGAGGAGCGGACGCGGGTTTTCGACGCCCCGGAGGCGACCCGGCCGTTGATCCCGCAGCCCCCGCCGCTGCCGCCGAAACGCCCCCGGGACGGCCGGGACGCCCGGGACGCCGGCGGCCGCACGCAGAACGGCGGCGGCGCGGCGGCCGATCCCGCGCTCGCCGACACGCTGCCGACCGGGGATTCCTCAGCGGCCTCAGCGTCCGCCGCGGCCTCGGCCGCGCGCGCCGGCGGCCACCACGACCCGGTCCCGACCCGCATCATGGCCGCCCAGCACCCGGACGACGCCCCGATCGCCACCATCGACCTGGCCGCGACCCTGCCGCAGTTGGCCGAGGTCGCCCCGGACCTGTCGGCGGCCGACATAGAGATGCTCACCCCGGTCCGGCCGGAGTCCGACGCCGCGCGCATCCTGCGCCGGGTCGGCGAGGGCACCGAGGCCACCGGCCGCGCCATGGGCAAGGTCGGCGGGGTGGTCGGGCGCCGCATCCGGAAGTACACCGAGTCCGGCGGGGCCCGGGAGTCCGGGCTGTCCCGGCTGATCGAGCTGCACGCCGTGAACACCGCCGGCGACCTGCTGATCACGCTGGCGCTGGCGCAGTCGGTGTTCTTCGGGGTGCAGCCGGGGCAGGCGCGCGGCAAGGTCGCGCTGTACCTGGTGATCACCATGGTGCCGTTCGTGCTGCTGGCGCCGGTGATCGGCCCGCTGCTGGACCGCTTCGGGCACGGCCGGCGCATCGCGATGGCGCTGACCATGGCCGCCCGCCTGGTGCTGGCGCTGATCATGGCCCGCACCGTGAGCGGCAGCGCCAACCTGGCGCTCTACCCGGCCGCGTTCGGCTGCCTGGCGGCCTCCAAGGCCTACGGCGTGACCCGCAGCGCGGTGATCCCCCGGCTGGTCCCGCACGGCAGCACACTGATCAAGGCGAACTCGCGCACCTCGATGGCCAGCATCATCGCCACCTTCGTGTTCGCCCCGGTCGGCGGCCTGCTGCTGAAGCTCGGCCACGCCGGACTCTGCCTGATCGGCGCGGCGCTGGTCTTCGCGCTCGGCGCGTACCTGGCGCTGCGGCTGCCGTCCCACGTGGACTCCGCCGCGGGCGAACAGAAGGCGCAGCTGAAGAAGAAGGACCGGAACATGGACCCCCGCCTGGAGGAGACCATGCCGAACCTGCGGCTGCGCTCGGTGGGCCCGGCGGTGATGCTGGCGCTGCGCGCCAACGCCGCCTTCCGCTGCTTCTCCGGCTTCCTGACCATCTTCATGGCGTTCCTGGTCCGCTACCACCCGCTGGCCGGCTACAAGGACCTGGTCGCGATCGGCATGATCGCCGGCGCCGCGGCCGTCGGCAACGCCGTGGGCACCTCGCTGGGCTCGATGCTGAAAGCCCGGGCCCCGGAGGGCGTGATCTCCGCGATGCTGGCGCTGACCACCGGGGCGGTCCTGGCCTGCGCCTTCTATTACAACCTGATCACGGTACTCACCGTAGCCGCGGTCGCCGCCATGAGCGCTGCGCTGGCCAAACTGTCCCTGGACGCCCTTTTGCAGCGCGACACGCTCGAACGTGTGCGCACGTCTGCCTTCGCCCGATCTGAGACACTGTTGCAGCTGGCCTGGGTGGTCGGCGGCGGCCTGGGGATCGCGATGTCGTTCCCGGGCAACGGCAACGGGACCTTCGCGTTCATCGTGGCCGCCATCGCGTTGCTGGCGGTCTGCGTGGTGACTTTGAAGGCGTTGTCGGATCTGCGTTTCGTGGCACCGAACCCCGCGCAAAGTCTCGGAGTCTGAAGGCTCAAGGCACAAGGGATGGGGAGCCGGATGCCGGGTACGTTTCCGGCGTGCGGCGAAGCGAATACGTAAGCCATCCGCGGGACGACGGGGAGTGACCGAATGTACGAGTTCTTGCTGGCGACAGCCGTCGGCGCCGAGCGTGACGCTCTTCAGCGCCACGCCGACGGCCTGACGGTGATAGTCACCGGCGCGGGCCCCGCGGCCGCGGCGACCGGCGCGGCCTGGGTCCTGGCCTCGGAGCCCTACAAACTGGCGGTCTCAGTCGGCATCGGCGGCGGCTTCGCCCCGCGCGCGCCGATCGGCTCGGTGGTGGTCTCCACCCGGGTGGTCGCGGCCGACCTCGGCGCCGACTCCCCGGAGGGCTTCCTGCCGATCGAGGAGCTGGGCTTCGCCCCGCGCGTGGAGCAGCCGGACGAGGCCTGGGCGGCCCGGATCGGCGGCGCGTTGAGCACCGCCGGGCTGACCGTGGTCACCGGCGCCGTGCTGACCGTGGCCACCGTCACCGGCACCGCCGAGCGCACCGCGGAGCTGCTGGCCCGGCACCCGGACGCGGCCGCGGAGGGCATGGAGGGCTTCGGCGTGGCGAGCGCGGCGACGATGGCCGAGCTGCCGTTCGTGGAGATCCGCGCGATCTCCAACGTCGTCGGACCCCGGGACCGGGAATCGTGGCGGATCGGTGAAGCCCTGGACGTCCTGGCGACCGTCGGGCAGACCCTGGCCGCCCTCCAGGCGCCGGGCGTCGCATAATCAGCCATATGTCTGACGCCGCGACCGTCCTGCCCGACAAGCTGTCCATCGCCTACTCCCCGTGCCCCAACGACACGTTCGTCTTCCACGCGCTGACCCACGGCCTGCTGCCCGGCGCCCCGGTCTTCGACGTGACCTTCGCCGACATCGACGTCACGAACTACTGGGTGCAGGAGGCGGACGCGCCGGACGTCCTGAAGATCTCCTACCCGGCCCTGCCGCTGGTCGCCGACCGCTACGAGCTGCTGCACTGCGGCGGCGCCCTGGGCCGGGGCTGCGGCCCGCTGGTGCTGTCCCAGGGCGCGGTGTCGGCCGAGGCGCTGGCCGGCGGCGTGGTGGCGGTGCCGAGCCTGCTGTCGACCGCCTATCGGCTGTTCGAGCTGTGGGCGGAGAAGAACGTCCCGGGTGGTATGCAGATCAAGGTCTTGCCGTTCCACGAGATCATGCCGGCCGTGGCGGCCGGCGAGGTGGCCGCCGGCCTGGTGATCCACGAGGCCCGCTTCACCTACCAGAAATTCGGCCTGACCTGCCACGCCGACCTCGGCGAGTGGTGGGAGTCGGAGACCGGCCTGCCGATCCCGCTGGGCGCGATCGTGGCCCGCAAGGACCTCGG
Source organism: Catenulispora sp. EB89 (assembly GCF_041261445.1). NCBI lineage: Bacteria > Bacillati > Actinomycetota > Actinomycetes > Catenulisporales > Catenulisporaceae > Catenulispora > Catenulispora sp. EB89. The sequence continues at coordinate 551,514 of NZ_JBGCCU010000002.1, forward strand.
CGCCGAGGCGCTGGCCGAGCTCAGCGGACTGATCCGGGACTCGGTGGAGTACGCCTGGGCCGACCCGAAGGCCTCGCACGAGTACGTGATGGAGCACGCGCAGGAGATGGACCCGGAGGTCGCGCAGCAGCACATCGGGCTGTACGTCAACGAGTTCACCCGGGACCTCGGCGCCGACGGGCTGGCGGCGGTCGAGGCTTTGCTCGCGAAGTAGCCGAACGAAAAGCCGAGGTCCCGGCGGGTTCCGCCGGGACCTCGGCCAACAATACTGTTTTCTCAGTACGCCCGCGCGAACAGCACGCGCTTGCCGTACGCCGACGGCGCGTCGCAGCGCACGCAGGTCCCGGACTCGGCCGGCGCCTCCAGCGGGATGCAGCGCGGTGTGGCGGCGGTCTCGGCCTTGATGTCCTCCTCGCACTCCGGGCGTCCGCAGTGCAGGGCGCGGGCCCAGCCGGTGGCGACGGCCGCGGTGAACTCGTCCCAGGTGTCGACGGTGTGCGTGTGCGCCTCGCGGAAGGCGGTCGCGCGCTCCAGCAGGTACTCCTGGAAGTCGTCGAGGGTGTCGAGCAGCACCTCGGGGGCGGTGTCGAGGGAGATCGCGACCTTCCCTTCGTCGCCGAGGCGCTTGGCCAGCAGCGCGGTCCCGGCGGCGAGGTCGCGCGGGCCGATCTCCAGGCGCAGCGGGACGCCGCGCATCTCCCACTCGTTGAACTTGAAGCCCGGGGAGACCTGGGGGCGGTCGTCGACGTGTACGCGGATCCCGGCTTCCTTCAGCCGCACGGCCAGCTCGCGCACCGCGTCCAGCACGGTCTCGGCCTGGTCGCCGCGCGCGATCGGGACGACCACCACCTGGTACGGCGCCAGCTTGGGCGGCAGGACCAGGCCCTTGTCGTCGCCGTGGGTCATGATCGTGGCGCCGATCATGCGCGTGGTCATGCCCCAGGAAGTGGTGTGGCAGAGCTGGAGCCGGCCGGTGTCGTCGGAGAACTGGATGCCGAAGGCCTTGGCGAAGTTCGTGCCCAGATAGTGCGAGGTGCCGTTCTGCAGCGCCTTGCCGTCGCGCATCATGCCCTCGACCGTGAAGGTCTTCACCGCGCCGGCGAAGCGCTCGCCGGGCGTCTTCTCGCCGGGGACGACCGGGATCGCCGCCAGGTCGCGGCAGACGTGCTCGTAGACGCCGAGCATCTGCAGCGTCTCGGCCATGGCCTCGGCCTCGTCGGCGTGCGCGGTGTGGCCCTCCTGCCACAGGAACTCGGTGGTGCGCAGGAACAGGCGGGGGCGGAGCTCCCAGCGGACGACGTTCGCCCACTGGTTCAGCAGCAGCGGCAGGTCCCGGTAGGAGGAGACCCACTTGGCCATCATCTCGCCGATGACGGTCTCCGAGGTCGGCCGCACGACCAGCGGCTCCTCCAGCTCCTTGCCGCCGGCGTGGGTGACGACCGCGAGCTCCGGGGCGAAGCCCTCGACGTGCTCGGCCTCGCGCTTGAGGTAGGACTCCGGGATGAACAGCGGGAAGTACGCGTTCTCGTGCCCGGTGTCCTTGATGCGGCGGTCGAGGTCGGCCTGGAGCAGCTCCCACACCCGGTAGCCGTACGGTCGGATCACCATGGTGCCCTTAGCCGGGCCGCGCTCGACCAGCTGGGCCTTGGTGACCACCTCGTTGTACCAGGCGGAGAAGTCCTCGCTCTGCGGGGTGACCCCGCGCTCGTCACGTGCCATGACGGAACGCTACCGAGCCGGGACGCGCTCGGGCGATGAGTTTAGACGTGGCGGGTCGTCCGTATCACCGACAGCGACCGACTCGAGCACCGGGAGAGCACCATGACCGCCACCTACACCTTCGACGTCTTCTCCAGCCTCGACGGCTTCGGCGCCGCCGGCGGCGACTGGACCGGCTACTGGGGCAAGCAGGGCCCGGAGCTGCTGGAGCACCGCCTCGGCCTGTACAGCCAGGAGCAGCGGATGGTCTTCGGAGCGAACACGTACCGACTGTTCGTCGGGTTCCTGGCGCAGGCCGCGGACGACGCCGACGTCCGCGACCCGTGGGTCACCCGGATGATCGACACCCCGGCGACCATCGTGTCCTCCACCCTGACCACGCCGCTGGACTGGCCGGACGCGACCCTGGAGCGAGGCGACGCCGTCGACGTCGTCGCGCGGCTCAAGCAGGAGTCGGACGTGCCCCTGCGCTCGCACGGCAGCCTGGCGATGAACCGCGCCCTGATGGCCGCCGGCCTGGTCGACCGGGTCCAGGTGACCCTGTTCCCGGTGATCACCGGACAGCACGGGCTGGACCCGATCTTCGCCGGCGCCGCCGACTTCGACCTCGAACTGCTGGAGACGCGGACGCTCGACGGGCGGATCCAGGAGCTGGTGTACCGGCCCACGCTGCACGGCTGAAATCCGCCCGGGCTACCCTCCGGCGACCAGATCCTCCGCCAACCCCACCACGGCCGTCGACCCCGGCAGCGCCTGCCGCTGCACCGCGTACGGGTGGAACGAGGTCGCCCGGCGGGCCCGCGCGGTCGCGACCACCACCGGGGCGCCGCTGCCGTCCTCGTTCTCGGCCATCGGGGCGTAGCCGTTGGCGCGGAGGCCTTCGAGGAGTTCCGATGGCGGGAGCTCCGAGACGGCGACGCCGGGGGCGATGCGGCGCAGGCCCAGGCCGCCGGTGCGGCGGTCGGCCAGCATCTCGGTGAGGGCCGCGTCGTTGTCGGCGCGGACGTAGGAGATCGCGGCGCCGACGCGGATGCGGCCGTGGCGGCGGGCGACGTCGTCGACGAGGTAGGTCAGCGCTTGCGGGATCTCGTGGAGGGAGTGCTCGGCGAGGAAGGTGTGCAGGTCGTCGGCGCCTCGGCCGGCGTCGAAGGCGCGGCGGACCGAGGCGGTGGTGAAGCGGTAGACGGTCGCGGCGCCGGCCGACTCGATGTCGGCGACCAGTGCCATCTCCCGGGCCAGTTCGGGGGCCAGGGGGCCGGGGGCGATGGCGGTCAGGTCGCCCTGGATCAGCACGTGTCGCACCGGCTCGGGCAGGGCCGCGCCGAGGGCTGAGGCGAGCGCGTCGCGCGGCAGGCCGAGCAGCAGGGCCCGGCCGTGCGTGGACAGGATCCCGGCGCCGCCGCGCACCGGGGCGACCACGCCGAGCCAGACCGCCTCGCGCAGGGTCCAGTCCACCAGCTGCCGCACCGCCGGGCCGCTGCGGCGCGGACGCTCCCAGAACAGCCGGTCCACGACCGCGTCCAGCGCGGTGGTGGCGCCCTTGGGCAGCCGGTCGAGCTCGCCGAGCAGGTCGCGGCGCAGTTCGGTCACGGCCCAGGAGGCGACCTCCGCGGACAGCGGCGCCACCTGCCGGTTCCGCTCGTCCGGCGCCCCGACCCGGCCCGCGGCCCGGTCCGAGACCAGCCACGCCGCCGCCAGCTCCGCCCAGCGCCGCTCCGGCGGCAGGTCCAGCCAGCGGTCGTAGGCCGGGGTCGGCAGCCAGAAGCCGGACGCCAGGTCGGCAGCCACCAACCCGGCCGCGTAGGCCAGCTCGGCCAGGAACGCGGCCTCCTCCTCGGGTACGTCGAGCAGCGCGGCGGTGCGCCGCAGGTCCCTGATGCCGGCGCCGCCGGAGCGCAGCACGCCGGGGGGACCGGCGGCCCAGGCGTCGAGCAGTTCCTCGACGCGGCGCGGCACGGCGACCGCCGCGGCGCCGGCCGAGGCGTCGGCGTTCCGGGCGTCGTGCTGGGTGACGGCGACCGCCGGCGGCTCGGAGGCGAGGTCGTGGTGCAGGCCGCTGCCGAAGACGTGGCGGCGGAGGAAGAACGCGATCTCGCGGGGCAGGACGACGGTGTCCTCGGTCCAGCGGCCGAGGATGCCGCGGGCCAGGAGCCATTCGAGCGGGGATTCGGAGGACTCGGCAGATCCGGCGGTGTCAGAGACCTGCGCCGCCGCGTCGTCGCGATGGCCGCCCGAGCCGCCGGAGCCGGAGTTGGCGCCGGAGTCAGCGTCAACGTAGTCGGCAGCCGTCCCGATCCGGCCGAACGGCGGCCCCCAGACCAGCTTCTCCAGCACCGCCTCCACCCCGACCGGCGCGGCGTCGAGCACGGCACGCATCCGCGGCGCGTCGGCGGCCAGCGCCGAGATGGCACCGACCGCGCTGACCGGATCCGGCGTCGCGGGCAGCCCGAGCCGCCGCAGGAACTCCTGCATCCCGGCCGGAGACGAGTTGTTCAGCGCGGAAGCCAGCGGCGGGCCGAGCCCGACCGGGTTCTCCCCCAACGCCTCGCGCGCGTTGACCAGCGGCCGCAGCCCCTCGTCGGGCCCCCACAGCAACGCCGTGTCGCGCAGCAACGCGACGGCCTCGGTGACCGCGCCGTCCTCCGGCACCCCCAGCAAAGCCGCCGTGGACCCGGCGGTCACCGGCTCCGGCGAGACCGCCAGCGCCTGGAGCACTTGCAATGTGAATGCATCAAGTCGGTCCATCGCCAGCGCGACCGACGCCCGCTGCGACGCCCGCTCCGCCAACGCCGCGATCGACGCCGGCGGCGGCACCGCCAGATCCGGCCGCACCGCGAGCAGGTTCGCCAGCCGCTCCACGGGCCAGGACCGCAGCTCGTCGGCCAGCGAGCGGCGGCGCGGCGCGGCGCCGTTCGCCCGGCCCCCGGAGCCTGGAGTGTCCGAACCCTGAGACACTTTTCCGCCCGCGGACCGCGCTTCGGCGCGCGTCATCGCCCGCGCACCTGCGGTGCCGGGTGACGCGGAATGGCGGGGGTGTTCGGTGGGCATCAAAGACAACGGTAGTCGAGTCCCGACGATCACAGCGCCCGCATACGATACGGATGCGGGTGCCACAGGCACCTCATCCGACGTACGGTGCCTCAACAGAAACAGGGGGAACGCAGCGGTGACGGCCGAGACCGACCAGGAGATGTTCCGGTACCTGGCCGAGCTGTCCACGCTGGCGGAGGGTCGCATGTCGCCCACGTCGCGCAGCCAGCTCGTCTCCCGCACCCGTGCGGAGATCGAGTCCCGGGTCTCCGCGCGCAAGGCGACGCGCACGGCCGACGTGCGCCAGATCCTGCTGGGCATGGGCCGCCCCGAGGCCCTGGTGATGGCCGAGGCCAACAAGGACCCGCTGTACGCCGCGCGCGAACGCCAGCGGCGCGGCGGCGGCAGCAACGGCTCCTACGGCTCGGCCTCCGTCTTCTCTCCCGAGGTCGACCCGGCCGTGGCCCGGCTGGTCACCCCGGAGACGCTGACCAACCCGCCGCCCGGCGGCTTCGGCGCCTCGGACTCCGACGGCGACGCGCTGCCGGGCCCCGAGGTCCCCGCCGAGCCGGACCCGTTCGGCGCCGGGAGCCACGACTGGTACTACAGCGGCGAGCCGGAGGAAGGCGGCGAGGGCGGCGGCGGCGGAGGGCCGCAGATCCCGATCGAGAGCGGCAGCAGCTTCACGCCGGCCCCGGGACCGGCGCCGGCACCGCCACCGATGCCGATCAGCGCCGGGCCGATGGTGCGGCGCACGGCGCACAGCCACACGCAGGCGCTGGCCGCGGTCACCGTCCTGTGCCTCGGCGCGATCGTCAACGCGGTCGCGATGTCGCCGTACACGATCGCCATAGTGGTGGTCGGCTATCTGCTCGCGATGACGTCGTACTCGTTCACGCCCGGCGAGAAGCGGTTCGCGCTGATCGGCGTGCCGCTCACCGCGTTCGTGTTCTACGCCTTCGGGCTGTTCCTGGCCCGCGGCCGCTCCACCGGACACACGACGCCGTTGGACAACAGCGCGACCTGGCAGGCGGCCAAGGACGGCTTCACCGCGGTGCCGACGATGCTCGGCCTGCTCGCCGCGCTCTACCTGTTGTGGCGGCTGTTCAAGGCGGTCGCTAAGTCGGGCTGACCCCGGCCCGGCCCCGGTAGTGCGCCGGGGAGACCTCGCCGCGCAGGCAGGCGAACGCGACGTCGGCGGCCGAGCCGCGGTCCAGGCGGCCGTGGTACGTGCCGTCCGGCAGGCACACCATGTTCGCCGCGAACTGGTCGCCGCCCAGGTGCGTGGTCTCCCAGGCGGGCAGTCCGCGCGCGGCCAGGTCCCGGGCCACCGGGGCGCCGTAGCGGGCACAGCACACGTCGCGCTTCCCGTGGGTGCACACCAACAGGACGCGCTCCCGCAGCGGCGCGCCGAATCCGGGCGGGCCGCCGTCGGCCAGAGCGGCCAGGTCCAGCTTCTCGACGTCGCAGAGGTCGGCGGTGAGGCGCCGTTCCAGCCAGCGCGCGCCGACCGGCCCGCCGGCGACGAAGACCACGCGCTCCCCGGTCACCGCACGGCCTTCGCGGTCCGGGCGCCGGATCAGCTGCGGACGCACGGCGTAGGCCGGCGCGGCGGTCAGCACCTCGGCGACGCCCGGGGGCAGATCGGACGGCCAGCCGAAGGCCGGCCACGGTCCGGGGTGCTCCACCGCGAGCCACGCCCTGGCCTGCGGCGGCGCGGTGTCCCGCAGCGGCTCGCGCGCGGCCCGGCACAGCGCGGCGCAGCCACCGGGAGCGGATTCGCAGACGGACACGGGCGGGTCTTTCCGGGCAGCGCGGTCAGGGTAGCCTCACCTTACCCTTGGCACACGGAGTCCTACCCTCTGTGCCCTCCCCGCTCGCCCAAACCGGTGACCTGGTGCGGCGCGACCTGCGGCGGCACCGACCGGGGTCCTCCCCGAAGGGGCCTCTACCCGAAGGCGTCGTTCAGCACGCGCCGCAGCACGCCGCCGACCGCCAGGTACACGATGGTGGCGAGCCCGTAGTTCAGGAACACGTTCAGCTTCGGGCTCTTGGGGGTGAACAGGTCCTTGAACCAGGTCGCGAAGAAGCCAGCCCAGTCCGAGTCCGTCCGCACGATGTCGTTCTGACCGTTGGCGCCGATCAGCACGAACACGATGTACCCGACCAGGATGATCGCGATGACGGTGACGGCCACGAAGACCAGGTCTCCGGCCGCCCGCTTGCCTCCTGCTCCAGCCATGGCTCCCCGTTGCCCGCCGCCGGGCGGCGAAAACGTGTTCGGCGATACCCTGTTCGCATGATCGCGACCCCTCTGACCGTGGGCTTCGACCTTGACATGACCCTGATCGACTCGCGGCCGGGCATCCACGCGACGATGACCGAGCTGTCCCGGCGCACCGGCGTGCACATCGACGCCGACGCCGCGGTCACCCGGCTCGGGCCGCCGCTGGAGGAGGAGCTGGTGCGCTGGTTCCCGGCCGGCGAGATCGACGCGGCCGGGGACGAGTACCGGAAGCTGTATCCGGAGTTCGCGATCGCGCCGACGCCGGCGCTGCCCGGCGCGGCCGAGGCGTACGCGGCGATCCGCGAGCGCGGCGGCCGGATCATGGTCGTCACCGCCAAGTACGGACCCAACGCGGCGCTGCACCTGGAACACCTCGGCCTGGTCCCGGACATCCTCGTCGGCTGGCACTGGGGCCCGAAGAAGGGCGAGGCGCTGCGCGAGCACGGCGCGACGGTCTACGTCGGCGACCACATCGGCGACATCCTGGGCGCGCGGGCGGCCGGGGCGGTCGCGGTCTCGGTGGCCACCGGGCCGGTCAGCGCCGCCGATCTGGCCGCCGCCGGGGCCGACACCGTGCTCCCCGACCTGCGTGGTTTCCCGGCGTGGCTCGACGGGTATCTGGCCGCCTGATCGGACCCGCTTCCGGGCCCGGCAGCCCCGTCCCGAGCTGCCCCGGAGTTCCCGGTCGGACCCTGGGATAACCCTGCCCAAGGCGGGTGTTTCCTGGTTACGCTTACCCCGCAAGAGTGAATCACCGACGACAGCAGACGCGAGGGTCCCACCGTGCCTACCGGCAAGATCAAGTGGTACGACACCGAAAAGGGTTTCGGCTTCATCACCCGCGACGACGGGCCCGACGTGTTCATGCACTCCTCCGCTCTGCCCGCGGGCACAGCGGAGCTCAAGAGCGGCCAGCGGGTCGAGTTCGGGGTGGCCGCGGGCAAGCGCGGCGACACCGCGATAGGCGTGAAGCTGCTGGAGACCCGGCCGAGCGTGGAGGCCGCGGTCGCGGCCCGCGACCGCAAGCCGGCCGAGGACATGGTGGTCATCGTCGAGGACGTGATGAAGCTGCTCGACGGGATGTCCGAGACCTTCCGCCGGGGCAAGTACCCGGACAAGGCCACCTCGCGCAAGCTCGCCGGCGTGCTGCGGGCGGTCGCGGACCAGCTGGAGAGCTGAGCGGGCCACCACATCGTGAACGGCTATGCCGCATCCGCCGGCCCGCTCGCATAATCACTTCCATGAGCGCTGATCGGAACATAGCCCGGGTAACCGCCACAGCAGCCGTCCACGCGGGGCGAACCGCCACGAACCCGACTCCGCCGATCGACCTGTCGGCGACCTACTACCTGCCCGGCGTCGACGCCGGCGGCGAGAGCTACGAATCGCTCACCGCCGGCGGCCCGCCGACCGCCGAGGGCGGCCTGGTCTACCAGCGGATGTGGAACCCGACCACGGCCGGCTTCGAGCGCGCGCTGGCCGAGCTGGAAGGCCTGCCCGAGGCGGTGTCGTTCGCCAGCGGCATGGCCGCCATCACCGCGTGCCTGCTGGCCGCGACGGCCACCGCAGCCGCCGACGGCAAGCGGCACGTGGTGGCCCTGCGGCCGATCTACGGCGGCACCGACGGCCTGCTCACGAAGGGCACCCTGGGCACCGAGGTGACCTGGGTCGACGGCCCGGCCGACATCGCCCCGGCGATCGCCGCGCGCCCGGACACCGCGCTGGTCGTGGTGGAGACCCCGGCGAACCCGACCGCGCGCCTGCTCGACCTCGACGCGGTCGCGGCGGCCTGCGGGGACGTGCCGTACCTGGTGGACTCGACGTTCGCCACGCCGGTCCTGCAGCAGCCGGCCCGGCACGGCGCGACGCTGGTCGTGCACAGCGCGACGAAGTACCTCGGCGGACACTGCGACGTCCTCGGCGGCGTGGTGGCGACCACCCCGGAGTGGGCCGCGCGGCTGCGCGACATCCGGATCCAGACCGGCGGCCTGCTTCATCCGATCGCCGGCTACCTGCTGCACCGAGGCTTGCAGACGCTGCCGCTGCGTGTGAAGCGCTCCTCGGAGACCGCGGGAACGGTCGCCACGTGGCTGGCCGCGCACCCGGCCGTGGAACGCGTCCACTACCCCGGGCTCCCCGGCGGCGACCCGGACGGCCTGATCGGCCCGGACAAGCAGATGCTGCTGCCCGGCGCGATGCTCTCCTTCGAGATGCGCGGCGGCTACGACGCGGCGGCCACGGTCGCCGAGAACGTGAAGCTGATCCTGCACGCGGCCTCGCTCGGCGGCGCCGAATCGCTGATCACGCACCCGGCCTCCCTGAGCCACCGGCACGTCGCGCCGAACGCGCGGCCGGACGGCGGGCTGCTGCGGTTCTCGGTCGGGCTGGAGGACGCAGAAGACCTCATCGAAGACCTCGAAGCCGCGTTCGCGAAGATCTGACGACAGCATCCGCGGGGATCGGCGAGCGGCCTGCGCGAACACCTGGAGCGCAGGCCACATCACCCGTTTCCCCGTCCCCGCATGCACCGCCGCGGCCCCCGGTGGATAAAGGCTGCATGGACCCGCTGGAGCTGACGCGCCTGGACTTGCTCTGGGCGCTGGTGCGGGTCCTGCTCGGCGGGATGTTCCTGCGCAGGGCCTGGATCCACCCCGTCTCGTCCTGGTCCGACCGGCTGCTCGTGCTCGCCCTGGCGGGCGTCGGGGCGGGGCTGGTCTTCGGGATCGTCATGCGGTTCACGGCCGTCTGCGCGGCGGTGTTGCTGGTGCTCATGCGCGGCAACCCCCTCGTGGACCACCGCCTCGTCTTCGCACTCGTCGTGCTGGGCATCGGCTTCACCACGCTGGGATGGCGCTACGGGCTCGGGCGGTGGTGGTCCGGGACGCCGCTCGTGCAGCGGCATCCGTGGCTGGCCTGAACGCGGCCGGCGCGGACGGCGCGGAGGCAGGTGTAGATACAGAGTCCTTCCAGGTGATAGGTCTTCGAGCGTGTTCGACAGCAAGCTCTTCCTCGAGGCGTACATCACCCTGTTCGTCATCATGGACCCGCCGGGAACCCTGCCGATCTTCCTGGCGCTGACCAACGGCCGCAGCAAGGCCCAGCGCACCAAGGCCGCGTGGCAGGCGGCGCTGGTCGCGTTCTGCGTGATCTGCGTCTTCGCCCTGTTCGGCCAGCAGATCCTGGACTACCTCGGGGTGACCCTGCCGGCGCTGCAGGGCTCCGGCGGCCTGCTGCTCCTGCTGATCGCCCTGGAGCTGCTGACCGGCCGCAGCGAGGAGCCCTCGCACTCCAACGAGGCGGTGAACGTCGCGCTGGTGCCGCTGGGCACGCCGCTGCTCGCCGGGCCCGGCGCGATCGTCGCGGTGATGGTGTTCGCCAAGCGCACCGACCACCACTGGTCCGGCGTGCTCGCGGTCGGCGCGGCGATCGTCGCGATCCACATCACGCTCTGGCTCACCATGCGCTTCTCGGTCCAGGTGATCCGGGTGATCAAGGACTCCGGTGTGACGCTGGTGACGCGGATCGCGGGTCTGCTGCTGTCCGCGATCGCGGTGCAGATGGTCGCGGACGCCGTGCGCGCATTCGTCAAGGCCGGGTGACCTAGGATTTTTCCGTGACCTTCGGACAGCAGTTCCTCGACCAGATCGACGCCTCGGCGCAGGACTTCACCTTCCCGTTCCTGGACCACGGGTTCTATTCGGCGATCGACGTCCGCTTGCACGTCTACCGCGACAGCAAGCACTGGGCGGTCGTCATCGAGACGGTGGGCTTCAATCCGAAGGCGCGCAGTGTCACCGACGCTCTGACCGGCTACGGCGTGCGCGTCGGCAGCCAGCTGAACCGCGTGGAGAACATCGAGGCGCTGATGGACGCCGACGAGAACTATCTCGGCGGCGTCCCGATCCGGGTGCGCGGCAAGGATCTGGCCGTGGACGCGCCGGCCGGCGAGTACTTCGCCGAGGTGGTGCGCGAGCTCGTGCCCGAGCACCGTGACCTCCTGCTGGCCGACGAGTCCGAACTGCGGGCGCTGATCCCGGCGGACCTGCCGGAGATCCTGCGCCTGGAGGCCTGGCACCACCCGGACGTGCTGGTCGAGCGCCCCAGCCGGGAGGAGACGTTCCAGCTCCTCGCCAAGGTGCTGGACTCCGGGAACCCGCACGACTACCGGCCGACGCAGGCGCCGAACACGCACTGGTCGAACTGGCCGGAGTCGGGCAACTCCTAGGTCAGCGAACGCCTAGGCGCTGACCGGTTCGGCGGTCTTGACCGTCGAACCCGTCGAGCCCGTCGAACCCCCCGCACCCGCAGGCGCGTCCGCGGCCTGATGCGTCGCGGCGGCGGCCAACGCGGCGCGCATCGCCTTCGCCCCGGGCAGGAAAGCCGCCGTCACCAGCGTCACCGCCGTGCACGCCAGCGCCCACCAGAACGTCGCGCCGTAGGCCGAGGCGACGCGCGACGCCGTCGGCGCCCCGCCGGCGAGGCCGCGCACCAGGATCACCGCCAGGACCGCGGTGCCGATCGAGCCGCCGACCCGGTTCAGGATGTTGAACGTCGTGGTGGCCTGCGGGATCGCGGCCCGGCGCAGGGTGCTGTACCCGGCGGCGATCAGCGGGGCCATCACCAGTCCGAGGCCGAGGCCGCGCAGGAACAGCGGCGCCAGCAGCGCGGCCGCCGACGTGTGCGCGCCGACCAGCGCGAAGGGCAGCGTCGCCGCCGTCGCCACCGCAGTGCCGGTCATCACCAGCACGCGCGGCCCGACCCGGTTGGTGAGGCGGCCGGCGGCGAAGGTCGACAGCGCCGTTCCGACGCCCTGCGGCGCGAGCACCAGGCCCGAGCGCAGCGGCGAGAAGCCGTGCGCCTGCTGGAAGTACAGCGGCAGCAGGAACATCGCGCCGAACAGGGTCGCGCCCATCAGCGCGGTGTTCAGCATCGCGACCGCGAAGGCCTTGTCACGGAACAGGCGCAGGTCGACCAGCGGCTGGATCCTGGTCCGCAGGCTGTAGAGCACGAACACGGTCACCAGCACCGCTCCGGCCAGCACCGGCCCCCACGCGGCCGGCGCGGAGAAGCCGCCGTGGTCGCCGGCCGCCGAGCAGCCGTAGACCAGCGCCGCCAGGCCCGGCGAGATCAGCGCGAAGCCGCGCACGTCGAAGCGCGCGCCGCCGGCCGGACCCGGGACCGAGGCCGGGACCCAGCGCCGCACCAGCACGATCCCCGCCACGCCGATCGGCACGTTGATGAAGAAGATCCAGCGCCAGCCCGCCTCGGCCAGCAGCACGCCGCCGACCGCCGGGCCGAGCACCGGGAGCAGGGCCATCGGTATCGACATCACGGCCATCACCCGCGCCATGTACCGCGGACCGACGTTGCGGCCGAGCAGCGCCTGGCCGACCGGCTGGATCAGGCCGCCGCCGACCGCCTGCAGGACCCGGAAGGCGATCAGGCTCGGGATCGACCAGGCCAGCCCGCACAGCACCGAGCCGGCCAGGAACGCGGCCACCGCGACCAGCCACACCCGGCGCCCGCCGAACCGGTCCATGGCCCAGCCGGCCAGCGGGACCACCACGGACATGGTGAGCAGGTAGGCCGTGGTCACCCAGGCCACGGCGGACAGCGCCGAGCCGAAGCGCTCCGCGAGGGTACGGGTCGCGACCGCGACCACGGTGGCGTCGAGCATCGCCATGGCTGCCCCGAGGACCAGCGCGAAGCCGATTCTCAGGTACTCGCGGGGCAGCCGGTCGCCGGCGGGCTGGGGATTCATCGTCACTCCCGGAGGACATGGACTCTCTAGTCCAAGTTTTTAGACTCAACAGTCCAAGAGATTAGACTGAGGGGTCCAACCGCGCAACGAGCTTTCGGGCGAGGAGAATGAGCCGCATGAGCGCGACCGCCACGACCCCGACCGCGACCGCCGAGGAGCCGCAGGGCAACCCGAGGAAGCGGCGCGCGATCCTCGACGCCGCCGGCACGGTGTTCCTGCGCGACGGCTTCAGCCGCGCCAGCATCGACGCGATCGCGGCCGAGGCGAAGGTCTCGAAGCAGACCGTCTACAACCACTTCGGCGACAAAGAGCGCCTGTTCATGGCGATGACCGACGATGTGCAGGACCGCACCACCGCACACGTCATGGAGCTCATGGACCGGGACTTCCCGGACCCCTCGCAGCTGGCCGGCCCCGAGGACCTGCGCGCCGCGCTGCTCCAGCTGACCGGCGCGTGGATCCGCGTCGTCTACACCGGACCGCTGGTGGCGCTGCGCAGGCTGGTCGACGCGGAGTCCGACCACCACCCGGACCTGCAGGAGCGCTGGTTCGCCAACGGCCCGGGCCGCACCATGCCGCGGCTGAACAAGCTGCTCTCAGCGCTGGCCCGGGCCGGGCTGCTCGACGTCCCCACCGAGGTGCTGGCCGTGCCGGACCTGTTGGCGCAGCAGCTGACGTCCCCGGCCGGCTCGAACGTGCGCCGGATCCCGCGCGAGGCGGACTTCGAGGCCGAGTTCGACCGACGGGTCGCGCAGGGCGTGGACTTCTTCCTGCGGGCCTACGCGCCGCGCTGACGCGGACCGCGCTGAGGCGAACCGTGGAACGAGATGCCGCTCCGACCTACCGTTGCGACCTACCGTTCCGACACACCGCTCCGACACGCCAAAACGGCCCGACCGCGAGCGCCCCGCAGCAGGCCGTGAAAAACCCTCGAATCCCTTACGGATGCTGCCCGATCGGCACCGACACCGACCCGCCGAGCGGGCACGTCCACAGCGGGGCCCGCTGCCCGCGCGTGGCCATCATCGGATGCGCGTGGCTCGGCAGGCACGGCGGCCACTCGATGACCCGGCCGCCGATCGACAGATTGCCCTGCACCAGACGCTGCGTCTGCGCGGCCAGATAGAGCGTGCGCGAGGCCGTGTCCAGCACGGACGCGCCGAGCGTCAGCCGTCCCACCTTCACGCCGGACACGATCAGCACGGCCGTGGCGCCCGCCGCCGGCTCGCCCGGGTTCGGGTCCTCCGTCAACTGGCAGTCCAGACCCGCGGCACGCAGATCATGGGCCACCGGCTCGAAGGCCTCCAACAGGGACACGTCCACGCTTCCAGCGTAAGCGCCGAATCAGCAAATGCACAGACCCTATGCACGTGCAAAACAGACCCTTGTTTCGACCGGTCGCCCGCCGGACCCCGTCCGGGCCCGATACGCGGTCAGTGCACTGTTTCGGTCATGTCAGGGTCGGAATACTCCTGGGTGATCGCATCGTCACCGGACGTCTCCGGAGCGACGTTGTAGCGAGTCAACAGCTCGGCAAATCGCGTGATGTCCTCGTCCCCCCAGCCTTCCAGACGCTCGGCGACGGCGGCGTACCGGCTCTCGGTCACCTGCGCGAGGATGTCGGCCCCGGCCGGCGTCAGGTGGAGCATCTGCGCGCGGTGGTCCTCCGGCGCGGGGCGGCGCTCCAGGAACCCGAGGCGTTCCAGCGCCTGCACCTGGCGGCTGACCGTCGACTTGTCCAGGCCGTAGCGCGCGGCGAGGTCCTTGGCCAGGCAGCCGCCGGAGTCCTCCAGGTGCGCCAGCACCGTGTACGACACCAGCGTCAGCTCCGGGTGCAGCCGGCCGGCGAAGGCCCGCGCGCGCCGCGCGAACACCGTCATCTCGCGCTGGATGGCGTCCACCGCCTCGCGGTGACGCGTCTCACTCCCGGTCACGGTCTCACTCCCTCCAGATAGTTGTATAGTACATCTATGGCTAGGTTGTAGTTAGCAACCAATTCGGAGGAAGAAGGCACGGCCGATGAACGCGGCGACGAATCCGGCAGCGAGCCCGGCGATGAGCCCGACCCGGCAGCACCACCGGCAGGACCAGCACCCGCACCCGCACCCGCAGCAGGCGCAGGCGACGCAGACGGCCTCCGTCCGCCACGTCCTGGTACACCTGATCACCCCGCTCCTGATGTGCGTCGGGATGGGGCTGGCCTACATGAGCGCGTTCATGGTGCCGCATCCGCACCACGTGAAGGTGGCCGTGATCGGCGAGGGGCCGCGGGTGACGGCGGTCGCGCAGGCGATCCAGAGCAAGGCCGGCGACGCGCTCCAGGTGTCCACGCTGCCCACCACCGACGCCGCGGTCGCGCAGCTGCACAGCCGGAACCTGGTCGGCGCGTTCGTCCCGGACCCGGCCAAGCCGCAGCTGTTCATCGCCGAGGGCGACAGCGACTCCTCGGCCACCGTCGCCACCAAGGTCTTCACCACGGTCGCCGCCGTCGAGGACAAGCCGCTGACCCTCACCGACGTGGCCCCGACCACCCCCGACGACCCGGCCAACTCAGGGCCCTTCTTCCTGATGATCGCCGTGAGCATCGGCTCCTACAGCGCGGTCGCCGCGATCGGCGCCGGCGCGGCCGGCTGGTCGTTGACGCGCAAGGCGGTCCTGGCCCTGGGCACCGCGACGGTGGTCAGCGTGATCGGCGCGGCGCTGGCCGGCCCGGTGTTCCACCTCGCGCACCACAGCCTGGCCGGGGTGTGGGGACTGGCGTGGCTCTACTCGGCCTCGATCCTGCTGATCGGCGTGGGGCTGCACCCGTTCCTGAAGCGGTGGACCACGCTGGTGATGATGGTGCTGTTCGTGATGCTGAACTTCACCAGCTCCGGCGGATTGTTCCAGCCCGCGCTGCAGAACGGGTTCTTCGGCGGCCTGCACGCCTTCTGGAACGGCGCGGGCCTCGTCGAGGGCGTCCGGAGCCTGCTCTACTTCGGCGGGACCGGTGTCGCGCGGCACGCCTGGACGCTGGTCGGCTGGGTCGGCGTCGGGGTGCTGACCGTCGGCGCGGCGGCGCTGGCCGAGCGCCGGAACCGGGTGTCCGAGGACGAGACCGAGGCCGAGGCTGAAGAGGAGCTGGAAGAGCTCGTCGCCGTCTGAACCACAGCCTCTCCTTCCATTAACGCTGACCGGCTATTCCAGCCGGTCAGCTTTCCTCGTTTTATCGATGAACGATCCGTGAGATCTTGACCGGATGGACGCGCCCGAGATCTCGATCATCCCCAAGCCGCTGCACATACAGGCCGGATCCGGCCGGCTCATGTTCGACTCCGCTGTCGTCGTGAACGCCTCCGTCGGCCACGCCGAACTCGGCCCCGAGGGCTACCAGCTGACCGTGGACGACAACGGCATCACGTTCCTGGCCGGCACCAAGACCGGGATCTTCTACGCCGAGAAGACCCTGATGCAGCTCCTGCCCCCGGCCTCGCTGCGCACCGACGCCGGCGACAAGGCCTGGCCCCTCCCCCACGTGCAGATCACCGACGTCCCGCGCTTCCGCTGGCGCGGCGCGATGCTGGACGTGGCCCGGCACTTCCTGCCCAAGCGCGACGTGCTGCGCTTCCTGGACCTGATGGCGCTGCACAAGCTGAACGTGCTGCACTTCCACCTGACCGAGGACCAGGGCTGGCGCATTGAGATCAAGCAGTACCCGAAGCTCACCGAGGTCGGCGGCTGGCGCCGGGAGACGGTCGGCGACGGCAGGCCGCACGGCGGCTTCTACACCCAGGACGACATCCGCGAGATCGTCGCCTACGCCACCGAGCGGCACATCACGGTGGTGCCGGAGATCGACCTCCCCGGGCACTCCACGGCCGCCATCGCCGCCTACCCCGAGCTGGGCAACCAGGACGTGCCGAGCGCCCAGGAGCCGCGCGAGGTGTGGACGGAGTTCGGCATCGCCAAGACGGTGCTGAACGTCGAGGACGCGACCATCGAGTTCTACAAGACCGTCCTGGACGAGGTCTGCGAGCTGTTCCCGGGCGAGTTCGTCTGCCTCGGCGGCGACGAGTGCCCGAAGGACGAGTGGAAGGCCAGCGCGCGGGCCCAGGCCCGCAAGGCCGAGCTGGGGCTGGCGACCGAGGAGGACCTGCAGGCCTGGTTCATGAACCAGCTCGGCGCGCACGTCTCGGCCAAGGGCCGCAAGCTGCTGGGCTGGGACGAGATCCTGGAGGGCGAGCTGTTCCCGGGCACCGTCGTGTCCGCGTGGCGCAGCACCGAGTACGCGGTCGAGGCGGCCCGGCGCGGCCACGACACCCTGACCAGCCCGACCCGGTGGGTCTACTTCGACTACCGGCAGTCCGACGCGGACGGCGAGCCCGGCGCGCCCTGGGCCGCGCCGACGTCGCTGGAGCAGGCGTACAGCTTCGAGCCGGTCCCCGAGGACCTGCCCGAGGAGCTGGCGGGCCACGTCATCGGCTCCGAAGCCACGCTGTGGAGCGAGTACATCCCGGACGCCCGGATCCACGACTACCAGTCCTGGCCGCGCCTGGCGGCCTTCTGCGAGACGGTGTGGTCCGCGCCGGGCCGGGACTACGCCGAGTTCCTGCCGCGTCTGACGAAGCACCTGGAGCGCCTGGACGCGCTGGGGGTGGAGTACCGGCCGCTGGACGGGCCGCATCCGTGGCAGAAGCAGCCGGCGCCGCGCTGGCGGGAGGACCCGCACGAGGCGGGCGAATAGTTCGCACGGAAAGCGTAGAAACCCGGGATCTCCTCGGAGCCGACCACTCAGTGCGGCTCCGGGGAGATCTTTTGGTCACCGGGACCGGCCGCGATGAGCGACACTAGAAGGATGCCCGTCGCCCGACCCAAGCGCCGCGCCCGGAGGTATGCGTGACCTGCCTGATCGTCCAGTCCGACAAAACTCTCCTGCTCGAGATCGACCACCCTCAGGCCGAGGAGTGCCGCCGCGACATCGCCCCGTTCGCCGAACTGGAGCGGTCCCCGGAGCACATCCACACCTACCGCATCACCCCGCTGGCGCTGTGGAACGCGCGCGCCGCCGGCCACGACGCCGAGCAGGTCATCGACGCGCTGCTGCGGCACACCCGGTACCCGGTGCCGCACTCGCTGCTGGTCGACATCGCCGACACCATGGACCGCTACGGCCGTCTCCGGCTGCTCCAGCACCCGACGCACGGCCTGGTCCTGGAGACCACCGACGTCCCGGTCCTGGAGGAAGTGGTCCGGCACAAGAAGGTGCAGCCGCTGATCGGCGAGCGCCTGGACGAGCACACCATCAAGGTCCACCCCTCCGAACGCGGCACCCTCAAGCAGGTCCTGCTGAAGGTCGGCTGGCCCGCCGAGGACCTCGCGGGCTACGTGGACGGCGAACACCACGACATCGCCCTGCGCGAGGACGGCTGGACCCTGCGCCCGTACCAGAAGGAGGCCGCCGAAGGCTTCCGCCACGGCGGCTCCGGCGTGATCGTCCTCCCCTGCGGCGCGGGCAAGACGATCGTCGGCGCGGCCGCGATGGCCGGCGTCGAGGCGACGACGCTGATCCTGGTGACCAACACGGTCAGCGTCCACCAGTGGCGCAAGGAACTCCTGAAGCGCACCACGCTCACCGAGGACGAGATCGGCGAATACTCCGGCGCCCGCAAGGAGATCCGCCCGGTCACCATCGCCACCTACCAGGTCCTCACCCGCAAGACCAAGGGCGTCTACGCCAACCTGGAACTGTTCGACGCCCGCGACTGGGGCCTGATCGTCTACGACGAGGTCCACCTCCTGCCGGCCCCGGTCTTCCGCTTCACCGCCGACATCCAGTCCCGCCGCCGCCTCGGCCTGACCGCCACCCTGGTCCGCGAGGACGGCCTGGAAGGCGAGGTCTTCTCCCTGATCGGCCCCAAGCGCTTCGACGCCCCCTGGAAGGACATCGAAGCCCAGGGCTACATCGCCCCGGCGGACTGCGTGGAGGTCCGCGTCACCCTGACCGACCACGAACGCCTCCGCTACGCGAGCTCCGAGCAGGAGGAGAAGTACCGCATCGCCTCCACCACCGCGACCAAGTCGAAGCTCGTCGAAGCCCTGGTGAAGAAGCACGCAGGCGAGCCGACCCTGGTCATCGGCCAGTACCTGGAGCAACTGGACGACCTCGGCGAACGCCTGAACGCTCCGGTCCTGAAGGGCACCACCCCGGTGAAGGAGCGCGAGCGCCTGTACGAAGGCTTCCGCACCGGCGAGATCCCCACCCTGGTGGTGTCGAAGGTCGCGAACTTCTCGGTCGACCTGCCCGAGGCGAGCGTCGCGATCCAGGTGTCCGGCACCTTCGGCTCCCGCCAGGAGGAGGCACAGCGGCTCGGGCGCGTCCTGCGCCCGAAGGCCGACGGACGCGGCGCGCGGTTCTACGCGGTGGTGTCGCGCGACACCGTGGACCAGGAGTACGCGGCGCACCGGCAGCGGTTCCTGGCTGAGCAGGGGTACGCGTACCGGATCGCCGACGCGGACGATGTGTTCGCCGGCAAGGAGATTTAGGGGTCCGGCCTGACGCCGAACCCGATGACCGCATGATGACGGCACAGAGATCCCGCCTGCCGCACGGCGGGCGGGATCAGAAGTCGGTGCCGGTCAGCTGCACCGGCAGCGCCGCACTGTGCACCACATGCAACCGCGACACCGCGCGGGTCAGCACCACATACAGCCGCCGCAGCCCGCGGGGCTCGGCGGCGACGATCTCGGCCGGTTCGAGCACCAGTACCTGGTCGTACTCCAGACCCTTGGCCAGCGTCGCCGGCACCACGATCAAGCGCGGCCCGACCGTCTCCGCCAGCAGCGACTCGACCAGTTCCGCCTCGGTCTCGGTCGCGCCCTCGATGGCCGGGGCGGCGGGCTCCGAGCCCAGAACTGTGTGCTCGACACCCTCGGCGCTCAGCGCGGCGGCCACTTCGGCGACGCGGGCGTCGGCGGCGATCAGGCCGATCGAGCCCTCCTGGAGCGTCAGCGCGAGCTGCGCCGCCGTGACCATGGTGCCGACGAGGTCCGCTTCGCTCGGGACCGCGTCGATCTCCAGCGCGCCGCCCTGCTGTCGGACCGAGGTCGGCGGCAGCAGGCCCGGGGCCGCGTCGGGGAGGAGCTTGGCCGCGAAGTCGATGATCTGGCGGGGCACGCGGAAGCCGAGCGTCAGCTCCTCGATCACCGCCTCCGGCTTGCCGAGGTGCTTCAGCGTTTCCGCCCACGACGGCGTCGCCCACGGCGTGGTGCCCTGCGCGATGTCCCCGAGCACCGTGACGCTCCCGGTCGAGCAGCGCCGCCCGACCGCCCGGTACTGCATCGCCGACAGGTCCTGCGCCTCGTCGAGCACCACGTGCGCCAGCGACGGCAGCCGGTCGAGCTGGTCGTGCGCCTCGTCGATGAGGACCGCGTCGGCGCTGGACCACTTGGCGGTGCCCGCCGACCGCGGCGCCTTCGGACGCGTCGCTGTCCACAGAATCGCCGCCTGCTCCTCGGCTGTGAGGATGCCTTCGGCCGCGGCCGCGAGGACTTCGGCGTCGGCGTACAGCTCGAAGACGACCTTCAGCGGATCGATCGCCGGCCACAGCAGATCCACGGCCTTGCGCACCTCGCTGGTCCGCGCGACAGCGTTCTGCGTCCGGTCGTCGGTGGTCTCCCCGGCGACCTCCATCCGGTACAGAACCGCGTGCGCGATGCGGGGCGCGAGCATGGCGCGCCCGGCGCCGTAGCGGACGTCGCGCTCCTTGGTGGCCTCGATCAGCTCGTCGATCTCGGAGGCCGGGACGCGCCACCGCCGGGAGCCGCGGACGATCATGATCCCGTCCGGCAACGCTTCCTGAGCCGTGCGCAGCCGCGACCAGATGACGTTGTGCAGCACCTGCGCCATCCGCGCGTCGCCCTTGACGACGCCGGCTTCCGCGGGGTCCTGAGCCGTGATCTTCACCCGGGCCACCAGGTCGTCGACCGTGGTCTGGCCGACCTCGATCTCACCGAGCGCGGGCAGCACCTGCTCGATGTACTTCAGGAACTCCTTGTTGGGCCCGACGACCAGCGAGCCGCCCCGGCGCAGCCGGTCGCGGTGCGCGTAGAGCAGGAAGGCGACGCGGTGCAGCCCGACCGCGGTCTTCCCGGTGCCGGGCGCCCCCTGGACGCAGACGCTGACGTTGACGTCGGCCCGGACGATCTCGTCCTGCTCCGGCTGGATCGTCGACACGATGTCGCGCATCGGCCCCGAGCGCGGACGCTCGATCTCGTCGGTCAGGATGCGGCTGGCGCCGGGCTGCCCGGCGGGCGCGACCGCACCGGAAGCGGCGCCCCCGGCAGCCCCCGCGGCGTCGGACAGCGGCTCGTCCTCGTAACCGGTGATGGCCCCGTACGCGAACCCGAAGCGCCGTCGCCGGTCCAGGCCCATCGGCACCTTCGGCGTCGCCCGGTAGAAGGCGGTCGAGACCGGCGCACGCCAGTCGATGACCATCGGCTCGCCGGTGGCGTCGTGCACGTGCCGCCGCCCGATGTAGTAGCGCTCGGTACGGAACTCGCCGGCGTCGGCGCTGTCGCCGTAGTCGAGCCGGCCGAAGAACAACGGGACGTTCGGATCGTCCATCAGCGCCTTGGCCCGGGCCCTCAGGGCGGCGAGGAGGTTCTCGGTCGAGACGGCGTTGCCGCCCTGGGCCTTCAGAGTCAGTGCGTCCTCGCGCATCGCCTTCAGCGCGGCGCGGGACGCTTCGAGATGGGACTGCTCGCCGACCACGATCGGATCAGCGGCATCGCTGGATTCGGGCATGCCGGACTCCTGAAGAAGTAGAGGAAGGAACGCGCGCACGCCGGATCGGCGCCGATGCGCGTTGGAGGTTCTTCAGGCAGAGGTCCGCGCGGTTCGGTAAGAGTCGGAACCGCCGTACGTGCCGGGCAAGGCGCAGTAGCCTAGCACAAGGGCGGCGTGGAGGCGGCATCGTGAATTCTCAGTGTCCCGGGCCGCCCGACGGCACCCGGGGCACTGTGGTTGACCTGCGCCTCACTTGTCCCAGCGGTACGCGCGCTCGACCTTTGCGACATGCACCGCATAGTGCTGATACCACTTGGCCCGGCCGTTGTCGCGGGTCTCGGCGTGCTCGGGATGGCGGTACCACTGCCGGATCGACTCCTCGTCGGAGAAGTACGCGACGGTGATCCCGAAACCGTTCGCATCGCGCGTGGAGTCGGCGCCGAGGAAGCCCGGCTGGCGGGTCACCAGTTCGGCCATGCGCTCGGCGGCTTCGGCGTAGCCATCGTCGCCCTCCAGGCGCTGCGAGGCGAATACGACCATGTAGTACGGCGGCTCGGGTGTTTCCGCAGGGCGGGTGGACATCGGGACCCCCTCGGGCGACGCTCGGCGATGGAGCCCCAGTGTGGCAGAGATGATCAACTCAGGGCGGATCGCGCTACCCCAGCTGCTGGCGCCAGACCGCGACCTTCTCCGCGTCCACCGGCGAATCCCAGGTCCCTGACACCCGTACCGCGGTCCCGACGTGGAACGCGTTCAGCCCGGCGGCACGCAGCCCCGGCAGCGCCTCCCGCGTCAGGCCGCCGCCGACCAGCACCCGCGGCCCGCCGAGCTCGCGCTCGCGCTCGGCCTCGGCGCGCAGCACCTCGGTGCCGTCGCCGGAGGCCTTGAAGCCGCCGGAGGTCAGGACGGTGTCCAGGCCGGGCATCTTGCGGATCGCGTCGTACACCGCGGCGCGGTCGGGGGCGGTGTCGATCGCCTTGTGGAAGGTCCACTTCGCGCCGCCGAGGGCGTCCAGAACCGCGCGGACCGCCTCGACGTCGACCGTGCCGTCCGGATCGAGCCAACCCAGCACGAACTCGTCGGCGCCGGCCCGCCGCAGCGCCTCCGCCGTGTGCACGAGCTCTGCCACACCCTGCACGCCGCCGGCTGAGAAGCCGTCGCGGCGGCGGACCATCACCCGCAGCGGAACGTCCACGGCCGCGCGGATCGCCTCGAAGGTCTCCAGCGACGGGTCGAAGCCCGAGTACTCCATCGACGAGACCAGTTCCAGGCGGTCGGCACCGCCGGCGACCGCGGCACGGGCGTCGTCGGCGTCGACGGCGATGACTTCCAGCAGGGGCGTCGGATCAGACATAGGTGGCAGCCTGCCATGGATCGGTGATCGAGACGAACACCTGGCGGGGTGGGTTGTGTCGCTAAGTCACCGCCGGTAACTCGTCCAACTCGGGATCAGGCTCCCGCCCGGGTGTCTTCAGGTCCAAGAACTTGATCGCGAACGTGAAAAGCACGTAGTACACCACGAAGTAGATCGGCCCGATGATCAGGATCAGCCACGGTTTCGTCGCCTTCCCCCAGTTCAGCGCGAAGTCGATGAGGCCGGCCGAGAAGTTGAACCCGTCCTTGCATCCCAGCCCCCACATCAGCGACATCGAAATGCCGGTGAGGATCGCATGGATCACGTACAGCACCGGCGCCACGAACATGAACGAGAACTCCAGCGGCTCGGTGACCCCCGTGACGAACGAGGTCAGCGCCGCCGAGATCAGGATCGAGCCGGCCACCTTGCGCTTGGTCGGCAGCGCCGAGCGCCACATCGCCAGGGCCGCGCCGGGCAAGCCGAACATCATGATCGGGAAGAAGCCGGTCATGAACAGGCCGGCGGTCGGGTCGCCGTTCAGGAAGCGCGCGATGTCGCCGTGGTAGGTGCCGGTGGCGTTGGTGTACGTGCCGAACTGGAACCACGGGAAGGCGTTCAGGATGTGGTGCAGGCCGAAGGGAATCAGGGACCTGTTCAACGCGCCGTAGATGAACAGCCCGATCGAGCTGTGCCGGGTGATCCACGTCGACAGGTCGTTGATGCCCTGGCCGATCGGGGACCAGATCCAGCCCATCAGCACGCCCAGGAACAGGCAGGCCACGGCCGTGGCGATGGGCACGAAGCGCCGGCCCCCGAAGAACGCCAGCCAGGTGGGCAGCTTGATCCGGTAGTACCGCTGCCACAGCAGCGCGGCCATGATGCCGACCAGGATCCCGCCGAGCACGCCGGTGGGGTTCGGCAGGTTCATGTCCAGGCCGAACTTCAGGCCGCCGGCCGGGACCGGGTCGTTCACGCCCTGGTCCGGATTCTTGATCACCAGACCGAGGACCTGGGACTTGAGTTTGGAGCCGGAGAACATCTGCATCGAGACGGCGTTGTAGACCAGGTAGCCGACGATGGCGGCGACCGCGGTGGTGCCGTCGGACTTCTTGGCGAAGCCGATGGCCACGCCGATGGCGAAGATCACCGGGAGGTTGTTCAGCAACGAGTTGCCGCCGGTGGACATCACGGCCGCGACGTTCTTCAGGAACGTGTTGTGGAAGCGCCCGAGCATGTCGTCCTGCCCGAAGCGGACCAGAAGACCGGCGGCGGGAAGCGTGGCGATCGGCAGCATCAGGGACTTGCCGATGCGTTGCAGCACGGCGAAGGCCTTGCTCCCCCACCCCGGCTCCTTCGGGGCCGCCGCTGCGACTTCTGCGCTCATCAGGTGGTCCTCTCGGTGTGCCACGTAATGCCAAGCCCCGCTGTCGCGGGATGCGTGGTGAGCGCGCCCCGCCCGGTTACGGGTTGCGGACTATCGGACGCGCCGCCTGCGCGAGCGGCACCCAGAGCTGGTACCGGTCCGCGCGATAGGCAGACGTCGCATATTCCACTTGCACATCTTCTGCAAAAGAACGCCTCGCCATGACCAGGACTACGCCGTCAGAGCGAATGCCGAGCAGCGGCGCGTCCTCCGCGGTGGTGGTCGCGGCCTCGATCGACTGTTCGCCCCAGGTGAGTACGATCCCGTATTCCTCGGCAAGGTACCGGTATAGCGACTCCGGGGCGCCCACCTCAACCAAACCCGGCACGATCCGCTCCGGCAGGTGCGTGCGCTCGATGGCCATCGGGATGCCGTCGGCGTAGCGCAGCCGCACCAGGCGGACCACCGGCTCGCCGGATTCGACCTCCAGGTGGCCTGCGAGGGCGCTGGAGGCGTGGATGCGTTCGAAGGACAGCGTGCGGGAGCTGGCGGTCATGCCGCGGCGGCGCATGTCCTCGGTGAAGCCGACCAGGCGGATCTGCACGTCCATCTTCGGCTGCGCGACGTAGGTGCCGCGGCCGAGCCGGCGCTCCAGGCGGCCGTCGGCGACGAGCGCGTTGATCGCCTGACGCACCGTCATCCGGCTCAGGCCGTGCTGTTCGGCCAGATCGCGCTCGGACGGGATGGGGGAACCGGGCTCCATCCCGTCCGCGATCATCCGCCCCAGCAGGTCCTTGAGCTGCAGATGCTTGGGCACGGAGCTGGTCGGGTCGATGCCCGCGGCCTCATCGCTCATGTCACCGGACTAGACCACCGGGGCCACATCGGTGTCAACTGGTGCCAACCGCTCGCGCAGGCTGCACGCCGCCGTCGGCCCCCCGGCTCGCGCCGAGGCGGGCCGACGGCGGCGACGACGACCCCACAGACGGCGCAACCGGGCGATCGGCCATCAAGTCTTCGACCGTTTAGTGGGATAACGTCCGAGTTGTCAGCAACCCGGGCCCGCGGCAGCGCGGGCCCGGCGCCAGTGAGGAGAGTTGCCGTGAACAAGGCCGAGCAGATCATCGCCGGACTGGGCGGCGCCGACAACATCGTCGAGCTGGAGCCCTGCATCACCCGGCTGCGCACCGAGGTGCGGGACGGCTCCAAGGTGAACGAGGCCGTGCTCAAGGCGGCCGGGGCGCACGGCGTGATGAAGGTCGGGAACAACGTGCAGGTGGTGGTCGGCCCGGAGGCGGACACCATCGCCAACGACATCGAGGACCTGATGTAGCCGCACCCGGCACGGCACCGGCCCCGCGCGTGCGCACCCATCGGCGACCAGCGCCCCGAGCACGACGAGCGAGCACCATGGACATCTACATCTCCTCCCCGCTGACCGGCACCGCCATCGGCCTGGCCCAGGTCCCCGACCCGGTGTTCGCCGGATCCATGGTGGGCCCCGGCGCCGCCGTCGACCCCGAGCGCGCGCCGCAGGTCGCCGTGGCCCCGATCGCCGGCCGGCTGGTCAAGCTCAAGCCGCACGCCTTCGTCGTGCAGTCCGAGGACGGCCGCGGCGTGCTGGTCCACCTGGGCATCGACACGGTGAACCTGGACGGCGAGGGCTTCGAGCTGATCGCGGCCGAGGGCGACGAGCTGCGGGCCGGCCAGCCGATCGTGACCTGGAACCCGGCCCTGGTCGAGGCCGGCGGGCTGTCCCCGGTCAGCCCGGTGATCGCGCTGGACGCCGAGTCCGCGGCCATCGACGCGATCGTCAACGGCGCGGTGGCCGCCGGCGACGAGCTGTTCCACTGGCGCTGATCCGCCCTCTCCCCGAAGGACAGAAGGACCCTGACATGCCCGAGCGCACCGTGACCGTGGCCTCCAAGGTGGGGCTGCACGCCCGGCCCGCGGCCGTCTTCGTCAGGAAGGCCAAGGAGCTGCCGGTCCCGGTGACCGTGGCCAAGGACGGCGGGCGCCCGGTGAACGCCAAGTCGATGCTCGCGGTGATGTCGCTGGACGTGCGCGGCGGCGAGCGGGTGACGCTGGCCGCGGCCGACGGCGAGGGCGCGGCGGCCGCGGTGGACGAGCTGGCCGAGCTGCTGGAGACCGACCTCGATGGCTGACGGGGCGCACTCGGGACGCTCGACCGACTCGACCGGCGCGAGCAGCCCTCTCGGCGCGAGCAGTTCCCCCGGCGCGAGCGGCCCTCCCGGCGCGAACGACTTCCCCGACGCCTCCGACTCCATCGAGTACGAGGGCGTCGGCGTCGGCACCGCCGCGGTCGCCGGACCGGTCGCCCGCATGGGCCGGCCGCTGCCGGAGCCTGCCGACACCCCGGCCGCCGACTCCCCCGGCGAGGAGCGCGCCAAGGCCTTCGCCGCCCTGGCCGCGGTGGCCGCCGACCTGCGGGCCCGCGGCACGGCGGCCGGCGGGGCCACCGCCGACGTGCTCGAAGCCCAGGCCATGATGGCCGAGGACCCGGAGCTGGAGGACGGCGTCCAGGCCCGCACCGACGCCGGCAAGACCGCCGCCCGCGCCATCCACGAGACGTTCGCCGAGTTCCACGCGACGCTGGCCGCCCTCGGCGACTACATGGCCGGCCGGGTCGCCGACCTCGACGACATCGCGGCCCGCGCGATCGCGGTCGCCTCCGGCGTGCCGATGCCGGGCCTTCCCAGCCGCACCGAGCCCTACGTGCTGGTGGCCGCCGACCTGGCGCCGGCCGACACCGCGCTGCTGGACCGGCGCCTGGTGCTGGCCCTGGTCACCGCCGAGGGCGGCCCGACCTCGCACACCGCGATCCTGGCCCGCGCCATGGGCATCCCGGCCGTGGTCGGCGCCGCCGGGGTGCTGGCGCTGGCCGACGACACGCCAGTGCTGGTGGACGCTGCGACCGGGACCGTGGTGGCGCGGCCGTCGACCGAGGCGATGGAGGAGGCGGTCGCCCGCTCCTGCGCCGCGTCGGCCGCGGCCGCGCGCACCGGACCGGGCCGCACGTCCGACGGGACCAAGGTGCTGCTCCTGGCGAACATCGGCGGCGCGGACGACGTGCCGGCGGCGCTGGCGGCCGGGGCGGAGGGCGTGGGGCTGTTCCGTACCGAGTTCCTGTATCTGGACTCGGACCAGCCGCCGACCTTCGACGCGCAGGTCAAGGTCTACAAGGACGTGTTCGACGCGTTCCCGGAGGGCGCGCGGGTGGTGGTGCGGACCCTGGACGCCGGGGCCGACAAGCCGCTGCCGTTCGTTCCCCTGGGCGAGGAGCCGAACCCGGCACTGGGCGTCCGCGGACTGCGCGCGTTCCGGGCCTTCGACGGCCGCAACGAGCCGGTCCTGCGCTCCCAGCTGCTGGCGATCCGGGAGGCGGCCGGGACCAGCGCGCCGGAGGTGTGGGTGATGGCGCCGATGGTCGACGAGGCGACCGAGGCGGAGTGGTTCTGCGAGCTGGCGGCGGCCTGCGGCCTGGACGTGGCCGGCGGCCGGGTCGGGATCATGGTCGAGACCCCGGCGGCCGCGCTGACCGCCGGCCCGATCCTGGCCGGCCGCACCGGCTTCGCCTCGATCGGCACCAACGACCTGACGCAGTACACGATGGCCGCCGACCGGATGCTCGGCGCGGTCGGGACGTTGCAGGACCCGTGGCATCCGGCGGTGCTGAAACTGGTCGGGGCGGCCGGGGCCGCCGGGCGCGCCGCGGGCAAGCCGATCGGCGTGTGCGGGGAGGCGGCCGCCGATCCGCTGCTGGCGTGCGTGCTGGTCGGGCTGGGAGTCCGGTCCCTGTCGATGGCGCCTTCGGCGATCGCGGACGTGCGGGCGGCGTTGGCGGCGCAGACGCTGGAGCACTGCGAGGCGATGGCCGCGCGGGCCTCGGAAGCGGCCACGGCTCGAGACGCCCGGAAAGCCGCGGCGGCGTAGGCTGCGACCATGGCGCTGTCGCTTCACAACCGCTGGCTGGCCCTGGCCGGCATCACCCCGGAGAGCATCCGCCTGGGCGACGAGCTGGTCGCGCGCTGGTCCGAGCCGCACCGCCGCTACCACACCCTGGACCACCTGGTCCGGGTGCTGGACGGGGTGGACGAGTTCGGCGGATACGCGGACGACGTGGCGGCGGTGCGCTACGCGGCGTGGTTCCACGACGCGGTCTACGACGGCGGAACGGCGAGCGCCGACAACGAGGAGCTGAGCGCACAGCTGGCCGAGACCGAGCTACCGCCGCTGGGGATGCCCGAGGCGCGGATCGCCGAGGTGGCGCGGCTGGTGCGGCTGACGAAGGGGCACGCGGCGGCCGACGGGGACCGGAACGGCGCAGTGCTCTGCGACGCCGACCTCGCGGTCCTAGCCGGCGATGTCAGCGCGTACCGCGCCTACGCGCACGCGATCCGCCAGGAGTACGCGGAGGTGCCCGACGAGCTGTTCCGGCCGGGCCGCGCCGCGGTGCTGCGCGGGCTGCTGGAGCTGCCGAACCTGTTCCGGACGCCGGTCGCGGTGGAGCGGTACGAGCATCGCGCACGGGCGAATCTGGCTACTGAGATCGAGGAGCTGGAGGGCTAGCGCCGGATCATGCCGGCGGCCGTCAGAGGTTGCGGATGTCCCAGCCGGCGAAGATCTGACCCGGCTGGCACTCGGCGTAGCCGGTCCCCGAACCTTCCTTGATGCCGCCGTAGTAGGTGTGCTCGTAAGTGTCTTCTTGATTCGAGCAGGTGAGCGCGACGTCCCAGTGGTCGGTCGGCGCGACCCCGGTGCACGTGGCCGAGTACAGGGGGCCGTTTCCGCCGCTCCACGTGCACTGGGACTTGAGGACGGTCGCGGCGGCCGGGCCGGCCGTGTAGGCGGCGAGTCCGGCAGCCAACAGGCCTGCCGCCGCCAACGAGATACCCGCGCGAGAGAACATACGTACCCTGCTTTCCGGTGGGGAGGTGGTGCCTCACGGTTGCGGTCATCATCTGCGGCACGCCATTGACCAGCAATGTCGCACTGGTGCGACGTGCTTCCGCACTTGACAGCGCTGGGCCGGCACCGCAGACAAGTTCTCCTTCCGACCTATCCCCACTGCCCGCGCGACCGGGCCCGCACGTGCACGCGTTCCCCCTGCGGCCCGAACAGCGTCAGCACCTCCACCGGCGCGGGCCCGGCGGCGCCGAACCAGTGCGGGACGTGGGTGTCGAACTCGACCGCCTCGCCCTTGCCGAGCAGCAGATCGTGCTCGGCGAGCAGCACCCGCATGCGGCCGCTGAGCACGTACATCCACTCCCAGCCCTCGTGGGTGCGCAGCTGCGGGACCGGGTCGTCGTCGCCGCGGGGCGGGAGCGTCATCTTGTAGGCGCGCAGCCCGCCGGGCTCCTTGGTGAGCGGCACGATCACCCGGCCGTCGCCCTGCTTGCGCGGCGGCTCGGCCCGGCCGACCAGCTCGTCGAGCGAGACCTCGTAGAGGTCGGCCAGCGGCAGCAGCTGCTCCAGCGTCGCGCGCCGGCCGCCGGTCTCCAGGCGGGACAGCGTGCTGACCGAGATGCCGGTGGCCCCGGCGGCCTCGGCGAGGGTCAGGGGCCGGGCCCGGCGGGCGGTGCGCAGGCGGGTGCCGATGTCGGCGGCGAGCTGGTCGTCCATGCCCCCAGTTTGCCAAGTCGGCAATATTTCTTGCCCGCCGGCGCGCCGCCGACGCATCCTCGGCAGCGGAGGAGATCACATGAACATCATGGGCAATACGACCGATACCACCGATACGGCCACGACGGACCACCGGCAGGACTACGACGTCGTCATCGTTGGCGGCGGCGCAGCGGGCCTGTCCGCGGCGCTCATGCTCGGCCGCGCACGGCGCAGCGTGCTCGTCGTGGACGCTCGCGCGCCCCGCAACGCCAAGGCCGGCCACATGCACGGCTACCTGTCCCGCGACGGCATGCCGCCGCTGGAGCTGCTGGAGCACGGCCGCGACGAGGTGCTGTCGTACGGCGGCGTGATCGTGACGGACTACGCGGAGAAGGCCGAGCAGACCGCCGACGGCTTCCGCGTCACGCTGGCCAGCGGCTGCGTCGCGACCGGACGGCAGCTGCTGGTCACCACCGGACTGACCGACGTGCTGCCGGACGTGCCGGGCCTGGCCGAGCTGTGGGCGGGGGACGTGCACGTCTGCCCGTACTGCCACGGCTGGGAGGTCCGGGACACCCCGCTGGCGACCCTGGCGACCGGCCCGATGTCGACGCACCACACCCTGCTGATCCGCCAGTGGAGCGCGGACCTGGTGTACTTCCTGAACGGCCACCCCCTGGAGGACGCCGACCGCGCCAAGCTCACGGCGCGCGGGGTGCGGATCGAGGAGCGTCCGGTCCGGCGCCTGGTCGCCGAGGACGACCGGCTGACCGCGATCGAGCTGGCCGACGGCGCCCTGGTCCCGCGCGAGGCGGTGTTCCTGGTGCCGCGGTTCGAGCCCAACAGCACCCTGCTGGACGCGCTCGGCTGTGAGAAGGACGCTGAGACCGGCTGGCTCAAGACCGGGCCCGCCGGCCGCACCTCGGTTCCCGGGGTGTGGGCCGCCGGGAACGTCGCCGACCCGACCACCGGGGTCATCGCGGCGGCCGGGGCGGCGACCGCGACCGCCGCGCAGATCAATGCGGCGCTGGTGGAGGCGGATGTGGAGGCTGCTGTGGCGGCCCGTTCCGATGTGCTTTGATGACCGAGTGATCCTCATCGACCCGCCGACCTGGCCCGGCCACGGTCGACTGTGGTCGCACCTGGTGAGCGACACTTCTTTCGCCGAGCTGCACGCGTTCGCCGAGCGCTTGGGCGTGCCGCCGCGCGGCTTCGAACGCGACCACTACGACCTGCCTGCGCACCTCTACGAGCAGGCGGTCGCCGCCGGGGCGCTGCCGGTGCGGTCGCGGGAGTTGCTGCAGCGGCTGACGGCGGCCGGGTTGCGGCGGCCCAAGCATCCCCGGGGACCGCACGGCGCCGGCTGACACGGCCGACCGACTCCGGCCTCCGACTCCGACCGACCCCCGGCGGGCATGCCGGACCCGGCGCCCCTGGCGGGAAGCGCCGGGTCAGAACCCTGCGATCCTACGGCCCCGGCGGGCTTCGGAAGGCCGGAAGCTCAGCCGGCGGTGCAACCGAACCCGGAGGCTCAGGCGTGTCCACTGCGATGGACACTAAGGAGAGGACCCTGGTCCTGCTGATCGGCGGCCTGACCGACGGGGCCGTGGCGCACCGCCTGGGCGTCAGCGAGCGGACGGTGGAGCGGTACGTACGGGCCCTGATGGACGGCGCGGGCTGCCGCAACCGCATGCAGCTGGGCCGGTACGCGGCCCTGGCCGGCCTGCCGGCGCACGGCCCCGAGCCGGTCCCGCGCCCGCGCACCCTGGACCGCGAGACCCGCCGCCTGCTGGAGCTGATGCTCGCCGACTCCGGCGCCACCGCACCGCGCTCGCTGCACCTGAGCCGGCGCAGCGTCGAGCGCCGCATCGGGGATCTGATGACGCTGGCCGGGGCGCGGAGCCGGGTGCAGCTCGGGTGGCTGGTGACGCGGTGGGGGTGGCTGTGAAGGCCGCCGCGGGCGAAACAAGGCGGCACAGAGCGCCGTAGGGCCGCGCAGAGCGACGTGGACGGCCTGGAACAGCTGCCGAGTAGACCAGGGTGTATCAGGACTCAGCGATGCCCTACAGCCGCGGCTCACGCCTCCTGAGCGCCACCCGCGCCCAGCGCCGACCCCACCGCCGGCCGCTCCACCGCCGTCGCCGCCGTCCCCAGTGCTGCGGCTCGAAAGTCGCCGCGACTTCCTTCGCGCCGGCCTCGGCCCGCGCGGCGGCCGCCCGATCCCCGGTCGCCCGCAGTGCTTTCGCCAGGTCGGCCAGGATCTCAGCCTCCTGCCACGGCTCCTCGTAGCGGGCCGCGGTCGCCGCCGCCTCCCGGTACAGCCGCACCGCGTCGGCCGTGCGGCCCTGCGCCATCCACACCGAGGCCTGCATCCAGCGCACCCGCATCAGGCCCCACGGGTCCTGGTACCGCTCGGCCAGCGCGGCGGCGTCCTCCAGGTGCTGGTCGGCGACGTCCAGCCGGCCCTCCTCGCGGCGCGCCCAAGCGAGCACCCGCAGCGTGTAGCTCTCCCACAGGCCCAGGCCCAGCTGCTGGAACGTCTCCAGCACCGGCATCATCAGCTCCACGGCCTCCTCGACCCGGCCCTGCTCCAGGCGGAGCATCGCCAGGCGGCGGCCGACGACCGCGGTCCAGTAGCGGTAGCCGGAGTCGTTGAAGGTGTCGAAGGACTGCCACATCAGGGCCTCGGCCTCGATCGGGCGGTGCTGGCGCAGGCGCAGCATGGCCAGGTCGAAGACCGCCGAGGCGCGCCAGAACCAGTGGCCGAGCTCGGTCAGGGTGTCGACGGCGGAGGTCAGCTGGCGCTCGGCCTCGGCGAACTTGTAGCGGCGGTTCAGCAGCACGCCGAGGTCTCGGCGGGCCCGGGCGGCCTCGGCGGGCTGGCGCACGTCCCAGTCCGCGCCCTGGTCGACGGCGTCGCCCTCGAACAGCGCCAGCGCCGCGCGGATCGCCTCCTCGGCGTCGGTGAAGCGGCGCAGTCCGGCGTAGGCCTCGCACAGATCGCGCAGGACGCGGGCCTCGGCGAGCTTGTTGCCCAGCACCCGCGACAGTTCCAGGGCCTGCTCCAGGTCGTGCACCGCCTCGGCGAAGTGGCCGGCGAAGTAGTGGCCGCGGCCGATCCAGCGCAGCGTGTAGGCCTCGCCGGGGCGGTGGCCGATCTCGCGGCACAGCCGCAGCGCGACCGTGAAGTGCTGCTCGGCCTCGTCGAAGCGGTCCTGGTAGTGGCGCAGGACGCCGTAGCCCTGGTGGATGATCGACTCGGCGCGGCGGTCGTCGCGGCGGGTGGCGGCGTCCAGGCCGTCGTGCAGGACGTCGTCCCAGCGGTTCCAGACGGTGTAGACGGTCTCCAGCACCCGGGCCAGGACCACCGACAGCTCCCAGCACAGGTCCCAGAGCTGGGCGGCGTGCGCGCGCTCGACCATCCGGCCCAGGCGGCGGCAGTCGCCGAGCAGCCAGCGGGTCGGGCCGTACTCGGCGTAGCGGAGCAGGTCGGGGTCGTCGACGTGCCAGTGTTCGGCACTGGACGGCAGCGCGCCGCCGGCCCGGCCGTGGCGCGGGACGGTGGGGTCGGTGAGGTGCTCGGCGTACTCGGCCAGCGCGAGGAAGGCGCCGCCGAGCCGGGCCAGCGCGGCGCGCTGCTCGTCGGCGGCGTCCTCGGCGGCGAGGCGTTCCTCGGCGTATTCACGCACGAGGGCGTGGAAGCGGTATTCGGTGCCGTTGGAACTGCCGCGCGCCGCACGCTCCAGCAACTGGGCCTCGACGAGGTCTTCCATCACCTCCAGGGCGGCCGCCACCGGAATGTCGAGCAACGGCGCCGGGGCCCACTCCCGCAGGGATATGGAGGGGAACAGCGTCAGCAGCCGGAAGGCTCGGCGGCTGCGCGGGTCGAGCTCGGCATAGGAGACCTCGATGGCATCGCGGACGCGGACGTCGCCGGAGCGGAACTCGTCGAGGCTCAGGCGCGCGGCGAGTTCGGCGAGGGTGCGGTGGTTGTCGGCGGCCAGCCGGGCGGCGACCAGGCGCAGGGCCAGCGGCAGGCCGCCGCAGGCGCGGATGATCTGGCGGGCGGCGTCCGGCTCGTCCTCGACGCGGCGGGCCCCGACATGCCGGACCAGGAGCTCGCGCAGCGAGTCGTCGTCGAGGCCGCCGACGGTGAAGGGCTCGGCCTCCAGCAGGCCCAGAGGACGGCGGCTGGTGATGACCGTGGCGCAGCCGCGGACCCGCGCGAGCAGCGGACGCACCTGCGCGGCGGACTTGGCGTCGTCGAGGACGACCAGGACCCGGCGGCCGACGAGGCGGTCGTGGTAGAGGCGGCGGCGCGCGTCCGCATCAGGCGGCACCTCCCCGGCCCGGACGCCGAGCGCGGCCAGCAGGCGCCCGAGGGCGGTGGAGGGATCGGGGGCGTCGCGGCCGGAGGGCCCGCCGGCGCTCAGCGAGCTGAGCGAGAGGTGCAGCACCCCGCCGGGATAGTCGCTGCGCACCTCCTCGGCGAACTGCACGGCCAGCGAGGTCTTGCCGACGCCGCCCATGCCGTACAGGGCGAGAACCGGGGCCCCGCGGCCGTCATTGGCGACCCGCTCCAGCATGTCGCGCAGCTGATCGAGCTGCTGCCGCCGGCCGACGAACTGCTCGTCCGCAGGCGGCAACTCCAGACTCGGCGGCGCGGCCCCGTTGACCACCCGCGGATCCGGCCAACTGGCCCGCCGCCCCTCCGACGCCTTCCCCGCACCCTCGACGATGAGCCACTCGGTACCGATCGCGAGGATGCCGGTGATGAGCGAGACGGCGATCAGCGCCAGCGTCCACACCACAAGATTCCCGCGCGCGGAAACCTGCAGAACGATGGCACCGGAGGTGACGATCGTGTTCCCGATGACCAGGATGAACCGGCGCCGCTGCCCCGGACTCAGGCGCACCAGCCGCCGCGGATGGTTCAGCCACCGAAGAATGCGGTGGCGTCCGCGCGCTGGTGAGGCCATGCAGTCTCCCGTCTCATAAGGCTGATGTGTTCATTACGCCAGAGAGCCGAGACGGGGACAAGGGGTGGGCCGGGGGTTGGATACGGGCAACGGGGGCGGGGCGCAGCCGGTCAGAGCTCGCGGGGGCGCGGTCCCATCGGAGCGAAGTCGGTCAGCGTGAAGGAGAACGGTGCCGGGAGTTCGAGAGCGTCACCGAA
Organism: Catenulispora sp. EB89; assembly: GCF_041261445.1. Classification (NCBI taxonomy): domain Bacteria; kingdom Bacillati; phylum Actinomycetota; class Actinomycetes; order Catenulisporales; family Catenulisporaceae; genus Catenulispora; species Catenulispora sp. EB89. The sequence goes on from NZ_JBGCCU010000002.1 coordinate 586,596, forward strand.
CGGGACGCGGATGTCAGCGCGGTAGTCCTTGGCTTCGACATCAGGATGGCTGAACAGCACCGTCTCGCCGCGACCGCGGTCGACCAGCAAATACAGCGGGATGCCCACGGCAGCGTATGCACGGCGCTTGGCCTCGCGGTCATCCGCCGGCGCGGATGACGTCACCTCGACAGCCATCAACCATCCCGAAGGTGTACCCCACGAGGGCTCGCCCTCGAAAGCTCCCGGCTCAGCCACCGCCAGATCAGGGATGAAGTTGCCGAAAGGCGTACTCAGGCCGCGATGTCCCGAAATCCAAACCGGAATCGCTGAATCACGCACAAGCTGAGTGTTCAGTTTGGCGAGCACTGATTCGTGGTCTCCGACCGGAGCTGGGTTCACGACAATCCTCCCGTCGATGAGCTCGGCGCGGTACTTGGGGCCGAGCGTCGCGTCGAACTCGAGGAAGGCTTGCCGCGTTTCCGCCGTGACCGTCATGAGTGGCTCCCTGCTGCCGCCGTGGGCATCGGAGTGTCCCGTTGTCGTCACACTCCGAGCATAGACTCACATGCGGGCCGCAGCGCGAGGGAAGCGAACCGGAAAGTAATCACCCAGAAGAGTAAATATCCGTTCGAACACGCCGAAGGCGGCCCCGGCCGAAGCCAGAGCCGCCCTCCGCGTACAGCAGTTACCGCAGTTCCGAACCAGAACCCTGAGCCGAGGCTCAGAAGTCCATGTCGCCGCCGGGCATGCCGCCGCCGGCCGCGGCCGCCGCCTTCTCCGGCTTGTCGGCGATGACCGCCTCGGTGGTCAGGAACAGGGCGGCGATGGAGGCCGCGTTCTGCAGCGCCGAGCGGGTGACCTTGGCCGGGTCCAGGATGCCGGCCTTGATCATGTCGACGTACTCGCCGGTGGCGGCGTTCAGGCCGAAGCCGGTCTCCAGGTTGCGGACCTTCTCGACCACGACGCCGCCCTCGAGGCCGGCGTTGACCGAGATCTGCTTCAGCGGGGCCTCCAGGGCCAGGCGCACGATGTTCGCGCCGGTGGCCTCGTCGCCGGCCAGGTCGATCTTCTCGAACGCCTGCTTGCCGGCCTGGATCAGGGCCACGCCGCCGCCGGCGACGATGCCCTCCTCGACGGCCGCCTTGGCGTTGCGCACCGCGTCCTCGATGCGGTGCTTGCGCTCCTTGAGCTCGACCTCGGTCGCCGCCCCGGCCTTGATCACCGCGACGCCGCCGGCCAGCTTGGCCAGGCGCTCCTGCAGCTTCTCGCGGTCGTAGTCGGAGTCCGACTTCTCGATCTCGGCGCGGATCTGGTTCTTGCGGCCCTCGATGGAGTCGCTGTCGCCGTCGCCGTCCACGATCGTGGTCTCGTCCTTGGTCACCACGACCTTGCGGGCCTTGCCCAGCATCTCCAGGCCGACGGAGTCCAGCTTCAGGCCGACCTCCTCGGAGACGACCTGGCCGCCGGTCAGGATCGCGATGTCGCCGAGCATCGCCTTGCGGCGGTCGCCGAAGCCGGGGGCCTTGACCGCGACCGACTTGAAGGTGCCGCGGATCTTGTTCACGACCAGGGTGGCCAGCGCCTCGCCCTCGACGTCCTCGGCGATGATGACCAGCGGCTTGCCGCTCTGCATCACCTTCTCCAGGATCGGCAGCACGTCCTTGACGTTGCCGATCTTGGAGTTCGCGATCAGGAGGTACGGGTCGTCGAAGGACGTCTCCATGCGCTCCAGGTCGGTGGCGAAGTAGGGCGAGATGTAGCCCTTGTCGAAGCGCATGCCCTCGGTGAGCTCCAGCTCCAGACCGAAGGTGTTGCTCTCCTCGACGGTGATGACGCCTTCCTTGCCGGCCTTGTCCATCGCCTCGGCGATCATGTCGCCGATCGCGGTGTCAGCGGCGGAGATCGAGGCGGTCGCGGCGATCTGCTCGCGGGTCTCGACGTCCTTGGCCATGCTGGACAGCTCGGCGGACACGGCCTCCACGGCCGCCTCGATGCCGCGCTTGAGCGCCATCGGGTTCGCCCCGGCGGCCACGTTGCGCAGGCCCTCGCGGACCAGCGCCTGGGCCAGCACGGTGGCGGTGGTGGTGCCGTCGCCCGCGACGTCGTCGGTCTTCTTGGCGACTTCCTTGACGAGCTCGGCCCCGATCTTCTCGTACGGGTCCTCGAGCTCGATCTCCTTGGCGATCGAGACACCGTCGTTGGTGATCGTGGGGGCGCCCCACTTCTTCTCCAGCACGACGTTGCGCCCGCGCGGGCCGAGGGTCACCTTGACCGCGTCCGCGAGCTGGTTCATGCCGCGCTCGAGGCCGCGCCGGGCTTCCTCGTCGAACGCGATGATCTTCGACATTGTGGTACAGACCTCCCACACCAGGGATTCCTTGGCGAACCGCCAGGCGCCCGCGACGGACGGCCCGTCACCCCGCCGGTCCCTGCCGGTGAGACGATGTTCGAGCCTCGCCTGAGAGGTTCTCTCGTTTGGCACTCTCGGTGTGAGACTGCCAAGGTCCATGATTAGCACTCTCCCCCGGGGAGTGCAAGCCGGTCGACAAGCTTCAGGGCCCGCTCCCGTACGTGGGAGCGGGCCCTGAAGGCTGTTGTGCGGAGTTGTCGTCGGTCGGGCGGCGGCGCGAAAGCCCCGAATGGTCGCGACCCGGTGATGGGAACCAGTGTCGATCGCAGGGATGGTCTGCTAGACGATGACCCGGACCATGTCGGCCTGCGGGCCCTTCTGCCCCTGCGAGATCTCGAACTCGACGCGCTGGTTCTCTTCCAGGCTGCGGTAGCCGTCCATCTGGATCGCGCTGTAGTGGACGAAGACGTCCGACCCGCCGTCGACCGCGATGAACCCGTAGCCCTTCTCCGCGTTGAACCACTTGACGGTGCCCTGAGCCATTCCGTACTCCCCTTGCTCCGGCTCTAGAGGAGTGGGCTACCCCCTGTGGAACCCCACCCCAATTCCGGCCCGCACCCCGCGGGCCAGGGTCGTTCGCCGCCGTACCACCCGCCGTACCAAGAGGGTTGAGCTGGAGGGATCTCGCCGAATCGTTCGACCGGCGCTGAGACTAGCCAATGTGACGCTCAGTACAACAGGTCTAAATCTCAGAGATTATTCAGAGGTTCGTAAGTGGTGCGCAGACAAATACGGACCGATCCCCGCGTATCTTCTCGCCCTGTTCACGGTGAGTAGATAACGATACGGGAACCGGCCCTCGTTCCGGGCACGCCGAAGCGCCGCCGCATCAGCCCCCTGCGACGGCCGGGATGATGGAGACGTTGCCGCCCTCCGGCACCGCCGTCCCCAGTCCTTCGGCGAAGCGCACGTCGTCGTCGTTCACGTAGACGTTCACGAAACGCCGCAGCTTGCCGTCGTCGTCCAGGACCCGCGCGCGGATCCCGGTGTGGTCGGCCTCCAGCTGGTCGATCACCTCCGCCAGAGTACCGCCCGGCACCGACACCTCGGCCTTGCCGTCGGTGTAAGTACGCAGGATGGTGGGAATCCGTACGGTGATGCTCATAGCCATGCTCCTTACTCGATCCCCTCGCGGGGCGTCATGCCGATGAAGATTGCGCGAACAGCTTGATCCGCACCCGCGCGGTGCGGGAGCCCGGAAGCGGTCAGAGCGTCGCGCGGAAGGCGTCCAGGGACGGCTTGATGACCGCCGTGGGCCCGCAGTCCGAGACCGCGTCGAGGGTCTTGAGCCCGTCGCCGGAGTTGATGACCACGGTCAGCGCGTCCGGGTCCAGCCGGCCGGCGTCGGCGAGCTTCTTCAGCACCCCCACCGTCACCCCGCCCGCGGTCTCGGCGAAGATGCCCTCGGTGCGCGCCAGCAGCTTCACACCCGCGCGGATCTCCTCGTCGGTCACGTCCTCGACCGTGCCGCCGGTGCGCCGGGCGATGTCCAGCACGTAGGGGCCGTCGGCGGGGTTGCCGATCGCCAGCGACTTGGCGATGGTGTCGGGCTGCTTCACCGGGCGGATGACGTCGATGCCGTCCTTGTAGGCCTGCGACACCGGGGAGCAGCCGGAGCCCTGGGCGCCGATCACCTTGTACGGGGTGTCCTCGACCAGGCCGAGCTTCACCAGCTCCCGGAAGCCCTTGTCGATCTTCGTGAGCTGCGATCCCGAGGCCACCGGAATCACGATCTGCTCCGGCAGCCGCCAGCCGAGCTGCTCGGCGATCTCGTACGCCAGCGTCTTGGAGCCCTCGGCGTAGTACGGCCGCAGGTTCACGTTGACGAAGCCCCACTTCTCGCCGAGCTCGTCGCCGATCAGCTCGCTGCAGAAACGGTTGACCTCGTCGTAGGTGCCGTCGATGGCGATCAGTCGGCCGCCGTAGACGGAGGCGACGACGATCTTCTCCTTCTCCAGGTCCGACGGGATGAACACGCAGGAGTCCAGCCCGGCCCGCGCCGCGGCGGCCCCGACCGCGCCGGCCAGGTTGCCGGTGGAGGAGCAGGAGAGAGTGGTGTAGCCGAAGGCGTGGGCGGCCTGCACGGCGATCGCGACGACGCGGTCCTTGAAGGAGTGCGTCGGGTTGCCGGAGTCGTCCTTGACGTGGAGGTTCGTCAGGCCGAGTTCGCGGCCGAGGTGGTGCGCGCGGACCAGGCGGGTCCAGCCGGGGTTCGTGGTGGGGCGGGTGGCGACATCGGCCGGGACCGGCAGCAGCGGGGCGTAGCGCCAGATCGACGCCGGGCCGGCCTCGATCTGCTCGCGGGTGACGGTGCCGAAGTCGTAGGAGATCTCCAGGGGGCCGAAACACTCTTCACAGGCGAACTTCGGGCCGAGCTCCGTGGTGTGACCACACTCACGACAGGACAGATGCGCCGCGGGGCCGAAGGGGGCGGTCGTGGAGGGTGCCGTCGACAGGGTTGCGGACATGACGCGAGGTTCCTTTCCTCATCTTTCCCACGGCTCGGCGGCTGCCGGGTGGGCCGGAGTTGGCACCGCGCCGTGCCACGATGAGGTGGCAGAACGGATGGTTGCCGGAGCGTCGTAGGGCCGGTCCCTCAGCTCCTCTGGATGAGCACTTATTGAGTTGTTGCTATGGAGCGTAAGCCTCCGGTGGCCAGGTGGGACCTACCCGTCCGGATCCCGAGACGACGGCGGCTCCGGCCGAGGGACGGGCCCAGGGCCCCTACTTACACACCGATCGAAGACCCGGCGAAGCCGGGTCTGGGTCGGGGGCGGGTGGGTAGGGATCTACTCTTGAAGAGGTTGCCGATAGCCGATTTCAGAGTGGAGAGCCCGGTGCTGGAAGAGGTGGAGCGGTGGCTTGACGCGCGCTCCTCGAAGGCCTCGGACTGGCCTCTGGAACGGCTGCTCGCCGCGAAGGCCGCCACCGGGGCCCGGATCAGCGTGGTACTGCCCGCGCTGGACGAGGAGGAGACCGTCGGCGCGATCGTCACCGCCATCCGCGAGGACCTGGTGGAGGCCGCGCCGCTGGTGGACGAGCTGCTGGTGGTGGACTCCGGCTCGGCCGACCGCACCGCGGAGAACGCCGCGGCGGCCGGGGCGAAGGTCCTGCACCGCGACGAGATCCTTCCCGGCATCCCGTCGGTGCGCGGCAAGGGCGAGGTGCTGTGGCGGTCGCTGGCCGCGACCACCGGCGACCTGGTCTGCTTCATAGACGCCGACCTCAGGGAGTTCTCCTCCACGGTGGTCACCGGCGTGCTCGGGCCGCTGCTCTGCTCCCCCGACAACGACGCCATCCACCTGGTCAAGGCCATGTACGACCGGCCGCTCGTGGCCGGCTCCGCGGTGCTGCCGGCCGGCGGCGGCCGGGTCACGGAGCTGGTGGCGCGGCCGATCCTGAACCTGCACTGGCCGCTGCTGGCCGGCTTCGTGCAGCCGCTGGGCGGGGAGTACGCGGCGCGCCGGACGCTGCTGGAGCGGCTGCCGTTCCCGACCGGCTACGGCGTCGAGACCGCGATGCTGATCGACACCCTGGCGCTGGTCGGGCTGGACGGCATGGCGCAGGTGGACGTCGGCGTGCGGCTGCACCACCACCAGGACGACGCCGGGCTGGGCCGGATGGCCAGCGAGATCATGCAGGTGGCGTGGGAGCGGCTGCGGCGCGAGGGGCGGATCGTGCCCGGCGGCGACGGCGCCCGACCGCACACGCTGATGACGCAGTTCCACCGCGAGGCCGAGGGGTTCGCGCCGCGGTCGACGGATGTGACGGTGGTCGAGCGGCCGCCGATGCGGACCCTTACCCGGGGCGAGGGCGCCGGGGAAGTGGTCGGGGAAGCGGTCGGGGAAACAGAGCAGTAGCCGAGCCGGCGGAACGCTCCGCCGGCTGCCGGATGTCGCGCGCCGGTCCAGCGGTCGCGCCGGTCTAGGGGTTCGCGGCCGCCGAGCCGTCCGGAGTCTCCGGTATCCGAGGTCTGAACCAGGAGACCAGGCCCTCGATCCGGACGCCGTCGGGGTCGCGCGGAAGGCTGTCGAACTCCTTGACCAGCGCCTCCAACCGCTTCTGGAAGTCCGCGGCGACATCGGCGGGCAGGGTGGAGGACAGGAACATGAGCATGCCGCTGTTCTTCGCCTCCTCCGGATCAGAAGGGATCCCCAGATCGTCCAGGTGCCGCAGGAAGCGCTTGCGGTAGTCGGCCAGGTTCTCGTCGATGATCCGGTCCATGGCCTCGCGGGTCTCGACCGGGTGCGCGGTGGGGTCGATCGTCAGCGAACCCTGCGCCGACCGGTACTTGGTCTCGACGATGCCGGACACCACCCGGGTCTCCGCGGCCTCGATCAAGCCGGCTTCCAGCAGCACCTTCAGGTGCCGGTAGAGCTTGGTCTGCGGCTGGCCGAGGTCCTCGGCCAGCTCCTTGGCCGACTTCGGCACCCGGTCGCGGGACAGCGCCCGCAGCAGTGACAGCCGCGTGGTGTCGGCGAGCGCCTTGATGGTGTCGACGTCGGTGACGGTGCGCACCACCTCCTGGATCAGCGCCACCTGTTCCCGCGCGGCGGAGACCTCTTCATGCACCTCACGAAGCGCACCGGCCACCTCGGCGTTGGCATCCCGGATCGCGGTGCGCGCCGAGTCCAGCGCCCCGGCCAGGTCGGAGGTCGTGTTCTTGCTGCCCATGGGGTCCATCTTGCCAGACGCTCACGGATGCGTCATCATTCACTCAAGCGTGAATGATGGTGAGAGGGTGAATGCTCGCGCCAACGCGAACGTTCATGAATCAGGGAGGGTTCACGATGACCGCAACAGCGCTCGAGCCGACGGGGGACGCGGCGATGGACGTGGAGGGCATGCCGGAGGACGGCGCCTGGGCCGGACGGCGGGCGGCGACCGCGAGCGCCGAGGCCGCCGGTTCGGCCGAGGAGCGCGCCGCCGAGATCGCCCCCGAGATCGCCGCCGAGGCCGCCCCCGAGCTCATCCCCCTCCGCCGCAACCGCAACTTCAACCTGCTCTGGGGCGGAGCGGTCTCGGCCCTGCTCGGCCTGAGCACCGCCGACATCGCCTACCCGCTGGTGATCCTGGCGCTGACCGGCTCGCCGTTGAAGGCCGGGCTGTTCGCGACCGTGCAGCTGATCGCGTCGGTGCTGGCGACGCTGCCGGTCGGGCAGTTGATGGACCGGAAGGACCGGCGGCGGCTGCTTCTGCTGTCGGAGTCGGTGCGGGTGGCCGCCGCGGGGTCGGTGGCCGTGGCGTACTTCCTCGGTGTCCTGACGTTCTGGCACCTGCTGCTCACCGCCGCCGCGCTCGGCGCGATCCAGCCGTTCGCCGGGGCGCGGACGCTGATGTTGCGGCAGGTGGTGGCGCCCGAGCAGATTCCGGCCGCGCTCACCGCCGAGCAGGTGCGGCAGCAGGGGTGCGAGCTGGCCGGGCCGCCGCTCGGTGGGGCGTTGTTCGGGATCTCGCGGGCGCTGCCGTTCCTGTTCGCCATGATCGCCGGGTTGGTCTCGCTGCTCACCGTGGTGCTGCTGAAGCTGCCGAAGTCCGTGACGCTGGCCGCCGACGAGGCTGCCGACCAGGCCGCGGGCCAGGCGGAAGACGCAGCGAGTACGAGCACCGACACCGAGCGCGGCGGTGCGCTCCTCGGCCTCAAGACGATCATGCGCGACCCGGTGATGCGTGCCACCACCCTGGCCCTGTGCCTGGTGAACACCGCCGGCTACCCGGTCTTCCTGAGCCTGGTCGTGCGCATGCACCAGGAGCACGCCGCGTCCGGCACCACCGGTCTGGTGATCGGCGCCATGGCGCTCGGCGGGCTGGTCGGCACCGTGCTGGTGAAGCCGCTGCACAAGGTGATGCGGCCGGGCTGGCTGCTGATCGTGGCGTGCCTGGTGTTCGCCGTCGCCAACTTCGGGATGACGTTCATCGGCGCCCCGGCCGCCGACGCCGCGTTCCTCGCGCTCAGCGGCGCCGTGATCCCGTCCGCCGTGGTCATGGTCAACGTGCTGATCCTGCAGGCGGTCCCGGACGAGCAGCGCGGCCGCACCGCCGCCGCGCTGGACATGTTCCTGCTGATCGGGATGCCGGCCGGGATGCTGGTGGCCAGCGCCGCACTGCAGTGGTTCTCACCTACTGGGACGCTGCTGGGCCTGTCTTTGCTGATGACGGTCGCGGTGCTGTACTCCGTGTCCCAGAAGGCGCTGCGGGCCGCGCAGTGGCCGGACGCTCGGTAGGCCTGAGCGTCCCCTGAGCCGGGGAGTGTCGGTCGGCGCTGTGTGGAGCGCCTGATCCGGCACTCCCCTTGTGTGTGCGGCGGGCCTCGTGGACCGCGGAATGAGCGGAACGCACGGAGTGCAGCGCGTGCAGAGAGTGCGGCAGGTGCTTGACCGGACGGTGCGCGTGCGGCCGGTGCGCCAGCCGGTCGCGGACCGGCTCGCCGGCCCGCGCGCCGAGCGAATCGGCGGCCTTCACCACGGCGGCCGCCGGCGCCGCCGGACGCGGCTTGGGCGTCGAGCCGCCGAACAGCCCGAGCCCGGCCAGCAGCCCGGTCCCGCAGACCGCGACGACCGCGGCGAGCAGCGCGGGACGGCTCATCGGCCGCGCCTCGGCGGGCTCCCGGCCGCGCTCCTCCCGGTCGAGCGGCTCCCGGTCGGGGCGACCGCGTAGCAGCTCCCGGTCGGGGCGACCGCGTAGCAGCTCCCGGTCGTACGGCTCCCGGTCAGGCGGCTCGGTCCCGGTCATGTCCTTCATTAGACACAGGCCGGGGCTCCCCGTCCGAGTCCGCGCCGATGTCGGAGACCCGTTTCACCCGTCCGGACCTGGCGCGCTGGCGCGCGGCGCGCAACCGCCGCAGACGCTTGACGACCTCCGGCTCCAGGGCCAGCGCCGCCTCGTCGTCGAGCAGTGCGTTGAGCAGCTGGTAATAACGGGTAGCAGAGATCTGGAACCGCTCCCGGATCGCCTGCTCCTTGCTACCGGCGTTGCGCCACCACTGCTTCTCGAACGCCAGGATCGCGCGGTCCCGGTCTGTCAATCCGCCCCCGGGCTCGCTGCTGTTCATGCAGAACAGAGTACGGCCGCACACCCACACGGCGTCCCACCGGGCCCATGGCGTACCGTGGGTCCGTCGATTACAGGTCTATACCAATTAACGTGTGAACCGAACCCAGCTCCGCCCGCCCCTCCGCTCCCCTTTTCTGCCGACAGGTTTGCGATGACACTGCTGACGAACGCCCGGATCGTCCTCCCCGACGGCGTGCGAGCCGACGGCTGGCTGCGCCTGGACGGCCACCGGATCGCCGAGGTGGGCCCGCAGGGCTCCAGCCCGAGACCATCCGACACGGATCCGCACGAGGCCTCCATAGACCTGGCCGGGCGCTACTTGCTGGCCGGCTACGTCGACATGCACACCCACGGCGGCGGGGGCGCCGCCTTCAGCTCCGGCGACATCGAGCAGGCGGTGCGGGCCGCGGCCTTCCACCGCGCGCACGGCACCACCACGACCGTCGCCTCGACGGTCTCCACCGAGCTGGACGACCTGCAGCGCTACCTGTCCGACCTGGCCGGCCTGGTCGAGGACGGCCTGCTGGCCGGGCTGCACCTGGAAGGCCCCTTCATCTCCAAGGCCCGCTGCGGCGCCCACGACCCGGCCCTGCTGCGCGCCCCCGACCCGGCGCTGCTGCGGCCGCTGCTGGCCGCCGGCCGCGGCACGGTGAAGATGGTGACGCTGGCCCCCGAGCTCGACTACGGCATCGAGGCCACCGCGCTGCTGGCCAATTCCGGCGTGATCGCCGCGGTCGGGCACACCGACGGCGGCTACGGCATCACCGAGGAGGCCTTCTCCCACGGCGCCCGGGTCGCCACCCACCTGTTCAACGCGATGCCCGGCGTCCACCACCGCGAGCCGGGCCCGGTGGTGGCCGCGATCGAGGACGAGAACGTGATCGTGGAGCTGGTCAACGACGGCATCCACGTGCACCCCGCGGTGATCGGCATGGTCTTCAACGCCGTCGGCCCGCACCGGGTGGCGCTGATCACCGACGCCATGGCGGCGGCCGGCCAGCCCGACGGCATGTACCGGCTCGGCGCGCTGGACGTCGAGGTCTCCGAGGGCGTGGCCCGGCTGACCGGCGGCGGCTCGATCGCCGGCAGCACCCTGACGATGGACGTCGCGCTCCGGCGCGCGGTGCGCGAGCTGGGCCTGCCGATCGAGGACGCCTCGGTGTCGGCCTCCCTGACCCCCGCGCGCGCCCTGAGCCTGGACCACGAGATCGGCTCGATCGAGATCGGCAAGTTCGCGGACCTGGTCGTGCTCGACGACGAACTGGAAGTGTGCGGCGTCATGAAGCGCGGCGAGTGGGCCGTCGCCCCGAAATGACCCGTCTTCTCAGGGCCCGCACTTCAGTGTAAGTAATTCAATACGCGCAGCCCCACGCCTGTTTGCGGATTCCCGCCGGTATTAATCGGCTGGAACGACTCAACCCTTTGAGCCGGTCTTGGCAACAGGCGAGGCCTCGGCGTGTCCACACCGCCGCGGATCAGACCCCGTCCACCTCGGGGTTCCCACCGGCATCACCCGTTCGCACTCGCGTTCCGGCCGGAGCCCGGCAGATGCGCCGCTCGGGTGAATCTTCACCGCTCCCGACCGCTTTCCAGCTATAAAAGCCGAACCCCCTGGGCGAGAATCCAAGAGTGAGCTTCATCTGAATCTGGTTTTCATCTCCCTTCGGGAACGAATGGCCCCGCCGACCCGGGCGACGGCCACTCTCCATAGCCGACCGCATCACTAGGTAGAGATTCACGCACGGCGACCGAAAAACGCCGGGCACTCGCAGGCGAAGGAGTCGCTGTCATGGTCTTCTCGGTATCCGGTGTGCTGCTGCTGGGCATCATCACCTTCATCCTGTTCCGCAAGGACGGGCTCAAGGTCTCGCACATGATCGTGTGCGCGCTGCTCGGCTTCTACCTCGCGTCCACCTCGATCGCCCCGAACATCAAGCAGAGCGGTGCCTCCATCGCCAGCTTCATCAGCAACCTGCACTTCTAGCGGTGCCAGGGCTGATCCGGCGTCGGGCCGGCCGAGCCAGCAGAGCCAGCTAGAGCTCCTCAGCTAAGGGGTCGAACACCTATGGCGGGATCGGTGGGGACCGAGAACCCCATCCAGCGCCTGGCCCGCGGCTTCCGTGACCACCCGATCACGGAGGCCGTCGGCCGTTACTCGAACACCACCCGGCACGCCTCCAAGCGCGCCAAGGCGCGGGCGATGGACATCGGGCACCCGGTGGTGGTGCTGGTCCGCGGGACCAAGCAGATGGCCGCGGACGCCAAGACGTACTGGACCGAGGCCGGCGGGCACGAGAAGCACAAGGAATGGCGGGACCTGGTGGTCTTCGTCTTCGCCGTGTGCGCGGTGGCCGTGGGCTTCCAGCCGTACGGCATCCTGCTGCTGCTCGCGGTCTGGGCCGCGGGGGCCACCTACCTGGGCCGGGACCGGCCCGACCCCGGCAAGGACCCGGAGAGCGACGCGCACGTCGCGCGGCTCCAGTCGGCGTACAACGGCCTGGTCCCCTACCTGATGGACACCCACGACCCGGACGAGCGGTTCAAGCCCGGCGGCGGCTACCGCGACGGGTTCACCGAGTGGGAGTTCGACGAGGGCGACCGGCTGGTGGCGCTCAAGCTCCAGTACTCCCCGTTCTTCAAGGACGGCGAGCACGACTCCCGAGCCAAGGTCGAGCGGGCCCTGGAGGGCAAGATCGGCCAGGCCAACGAGTACCTGTACGACTGGGACGAGGAGGGCAACAAGCTCTCCGTCCGCATCCTGCCGCCGCTGCCGATCGGGATCCCGGCGCAGCCGTGGAAGGTCGCCGAGATCGAGTACGTGCTCGGCTTCACCGACCCCACCTCGACCGCGCGCCTGATCCCGGTGCAGCTGACCGCCGAGCCCGGCGGCGAGGTGCCGGTGGTGGAGCTGGCGCCGGTGGTCTGGCGGCACGGCCGGTTCGCCGCCGAGCCGCACCTGCTGGTGGCCGGCGTGCTGGGCAGCGGCAAGTCGAACCTGTTGCGCTCGCTGGCCGCGCAGGCCCTGGGCCACGGCCACCTGGTGACCGCGATCGACGCCGAGCACACCGGGCACTTCGACGAGTTCTCCGGGCGCGACGGCGTGCTGCGCGTGGAGTCCGCGCCGGCCGCCGCGATGGACCTGCTCGACTGGGTCTGCGCGGAGTCCACGCGCCGGGCCGAGCGGCTGCGCGAGCTCGGGGACACCGAGGACACGCTGATCGCCGAGCTGGCCAAGCCGCTGTGGCTGTTCGTGGACGAGCTGGCCTCTCTCGGCGAGGCGGCGGCCCGGGCCGGGCTGGCCGACCCGCAGGACCTGCTGGCCGACCTGATGCGGGCCGGCCGCACCACCGGCGTGACCGTGGTGCTCTCCAGCCGGGCCGAGCGGGTCTCCGAGCTGCGGGCCACGGTCCGCAACCAGGCGCACGCCCGGGTCGGGCTCGGACAGCTGCCGCCCGGGGCGTCCACCGCGCTGTTCGGCGGCACGCTGGAGATCGGCGGGCCGGCCGTGCTGCCCCCGGGGCGCGGGTTCGCCCGGGTCGGCGGCGGGCCGGTGGTCCGGGTGCAGGTGCCGGTCGCGGCGGACGTGACGGCCGCGCTGCCGGTGCTGGTCGGTGCGGTCGTGAGCGGCGGGGACCCGATGGCCGACGGGTTCGACGGGTTCGACGGTGCGGACGGAACCGATGGGGCCGGCGGGTTCGGCGGGACCGGCGGGACCGGCGGTCAGGGGCCCGACGCCTTCTGAGCGGTACCACGGGGCTTCACGGGCTTCACGAGGCGGGCGGTGCGGATGCGCCGCCCGCCTCGCCGTTCCCGGCCGGGCCGTCGAGAAGTTCCCGCTCGCCCAGGTGAGGATCCTCACGGGGGTATTCGTTTGAATTCAAACTGACGACCCCCGCACGCTGGGTAGGGTTGAGGACCATGAGTATCCCCAAGCGTGCCGCGATCGGCCTCGCGGCGACG